>DASZMT010000037.1:0-30903 GCA_035551495.1 Rhizomicrobium sp. | reverse complement strand
GTCGTCACGTAACGGCCGCCGCTGAGATAGAAATACGCCGCGAGCAGCGCGACGAGGCCGACGCCCCAATACATCAGGAAGCGGCGCAGGCGCGCCTTGTCGCTCCAGACGGCGCCGAAGCCATCGCGGATGCGGGTGCCGAGGCTGGGCCTGCGGGCGTAATCGACGGTATCGGTCTGCATGGCGGACATGTGTTCTTCTTCTCTCTACGCGTTCACTCCCCGGCTGCGGCGAAAGCCGAGTCGGCGGGTTCGTTGGCAAGGTTCTCTTTGATCGCGAGCAGCGCATCGATCAGCGTCTCGCGGGTCTTCTCGTCGATGCCGGCGGTCACCAGCTCGCTCATCGCGTTCTTGGCGTGCGAAATGATTTCGAGCACGGGCCGCGCGGCGGGCAGCAGGTGCAGCCGGCGGACGCGGCGGTCCGTGGGATCGCCCCGGCGCTCCACCATGCCGCGCGCCTCGAGGCGGTCGACGAGACGGGCGACGGTGATCGGCTCGACCTCGCACACCGTGGCGAGTTCGTTCTGCGACATGCCCGGCTGGCGGTCGAGACGCGACAGGATGATCCACTGCGCCCGCGTCATCGCGTTGGAGGCGCGCGCCTTCTGGTCGAAGCGCGTGCGCATGGTGCGCGCGACGTCGTGCAGAAGGATCATGAGATCGCGGTCGAAGTTCTCGGGCATCAGGCGATGGTTCCTAAGTCCCGATAAGATAAGGTGCGTTATATTATCAGACAAGACCTTAAGCAGGCTTCCGAATAGGTTTTTTCGCGTATGCAGCATGGGATTTTCCCAGGATTTCCGGGAATTCGGCGCTGCCGCCGTCGGCTAGGGCGCAAACCCTTTGCGCATATCGGTCAATGTGATCATCAGAAGCATTGGATCGAAAGGTGAGGCATCGAACCCGATTGCCAGATAAAATGCTTTCGCGCCGTCGGATATCGCATCCACGACGACACCGCGGATTCCGATGATATCGGCGGCTACCGATATTCGGGAGGCGCAATCACGAAACAAAGCACGGCCAAGCCCTCGCCCCTGATAGTCACGGCCCAAGGCAAGTCTAGCCAACACGGCGACTGGAACCGGCTCAGGCATGTTGCGCCGAAACCGGCCCGTCGCATGTGCGACGTCTACGGCGCCGGAGGCGAGCGCGTAGTAGCCCGCGACCCTTTCGCCTTCGCAGATGACATAGGTCCGAGTCGCGCCACTTGCCTGATTGGCCCAAGCACGCCGGCGCAGCCATTCGTCGAGCGATGCGACACCAGAATGGAAATCGTCGAGCCGGTGGTGCTCTGCCAGCGGCTCGGGCGCCGCAAGCGTCATTTCTCGTCCCAGGGCGGCGGCGTATTGAGCGTGCGCATCAACCGTGCATTGGGCTTGGCCGGCGCGTCGAGCCGCTCAAGGAATTTGGCATAGGCAGCTGGGCTCGCGATGAACAGCGTGCGGTCGAGCAACGCGTCCTCCGCAGCCTGCCTGGTCGCATCGAGAACGAAATCCGTGCACGTCTTCCCTGTCACGGCAACGGCACGGTCGAGCAAGCCCCGGTCGGCAGGCTTGATACGAATGTTCAGCGTGTCGCGTTTTGTCGAACGAGTAGCCATGCGCCACCATAGCAGCGCGTAATGCCACTGTCATTACATGACTTCCGGTAACGAAAAAGGGCGGACTCGCGCCCGCCCTTGTCCGCGTCTCGCCAGAGAGTGGCGAATTACATGCCCGAGCCCTGAATCTGCTTCCAGGAATTCTGGATCGCGGCGACCGCGACGGGCGGCAGCGGGACGTAGACGAGGCTCTTCGCCGCGTCGCCGCCATTCGCGTAGGCCCACTTGAAGAACTTCAGCACGTCCGCCGAAGCCGCCGGGTCGGACGGGTTCTTGTACATCAGGATGTAGGTCGTCGCCGTGATCGGCCAGGAGTCGGCGCCGGCCTGGTCGACGAGGATGATGTAGAAGCTGTTGTTCGCGGCGGCAGCCCAGTCGGCGTGCGACGCGGCGGCACCGAAAGTGGCGAGCGACGGCTCGACCGTCTTGCCGTCCTTGTTGACCATCTTGGCGAAGCGCAGGTGGTTCTGCAGCGCGTAGGCGTACTCGACGTAACCGATCGCGCCCGCGTTCTGCGCCACGTTGCCGGCGACGCCCTCATTGCCCTTGGCGCCGATGCCGACCGGCCAGTCGATCGAGGTGCCCGCGCCGACGGTCGACTTCCAGTCCGCGCTGACGCGGCTGAGATAGGTCGCGAACACGAAGGTCGTGCCCGATCCGTCCGAACGGTGGACGACGGCGATCGCCGAGCCCGGCAGGTTCAGGCCGGGGTTCAGCTTCTTGATGGCCGGATCGTTCCAGTGCGAGATCTTGCCGAGATAGATCTGCGCCAAGGTCTGGCCGTCCAGCACGAGCTGGCCGGCGGCGACGCCCGGGATGTTGTAGACGGCGACTTCGCCGCCGATGACGGTCGGGAACTGCACCAGGCCGGCCGCGTCGAGCTGGGCCTTCGGCAGCGGCATGTCGGACGCGCCGAACGTCACGGTGCGCGACTTGATCTGCTGGATGCCGCCGCCCGAACCGATCGGCTGGTAGTTGAAGCCGACGCCCGACACGCCCTTATAGTTCTGCGCCCACTTGGCGTAGATCGGATATGGGAAGGTCGCGCCGGCGCCGGAAATGTCGGCCGCCGCCGCTGCCGTCGCCACGAGCGCGAGGCCCGCAAGCGCGCCGGCTATCGCACGCATCGAAAATTTCATCTCATTCCTCTTTCGGTCAGGGAGAGGGCGCTCCAGCCCCTTCCCGGTTTTGCCCCAAGCTTGTGACTAGTTCGCGAACTGCACGCGGATGCCGACGATGTTCAGGTCCTGGTTGTCGTGGTTGAGCACGGCCGCCGTCGTCCCGACGCCACCCTTTTGCACGTGGACGATGTTGTCGTCGAGCATGACGCGGATGTTGCGGTTCAGGTACCAGTTGAGCGCGATGGCTATGATTTTTTCGTCGCCGCCGTTGATGCCGGGCAGGAGCGAGGTGCTCGAGACCTGCGTGTCGTGGAAGTCGAGATCCGTGTCGCTGTAGCGTACGGCCAGTTCCCACGCGCCCCACGAGCCGCCCGAGAACGAGAACGGCGCCGACGGAACCGGCGCGTTGAAGCCGCCGACCTCGTTGTTGATCGCGCCCGGCGAATACTGCTTGGCCTCGCCGGTGATGACCCACGAGCCCTCGACGTAGAAGCCCGAGCTGGTCGGATGGTCGAACACCTTGGTGCCGTCGATCGCGGTGTGGGCCGCGTTGGCGCATTGCGGCGCGTTGGCCACGGTGAGAATGCCGCCGGCGCACTGACGATCCATCG
Organism: Rhizomicrobium sp.; assembly: GCA_035551495.1. GTDB lineage: Bacteria > Pseudomonadota > Alphaproteobacteria > Micropepsales > Micropepsaceae > Rhizomicrobium. The sequence goes on along the minus strand of DASZMT010000037.1, from coordinate 27,569 downwards.
TGAACGAGGCGTACTCGCCGCCGAGGAAGAAGTTGTCGATGTTGCCGCCCGCGTCGAGCGCCCACATGTGGCCGGTCTTGGCGTTGATGCCGCCCGTGTCGATCAGGCGCGTGCCGTCGACGCGGATTTCCGGGCGATCGCGGAAGCGCAGGGTCTGCGTCGCGCCGCCGGCGGCCGTGCCGCTGTACAGCACCTCGGCGCCCGACGCGCCGATCTGGAAGTTCGACTGCACGCCGTCCGTCCACAGACGATCGGAGATGCGGCCGAGCACCTGGGTGTTCTCGTCGCCGCCATTGCCGTGGTTGGCGGTCGAGCCGGTCTTGCCGCCGGTGAACGCGCCGGTGACGGCAAGGTTGTCGCCCGACCAGAACAGATCGGTGTGCTGGAAGCCGAGTTCGACGCCGCGGCGGCTGTCGCCGGCGCCGAACGTGTCGGCGGCGATGTTGTCGATCTCCGGACGCTCCAGGAACATCAGCGAGGCCGAGGAGGTCGTGCCTTCGAACATGAAGGCCGGCTCGATCACGCCGACATTGAGATGCCAGTGCGGGATGCCGACATAGGTCAGCACGGCCTTGTTGACGAGCGGATCGCCTTCACCGCCGTTCGGCACGCCAGAGGCGCCGTTGTTGCCGCCGTCGGTACCGCCGCCGTTGAGGCGCAGCTCGTAGTTGAAGTCGTTGAACACCTTGCCTTCGACGCCGAAATAGGCGCGGCGGATCACGGCACCCGACGACAGGTCGCGGTTGGCGGGGAGCGTCGCCGGCGCCACCACCGGCGCGGGCGTGTCCTGCATGAAGCCCGCGAAGTCGGACTGGAAGCGGACGCGGAAGGCCATCGTGAAGCGGCCGTCGCCCGACTTAACGGTCGGACGGGCGTTGTCGAAGGTCCAGCTCGTGTCGTTGAAGTTCTGTTCGAGCGCGGAGAGGCGGCCATGGTCCGCGTTGCGGTGGTCCTCGGCGGCGGCCAGCTCGGCCTGGAGCGAGTCGATGCGCGCGGCCAGCTCGGCGTTGCTCGGACCGTTCGCCGCCATCGCGGGCGAGGATGGTGACGACGGCGAAGACATCGTGGTGTCGGCGGCGGGCGCCGGCTTGTGCTTCGTCTTGGCGAGGCCGGCACCCGTAGATGCGACCAGTGCGACCACGGCAACCGTGGTCAGCAACAATGACTTCCCCTGCATGAAACCCTCTCTCGAAGATGATGAGGAAGGGATGTCCAAACGCTCCGCCCTTCCGACGGGCGGACCTATTCCAGGGGCACAATACGACTGAGCGACAGTTTCGTGACGATGATATGACGGCGAAAAACGCTACGTTTAACGGCCCCTTTTCGTGCCTTTGCGGCCACAGAGAATCGCAAATGCGCTTTGCGCGGGTTCGCTGCCTAAGCCGGCGGCTCGGCGATGGTGAAGAGGTCGCGTGCGCCCAGATCGGCGGTGCGGCGGCGCTCCAGCTCCTGATTGTAGCGCCGCAAGGCATAAGCCTCGGTCATATAGCCGACGACATGGCGGTTTTGCGCCGAGGCGAGCACCGGCAGCGACTCGCACAGCGCCTCCTCGAATCGCGACAGCGCCTTGCGCACGTTCTGCGCCGGCAGCAGGAACACGTCGCCGTCCTTCGCGATGCTGCCCGCGGTGAGGGAGCCCTGCTCCGCGTCGCGCTTCTTGTCGTGCAGCGCCGAGATGTCGATGGCACCGACATAGTCGCCCGAGGTGCCGACGATGAAGACGCGCTTGGCGCCGCCAAGGGGATATTTCTCGCGCACCGCCGAGACCGTCATCGCGGCGTCGACCAGCTTGGGGTCGGAGCGCATCAGCTTGGCGACGGAAAGATCGCTCAGCCAGCCGATGTCGTGCGGGCTCCTGATGCCCAGCCCACGCTGGTGGAAGCGCCAGGTCGAGAACGAATAGCCGAAGGTCAGCCGCACGATGGTGGAGGCGATCACCACGCCGACCATCACGCCGACCGTCATCGGGAAGTCGCCGGTGCCTTCCAGCACCAGGAACACCATGGTGAGCGGCGCGCCGATCACCGCGGCGGCGACCGAGCCCATGCCGACCATCATCAGCGCCGCGTGCTGCACCGCGAGGCGCGGCACCAGCCACGCCGCGACGTCGGCGAACACCGCGCCGAACAAACAGCCGAGCAGGAGCGAGGAGCTGAACATGCCGCCGCGATAACCCGCGCCGATCGAGATCGCGGAGGCGACGAGCTTGGCCGCGAGGATGACCGCGAGCGTCTTGAGCGCGATGTCGTGATCGAACTCGAACTGGATCGCGCCATGGCCGGAGCCCAGCACCTGCGGCACGATCAGCGCCATGGCGCTGAGCAGGATGCCGCCCATCGCGGGCCGCAGCCATTGCGGCAGAGGCAGATAGCGCAGCGCGCGCTCCGCCCAGGTCACCGCCTGCATGGCGAGCACGCTGAAGCCGGCGGACAGCAAGCCGAGCAACGCGAACAGCAGATAGACCGATTGCTTGAAGTGAAAGCCCTGCGCGACGACGAATAGTGGCTCGGGATTGATCAGCACGCGTTCGGTCAGCACGGCGGCGAGCGAGGCGGCGGCGACCGGCGCCAGCGCCCGCACCGAATATGTGCCGAGGATGAGCTCGAACCCGTAGAATGCGCCCGCGAGCGGCGCGTTGAACGCGGCCGCGATGGCCGCCGCCGCGCCCGCGGCGACGAAGGTGCGCTGGTCGGCGCGGCGCAGCGTGAAGAACTGGCCGAGGCTGGAGAACGCGCTGGAGCCGAACTGGCTGTAGCCCGCCTCCATGCCCACCGAGGCGCCGACCGCGTTGGAGACGACGGTGGAGATCACCAGCCGCATCGAATCGATCATCGACATGCGCCCGCCATGCAGCGCGTTCGCCTCGATCGGGTCGACGATGTCGGAGGCACGGTAGCGCCGCATGATCAGCGCGGCGACGCCGAGCAGCAGGCCGCCGAACACCGGCACCCAGAGGATGCGTACCTTGTCGACTCCGATGCCGGTCGAAAGATAGGTGTGTGCCGGCAGATCGAAGCTCACGCGGTGCAGCAGATCGACCAGCCGGCGCAGGCCCGCGATCAGCGTGCCGATCACCGCGCCGGCGGCGGCGCACAGGAATATCTGTCCCGGCTCGCTGGAGCGGAAACCATTCTGGAACGTCACCGCGAGCAGGCGCAGACGGCGCAAACTTACGCGGGCTCTGTTCGCTCGTGAGGACGCATCGGCGATCGAGGCCATGACGGCCTTGCTTTACGCCAATGCACCGTATTTTCCACGGAAAAAGACCAGCGGCGCGGCGTCGCTCTCGTCGCGCGCGAAATACACCACCCGGCCGATCAGGATGGCGTGGTCGCCGGCCTGGTGCACCGCCTCCGCCTCGCACTCGAATACCGCCAGGGCGTCGGCCAGTGCCGGAGGCCCCAGCCGGGTGGCACGCAGCGCGATGCCCTCCAGGCTGTGATTGCCCTGCTTGGCGAGGCGCGAGGAGACCTCCTGGTGCCCGGTGCCCAGGATACTCACCGTGTAGGATTTCGCCGAGGTGAACGCGTGGTAACGGTCCGACTTCTTGTCCATGCACCACAGGACCATCGGCGGGTCGAGCGAGACCGAGGTGAAGGAATTCACCGTCACGCCCATATGGTGCTCGGCGCTGAGCGCCGTCGTCACCACGGCCACGCCGGTCGGAAAGGCGCCCAGCGCGGAGCGGAACGCGCGGCTGTCGAAGGTCATGTCCGGACTCATGGGGTCGTTTCACACTCGGTTAACAGGGCATCAGGCATTCTTGGCAGGTTAGGCGAGGCATGGCGCGGCGAAAAGACCGCTCCACCCGCCGCAGGGTAAAGAGTGGGATCGAAGGGCCATGGCCAGCGACGGCGCGGTCGTCATCAAGCGCATCAAAAAAGGCGGGCACGGCGGCCATCACGGCGGCGCGTGGAAGGTCGCCTACGCGGACTTCGTGACCGCGATGATGGCGTTCTTCCTCTTGATGTGGCTGATCAACACCACCACGCCCGAGCAGAAGCGCGGCATCGCCGACTATTTCGCGCCCCAGAGCATCGCAGAAACCGTAAGCGGCGCGGGCGGCGTCCTGGGCGGCAAGGTGATGGGCGAGGATTCGGCCAAGGCCGGCGGCGCCGCCTCCATGTTCCAGAAGAACGCGCCCGCTCCGCCCGCCAACCCGACTCACTCCACGCAGAACGGCACCGCCCATGGCGGCGCCTCGGATCAGACCAGCGCGGGCTCCAGCGGCGTGTCCGACGGTCAGGGCACCGCGACGGCGCAGGACGGCGACTTCGCCCACGCCGCCGAGGCGATCCATCAGGCGATCGCCGACAATCCCGACATCGCCAACCTCTCCAAGCAGGTGATGATCGACAACACGCCGCAGGGCCTGCGCATCCAGCTCGTCGACCAGGACGGGCGGCCGATGTTCCAAGCCGGAACCTCCGAGCCGATGCCCTACACCAAGCGTCTGCTGTCGGAGATCGGCAAGATCATCGACACGCTGCCCAACCGAGTCTCGATCAGCGGCCACACCGAGGCGGCGGCCTTCGAAGGGCCGAACGGGACGACGAACTGGGAATTGTCCTCGGCGCGCGCCAACGCCGCGCGGTCGCTGCTGACGCAGGGCGGCCTCGACCAGGACCGTGTTTACGAGGTGGCGGGCAAAGCGGGGTCGGAGCCGCTGCTCCCCGAAGACCCCAATGCCTCGGCCAACCGCCGGCTCTCCATCGTGCTCCTGCGCGAGGCGCCGCCGGTTCCCCCCGGTCGTCAACTATAAGCGGCATCAACTCTAACCTATGAAGCGTCTGGCGCGAGGGCCGGAAGTTTTGTCATAGTTGCTGCCGAAGAGGCCGGATTCACACGTGACCGAGCAGCAGAACGCCCGCGTTCCACAGTTTTTCCTAACGCCGGGCGGCCCCTGCCCGTACCTGCCGGGCCGCGTCGAGCGCAAAGTGTTCGCCCGCCTCTCCGGCACCTTCGCCCAGCCGCTGAGCGAGGCGCTGACCCATTCCGGCTTCCGCCGCAGCCAGTCGATCGCCTACCGCCCGGCCTGCGAGGGCTGCAACGCCTGCGTCTCGGTGCGCATCCTGGTCAACGAGTTCGAGCCGTCGCGCGGCTTCAAGCGCATCCTCAAGCGCAACGCCGACCTGGTGCGCACCGAGGTGGTGGCCGAGGCGACGCGCGAACAGTTCGCGCTGCTGCGCACCTATCTGGACTCGCGGCACGCCGGCGGCGGGATGTCGGACATGGGGCTGTTCGACTATGTCGCGATGGTGGAGGAGACGCCGGTCGATACCCAGATCGTCGAGTACCGCCGCGCCGGCGCGGACGGCAAGCCGGGCGCCTTGGTGGCCTGCGCGCTGACCGACGTGCTGCGCGACGGCGTGTCGATGGTCTACAGCTTCTTCCATCCGGGCGAGGACGCGCGCAGCCTCGGCACCTTCATGATCCTGGACCACATCCGCGACGCGGCGAGCCGCGGGCTGCCGCACGTCTATCTCGGCTACTGGGTCGAGGGCAGCGACAAGATGGCCTACAAGACGCGCTTCACGCCGATGGAAGCGCTGGGGCGCGACGGGTGGACACGGGTTTAGGGCGCGTCGCGCTCCACTCCCTCCCATCCCCAATCGTCATGGCCGCCACGGGGGCGGCCATGACGATTGGGCTAGCGGAGAAAAACTACCGCCACGCCAGCGCGCCCTGCACCGGCGGCTTGGGCGCGCTCAGCGCCTGCTCGTTCCATGCCGTGCCCTTCACCGGGCGGCCGCCGAAGGTGCCGTGCGCCACCGCGACGCCCTCATAGAGCGTGTCGACGAAGGTCTGCTCGGCCACCAAGGTCTCGACCGTGAGTTTGGCGTCGAGCTCGGGGATCTCCACCTTCATCGTCAGGCAGAACACCGTGCCGTCGGGGCTCGTATAGGTCGGCGCCAGCGGCGTCAGCTTGCTCGGGAGGTAGACGCTGCGCCCGTCGGGCCACAGAACGGTGACATTCGAATCCATCGGCTGACCCTCGACCGGCGGCGCCGCGGTGACGAAGTTCGACAGGTGCACGCCGTTGTCGAGCTGCATGTCCTGCAGGATCCATTTGGTGCCGGCGCCGAACGCGCCGTATTCGTGGTCCATCCAGGTCAGGCCGTGGACCTGCAGCACCTCGTCGCCGATCTGGATGGTGCCGTTCGCCCGCAGCTTGGTGAACGAGTAGTAGTAGTTGTTCTTCTCCAGCGGCGGCGCGTTGTCGGGACCGTTCTGATGCACGCCCGTGCCCCAGACGAGCAGCGGCGCGGCGCCCTCCTCCTGGTCCAGCACCAGGTTGAGCGCACAGGGCGTGCTCGTCGTCTCGTCGAGGAAGGTCGCGACCACGCTCATCGGCATGATCTTGCCGAGCGGCGCGTGCATCTGCACCGCGCCGTTGGCGCCGACGCCGCCGCCGATCTGCACATACCACGGCAGCTCGGTGTTCGATTCCGCGTAGAACGGGTTGAACAGCGCCGCCACGGTGTTCTTGCGGTAGTGCGTCTGCGCCGCGACGTCGCTGATCATGATCTCGGTGAACTGGGTCAGGACGTAGCTGAAGCTCGCTGCGTTGATCTCGAAGCCGAAGGTGCGGTTTCCGGCCTTGAGCGTGCCGATATGCCACCACCATTCGGTCGGCGCCCCGGCATGGGCATACTGGTCGTCGGGAAGCGTGATCGCGGACGGCATGGTGGAGCCCCTTCGAAGACTTCGTGACTTTTAGATCACGCAGGACTGGCGAAGTATAGGCGACCGCTTGAAGACAGTTTCGCGAATCCTAAGTCGGGTGGGGAGAATCGCATGGATTACGACGCCTGGCGGGCGCGCGCGACCGGCAACGCGTTCGACGATGCCGATGTGGCGCGGGCCTATGCCTGCCGCCCGCCTTACGCTCCGGCGATGTACGAGCATCTGCTCGGTCTGGTGCCCCGGCGGCACGCGATGGCCGATCTCGGCTGCGGCCCGGGCAAAATCGCGGCGGCGCTGGCGGATCAGTTCGAGCGCGTGCTCGGCGTCGACGCATCGGGCCCGATGATCGCGCGCGCGGCAGAGCTCCATCCGCTGCCGAACGTGCGCTGGCTGCATGGGCCGGCGGAAGACGCGCCCCTGCCCGATCCGCTCGATCTCGCGACGGCGGGCGCATCGATCCACTGGATGAGGCACGACGTTCTGTTTCCCAGGCTCGCCGCACGCGGCGCGCTGGTCGCGATCGTCAGCGGCGACGGCCCGCCGGCGCCGGCTTGGCAGGACGACGAAACGCGCTTCCTCACCCGATGGCTGGCGCGCATCGGACAGACCTACGACCGCATGCGCTTCGCGGCCGATCAGCGCAAATACGAGGCGTGGATGGACATCGCCGGCCGGCGCGAATTTCGCTTTACCTTCCGCCAGAGCGTCGCGGACTACGTCGCCTGCCAGCACAGCCGCGCGACGTTCACCCGCGCCCGCATGGGCAAGGAGATCGCGGCGGCGTTCGACGAAGAGCTCGGCGCGCTGTTGGCGCGTTATGCGCAGGACGGAATGATCGCATATGAACTGGTCAGCGACCTGACCTGGGGCACGGCGCGCGCGGCGGCGCGAGGCTGACGTCCCCACCCGGCGCTTTCGCTTCGCTTACCGCCGACCTCCCCATGCTGGGAGGTGAAACAGCGCTCCACTCACCTCCCCAGCATGGGGAGGTCGATCGAGCGAAGCGATGGTCGAGTCGGGGAGTCTCTCCACCGCTCACACCCGCCGCCACATCTCCAGCTCGTCGTGATAGACGTCGCCGACGCGGATCGAGCGGGGTTTGCGTCCGACCGTCTCGAAGCCGTGGCGCTCGTAAAGCCGGATCGCGCCGGCGTTCGATGCGGTGACGGTGAGTTCGACCTGCTCGACGCGGCGCGCCGCCTCTTCCAGCGCGGCCGTCATCAGCGCGTCGCCGACGCCTTGCCCGCGATGGCCGGGCCGCACATAGAACGAGCCGATGCCGCCTTGGTGACGATGCTTCTCCTGCGTCTCGGCGCCGAAGCTGATGATGCCGGCGAGTTCGCCGCCGATCCACGCACCAAACCCCACGCCCGCCGGACTGGCCATGCGGGCGCGCCACCAGTCGATCGGCTGCGCCGCCTCGCTGGCGTGATCGGAGCCGAAATTCTCCGGATGGTTGGCGAGCGCTTCCAGCCGCACGACGCGCAGCGCCCCGGCGTCGCCGGGCGTCAGCCGCGCGATTTTCATCGTCATACCGAAACGCCGCCGAAGCGGGCGCGCCACTGCTCGATCTGCTCTTCGGTGATCTTGGCGAACAGCACCTGCGGCGGGTTGATCGTCATGCCGTGCTCGAGCTGGTCGAGATATTGCGCCATCGGCGCATCCGGCCACGGGACGATCTCCGGCGCGGTCTGGATCGCCGCGTGGATATGGCGCGCCATGGCCGGCATGATCGGCCAGCACAGGTGCCCGAGCAGGTGCACGATGTTGAGGCCCATCCGCACGCCGGCCGCCGCCTTCGCCGGATCGGTCTTGATCGCGGTCCAGGGCGCGGCCTTGGCGACATACTCGTTCGCCACCACCCAGATCGCGCGCAGCTCGCCGAACGCCTTGCGGAACTCGCAGGCCTCGAGCAGCTCCGTGTACTGCGCGACGCGCGTGTCGAGCTCCGCGATCACCGCATGCTCGTCCGCGCCATAGACGCCTTCGCCCGGCACCTGGCTGTTGAACTTCGAGGCGCAGTACTTGGTGATGCGGTTGACGAAGTTGCCGAGGACGTCGTTGAGATCCTTGTTGATGACGCCCGCGAAGTGCTCCCAGGTGAAGTTGCTGTCGGAGCTCTCCGGCGCGTTCGCCATCAGGTAATAGCGCCAGTAGTCGGCCGGCAGGATGTCGAGCGCGCCGTCCATGAAGATGCCGCGCTTGCCCGAGGTCGAGAACTTGCCGCCGTCGTAGTTGATGTAGTTGAAGCCCTTCAGCCGGTCGACTTTCTTCCACGGCTCATTGGTGCCCAGGATCATCGCGGGGAAGATGATGGTGTGGAAAGGCACGTTGTCCTTGCCCATGAATTCCACATAGGTGACGTCCTCGGCGGCGCCGCCGAACCACCAGTCGCGCCAGGCGCCCTCGCCCAGCTTGTTCTTGTCGGCCCATTCCTTCGTCGCGCCGATATATTCGATGGGCGCGTCGAACCAGACGTAGAACACCTTGCCCTTCAGCTCGCCGTTCGCGACGTCGTCCGGCACCGGGAAGCCCCATTCCAGGTCGCGCGTGATGCCGCGGTCCTGCAGCCCCTCGTCCAGCCACTTGTTCGCGATGGAGGTGACGATCACCGGCCAGTCGGTCTTGTGGCTCGCGATCCAGGCGCGCAGCTGGTCGATGAAGTTCGTCTGCTTGAGGAAGAGGTGCTTGGAGTCGCGGATCTCGATGTCTTTCGCGCCCGACACAGCCGAGCGCGGATCGACCAGGTCGATGGGATCGAGCACGCGGGTGCAGTTCTCGCACTGGTCGCCGCGGGCGCGATCGTAACCGCAATGCGGACAGGTGCCGATGACGTAGCGGTCGGGCAGGAAGCGGCCGTCGGTCGCCGAATAGGCTTGCTTTGTGGTGCGCACGTCGAGATGGCCGTTCTGCCAGAGCTGGCGCGCGAAGTGCCAAGTAAGGTCGCGGTTCTGCTCCGACGACGAGCGCCCGAAATGGTCCCACGACAGCCCGAAGCGCGCGCCGAGATCGGCCTGCACCGCATGCCATTTGTCGCAATAGTCGGCGACCGGGATGCCGTCCTCCGCCGCCGCCAGCTCGATCGGCGCGCCGTGCTCGTCGGTGGCGCAGATCGCCAGCGTGTCGTAGCCCTTGGCCCGGCAGAAGCGCGCGAACACGTCGGCCGGCAGCATCGAGCCGACCAGGTTGCCCAGATGCTTGACGCCGTTGACGGACGGGATCGCGGAGGTGATGAGGACGCGTTTCATATGCCTGTGCTGGGACCTTTGCCGGTATGAAATGGGCGCGCAGATTACATTTCGCGCCGAATCCGTCCACCCTTAAGGGGCTCGGGGCAGCTTTGCAAAGGGAGGGACCGGGATGGCCGAAACCACGGCGAAACCGCGCCTTTTGCAGGCGAATTTCCAGGCCAACCTGATCGCGGGCCTGCTCACGGTCACGCCCTTGATCATCGTGTGGCTGGTGTTCGATTTCTTCCTGGAAACGCTGTCGGCCTGGGGCCATCCGCTCGCGGTGGCGCTGATCGGGTTCCTGGAACAGCACTTCCCGGCAAGCAAGGCGTGGCTGGACAACGAGACGGTGCGCTGGGTGATCGGCGTGGCCGTGGCGCTGCTCGCGCTCTATTCCATCGGCGCGGTGGCGAGCCGGATGATCGGCCAGCGCCTGATCCACGCCTTCGAGCGGCTGATCGTGCGCATCCCGCTGGTCGAGACGATCTACTCGGCGGCGAAGAAGCTGGTCGACGTGTTCCGCCAGAAGCCGAGCGGCGGCACGCAGCGCGTGGTGCTGATCGACTTTCCGAGCCCGGGCCTCAAGGCGGTCGGCTTCGTGATGCGGACATTTCCGGACTCGCGCACCGGCGAGGAACTGGCGGCGGTGTATGTCCCCACGGCGCCGAACCCGACAAGCGGTTATCTGCAGGTCGTGCCGGCCTCGCGCCTGACGCCGACCGATCTGAAGGGCGACGAGGCGATGACGATGATCCTGTCGGGCGGCGCGGTGACACCCGACCACGTCTCGATCGCGGCGCGGTGATCAGCCGGCACGGCTACCGGTGAAGTTCGACCTTTCGCTTTTGCGGCGGTCCGGACAGCGTGAACCGGCGAATTCTGATGTTCAGCTTGCGGATCGCGGCCCGCAAATCGTCGGCGATCGCGCCTCCGGCCGGAACGGCCAGGATTTTTTCGATGCGCGGATTGCCGAGGCTGTGCGTCAACAGCTGGCCGATGGCCTTATAGAGCACCTGGCGCTCCGTAGAGGTCTTCACTTCATAGACCGCCGCCATCGCGTAATGCGGCCCGACATAAAGATCGATCAGCGGCGTGTTGTGCGCAGTCTTGCCCATCCCCTTTTGCTCCTCGCGAAGCGCCTCGACGATATCGCCGTGATCGGTGTAGTAGTCGAACGTGCCGCCGGACGATCCGGATTTCCGCCCGGAGAACTCGCGGATGTATCGGTCGACCGCTTCGACCTTGCGCCGGAAGGCGGTGGTAGAAAGTTTCCCCGCATCGGCCGCATCCTTGAAGTGCTTGACCTTCTCAACATATCTCCAGAGCCGCGACACCAGATCGCGCGCGCCGATCCGCGCGATCACGATGCCCAAACGCTGGTGGCCCGGCTTTTCCTGCACCGGCTCCAGCTTCTCGTTCGCGTGCGCTAGGAAAGCGGTCTTGCCGATGCCCGGCCGCCCGCCGCCGACCTTGCCGCTGTGCATCAGATAGACATTGCCGGTCTCGGTATCTTTGGCGAAGAAGCCGGCGATCCACCCCGTGTTTCGCTGCGTCGGAATGTTGGTCTCGACGACGATCTCCAGCCGTTTGACGCCCGGCTCGAAGACACCGAAGCCGTTCCAATAGCGCTCCACCCGATCTTTGGAAGAGGTCCGTCCCAAGGCGGCCCAAAGCGCGCCCTCGCCATTGGAATAGACCTGATCCACGAAACTGCCGCCCGGATGGCCGATGATGCGGCTTCCTTGCGGTTTGAGCCCCTTGCGAACCTGCTTTTCAAGCATGCGTTGCGCGTTGCGCTTCGCCTCGGCGGATCGAACGAGCATGAGCATGACGTTCCCCGGAGCGCGTGCCGCACCTGCGCTCCCATTATACCGAATCCTACTTCGCCGTCGTCACCGACGCACCGTCGCCGAACACCCACGTCTTGAACAGCGCCGACAGATCGCGCCCGCTCGCCGCCTCGAAGGCCTTCTGCATGTCCGTCGCGGTGACGCTGCGGCCCGCATTGTCGCGCGTGTAGCGCCGCACGCCGCGCCAGAAGGCGTCGTCGCCCAGCGTGGTGCGCAGCGTGTCGAGGAACACCATCGACTTGCCATAGGCGATGCGGCGCTTGTCGCGCAGCGTCGGATAGGTGCCGCCCCAGCTGAGCGGTTCGTCCAGGCCGGCGGTCTTCGCGGCGCCCCAGGCGCGCTGGGCGACGGCGATCTCGCGATCATAGGCGGCGCGGCCCCAGCGCTGCGCCTTCCACGCCGCCGTCATGAAGCCGGCCATGCCCTCGTTGAGCCACAGCTCGCGCCATTCGGCGCAGGTCACCAGATTGCCCCACCATTGATGCGCCAGTTCGTGCGCGATCATGCCGTCGTCCTGCGGATCGCCGCCATCGACCGAGCCCTTCTCGATCATCGCCAGCGCCGCGTCTTCCTGATCGCCATTGGCGGCAACCAGCACCTGGGTATAGCGCCCCTCGGGCAGCGGCAGGCCGGCCTTGGACTCGTAGAACGCGATCATGCGCGCGGTACCGGCGAAGACGGCCTGCACGTGCTCCGGCGTCTCGCCCTTGTAGAGCACTGCGAGCGACGGGCTCAGCATCGCGCGCGCATAGCGGCCGGCCGCGAAGCCGTAGAGATAGGCCGGATAGGCCCGATCCTCCCGCCAGCGCCAAATCTCCTGTCCCGCGCCGGCCGCGACGCGCGAAACGAGATGCCCCGGCGCCACCGCATCGAAGCCGGCGGGCAGCGTCAGCGCGAAGCGCAGCGGCGCGCGGTCGCCCGGGCGGTCGACGTCGCAGATCATCGCCTCGCAGGTGAAATAGCCGGTGTGGATCTCGTCCGGTGTGAACACGACGTCACGCTTGGGCGTGCCGGAGAAGCGCAGGACCAGCGTCGCGGTCTCGCCCTTGGCGAGGCGGCGCGGCAGATGGAAGACGCGGCGATTGCCGTCGATCGAAACCGCGACGCCGTCCCCGCCGTCCAACGTCGCGTCCACCGCGAGCGGGTTGACGGTGACCGAGATGGTGTCGAGGCCATCGGAAAGGCTCCGCAATTGGAAGCGCTCGGTACCGGTGAGGACACCTGTCGTAAAATCGGGCGAGAGGCTCACATCCACCGACACCGTGTCGAACGCCGGCGCGGGATCGGCCGCCGCGGCGGACGCCACGCAGAGGAACGCGGCCAATAGTTTCACAAGAGATATCCTCAGGATCATCGCGTCATCGAACCGACCCGCATGACGCTACCATAGGGCCGCGGCGCCCGCTTTGTTGCGCGCGGCGCGGCGGCGGCGTAAGGAGCGACGGCACGCCGGCTTAGCTCAGTTGGTAGAGCACCTGATTTGTAATCAGGGGGTCACAGGTTCGAGTCCTGTAGCCGGCACCATATCCCGTTCGAGGCGTGGGCGTGATCGCTGGCGGCACCACATTAATCTCCCTCCTTAGCGTAATACTCGGAGCGGCGCTGTCCGAAACGAGCCGGCTGCTAGGCGATCTTCGCACGGCCGACCGGGAAAAGCTGTCGCGGCTGGAGCAACGCCGCGATGCGACGAATCTCAGGCGTGTCGAATTCCAGCGCGCGACCCTTCTCGAACTGCAGGAGGTGGTCGCGCAGAACCTGCGGTTCAACGGCCGGGCGCACCTCGAAGACAAGCGGGCGTTCAAGACGGCCGGGGTCTGGGGCCGCCAGCCGCTCGGTCCGGACATCAACGATGGCCTCTTCCACACGCAGGTTCGGCTGCGGCTCCTGAACGAGCGAGTTCGCGATGCACGGACGCGAAAGATCGCGGACGACTACGTCGATGCGTGCGTTGCGGCCGGCCTCTCGCGAAGCGTGGCCGACGCGGACGCCAACATGGCGCTTCTGACGGATACCGTCATGCGATTGCAGTCGCGAATTGGCGTCGTGTTGCGCAGCCTCGACGATGATGAGGACCATCTTTTGGATGGCCCCGCATCGCCGTAGCGCCTCAGCCCTTCAGCATCGGCTTGCCCTCATGCGCGACCAGAAGGTCGTGCATGTCGTCGGCGTGCTCTTCTTCCTTGCGCAGGATGCCCTGGAGCATCGACTTGGTACCCGGGTCGTCGTTGCCGAAATAGCGGATCAGCTCGCGGTAGTGATCCACCGCGATGCGTTCGGCCACCAGGTTCTCCTTGATCATCTCGACCAGGTTCGCGCCCTCGACATATTGCGAGGCGGACCGGGTCAGCAGGCCGTCGGGATTGAAGTTCGGCTTGCCGCCCAGCTGGTTGATGCGCTCGGCGACCTCCATCGCGTGGCCGCGCTCGTCCTCGGCATGCTCGGCGAACTCCGCCTTGACGCTCTCGCTCGAGATGCCCGAGGCGGTGATGGCGTGGAAGCTGTAGCGCAGCCAGCAGACGATCTCGGTCGCCAGCACGGACTGGAGGATCTCGATGGTCTTGCCCACGTCGCCGACATAGTTCGAACCGATAGCGCCGTCCTCGATATGGGCGCGGGCGCGCGCGCGCAGGGTCTTGACGTCGCTGAGGAAAGGCTTCGAGGCATCGGCCATGGCAGGTCTCCAAGTCACAGTTTGGGGCAATCTCCGGGAACAACGCGGAACCCGCCGCGAATGTTCCCGGGCTTTCTCATACCCTTGTCGCGCCGCCGTCCACGCGCAGCACCTGCCCCGTCGTGTAGCCGCCCTTCATCAGATAAAGATACGCCTCCGCCACCTCGGACGCCTCGCCGATGCGCGGCAGCGGCTGGCGTTCGGTCATGCGCTTGAAGGCCGTCTCGCGGCCGGCCTCGGGAATCGAATTCCACGCCTCGGTGCGCACGCCCGCCGGGCACACCCCGTTGACGCGGATCGCCGGCGCCAGATCGACGGCCAGGCCATGCACCAGATGCTCGATGGCGCCCGCCGCCGCGGTCGAGACCGGATGGCCCTTGCGCGGCCGATGCGCCACGGTGCCGTCGGTCAGGACGATCGAGCCGCCGTCGCGCATGTGCTTGCGGCCGTGCTTGATGCACGCCAGCGCACCCCAGAAGCGCACCGCCATGCCCGCCTTGGCGGCGTCGATGTCGAGGTCGTCGATCGGCTTGGGCGCGCCGAAGAAGCTGCCCCAGTCGCCGGCGGTGAAGACCAGATGGTCGAAGGCGCCGGCCTTTTCGAAGAACGCCGCGACGCTCGCTTCGTCCTTCACGTCGATCACATGCGCCGCGGCGCCCATCAGCTTGGCGCGCGCGGCGTCGATGCTCTCCTGGCGGCTCGAGCCGAGCACGACCGATGCGCCTTCCGCCGCCGCGCCTTGCGCCACCGCGAAACCGATGCCGGAGGTCCCGCCGACCACCACGACGCGCTTTTGCCGCAGGCTCATCTTCGCTGTCCTTTTGCTTTGCGCCCAGTCTACGCTGAGCGAAAACAATATGGGAGGCACGCCATGACCCAATTCACCCGCGAGAAGAGCGAGGACGGCGTCACCGAACGGCTGTTCGATCTCACCGTCGACGGCGAGCGCGTGCCCGCCGCGATCTGGGCGCCCGAGGGCGCGAGCGGCCCGCGGCCGCTGATGCTGATGGGCCATGGCGGCTCGCAGCACAAGAAGATCGGCACGCTGGCGGCGCGGGCGCGGCAATACGCACTGCGCCTCGGCTATGCGACGCTCGCGATCGACGCGCCGGGCCATGGCGACCGCATCAGCCGCGAGCAGGCGGAAACCAACGCCCACGAGGTCGGCGCGCGGGTGCGCGGCGAGCGCGGCCAGAACCCGACCTTTTCGCCCGACATGCTGAAGACGATGGCCGAGCGCACGAAGCGCGCGGTGCCGGAGTGGAAAGCGGCGCTCGACGCGGCGCAGGCCCTGCCCTTCGTCGGTGCGCATGACAGGATCGGTTATTGGGGCGTGTCGATGGGCACCGCGATCGGGGTGCCGTTCGTCGCCGGCGAGCCGCGCATCAAGTGCGCCGTATTCGGCCTCGCCGGCATGCGCGAGGGCATGACGGCGATGGCGGATGCCGCCGCCGCGATCGCCATCCCGCTCGAATTCGTCTTCCAGTGGGAGGACGCGGTCGCCTCGCGCGAGGCGGGGCTGGCGCTGTTCAACGCCTTCTCGTCGAAAGAGAAGACGATGCACATCAATCCCGGCGGCCATGTCGAGATCCCGAATTTCGAGGGCGCGTCGTGGGAGCGGTTCTTCGTACGCCATCTGGGCAAGGCATGAAGCGCCTGATCCTGGCCGCGACCCTGGCGTTCGGCATGACGGGCGCGGCGATGGCGGTGAGCTACACCGACCTCCTGGCGCGTCCCCATGCGCAGCCCGATGCGCGCCTGACCTATGGCGCCGGGCCGCAGCAATTCGTCGAGCTCTGGCTGCCCAAGGGCGATCGCCCGCATCCGGTGATCCTGATGATCCATGGCGGCTGCTGGCTGTCGGAGCTGCCGGGGCTGGAGCTGATGGATCCGCTGGCCGAGGCGCTGAAGGCGCACGGCTATGCGGTGTGGAATATCGAATACCGGCGCATCGGGGCGCAGGGCGGCGGCTATCCGGCGACGTTCCAGGACGCGATGGCGGCGAGCGAAAAGCTGCGCGAGGCGGCACCGCGCTATCATCTCGATCTTGCGCATGTCGTGGCGGTCGGCCATTCGGCGGGCGGGCATCTGGCGATGTGGCTGCAGGCGCGCGCGCGCGTCCCCGCGGGCAGTCCGCTGCACGGCGGCGATCCGCTCAAGCTGCGCGGCCTGGTGAGCCTCGCCGGCATTCTCGATCTCAAAGGCTATCGCGAGGACGGTGCGCCCTGCGGCGGCGCGCCGACCATCGACGGCATCACCGGGGCGGCGGACCGCAAGGGCCAGGACGTCTATGCCGACACCGCACCGCAAGCGATGCTGCCGATCGGCGGACATGTGTTCGTCGTTGCGGGCGGCGTCGACAGAATCGTGCCGGATCACTGGCGCGCCTCTTACGTCGCGGCGGCGCGGGCGGCGGGCGACAAGCCGGGAACGCTGACGATCCCCGAGGCCGGGCATTTCGAGCTCATCGATCCGCAGTCTTCGGCCTTCGCGCCGATCCTCAATGCGATCGCGGCGCTGAACGCAGCGCCTTCGCCTTGATCGGCGTGCCCTGAGCCTTCGCCTCGGTGAGCAGGCCGGCGCAGTTCGCGTCCTTCTCCAGCCCCGGATCGACGAAGGGCAGGATCGCGGCCGGCGGGAAGAGGAAGCCGAGCGCCACCGCGGCCACGCCCTGTACCACGACGCCGCCCGGCTTGATGCCGATCGCCGGATGCGCCAGCGGGCCATCGACGGCGATCGGCGCGCGCAGCCGGCCGATGCGGAATTCCTTCGGCTGGCCCTCCACCGTCATGCGCAGCGTCTCGTCCTTGAGGTTGATGTCGCCCTTGGCGTCGATGCGCACCGGATCGGTGTCGAACACGCCGCGCTCCACCCGCATGTCGCCGTCGCGCGTGTCGAAATGCGCCACCGCGCAGCGCAGATTGGTCTGCGCCTTGTCGCCGGCGAACAGCGCGTTGAACAGATCGATGCCGGTCCATTCCGCGAGCTTCTCGTTGAACTGGCCGCGCGGGATCACGAAGGTCACCGGGCCGTTCGACGATGCCGCGACGGCCTGTACGCTGGTGCCCGAGCCGGTGAGCTGCGCGCGGGCCTCCAGCGTGCCGGTGGCGGCGGGCGGTTTGGCGATGAACTGTTCGATCTTCATGTCGGTGATGCGCGCGTCGACGAAGGTCTGCGGCACCGCTTTGCGCGCGTCGATCTTCAGGCTGCCGGCAAGCTTGCCGTAAGCGAACTGGAACGCCAGCGGCTTCAGCGTCAGAACCGCGTCCTTCAAGGCGATATGCGTGTGCACGCCGCGCAGCGGGAAGTCCCGGCTGCGGATCGTCGCGGCATCGTAGTCGACGTCGGCATCCATCTGGCGCAGGCGATCCAGATGCAGCGGGATGTCGGGCAACAGGCGCCCGGCCGCCACGGCCGTCTGCGACTTGCCGCCGAACAGTTCGCCGAGATCCTTGAAGTCGAGCACGGTCGACTTCACGCCGCCCGAGACGAACGGCTTGGCACCCGACGCATCGACCACCAGATTGCCGTGCAGGTCGGACGATCCGACCGTGCCGCTGAAATTGGCGAAGCGCCAAATCGTGCCGTCGCGCGTCAACTCGCCCGCGATGCGATAGGGCGCGGTCTGCGGCATGGCGAGGCCCGTCAGGTCGTAGAGGTTCGACAGGTTGCCGCCCGACACGCGCGCTTCGGCGACGAACTGGCCGAGGCGGAACGGATGGGTGATCGCGCCGTCGGCCGCCAGATGCGTCGCGCCGGACCGCACGTCGGCGGTGAAGGCGTAGGGCTTGCTCGCGTCGACATGGATCAGCGGGCCGCCGTGGATTTCGGCGGCGAATTTGTTCGCGTTCAGCGTGCCGTCGCCGGTGAGCTCGAACGCGCTGCGTCCGCCATCGGCGTTCTCCTGCGACGAGACGGTGCCGGTGAACACCAGGTGCCGCACGCGATCCTCGATGCGCAGATGGCCGTCGCGCACCAGGAAGCGCTGGATCGGCGGCAGGTTCCAGCCGGTGTTGCCGCTGCCGAACTCCCAATTTGTGACGCCATCGGCGCGGCGCAGCACGACGATATCCGGGCGGTCGAGCTGCACCAGCGGCAGGATCGCATCCCCGAAGATCGCCGGGACCAGGCGGAAGCTGAAGGCGAGATGGTCGACGTCGGCCGCCTGCTTCTGCTTCGCCCAGTCGGGATTGGCGACCGTCACGCCCGAGGCCGAGACGCGCGGCGTCCAGCTGAAGATATGGACGTTCAAATTTCCGTTGATATGGACCTCGCGGTGCAACTTTCGCGACGCCCAGCGCGAGACCGGCCCACGCATCGTGTTCCAGTCGAGGAAATACAGCCACACGAAGAACGCCGCGATGAGGAGGACGATGAAGCCCAGAACCCACGCCGTGATGCGCAGCCAAGTCCACTCGCCCGCCAGCAGCAGGCCATGGGTCCAGCGGCCCGCGCGCGAAAAGGCGGCACGGATCTCCGTTCCTGCGGCGTGCCAGCGCGAATCGTGTGTGGGAACCATGGCCGTGCAGCATTCCTCCAATGGGACACAACGCATGCGCCGCGGAGGGGTGCCATGAGCAACATCTTGCGCAACGTCGCGACAGGAAACGGGAAACCCGCCGAACGCGTTGTTCCCGGATGCGGGGAACAGGACCTAGGGCCTATTGGGGCCTCATTGTGGAGGGCTGCAACGCCTTCATCGATGACGGCGCGCTGACGCGCGGCGCCGCGATCGCCTTCTATGGCGTCACCGCCATCGCGCCGACGCTGTTTATTGCGGTCTCGGTGGCCAGCCTCGGCTTCGGCCCGGAGGCGGCGCGCTCCACCATCCTGCATTACTTCCGCCATCTGATGAGCCGCGAGAGCCTGGAGATATTCCGCCTCGCCATCCGCAACGCACCGGGCAGCGGCAACGGGTTGATCGGCAGCCTGATCGGCGTCGTGACGCTGATCCTCACCGCCTCGGGCGTGTTCGGCGAGATGGAGGACGCGCTGAACGTGATCTGGCGCGCGCCGCCGAAGGGCTCGGTGCTGATCCGTCTGCTGCGCGGGCGCGCCGTGAGCCTAGCCCTGGTCCTCGGCCTCGGTTTTCTCCTGATGATCTCGATGATGATCACCGCGGCGATCACTGCGCTCGGCCACTATATCGACGAGACCACGCCGTTCAGCCATGTCGCGATCAACCTGATCAATTTCGGCGTGTCGACGGCGCTGATGAGCGTCCTGTTCGCCGCGATCTACAAGGTGGTGCCGAACACGGTCATCGAGTGGCGCGACGTCGGTATCGGCGCGGTCGGCACGGCGCTGCTGTTCCAGCTCGGCCAGTTCCTGCTCGGCTACTACTTCGGGTCGACCAGCCTCGGCGCGCCTTACGGTGCGGCAGGCGGCATGATTGTCATGCTGCTCTGGGTGTATTACTCCGCGCAGGTCTTTCTGTTGGGGGCGGAGTTCACCAAGGTCTATGCCTGCCATTTCGGCAGCCAGCGAAGCAGCGGCACTTGCGAGGCGCCGCCGCCGCCGGTCGCACAGGCCGCCTGAATCCGATTGAGCGTATGCGTGACGTGATCATCGCGCGGCAATTCCGCGGGCCGCCGAATTCGGGCAATGGCGGCTATGTCTGCGGCGTCGTCGCGCAGGACATCGAAGGCCCCGCGACGGTGGCGCTGCGCGCGCTCATTCCCCTCGACACGACGTTGACGCTGGACGGCGGAAAGCTTGCCGGCGCCGATGGCACGTTGATCGCGCAAGCCGTGGCGGCGACGAGCACGCTCCCTACTCCACCCACGCCGCCATCACTCGATGCCGCACGCGAAGCGGGCACGCGGTGCCTGTGGATCGACAAGCCGTTCCATCCGCCCTGCTTCACCTGCTCGTCGATCCGCGAGGACGGCGACGGCTTGCGCATCCTGCCGGGCCAGATCGAAGGCGCCGAACCGGGCCACATCGCCTGCATTTGGGTGCCGCACGCCAACTTCGCCGATGCCGAGGGGCTGATCCCGGATGAGATCGTGTGGGCCGCGCTCGATTGCCCCGGCTCGCTGGCCGGCATCGTGAAGACCGGCAGCGGCGGCGGCCTTCTCGGCACGATGACGGCGCAGGTGCTGCACCGCCCGCGCGCCGGCCAGCCGACCATCGTCACCGCCTGGCCGATCGAACAGAGTGGCCGCAAATCCGTCGCCGGCGTGGCGCTGTTCGACGCGGCTGGCGCGCTGATGGCCCGCGGCTCGCAAATCTGGATTTCGCGGGCGCCGGCGGCACCGCGTTAGCCCCGCGCGTGGCAAATCAGAGCGCGTTCGCCGTCGTGCTGTACGGCACGACGTGGAAGGCGTCCGCCGCGTGCTGGGCCGCCGCGAGATCGTCGCTGTTCAGCTGCGTCTTGAGCGCCTCGAGCCTGGCCTTGGACTCCGCGTCGCCCTGGCGGCTCGCCACCGCGTACCACTTGAAGGCATCGAGCAGGCTTTGCGGCACGCCATCGCCGCGCTCATAGAGCACCGCGAGGTCGAACTGCGAATCGACATAACCGAAGCCCGCGGCGCGGGAGAACCAGCGCACCGCTTCCGGCGTGTTCTTGGGCGCGCCCTGCCCTTGGGCATAGGCGATGGCGAGATCGTGCATCGCCTTGCGGTTGCCCTGCAGCGCCGACGCCTCGAACCATTGCAGGGCGCGCGCCGGATCGGCCGCCGTGCCGACACCCGACGTATAGAGCAGCGCAAGGCGGTATTGCGCCACCGGCTGGCCGTGCACCGCGGCGAGCGTGATCCAGTGGAAGGCGGCGGCCGGGTTCTTGTCCTTGCCGCCCAGATAGCGGACGCCCGCCGCGAGCTCGGCATTCGGATCGCCGGCCTGGGCGCGCACGGTGAGCTTGTCGAGCGGCGTCGCCGCCAGCAGCGCGACGCGGTGCGCGGCGACGACGGCGGGGCTGCGTCCGCCGAGCGCCTCGGCGCGGCCGTCGCTGACGCCCTTGGAGAAGGCAACGCTGGCGCCGCCCGCGAACAGCATCACCGTCGCGATCGCCACCACGAAATAGCGCGACAGGCCCAGCCGCGCGGCGATCGACGGCTTGCTCGGCTCTTCGGCGGCGGCCGCGGCAGCCGCCGCAGCGGCGGCGTTCTTGCGAACCTCGGAGAGATAGGACTTCGGCGCCTCCGGCAGCGCGGCATCGGGATGCGCCTCGCCTTCGCTCGCCGGCGCGGGCGGCTCGTCGCTCGGCGGGAGGGCAGGCGCCGGTTCGTCGACGACGGCGGCCGCGACGCCTTGTTCCGGTGCGGGATGGCTCTCGGCGAGCGCGGCATGCGCCACGGTCTCGACCGTCTGTATACGGAGCGTCGCTTCGTTGAGCGCGGTGCGCAGCTCGACGGCGGACGCCTTGGCCTTCGCTTCGGCGGCCTCGACGCGCTCGACGAGGCCGGCGATGGTCGCCTGCATCGCCTTGATCGTTTCCTCGGCGGCGTTGGCGGAGGCGCGTGCATTCTTCTCGACCGTGTCCTGGCGCTGCTCGACCGAGCCCATCTGGCGCTCGAAGGTGCGCAGGCGCCGTTCGAGCCAGGCATCGGGTGCGCGCGGCGCGGTCTCGACCTCCTCCGCCAGCTTCGCGTCGAGGCGTTGCGCCAAGTCGCGGCGGATCAGTTTCTGGCGCGGAACGGAGTCCGCCGCCTTGGTTTCGGGATTGTCGGTGTGGTCTGCAGCTGGCTCGCCCATGCCCCGACAATGGCAGATCGGCTCTTACCAAAGCAGCAAGCCGATATTTCAGTTTCTAAGCAATTGCACCTATATCTCGACCGCTTGGCCGCGAGTTGCACGATGAATCTTCCGATCGACGGGTTTTGTGACGCGCGTTTTACAAGCGTGCGCAACGCGTTCCTGCGGAACTTCTCAGAACGCGACGAGCGCGGCGGCGCTGTCGCGATTTGGCACAACGGAAAACCCGTCGTCGATCTGTGGAGCGGCTGGGCCGATGTCGCGCGGCAGACGGCGTGGCAACGCGACACGCTGGTCAACGTCTTCTCCGTGTCGAAGGCGATGTGCGCCATCGCTTGCATGCGCCTCGATATCGATCTCGACGCGACGGTCGCGCGCTATTGGCCGCAATTCGCGGCGCATGGAAAAGAAGCCGTTACCGTCCGCCAGTTGCTGTCGCATCAGGCGGGCTTGCCCGCGATCCGCAAGCCGCTACCCGACGGCGCCGCGATGGATTGGGACGTCATCGTCGAGGCGCTCGCCGAGCAAGAACCGTGGTGGACGCCCGGCACGGCGCATGGCTATCACGTCAACACCTTCGGCTTCCTCGCGGGCGAGTTGGTGCGGCGGATCGATGGGCGCAGCATCGGTACGCTGCTGCGCGAGGACGTGACGGGGCCGCTGGACGCGGATTTCTTCATCGGCCTGCCGGCGAGCGAGCACCACCGCGTCTCGGACTTCCTGTGGCCGGGCAACCCGCAAAAGCCCGCGCTGCCCGGCGACGCGGCGTTGATGCACTGGAACACCTATTGGAATCCGCCGGGCTTCTCGGGCTCGCACTGGGTGAACGACGCGTGCTGGCGCAGTGCCGAGGTGCCGTCGACCAACGGCCACGGCAATGCGCGCGGCATCGCGAAGATCTATGCCGCGCTGATCGAAGATGAGATCCTGAGTCCGGCGGCGCTCGCGGCGGCGGCCACCGAGCAGGTTTACGGCCACGACCTCATCAACAACCGCTCGAGCCGTTTCGGCATCGGCTTCCAGCTCACCCAGCCGGAGCGGCCGCTGGGCCCCAATCCGGGCGCGTTCGGGCATTTCGGCGCCGGCGGCTCGCTCGGCTTTTGCGATCCTGAGGCGCGCATCGCCTTCGCCTATGTCACCAACGATATGGGGCCGCGCTGGCAGAACCCGCGCAATCGGGCCCTGATCGAGGCGCTCTATGCCGCCGTCTGACTACTCGGCCGGCGCCATGGCGCGCACCGGGCGCGGCCGGTTGATCAGGCGCGTCAGCGCTACGATGCCCGCGATGGTCGCCAGATACGCCGCCAACTGCAGCCCATCCGGCTGATCGGTGTAGCCCACCAGCGTGTGCAGCACGCGGCCTGCGATAGCATCGTCGGTGAGGAGCCACGAGGTGTCCCACAGCGGCATCATCCAGAACTGCAGATACCCCGCATTTTGCAGGAACAACGCGGCCTGCGACGCCATGCCGGCCGCGAGCAGCGTGATCAGCCAGCTCGTGACGCTGAAGAGCCGATGCGCCGGAATGCGCAGCAACCCGAAATACATCGCCGCCGAGACGCCTGCGCCGGCCGCCAAGCCCAGCAAGCCGCCGATCAGCATGTCGCGCATCGTCGAGCCGCCTTGCGCCGCGATGCCATAGAGGAAGAGCACGACCTCCGAGCCCTCGCGCAGCACCGCCACGCCGACGACGATCGCCATCGCGGCCAGCGTGCGGCGGCCGGTCTTCACCTGCGCACCCATCTCGCGCATCTCGCGCGCCATCTCGCGGCCATGGCTCGACATCCAGACGTTGTGCCAAGTGAGCATGCCGACGGCGAGCAAGAGCACCGAGGCGTTGAACACTTCCTGGCCCGAGCCCTGGAAGAGATTGCTGATCTGCGCCGCGAAGCCGGCGACCAGGCAGGCGCCCGCGACGCCCGCCGCGATGCCCAGCGCCACCCAACGGCCGCGCCCGAGCACGCCCGCGGTGGCGGCCAGCACGATGCCGACGATGAGGCCCGCCTCGATGACCTCGCGGAAGACGATGACCAGGGTGGAGATCATCGCCCTACTCCGCGATCACGACGCCTTGCGCCGTCTGTGCGTGATATTCGCCCATGAAGGGATACTTGCCGGGCGCCAGCGGGCGCAGCCGCACATTGCCGGCGCTGCGGCCGGCGACGACCTTCTCGACTTTCAGCGCGGTGGAGTCGAATTCCTCGGCCTGATCGTCGTTGTTGGTCAGCGCGATGACGGCCGGCTGGCCGGCCTTCACATGGATGGTGGCCGGCGTGAAGCGGTGGTCCTTGAGCGTCACCGGGATCGGGCCGTCGGCGAGCACAGGCGTGGCCGCGAGCGCGAAGGCCGCGGCAGCAAGAGCGATACGGATCATAGCCGGACCGTAATCGCGACTTAGTCGCAAGTACAGGGGTGTGGGGCCGCGGGAAGCCTGCCCGGCCTATAATTTTTTGTGAGGCGCGCCGGCCCAAAGCACGCGCCAAGCTGTGTTCCACAGCATTCTGCGGAAATCCTAACCAGCGGCGCCATTGGATAATTTCGCGATTCTTCTGCCGGTGGTTGCGTTCGCGACCATTGCTCAACTTTATGACTTTCGCCCAATGATTCTCCCGCGAAAGTAGTGTGGCAGCGCAGCGTTTCCCGCCTTGCGTCCACGGCGCCGCCGTCCTGGCCCGCGCCGGTGTCAGTCCCCGCCCCGCGATTCCATCAGGTCTCCATGCTCATGCCCATGGACGGCGCCATGGACGATGTTCGGCCGTCCTGTCCGCTTGCGCCGCCGGCGCCGGACAGTCCGTTGGCGCGCGCCCTGGCGGAGGAGGCGGCGAACGGCCTCGCCCGCCGGATGCCCGAGCTGTCGGCGCATGTCGTGATCACCAGGACGCAAGCCATCGTGCTGGCGGCGGTGCTCGCGCTGCCCCTGCTCTGCGCCGCGCTTTGGCCGGCCGCGATGTGGCAGGCGACGATCTGGCTTACCTCGCTCGCCTTCCTCGCGGGCATCGTATTCCGGGCGGCCGTGTCGGGCGTCGGGATGCGCGCGCCGCCCCGTGCAGAGGCCGCGGCGGGCGATGCCCTGCCCGTCTACACCATCCTGGTGCCGCTCTACCGCGAGGCGAACGTCCTGCCCAAGCTGGCCGGCGCGCTGCGTGCGCTCGACTATCCGCCCGGCTTGCTCGACATCAAGATCGTCGTCGAGGCCGACGACACCGAAACCGTCGCCGCCGCGCAGCACCTGACCGCGCCGTTCGAGGTCGTGCCCGTGCCGCCGGGCACGCCGCGCACCAAGCCGCGCGCCTGCAATTACGCGCTCGCGTAATTGCCCTTTTCGCGCAAGGTCTCCGCTTCTTCATAAGCGGTTGATCCGCTTGGATTTGAGCGCGTCCCGAAGGGACGCGCGGGCGCATAGTAGAGGTCGATTTCGACCGTCTCCTTGCCGATGACGATCCGCTTGGTAATGGCTTCGATAATGGCTCTCTTCTCTTCCATAGAGAGCTGCGGCCACCGTTCATGGAGGTCTCGGGCGTCGGCTACCATCGTCCCGTGGGCGAGGTGGTTGATGCGCAGGAGGTCGAGCGCGGCTTGGGTCGCGGGCAGCTCGTCGTCCAGCGCCCCTGCCCGCTCTTCGAGCGGTCGGTAGCGGTCGCCGAAGCCTTCCTTGGTGATCTGGTCGCCGAGGTAGAGCTGATACACCTTGTCCATCTCGCGCCGGACGCGCTCGCGCTCGCGGGCCATGTGGTCGAGCCGTTCCTGAAGCTCGATCATTTGGGCGTCCGCCCGCTCGCGGTGCTTGGCGATCTGGTCGTCCGAGAGAAGGAAGCCCTTCAGCTGCTCGTGGTAGATGGTTTCCAGGTCGCCGGTCGGAATGCGGTTGTCGCACTTCCAGCAGCGGTAGCGCGGGGCGTTCGAGGGCACGTACATCTTCTGGCCGCAGTGGCAGACCGCGAAGCCTGCGAACAGGTGCACGGCCCGCCGCCCGATATTGGAGCCCGTGCGCTTCTGGCTGGCGAGGAGATCGTTCACCTCGTCCCACACCTCGACCGACACGATGGGCTCGACCTCGCGCACCACCCACTCGCTCTCGGGCTTGAGGACGATCTTTCCTTCTTCCCAGTGCGAATAGTTCACGCGATGGACGCCCTTGGCGGAGGTGTCCTGGAGCATCCGCACGACGGTCTGCCGCGAGAACTTGATGCCCTTTGAGGTGCGGTAGCCGCGCTCGTTGAGGATGTTCGCGACGGTAAGCTGGCGGCGGTGTTCGAGGAACAGCTCGTACATGAGCTTGCGCACGGGGGCCTCGTCCGGGTGCGGGACGAGCTTGCCGCCCTTGAGCTGGTAGCCGAATGGGGTCTTGCCCCCCATGGGCTTTCCGAGCTTCGCGCGGATCGGCACGGACGCCGCCACCCGCGACGCGATCTCTTCCCGCTCCCACTGCGCCATGGCGGCGATGATCGTGAAGAAGAGGCGGCCGGCTGCGGAACTGGTGTCTATGGCTTCCGCGAGAGAGATAAGGTCGGCGTCGTGCTTGCGAAACTCGTCCGAGAAATCCAATAGCTCTTTGGTGTTGCGCGCGAGGCGCGCGAGCTTGCTGAAGATGAGGCCGGTGATGCGGCCCGCGCGGATGTCCGTCATCATGCGCTTGGCTTCGGGATGCTCGGCGACGGACTTACCGCTCACGCCTTCGAGGTGATACACCTCGACCACGTTCCAGCCTTTGGCTTCGGCATACAGGCGGGCGCGCTTCTCGTGATATTTCGGGCTCTCACCGCGCGCCTGTTCGTCCGTGCTGACACGGAGCCAGATTCCGACCGATTTAGCACCTAACGTGCTGCGCGCAACCTTCTGCCTGCCCCTCACAAAATCACCGTTTTAGACGCGGGAAGATTCTAGCGAATGAAAAACTCGATATTCAATTGATATCTATGTCGAAAGTCAGACTTATTCATCCAATAATGAAGAAACCCGAGCACCGGTCAGAACCGCGCCATTCAAAATCAGACGCCGTTAGATACGTATGCAAAGCGATTTTCCAAGTATTCGTATTCGATAGTTTACGTGTCCAAGGATACATAATATAGTTCGGTCGAGTGGGGGCACTTTGACAAGACCGACCTGGGCCGTTGCCTTCGGCGAACTGCCGTTAGAGCAGCAAGAGAAACTAACGGAAAAAGCACACTCGCTTGAAAGAGATTGCGGCTCCTTTGGGCATTACATCCTCAGAAATCTTTATGAAGACAGATTCATTTGTAGAGAAGCGATAAACTGCATTTTTTCACTCCTACTTTCCCTCGATACTCCACCCGATTATGTGAAGTTCAAAGCCAGCTATATCGAGATTTGCCATGCGCATTCGCTGCGCGGAGGTGAGATAGGGCTCCATCCAGCTCCGCCGCGATTGGGTCGTGCTGTCGATCGTTCAAAATTTAGCTCGTGGCT
>DASZMT010000036.1:0-20204 GCA_035551495.1 Rhizomicrobium sp. | reverse complement strand
CCGGAGTGTCATGAAACTGTCATGGACGTGATATCGCGCGGAATATCACGTTGTCCAGCCGGGGGAACCCGGCAGGGGGAAATTGCTCAGTCCGGCAACGGCAGGCTTACGAACCAAGTTCCCGGGCGCGGGCCCTGGCGGCAGCCACGGCGCGGCGCATCAGGGCATCGAGGCCGGGGGAGCGCATCAGGACCTTGAGCGCGGCTTCGGTGGTGCCCTTGGGGCTGGTCACGGCGCGGCGCAGGCTTTCCGGCGTCGCGGAATCGGCATCGAGCAATGCACCGGCGCCGGTGATGGTGGCCCGCGCCAGCTTTTCCGCCAGCGGGCGCGGCAGGCCTTCCGCCGCCGCGGCATCGGCGAGCGCCTCGACCATCAGGAACACATAGGCCGGACCGGAACCCGACACCGCCGTCACCGCGTCGATATCGGCCTCGCGGTCGACCCACACCGTCTCGCCCAGCGCCGCGAGCAGCTTGCCGGCGAGGCCGAGATCGGCGCGCGTCGCGTTCCCGTCGGCATAGAGCGCGGTGATGCCGCGGCCGATGGCGCCGGGCGTGTTGGGCATGGCGCGCACGATGCGCGCCTCGCGGCCCCACGCCGCCTTCATCGATTTGATGCCGGTGCCCGCCGCGATGGAGAGCATCAGCGCGCCGGACTGTGCGATGGGCGCCAGCGCATCGATCTCGGTCTTCAGGATCTGCGGCTTCAGCGCGACGACGCAGGCGCGGGCACGCAGCGAGGCGATCGACGACGTGTTCTTGAACAGTGCGATGTGGTGCTTCTTGGCGAACGCAGTCAGCTCGGGCGACGGCGCGGTGTCGACCGCGATCACGGGACTAAGCTTGTGCCGCGCCCAGCCGCGCAGCAGCGCGCCGCCCATGCGTCCGGCACCGATGATCAGAATAGGTTGAGACACATGATCCTCTTGCGCGAGCCGGCCGTCGCTATAGCAGAGCTAGGGCGCCGCCGGTACCGGCGCCGCGGAGCGGAGCGCGCGGCGGGAGAAGAAGCCGAGCGCGCTCATCGTGAACCACAGCGCGGCACTGACCGCCTTGGCGATCCATTCATAGGGCTTGTCGACGGGGAGGAAGACCATGCCGAGCAGCAGCACGCCGAAGACGAGGCCGACCCACATCAGCATGGCGACCTGTTTCAGATAGGCGGCACGATAGTCCGCCGCCGTGCCCTTGTAGTTCGGCGGCATATAGCCGGCGCGGACCTTGCTGGTCTGAAACGGGATGCCGATACAAGCGATGACGCAGGCGACGATTCCGATGAACTCGATCACGGCGCAGGCTCCTCTAAGCCTGGCCGGCGCACTCCAGCACGGCGGCGGCCACGGCTTCCTCGGCGGTCTTGCCGCCCCACAGCACGAACTGGAATGCCGGGTAATAGTGCTCGCAGGCTTCGAGCGCGAGATTGAGCAGCGCTTCGCATTGCGCGGCGCTGGCATGCGCGTCGGGGAAGATCATCGCGTGGCGGAAGACGATGGTGCCGTCCTCGGGCCACAGGTCGAAATGGCCGATCCACAGACGGGCGTTCACATACATCAGAAGGTCCGCGACGTTGGAGCGGCGCGTGCCCTCGGTAATGCGCATGTCGAAGGCGCTGGACAGATGCAGCGACTGCAGATCGTCGCGCCAGGAGAAGCTGAAATGATGGTCGCTCCAGCGGCCCGCCACCGACAGGTTCAGCTCGTCGCGCCCGGCGCGTTCGAACGCCCAGCCGTTCTCCTCGACCGCCCGCTCGAGCATGTCGATCGGGTGGTGGGCGGCCGGGGCCTCGTCCTGGTGGATGAGTGTCATCGCGTGCTCCGATTCGAACCGCGACGCAACGCGAAGCAGTCGCGATCCAAACTGGCACAAGATTTTGTGGGGTCAAGAGTCGGCGGCGCGCTGCCTTTGGACAGACTCCCTCATTCACAGCTTTGCCGATTCAGGCGCGCAAGGTGCGGCGTTTTGAATCGGGCGGCGCGCGCAGATCCGCGAATTCTGCTTTAGTGCACAGTCATGGATCGCGCCTTGGGGATAATCATGAAGACCGCCGTCATTGCCGTTGCGCTCTGCCTGGCTGCATCAGCATCGCTGGCCGACGAGACCTGGCTCGCCTTTCGCGATCCGGGCGGCGCCTTCACCGTCGAGTTCTCCGGAACGCCGACGGTTGGGCACAGCCCAAGCAAGACTCCAAACGGCCTGGATATGGACACCGCGACATACGACGTCTCGAAGACGGACTATGAGCTGACCATCGCAGACACGTTCGGGCCGCAGGTGCAGCTCGACCCCGGCCGCGCCATCGACGGCAGCGTCGAAGGCTTCAAGGGCGAGGTGGCGCAGGTCGTCTCCGATTCGATCAGCACGCTGGACGGGCAGGTCGGGCGCGAGGTCGTCGGCATCGACAAGGACGGCGACACGATGCACGACCGCATCTATGTGGTGAACAATCACGTCTATCAGGTGATGACGGTCACGCCGAAAAGCGTCACCGGCGGCGCCGTCGACCCCGTGCTCAAGCACTTCGCGGAGTCGTTTCATTTCGCGGCGCACTAAGCGCCGGGGGTCATTTCGCGGCGCATTAAGCGCCGGGGGTCACTTCGCGGCGCATTAAGCGCCGGGGGTCACTTCGCGGCGCCGGCCCACTAGGCCGCGGGTGCGCTCTTCGCTTCCAGCGCCGCGATGCGGGCGGCGAGCGCGTCGTTCTCGGCCCGGGCCTTGGCGGCCATCGCCTTGACCGCCTCGAACTCCTCGCGCGGCACGAAGTCCATGTCGGCGACCAGCTTCTCCAGCCGCTGCTTCACGAAGGTGTCGATTTCGTCCTTCACGCTCTTGGCGGCGCCTGCGGCATCGGTGAAAAGCCGGGCCATGCCGTCGAGGAACGGGTTGTCGGTCTGAGCCATCGGGCGGTCTCCTGTCGGGCTCTATATGGCGGCGCGGAGCCGGACCGGCAAGGTGCGTTTTTGGGCCGCGCTTGACAGGAACCGCCGAACGGGACGTGGTTTCACCCATGCTGCACGCCCTTATCCCCTACCCCAATATCGACCCCGTCCTGATCCCGATCTGGGGGGCGGTGGCGATCCGCTGGTATGCCCTGTCCTACATCGCGGGGCTGGTGTTCGGCTGGTGGGCGGCGGCGCGCATGACGCACGAGCCCAAGCTGTGGGCCGGGCCGCTGTTCGGCGGCAAGGCACCGATCACCGCCGACCAGATCGGCGATCTGATCGTCTGGGCGACCTTCGGCGTGATCCTGGGCGGACGGATCGGCTGGATCCTGTTCTACGGCATTGGGCTGTGCGCGGTGTCGCCGCAGTCGGACATGTGCCGCCCGGTCGTGCCCGGCGAACCGGGCCTGCCCTACGACTTCATCGCCCATCCCTTGCGCCTGATCACCACCTGGGAAGGCGGGATGTCGTTCCATGGCGGGCTGGCGGGCGTCGCGATCGCGGTGTGGTGGTTCTGCCGCCGTCACAAGCTGCAGCTCCTGCCGGTGTCCGACATGATCGCGGTCGTGGCGCCGATCGGCCTGTTTTTCGGGCGCGTCGCCAACTTCATCAACGGCGAGCTGTGGGGCAAGGAGAGCCATGTTCCCTGGGCGATGGTGTTCTGCAACGACACGGTGATGCGGGTGCATCACGGCATGTGCCCGGCCGGCGCCACCCCGCGCCATCCGAGCCAGCTCTACGAGGCATTCCTCGAAGGCATCGTGCTGTTCGCGATCCTGCAGTCGGGCCTGCGCATCGCAAAGCTCAACAACCGGCCGGGACTGCTGACAGGCATCTTCTTCCTCGGCTATGGCGTGTTCCGTTTCTTCGTCGAGTTCTTCCGCGAACCGGACGGCCCGTTCCTCGGCTGGCTGTCGATGGGCATGGCGCTGTCGATCCCGCTGTGGCTGGCGGCCGCCTATTTCCTGTGGGCCGGGCTTCGCGCGCCACAGCCCATGATATCTTCCTCTGGGCAGGCATGAGCGAAGACGCCATCGCGCGGATCGCCGCCACCATCGCGGCGCAAGGCCCGATCACCGTCGCGCAGTTCATGGCCATGGCGCTGATCGAGCAGCAGAGCGGCTATTACGCGACGCGCAATCCGCTCGGCAGCGACGGCGATTTCATCACGGCGCCGATGGTGAGCCAGATGTTCGGCGAGCTGATCGGGCTGTGGTGCGCGCAATGCTGGGAGGACCAGAAGCGCCCGGCGCGGCCGCTGCTGGTCGAGCTGGGGCCGGGCGACGGCACGCTGATGGCCGACGCGCTGCGCGCGCTGAAGCGCGTGCCGGCGTTCGCGCCCGAGGTCGTGCTGGTCGAGGCGAGCCCGGTGCTGCGCGACCTGCAGACGAAAAAGCTGGGCGATGTGCGGCACGCCGGGAGCCTCGATGAGATTCCGCAAGGCCGGCCGCTGTTCCTGATCGCCAACGAGTTCTTCGACGCGCTGCCGGTCCATCAATATGTGAAGACGCCGCACGGCTGGTGCGAGCGCATGGTGACGCTCGACGCCGAAGGGCGGTTGGCGTTCGCGGTGGCGCCGGTGGCGCTGCCGCTGGGCCGCGCGCCCGCCAACCGCGACGGCGCGCCGGACGGCGGATTCTACGAGGCCTCGCCGGCCGGCGAGGCGATCGCGGAAGAGATCGCGCATCGCATCACGGGTCACGGCGGTGCAGCATTGCTGATCGATTACGGCTACGACGTGCCGGGTTTCGGCGAGACGCTGCAAGCCGTCGCCGCGCATAGATACGCGGAGGTGCTGACGGCACCGGGACGTTCGGACCTGTCGGCGCATGTCGATTTCGCGGCGCTGGGCGATGCGGTGGTGCGCGGCGGCGCCAGCGCCTGCGGGCCGGTGGAGCAAGGCGCGTTCCTGGTCGGCATCGGAATCGTGCAGCGGGCGGAGATCCTGGCGAACGGCGATGCCGGCAGCCGCCGCGGCGCGCCGCACCTGGCGGACAAGCCCGATATCCTGCTGCAGCTCGACCGGCTGGTGCGGCCGGAGCAGATGGGGACTTTGTTCAAGGCCCTCGCCATCGTGCCGAAGCGCGCGCCGGCGCCGGCGGGATTCGAATAGGAGACGACATGCCTTTCATCGACCGCGACGGGACGAAGATCCATTGGGAGGCCCAGGGCGCCGGCACGCCGGTACTGCTGGTCATGGGGCACCGCTATTCGTCGGCCATGTGGTATCCGATCCTTCCCGCGCTGGCGGCGCGACATCGCGTCATCACGCTCGACAATCGCGGCACGGGCGAGAGCGGCACCTCGCGCAACCTCACCGTCGCGACGATGGGCGACGATGCGCTCGCCGTGCTGGACGCGGCGGGCGTGGACAAGGCGCATATCTTCGGCGTGTCGATGGGCGGCGTGATCGTCGAGGACATCGCGATGCGCCATCGCGGCCGCGTGCGCTCGCTGATCGTCGGCTGTTCCGGCATGCTGACGGCGGACAAGCCGCGCGCGCCGTCCGTCGTGCGGCTGCTTTATCGGTTGCCGCCCTGGGCGTTGAAGCTGTTGATGCCCAAGCGCGCCAACAACGGCTATGGCAGCGCGGCCCCGGCCGGCGCGGTCGCCCAGGACATGAAGGTGCTGGAGAACGACCCTTACAGCACGCGCGGCGTGATCGCGCAGGCCGAGGCGATGTCGCGCTACACCACGACCAAGGAGGCCGTCGCGGGGCTGACCATGCCGTCGCTGGTGCTGCATGGCGACGAAGACAGCACCGTTCCGTTCAAATGGGGCGAGGAGCTGGCGGCAACGCTGCCCGATGCCCGCTTCGTGCGCGTGCCGGGCGCGGGGCATAACTTCTTCATCGCGGGCGGCGCGGCGGTGAACGCGGCGGTGCTGAACTTCATTGCCGAGGTGGATGCGCAGGGCTGAGCTCAGCGCCCGCCGATCCGCCGCGCGATGAAGTCCTCGTGGGTCGGCAGCGTTTCGACGATCCGGCGGATCTCGGCGCGCATCGCGGCGAAGCGCCGGCCCATCTCGCCCATGTCGTCCATGTCCACCATCGGATCATAGGAGCGCGGGATGATGTTCTGCCCGACCATCACCGCGATCCATTCGGCGAACTTGAAGACCTCATAGGGGCTCGGCGGCGGCACGCGGCCATGGCTCTTGAAGAGCTCGATGCGCTCGCGGAGCGTATCGGGGATCGTCATGGTGCGGACGTAATCCCAGAACGGCGAGTCGGTCCGCTCGGTCGCGTGATAGTGCAGGATCACGAAGTCGCGGATGTTCTCGAAGTCGCGCGCGATGTTGCGATTGTATTGTGCCGCGTCGGCTTCGTCGCCGTCACGCGACGGGAAGTTGACCAGGAGCGTCAGGATGCTCGACTGGATCAGGTGGATGCTGGTGGATTCCAGCGGCTCCAGAAAACCGCTCGAGAGGCCCACCGCGACGCAGTTCTTGTTCCAGAATTTGATGCGCCGCCCCGTCGTGAAGCGCAACTGCCAGGGTTCGACCAAGGCCTTGGTGTCGAGATTGGCGAGCAGCGTCGCCTTCGCCTCGTCGTCGCTGGTGTACTTGCTGGAATAGACATAGCCGTTGCCGATACGGTGCTGCAGCGGGATGCGCCATTGCCAGCCGGCCTTCTGCGCCGTGGCGCGGGTATAGGGAGTGATCGGCTCGGCCTTGGCGCTGTGCACCGTCCAGGCGCGGTCGCAGGGCAGCCAGTGCGTCCATTCCTCGTAAGGCGTCTGCAGCGCCTGGCCGATCAGGAGGGCGCGGAAGCCGGTGCAGTCGATGAAGAAATCCGCTTCGAGGCGGCGGCCGCCGTCGAGCGCCAGCGCCTCGATGTTCCCGGTCTCGCCGTTCAGGCACACGTCCTCGACCTTCGCCTCGATGCGCTCGACGCCCAGCTGCTCGGCGTAGCGGCGCAAATACTGGGCGTAGAGCGCGGCGTCGAAGTGGTAGGCCGACGACCAGGAGGCGAACACCGATTTGGGATCGGGCGCGGTGTCGGCGCACCTGTTCAGCTCCGACGCGACGGCGCAGAGCGAATAGGCGTCGAGCGGCGTCGGGTCGCCATCCTGGCGCAGCTTGAGCCAGTACTGGTGCAGATGGACGAAGAAGTCCGACGACAGGCCGTGAATGCCGAACGGGTGGTAGTAACTGTGGCCGAGCCGCAGCCAGTCGCGAAACTGGATCGAGAGCTTGTAGGTCGCCTGGGTCTCGCGCAGGAACTCGCCCTCGTCGAGGCCGAGGAACTGGTTGAAGGCGCGGATCGGCGGAATGGTCGCCTCGCCGACGCCGACGGTGCGGATCTCCGGCGATTCGACCAGCCGGATCTTGCAGGCCTTGGAGCGGGAGAGCCAACGCGCCAGAGCGGCGGCCGTCATCCAGCCGGCGGTGCCGCCGCCGGCGATGACGATATTGCGCGGAAGAATGTTCATGACGCGCGCCCCTCGAAAAAATGCGCTATCCATTCATGCATGCTCGCTCTGCAGGCTGCAAATTTCCACGGCGTCCGCCACGGCTTCTTCGGACGCGCCGGCGGCGTGTCGGAAGGGCTCTACGCCTCGCTCAATTGCGGACCGGGCTCGGGCGATGCGCGGGCGAATGTGATCGAGAACCGCCGGCGGGTGCGCGAGGCGCTGGGCGCCGCGACGCTGGTGACTCTCGGCCAGGTGCATAGCCCCAATGTCATCACCGTCACGAAGCCCTGGGAGATCGGCAACGACCCTGCAGAGGACAAGCTGCGCATCCCGCCCGGCGATGCGATGGTGACGGCCGTCCGGGGCATCGCGCTCGGCATCCTCACGGCCGATTGTGCGCCGGTGCTGTTCGTCGACGAAGACGCCGGCGTGATCGGCGCGGCGCATGCGGGATGGAAAGGTGCCGTCGGCGGCGTCATTGCGAATACGGTTGCGGCCATGGAGACACTCGGCGCGCGCCGCGCATGTATCGCCGCCGCGATCGGGCCCTGCATCGCCCAAGCGAACTACGAGGTGGGGCCGGAATTCCACGACCGGTTCCTGGAAGAGAACGGCAGCTTCGCGCGATTCTTCGTGCCCGCCGAGCGGCCGTCGCATCTGCGATTCGACCTTGCGGGCTTCGTGGCCGACCGGCTCGCCGTCGCGGGTGTGGATAGAATCGAGACGCTCGGCGCCTGCACCTATGCCCGGCCTGCCGACTTTTTCAGCTTCCGGCGCGCGACGCACCGCGGCGAAAGCGACTATGGGCGCGAAATTTCCGCCATCGTGCTCCGCTGACACTTTCGCAGCGTTGTGAGGCTTGGTAGAAGCCCGTCATCAAAACATCATAACATGATGGGTGCGGGTTTCATGACCGAGAACGGATCGCGGGGCATGAAGCTCCTGGCCGGCAACTCCAATAGCGAGCTCGCCAAGGCCATCGGCGCCTATCTCAAGCTGCCCTTCACCAAGGCCATCGTGCGACGCTTCGCGGACATGGAAGTGTTCGTCGAGATCCAGGAGAACGTGCGCGGCGAGGACATCTTCGTCATCCAGTCGACCAGTTTCCCGGCGAACGACAACCTGATGGAGCTGCTGATCGTCATCGACGCGCTGCGGCGCGCCTCGGCGCGGCGCATCACCGCCGTGCTGCCCTATTTCGGCTATGCCCGCCAGGACCGCAAAGTCGGCCCGCGCACGCCGATCTCGGCCAAGCTGGTGGCGAACCTGATCACCGAGGCCGGCGCCAACCGCGTGCTGACGGTCGACCTGCACGCCGGGCAGATCCAAGGCTTCTTCGACATCCCGACCGACAATCTGTTCGCGATGCCGGTGATGGTGCGCGACATCCAGGATTATCTCGGCACCGGCGATCATCTGATGGTGGTGTCGCCCGACGTCGGCGGCGTGGTGCGCGCGCGCGCGCTCGCCAAGCGGCTGGGCTGCGACCTCGCCATCGTCGACAAGCGCCGCGAGCGGGCCGGCGAATCCGAGGTGATGAACATCATCGGCGACGTGCGCGGCCGCAGCTGCATCCTGATCGACGATATCGTCGATTCGGGCGGCACGATCTGCAACGCGGCCGAGGCGCTCCTGAAGAACGGCGCCAAGGACGTCTGCGCCTATGCCACGCATGGCGTGCTGTCGGGCGGCGCGGTGGCGCGCATCGCGGGCTCCAGGCTGAAATCGATGGTGGTGACCGACTCGATCGCCGCCACCGAAGAGCAGCGCAAATGCCCGAATATAAGGCGCATCTCGATCGCGCCGCTGATCGGCGAGGCGATGCGGCGCATCAACCACGAAGAAAGCGTGTCGAGCCTGTTCGATTAAGCGACGTCACGGCGGATTTGCACGTTCTCGCGCAGAAACGCGCCTTCGTGCAGCGCGGCGGCCTTGGCGAGCGGCGGGGCACCGGGCGGCGGCTCGGGCGATGGCGGCATCGGAAAGGCCGTGAGAAAGCCGGCGCGCAACGCCGACGCGATGCGGCGAAGCAGCGACGGCGCCTTCTTGGTGCCGCGCTTGGGGCGGCTGCTGACCAGTCTGAGCATGGCGTTGCTCCGGTGCGGGCGCCGCCTCTATAGCACATCAGACCGGTTAAGGCGCCGGCTGTTCGAGCAGCTTGAACAGCGCCTTCCACGTCGCGACCGAGGCCTGTGATCGTGGGTCCGGGGCGTAGATCCAGATGAAGAAGGTGTTCGCCGGGCTCGGATTGGCGAGCAGCGAGTCGGCACCGGTCGCGGTCATGGCGGCGCGCAGCGTCTTGGTGCGCACCTGCCCGAAACTGGCGAAGAAGACGCGCTGCGCATCGGCGCGGCCGAAGGTGCCGTCATAGTCGCTGAACGGAAAGCTCGCGAAGCGGATGAGCAGCGGCGGCAGGTCGGGGCGGCCCGGGATCGCGGTGGCGCGCCATGCGGCCGACAGCGCCTTGCCGTTCGTCTTCGGCCAATGGGCGCGCAGCAGGGTGGCGATCGGCTTGTCGGCGGCGGCCGTCATCTGCGCCGAGGTCATCCGGAAGGTCCAGACTTCCGGATTGCCCTTCGGGCAGACTTTGGGATCGACCGGCTGGGCGCACAAATTGGGCACGAAGAACTCGCGCTGCAGGGCATAGGTGTAATCGCCCGCGCCGGTGCCCGCCACCGGCACGGAATAGCCGGTGCCCAGATAAGCCGAGGAGTCGACGCCGTAGAGATTGTACATCGCGTTGCTGGCATCGGTCTGGTGCAGCAGCACCTCGGCGGTGCCGAGATCGCGGTAGAGATCGTCGTCGACGAAGCTGCCGGGCGCCGCCGGGCGTGGCTGGGACTGGAAGGCCTTGGAAAGGCAGTTCGGCTGATTCGCCTTCACGCAGGCGGCCATCACGCTGTCGAAATTGGAACCCCAAGTGGTCCAGGGGTCGTCGGCGCGCGCGGCAACGACGCTCAGCAGCACCATGGAAAATAGAACGGCAATATTGCGCATGGCCCCACCGCTTATCCCGGCGGTTGGACTGTATTCGTTAAGTTGCCACTGACAATAGCCCGTTTCGGGCAGTCATCCGGCGCGCTTGGCGAAGAGAACGATCTCCTTCGGCGCGTCGGGCAGGCGGCGGTCGTCGGGGCCGTATTTCGGCGTGTCGGCCAGGCGCGGAGCGCGCTGCAGCGGCGTGAAATCGCGCGCGGCGCCGGTGTCCTCGAAGCGGAAATTGCTGTGGCGGATGGCGAGAAGGCCGCCGGTTTTGAGACAGCGCGCGAAGCCCTCCGTCAGCCGTGCGAAATCGGCGAAGCGGAGCAGCGCGTCGCAGCGCGCGGGCCGCGTGCGGCCGAGTTCGCCATGGCGCAGCACGGCGAGGCAGAAGATCGCGTCGTAATGCTCCGGCGGCTCGGCATCGGTCGAGGACGCGATGGCGAAATCGACGTCCGGATGCGCCGCGCGCGCGGCGGCGATGGCGGCGGGGTTGACGTCGATGCCCTTGAGCGCTGCGCCGGGGAAATAGCGGTGCAGCGCGGCAATCTCCTCGCCGGTGGCGCAGCCGAAGGAGAGGAGGCGCGGCACGGCGCGACCCGCGAGATGTGTCTGCGCGGCGCGGAACAGCGGCGGATAGCGGTCGGGCCGCGTGTAGCCGAACGGCTGGAAGACGCCGCGCGGACGCGTCAGGCGCTTGACCCAGTCGAATGGCGGCAAGAGGATCGTCCCGTATCGTTCACACGGCTCTATAGCAGATGCCCACGCCCGCCGACGTCAAGAAGATCGCGCTTGCCCTGGAGGGCGTCACCGAGATCGACCATTGGGGCCGGCCGGCGTACCGCACCAAGAAGCGCATCTTCGCGGTGATGCGGCCGGACGGGCTCTATCTGAACCTCGACGAGGAGCGGAAGGCGTTCCTGTTCGAGGCCGATCCCAAGGTGTTCGTCAAATACATGTGGGGCAAGACCGCGAACGTGATCGTGCAGATCGCCAAGATCGGCAAGATCGAGCTGACGGCGCTGATCCGCGAGGCGTGGGACAAGAACAAGCCGCCCCAGGCCAAGGCGAAGCCGGAGCCTCAAAACAAGTCGAAAGTGAAGACGAAGAAGACGGCGCCGCCGCGAAAGCGCAAGGCATGACGACGGCCGCCGAAATCCGCAAGCTTGCCCTGGCGCTCGCGGGCGTCGAGGAGAAATCGCATTTCGGCACGCCGTCCTTCCGGGTGAACGGCAAGATGTTCGTCGAGGCGGGCGAGACGGAAGGTATCTTCAAGCTCTCGAAGGTCCATCAGGAGATCCTGTTCGAGACCCGGCCGCAGACCTTCCGCCCCGCGATCTGGGGCGCGATCCGCTGGGCGCGCATCGCGCTCCGCAATGTCGAGGCGCGCGAAATCGCCGAACTGGTGCGCGAGGCTTACGACGAAGTCACCATCAAGCCGATGCGCAAACGCGACGCCAAGCGGAAGACGACACGCCGATGACCAAGATCGCGCTCGACGCGAAGTTCGCGCTGTTCTCCGAGCACTGGCGGCCCAAGACGGTGGCGTCGCTGAACGGCCAGGAGGTTAAGCTGGTCAAGGTCCAGGGCGTCTTCCCCTGGCACCGCCACGACGACATCGAGGAGATGTTCCTGGTGTGGAAAGGCACCTTCCGTGTCGAGTATCGCGACCATGTGGTGACGCTGAACGCCGGCGAGATGACGGTGGTGCCGCGCGGCGTGGAGCATCGCACGGCGGCCGACGAAGAGGCGCAGGTGCTGATCTTCGAGCCGGCCGAGGTGGTGAACACCGGCGATGCGCCGGCGTCGGAATTTACGGCGCCGAAGGGCGCGGCGGTTTAACCCCGACTGCGCATCACGCCCTCATTGTCATGGCCCGCAAAAGCGGGCCATCCAGTTGGTGCGCCCGTTCTGCGGCAATTGTAGCTGCGTCACCTGGATGGCCCGCAGTCGCGGGCCATGACAAGTTTGTTTGGCGCGCGAACCGCGATGCGCGTCCTACGGCGTGTCTTTCACGAACCGCACGATGTCGTCGCGCAGCATGGTGCGCGGACCGACGAGCGGCGCCAGCGACAGGATGATGCCGATGTGGCCGACGCCCTTGTACTCCTTCACCTCCACGGCGCTGCCGAAGCTTTTCAACTTCTTGGCCATGCGGCGCGAATTGCCGATACCGACCGTGTCGTCGGCGGTGCCGTGCGCGAGGAGCATCGGGGCGCGCTTGCCGTCGATGTGGTCGATGGGCTGGGTGGCGCGGACATTCGCGCCGCCGAAGATGTCGATCAGCGCCGGATCGGTCAGCGGCAGGAAGTCGTAGGGACCCGCGATGCCGATCACGCCGTGCACCCAGGACGGGTCCGCGCCGGCCGCTTTCAGATAGCTCAGATCGGAGTCGAGCATCACCGCGATGTAAGCGCCGGCCGAATGGCCCGCGAGGAAGATGCGGTTCGGATCGCCGCCGTCGGCCGCGACATGGTCGTGCACGAAGCGCAGCGCGGCGGCGCCGTCCTGCAGGAAGGCGGGATACTTCACCTGCGGATAGAGGCGGTAATCGGCGATCGCGACCACGATGCCCTGGCTGGCGAAGGCTTGGCCGAAGGCGCGGTAGTAGGCCTTGGCGCCGCTCTGCCAGCTGCCGCCATAGAAGAACAGGACCACCGGCGCAGGCGCCCTCAGCCCTGTGGGGATGTAGAGGTCGAGCGTCTGGCGCGGATCGCCGCCATAGGCGATGTCGGGCTTGATGGTGTAGCCGGCGCGCGGGATCGTGGCGTTGATCAGGGGAACGCAGGCCGAGACGGCGAGACCCGCGGCCAAGGCGGCGAGGTGAGCGACGAACCGCTTGAGCATCATGGGCATGGGCACCTAGCGTCTCGTCTCATAAATTCACCCCAGCTGTCATCCGCCGCGCATGCGGCGGACCCAGGTGAAACAAGCGGCGTGGCGCAGGCACCAACTGGGCGGCGGATGACAACCTGCTTTAAATGTCGCAACCGCGCTGGGTATACGGCGCGAAAGCGACCGCGGACCAGCGGGGGATGGATGAGAACGCCCCGACCCCCTAAAAAGGCGGCATGAGACGGATCGCCGGGGTCGTGTTGGTGCTGATCGGACTGCTGCCGCTGGCAGCCGCCGCAATCGTCTGGGCCTGGGCGCGGTATACCTACACAGTCGGGCTGTCGGCGGACCTGCAGGGCAAAGCGGCCCTGGCAGGGCTGGCGGCAACAGCGGTGGCTTGCCTGGGCCTGGGAACCTGGCTCCTATGGGGCGGGGCAAGAAGCGCCGCCTGACACGGTTGCGCGTACGCTCCGCTTCCGCTAAAAGCCCCGCCTTCGCGGGCTGTGTCGCACGGCCGGCCCGCCAAAAAGTCTAAGGAATTCCAATACCATGCGTGAGACCCAAGAACTGCGCGCCGAGCCGCGCGACGGCACCGGCAAGGGCCCGGCCTATCAGGCGCGCCAGAAGGGTCTCGTGCCCGCGGTCATCTATGGCGGCGACATCGAGCCGCAGAACGTCGCGGTCGACTATCGTTCGCTCGAGCGCCAGTACCAGACCGGCAGCTTCACCACCACGCTGCTGATGCTCGATGTGGCCGGCAAGAAGACCCGCGTGATCCCGCGCGAAGTGCAGGTCGATCCGGTCAGCGACCGCCCCGTGCACGTCGATTTCATGCGCCTGGGCGAAGGCGCCAAGGTGCGCCTCGCGATCCCGGTGCACTTCCGCAACCAGGGCGACTCGCCCGGCCTCAAGAAGGGCGGCGTGCTGAACATCGTGCGCCACGAGATCGAGCTGCTGTGCCCGGCCGAGAGCATCCCGGAAGAGCTGATCATCGACCTGTCGGGCCTCGACATCCATGACTCGGTCCACATCCAGGACGTGAAGCTGCCGGAAGGCGTGAAGCCGATCATCCGCGGCCGCGACTTCACGATCTGCTCGATCGTGGCGCCGACCAGCGTGATCGAAGAGCAGCGCGCCGCCGCTGCCGCGGCCACGGCCGCCGCATCGGCTCCGGTCGCCGAGGAAGGTGCCGAAGCGGCCCCCGCCGCCGGTGCCGCACCGGCCGCCGCGCCCGCGAAGAAGTAATACCCTTTGGCCAGCGGGCCCGCGCCCGCTGGCCCTTCAGGGCTTCCCATGGCCGATACGCCGCTCCTCATCGCCGGACTCGGCAATCCCGGCGCGGAGTATGCGCGAAACCGGCACAATGCCGGCTTCATGGCCGTCGACGTCCTCCACGAGAGCTACAATTTCGGGCCCTGGAAGGCGCGTTTCCACGGCGCGCTGAGCGAAGGCTTGCTCGGCGGCCGCAAGACCTATCTGCTCAAACCCGGCACCTACATGAACGAGAGCGGCCGCGCCGTCGGCGAGGCCATGCGCTTCTTCAAGCTTCCCCTGAACGCCGTCGTCGTCATTCACGACGAGCTCGACCTTCCGGCCGGCAAGCTGAAGACCAAGACCGGCGGCGGCGATGCCGGCAACAACGGCGCGCGCTCCATCACCGCCGCCATCGGCTCGGACTATCGCCGCGTGCGCATCGGCGTCGGCCATCCGGGCGGCCGGGAGCGGGTGACGGGGCATGTGCTGGGCAATTTCAGCAAGGCCGATGAAAAGGAATGGCTGGTGCCGATGCTGTCGGCGATCGCCGAAGCCGCACCGCTGCTGGCCAAGGACAACGACATCGGGTTCACGAACAAGATCTCGCTGACGCTAAATCCGCCGCGGCCGCACGCGCCGCGGCCCCCGATG
Source organism: Rhizomicrobium sp. (assembly GCA_035551495.1). Classification (GTDB taxonomy): domain Bacteria; phylum Pseudomonadota; class Alphaproteobacteria; order Micropepsales; family Micropepsaceae; genus Rhizomicrobium. The sequence goes on along the minus strand of DASZMT010000036.1, from coordinate 5,132 downwards.
AAACCGGCCAACGTGCCGCCGTTGAAAACCGAACAGAAAGACGACGAATAATGGGCTTCAAGTGCGGCATCGTCGGTCTTCCGAACGTCGGCAAGTCGACGCTTTTCAATGCGCTCACGCAGACAGCGGCGGCGCAGGCGGCGAACTATCCGTTCTGCACCATCGAGCCGAATGTCGGCGACGTCGCGGTGCCCGATCCGCGCCTGGAGACGCTGGCCAGGATCGGCAAGTCGGCCGAGATCATCCCGACCCGCATCACCTTCGTCGACATCGCCGGGCTGGTACGCGGCGCCTCGAAGGGTGAGGGCCTGGGCAACCAGTTCCTCGCCAACATCCGCGAGGTCGACGCCATCGCACATGTGCTGCGCTGTTTCGAGGACGACGACATCACCCATGTCGAGGGCAAGATCGATCCCGTCAGCGACGCCGAGACGGTCGAGACCGAGCTGATGCTGGCCGACCTGGAGAGCCTGGAGAAGCGCATCAAGCCGCTCGAGAAGAAGGCGAACTCCGGCGAGAAGGAAGCCAAAGAGCAGCTCGCGCTGATGATGAAGGCGGTGGTGCTGCTGCGCGAGGGCAAGCCGGCGCGGCTGGCGCAGCTCGATCCCGAGGAACGCGGGCCGTTCTCGCGCCTCGGCATCATGACGTCGAAGCCGGTCCTCTATGTCTGCAACGTCGAGGAAGGATCGGCGGCGAAGGGCAACAAATTCTCGGCCGCCGTCGAGGCAATGGCGAAGACGCAGGGCGCCGGCGCGGTGACGATCTCGGCGCGCATCGAGGAAGAGGTGGCGCAGCTGCCGGCCGGCGAGCGCGAGGAATTCCTGTCGAGCCTCGATTTGGAAGAGCCGGGCCTGAACCGGCTGATCCGCGCGGGCTACGACCTGCTCGGCCTGCTGACGTTCTTCACGGTGGGACCGAAGGAAGCGCGCGCCTGGACGGTGACCAAGGGCAGCCGCGCACCGCAGGCCGCCGGTGCGATCCACACCGATTTCGAGCACGGCTTCATCCGCGCCGAGACCATCGCCTATGCCGATTACGTCGCGAACAACGGCGAGGCCGGGGCGCGCGAGGTGGGCAAATTCCGGCTCGAGGGCAAGGATTACGTCGTGGCCGACGGCGACGTGATGCATTTCCGCTTCAACGCTTAAGCGCTGGCGTCTAGACGAAATCTCTTAGCTGTCATCACGGCCAAGCGATGCGTCAGCATCGCGCCGAGCCGGGACCCATGGCGCAAGCGTCTCAATGGATCCCCGGTCTCTCCCGGCTTCGCCGGGATCGCCCGGGATGACAGTTTAGGATCATGTTTGCCTGCGGCTTGCTCCAAGCTCGCCGCAATCTCTCCCTACCCGCGCCCCATTGCGCGCCGAACCTTTCGTTCGAGCCGAACGAGGGGACGCGTCATGGTTCGTCGTACCGCTATCGTCATTGCCTGCGCCTTGCTGCTGGCGAGCTGCGGCCGCGGTCAGCAGCCCGCCGACCTCAAGGTCGATGTCCTTCCGGCGCGGGCCGGCTTCGCGCCGCCGCCGGACATCAGTGTCGCCAGCGATGCGCCGGCACAGCCGTCCGGTGGCCTCGCCCAGCAATTCACCTACAGCCATAGCTGGAGCCTGCTTCTGTCGCATGCCGCACTGACGCGGCATTTCGAGGCGGCGCGCGACGCCTGCCTGAAGGACAAGGCACTGGACTGCAAGCTGGTTTCGGCGAACCTGTCGAACGACGGCGATACGGCGCAGGCGCAGCTTTCCGTTCTGCTGCCGCATGCCAGCCTCGACCGCTTCGAGCACCTGCTGCGCGATCCGCGGGCCGGCGAGACGGCGAACGACGTGCGCCTGACGTCGCGCGCGACGCGCGCCGAAAGCGTCGAGAACGCCGCCGCCGATTCCAAACGCAAGGTGGCGCAGCTCAGCGCCTATCGCGACCGGCTGGCGGACATCGCCAAACGGCCGAATTTGAGCGTCGACGACCTCATCAAGCTCGAAGCCGAGCAGGCACGGGTCGAGACCGAGCTCGACGAAGCGCTGGCCGAGCAGCGCGGCATCGACAGCGGGCTGGCGCGCGAGTCGGTCGATGTGTCGATGGTGGAACAGACGGCGCCGCCGCCGAGCCAGATGGCGCAGACCCTGGGCGAAGCCGGCGCCACGCTCGGCGCCAGCACCGCGAACATGATCATCTTCGTGATCGGCGCCCTGCCCTGGCTGCCGTTGCTGGCGGCGGGCATCTGGGCGCTGGTGCGGCTGGTGCGGTTTGCGTGGCGCCGTAAGCCGCGCGCCGCCATCGCCGCAACCGCGAGCGAGCCTCTCGCCAAGCCCACCGTGGAATGACAATCTCCCGCGCAGCAAAGCACCGGGAGAAACGCGATGGCCCTCAAAGGCACGATGGAGAAGAAAAAGATGAGCGATGGCGCCGAGATCGGCTGCTATCGCGTACAACCCGCCGGCGCGCGGCGCGGCGGGCTGGTGCTGATCCAGGAGATCTTCGGCGTCACCGAGCACATCATGGAGCTGTGCGACGGCTTTGCGGCGGACGGCTATGAGGTGCTGGCACCGGCGCTCTACGACCGCGAGCATCCCGGCTTCCAGGCGTCCTATTCGCCGGAGGACATCCAGGTCGCGATCAAGCTGGCGCGCGCCGAGCATCCCTTCGACGTCTCCATCGCCGACACCCAGACCTGCATCGACGACCTGAAGGCCCGCGGGCCGGTGTTCATCACCGGCTATTGCTATGGCGGCAGCGTGACCTGGGCAGCGGCGGGCCGCTGCACCGGCCTCGCGGCGGCGGCTTCCTATTACGGCGGCAACATCGGGCAGATGATCGACCTCAATCCCAAGTGCCCGGCCATCTGCCATTTCGGCGAGAAGGATCACTCGATCCCGATGGAGGTCGTGAACAAGGTGGCGGACGCGCATCCCGACGTGAAGGTCTACGTCTATCCCGCCAACCACGGCTTCAACTCCGACCGCCGCACGGACTATGACGCCGGGAGCGCGCACCTCGCGCGCGAGCGCACGCTGGCGCTGTTCCGCGCCAACGAGGGCTAGTCGCTGCGCCGGCCGACATGGTCATGGTCGCTGACCATGACGCTGGCCTGGCCGTCATGGTGGGCGCAGTCGATGCCGTAGAAATGCCGCGGCCGGACCGTAAGCGGCGCCGTCGGGAATGCTTCATGGCCCTGCCCGTCGGCGTTGATCCACGAGCGCACCGTCAGCGTGTGCGCCCCGGCCGGCACGGCATAGATCATCGTGCCGATATAGTCGTTGGTCTGTACCACGCGCTGTGGATCGCCGAGAAGATCGAGCGACTGGTTGCCGTCGATGGCGAAGGGGATGCAGTCCTTGTCGGCATATACGAAGCCGACGTCGCCGCGCGAAGCGCCGCCGCGCGTCAGCATGCCGTCGGCGGTGATCGAGACATGATCGCCGCCGCCGCCGGAAGACGCACAGGCGCAAAGAGCGAGGCATAGAGTGATCGTAGAGGCGATCGTGGCGGTGCGCGCGGACATGACGAGTCTCCTTCGATAGGGGCGTATTTTCCGCGTTCCGCGTGCGCGCGCAAGCGACGGAACCCTGCCGCAATCTTGCCGGAATGTAAGACTCGGAACCGGCTTGGCGACGGATCGTTTGAAAGACGGGCAAAGGGCTTCGAGACGCGTGCATTCAGGAGGTGCCCATGTCCTTTTCCAGGTTTCTTTCCCCGATCCGCATGACGCTGCTGGCGACGACGATGAGCGCGCTGTGGATCGTACCCGCCGTTGCGCAGGCCGATGACGACGCCGGCGCCGGATCCACGGAGTCGGTGATCGTCACCGCGCCGGATTTCCAGACCGAGCGCAACACGCTGGGCCTGCCGGGCAAGATGACGCTGCGCCGCGAAGTGTCGTACAGCGATCTCGACCTGCGCACCCGTGACGGCGCGCGCGAGCTGCGCCACCGCGCCAATGTGGCGTTGCGCGAGGTCTGCGACCAGCTGCGCGACGCCTATCCGGTGAAGGAGCAGCCGATGGAGCACTGCTACACCAACGGCTACAAGCAGGCGATGCTGAACGTCGACAAGGCGATCGACAGCGCGCGGTCGGACTATTATCGCGCCGGGTATCGCGGCGACCGTTACTGAGTTTCCAAACGCAGACTGCCGGTTGCGGGCATTCGACAAGCCAGGCCTTGCAACCGGCCCGTCTTCCCGCCTTCTCTTGTCGGAAGGCGGGAAGCTGCGTTTCCAGGGTATCGTCAGGGCTATGATCTTGCCGCTGTCAGCCCTTGCCTATAGAGGGAACTCGCGGTCGGTACGGCAGTTACCTTCCCGGACGAACAATCGACAGGAGTCCCTTCCATGAAACGCATGATTGCAGCGGTTTTCGCGTTGTCGCTGGCCGGCATTCCGGCGGCGAACGCCGACATCATCGGCGCCGGCGTGCATGTCGGACCGATCGGCGTGGGCGCCCATATCGGCGGCCATCACTATCATCATCGCCATTGCTGGTGGCACCATCATCACCGCGTCTGCAACTGATGACGAACAAGGCCGGGCCTGGCGCCCGGCCTTTTTCTTAGGTGCCAATCTAGGCGACCTTGATCAGCACGGTGCGCGCCAGACCCGCACTCTCCGATAGCGCTTTGAGAAAATCAGCATCCTTGCGCAGCGCGCTTAGGTTGCGGGCGCGCGGAATTTTCAGCCCTTCTTCATCCATGAGATCGGCCCAATCACGTAGCGCACCCGCAGCATTGGATAACGCTGCATCCATCGTGCGGCCCATGGCAGTGCAGCCCGGTAGATCGGGAAACACTACGCCGTACGCACCGGCCTTGCCGTCGATCAATGCAATGTAACGCGACATGAACTCCCACAACTCCCAACCGCCGCTATTCTCGCGTAGGCGGTAAGAATCGCCTATACAACCCCTGTCAGGTCAATTGGGGAGAGTATGGCTGACGAGGAAATTTTTAAAATTGGACTAGATGGCGATTGGTCTCTCGAAGACCTCTACGTCTTTCCGCGGGCTTTCGAGCAAGTCTACTTCGCGATGTATTCGCTATCGACCGAACTCGGGGAATTTCAAGCCGAACGAGTTCAGCGCGCATACGAGATTTTCCCGTGGCAGGGAGGATATAGCGCCGTCAATTTTTACAATCAGTTGA
>DASZMT010000035.1:0-43962 GCA_035551495.1 Rhizomicrobium sp. | reverse complement strand
CATCCAGGTGAAAGCGGCTAAGTGCATATCGGTTCGCGATACCGAACCACGAACCTCTCTGCCGTGTGCAGAACCGAACTGGATGGCCCGCAGTCGCGGGCCATGACAATTAGGGTTTGGGCTCCCCGATCGTCGCATTGTGCGGGCAGTTGAACGCCGGGCCCAGCGCCTTGCGGGCGCGCGTCAGGGCGGCGAAGGCGCGGCCGCTCTCGCGGCCCGTGGCGATCAAATCGCCGATCTGGCCGGGATCGGCCACCACCGAGGCCAGGATGCGGGCGAGCTTGGGCTTGCCGGTCTCGCTCAAGGGCTCCAGCGCGGCGGGTGGCAGGCCCTTGATCGAGGGATCGGAGATCGTGCGCAACGCGACGAACGGAATCCGCATCCGCCACGCCAGACGCGCCGCGATATGGCTCTCCATGTCGACGGCGTGCGCGCCGGTCTCGGCGAACAGGCGGCGCTTGCCGTAGACGTTCGAGACGATCTGATCGTGGCCCGCCAGAACCGCGGAATGCACGCCGGGCAGCTTCTCGCGCATGATCTCCGACCAGCGCGCATCGGTGCGGTAGTGCTCCTCGCCGTGCACGACATGCGTCGCGACGATGGTGTCGCCGGGCTGCAGCAGCGGCGCCAGCGCGCCGGCGATGCCGAAGCTGATGATGCCGCTGCAGCCTTTGGCGATGGCCCAGCCGAGGCGCTGCTCCAGCAGCGCGCTGTCGCCGGCGCCGACCACGCAGGTCACCTTGGCGCGACGCGCGATGCGGGCCTCGCGCGCGAGGCCGACGGCGGCGATCACGGTCATGCGCGCGCCAGCTCCAGCACGGCACGCTCGAGGGCGCCGTCGTCCTCGTTGTCGGCGAAGGCGGCGACGACGCGGCCGGTGTTCGCGAAGCGATAGACGGCGCTGACGCTGCCCGGGCCGCCGCCGCTGTGGCCGTACCAAAGGCCGAGCGGGCCTTGCGGGTCGATCATCAACCCGGTGCCGGCCGTCGGCTTGCCGAAGGGGCGGTTCGGGAGATCGAAGGTGATGGGCGCGGCGTCGAACATGGCTTGGCGGGAAGCATCCGACAGGAACGGTGTCGTGAACAGGCGATCCAGGAAACGCGCGGCATCGGCGGGCGTGCCGACGACAAGGCCATGATAGACCCAATTGGGGTCGTAGTCCTTCAGCCCGCGCCACAGCAGCCGGTCCATGTCGTCGCGGCGCCGCGTCATCACGGCATGCAACCCGAGCGGCGCGAACACCGTGACATGCAGCGCCGAACGCAACTCGCTGTCGGTGGCGCGCTCGATGAGCTGGCGGATGAAGAGATAGCCGACGTTCGAATAGCTCCAGCCTTGCCCCGGCATGAAAAGCAGTTCATCGGCCCGGGTGCGCACCAGAAGTTCCTCGACCGGCCAGGCGGCATCGCCGCGCGCCACGGCTTCGTGATAGGCGGCGAGGTGGCCGTAATTCGGCACGCCGGCGGTGTGCGCGAGCAGCTGGCGTGCCGTGAACGGTTTGCCGGTGACGGGCGCGTCGAGATCGAGGCGGCCCTGATCGGCGAGGCGGAACGCGGCAGCGGCAAGCACCGTCTTGCCGATGCTCCACCACGGCACCAGCGCCTCGGGCGGCCCGACGAGCTTTTCATGCCGGCCGTCGATGGTGGCGGAGACGATCACGCGTCAGCGCTGTCCGCCATACGGCACGGTCAGTATCTCGAGCAGGTGGCCCGACGGATCGGGAAAGTAGACCCCGCGGCCGCCATCATGCGCGTTGATCGCGTTCGGCTGGGTCTGATGCGGATCGGCCCAGTAGGTCAGGCCCCGGGACCGGACGCGCGCGAAGATCGCGTCGAACTCCGCCTCCGACACCAGGAAGGCATAGTGCTGGCCTGCGACGGGCGCGGGACGGGTCATGAAATCCATGCCCACGCCGTTGGCGGTCTCCACCTGAAGGAATGGCCCGAAGGGCTTCGGCTTCGGCAGGCCGAAGACATCCGCGAAGAACGCCGCCGACACCGCTTTGTCTTCCGAGAAGACGATCGTGTGATTGAGTGAGACGCTCATGAGCAAAGCCTCCCGGCGCGCGCTGCGATGCTATCACAGGCCGTAGGCGACATGGCGGGAATTGCCCGCCTTCAAATTGCGATAGCGCGCCACCGCCCAAAGCGGGAAGAATTTCGGGTAGCCGTGATAGCGCAGATAGAACACGCGCGGGAAACCGCCGCCGGTGTAGTGCTCCTGGCTCCAGAGGCCGTCCGGCTGCTGCGTCGCTTCGAGATGGCGGATGCCCCGCGCCACGGCCGGATGATCCACCTGCCCCGCCGCCATCAGCGCCAACAATGCCCAGGCGGTCTGCGACGCCGTCGAGGGCGCGGACTCGTAGCCCGCATAATCGAGCTTGTAGGAATTGCAGTCCTCGCCCCAGCCGCCGTCTTCGTTCTGGATCGCCACCAGCCATTCGGCGGCGCGCAGCATCATCGGATCGTCGGGCATCACCTGCGCCGCGTTCAGCCCCGCCAGCGCCGACCAAGTGCCGTAGACGTAGTTCACGCCCCAGCGGCCGAACCACGAGCCGTCCTTGCGCTGCGAGGCGCGCAGGAAATCGACGCCGGCTTTCACATAGGGATCGCCGGGCGGCGCGCCGAGCTGCATCAGCATGCCGACGCAGCGGCCCGAGACATCGTCCGTGGGCGGATCGAGCAGCGCGCCGTGATCGGCGAAGGGGATGTTGTTCAGATAGTAATAGGCGTTGTCGGCGTCGAACGCGCCCCAGCCGCCGTTCTTGCTCTGCAGACCTTCGACCCACTCGCGGCCACGCGCCATCGGCACGTCATAATTGGAGTGCGCGATGCCGCTCTTCTTTGCACGATCCAGCGCCATCACCACCACGGCGGTGTCGTCGAGGTCGGGATAGTGTGCGTTGTTGTACTGGAAGGCCCAGCCGCCCGGGCGCACGTTGGGCCGCTCCTCGGCCCAATCGCCCGCGACGTCGAGCACCTGGCGGTGCTTCAGCCATTCGAGGCTCTTGGCCACCGCCGCGCCGGCGGCGTCGGTCTTGGCTTCCATCAGCGCGTGCGCCGCCAGCGCGGTGTCCCACACCGGCGAAACACAGGGCTGGCAATAGGCCTCGTCGTCCTTGATCACCAGAAGCAGCTCGACCGATTTGCGCGCGATGGTGCGGCGCGGATCCTCAGGACCGATGCCGAGCGTGTCGTACATCATCACGCTGTTGGCCATCGCGGGATAGATCGCGCCAAGGCCGTCCTCGCCGTTGAGACGCTCCGTCGTCCACGCCATGCATGTGTCGATGGCGCGTTGGCGCAGACTGCGCGGCCACGGCACCACCTTCAGCACCTTGTCGAGCGTGTTGAAGAAGAACGACCAGCCGGCCGACTGATGCGGCGCGCGCGGCGAGATCACCGGCACGCCCTCGACGAACAACTCCGGCACATGAATGCCACGCGGATTGCGCGCCAGCGGCTGTTTCGCCGCCAGCACCAGCAGCGGCACGATCACGGTGCGCGCCCAATAGCTCATCTTGGACAGATGGACCGGGAACCAGCGCGGCAGCAGGATCAGCTCCGGCGGCACGGTCGGCACGTTGGCCCACGCCGTCTCGCCATAGAGCGCCAGCAGGATGCGGGTGAAGACGTTCGCCTTGATCGCGCCGCCGCGGTCGCGGATCGCCTGGCGGGCACGCACCATGTGCGGGGCGTTTATGTCGTCGCCGATCATCTTCAGGCAGAAATAGGCCTTCACCGTCGCGGAGATGTCGAACGCGCCGGCGTGATAGAGCGGCCAGCCGCCATGATCCTTCGACTGGATGCGGCGCAGGTAGTTGCCGATCTTTCGTTCGAGATCGAGGTTCGGCGTCTCCGCCAGATGGTGCACCAGCAGCACGTATTCGGACGGGATCGTCGCGTCGGCCTCGAGCTCGAACACCCAATGGCCGTCGTCGCGCTGGCTCTTCAGCAGCGCCGCGGTCGCGTCGCCCAGCATCTTGTCGACGGCGATGACGCCTTCGGCCTCGCGATGGGGAAGCATCTGGTTCATGGACACACCCTATACAAGCCCCGCCGCCGTCTGTCCCGAGCGGATGGCGCCCTCGATGGTGGACGGCAGGCCGGTGTCGGTCCAGTCGCCGGCGAGGATGAGATTGGCATGCGGCGTGCGCGGACCGGGGCGGCATAAGGCCTGCTCCGGCGTGGCGGCGAAGGTGGCGCGGCGCTCCTTCACCACCTGCCAGGGCGGCATGGGACCCTCCGGCAAGCGCAGCGTTTTTGCCACATCGGCCCAGAATCGTTTGGCGAGCACCTCGCGGTCATCGTCGACGATGGCGTCGGCCCCAGAGACGGTGATCGAGACGCGGTCCTCGAAGGCGAACACCCACTCCGCCGCGCCGCCGATGACGCCGGTGATCAGCGGGCTGCCGGCCGGCGGCACGACCTTGAAATGCGCGTTGACGATGGCGCGGAATTGCGTCGGCGCCATGGTGCCGGGCAGCAACTCCGTCGCGACCCAGGGCGGCACGGCGAGGATGACCTTGTCGTCCTTCTCGAGAGCGAGCGGCGTGCCGGCAAGATCGAGCGACGTGACGCGCCAGTTGTCGGTGGCGAGCGCCCGGACGCGCTGGCCGATGCGGATGTCGGCGCCCTTGCTTTTCAGATAGGCGAGCGCGGGATCGACGAAGGCGGCAGCCAGCGTCGGATGGGCGATACGCGGGCGATAGGCGCGGCCGCCCAGCGCCAGCGACTCGCGGATCACATTCCCGGCAAGCTTGGCCGAAGCTGTCTTCGGCTCGGTGTTCAGCACCGCGAGCAGGAAAGGCTCCAGCAGGCGCTTCCACAGCGCGCCGGAGCACCGGATGCGATCCTCGACCGTGTCGGTCGCGCCCGCGCTGATCAGGCGGAGAAGATCGATATATTCCACCGGCCCGGTGCCGGGGACGCGGCGGTCGGCGACGAAGATCCACCAGGCGAGCAGCCCGTCGTTCGGGCGCAGGGTCCAGCGGAGGTCGTCGCGCACGTCGATGAAATCGAGCACGGCATGCTGCGGACCCACGAGCGCATCGCTTGCGCCGATGGTGGCGAGATATTTCTGCACAGACGTGTTGCCGGACAGCACAAGATGGTTGCCGTTGTCGATGGTGAGGCCCAGCGTGGCGTCGAAATAAGAGCGGCAGCGTCCGCCGGCCTGCGGTGCGCCCTCGATCAGGACGACGCGGCGGCCCTTGTCGGCCAGCGCCACGGCCGCCGCGAGACCCGCGAGGCCGCCGCCGACAATGTACGCGGTGCTCATCCGAACAGCCCGTGGCGCAGCACGATGGCCAGCAGCTTGGGCTTCGAGAGCGACACGCGGGTGCGCGGCGGCGCCCAGCCGACCGCTTCGGTCTGGCGCAGGATTTCCTGATAAACAGCGCCCATCAGGCGCGGCGTGCCGATGCGGCCGCGCGGCTTCTTCGCGAGGACTGCGGCGGCGCCGTCATAAAATTTGTGCGCGTCGACGGCGACGCGCTTGCATACCCGATCGATGCGCGGATCGGCGATGACCGCCTTGGGATCGCGCGTCGTTATGCCGGCGGCGTCGAGATACTCGCGCGGAAGATAGAGGCGGTGGATCGCCGCGTCCTCGTCGATGTCGCGCAGGATGTTGGTGAGCTGCAGCGCGCGGCCCAGATGATGCGCCAGCTCGTCGCCCGGCTCCTCGTCCATACCGAACACCTTGATCGACAGGCGGCCGACGGCGCTCGCCACGCGCTCGCAATAGAGATCGAGGGTCGCGAGATCGGGCGCGATGACGTCCTCGACCACGTCCATGTCCATGCCGTCGATGACGGTCAGGAAATCGGCTTTGCGCAGGCCGTAGCGCCGCACGTGCTCCACCAGGAATTGCGCGCGGGCGGGCGGATGGCCGGCATAGAGGGCATCGAGGTCGGCGCGCCATTGCGTCAGCTGCGCCGCGCGCTCGGGCCGCGTGCCGATGCCGTCGTCGGCGATGTCGTCGACGATCCGGCAAAAGCCGTAGATCGCGAACATCGCCTCGCGCTCGGCCTTCGGCATCAGGCGCATCGCCGAATAGAAGGAGCTGTTGGAGGCCTTTTGCTGGGCCTGTTCGACGACGGCTTCGGTCATGGTCACTTTGTAAAGCGCCGCGTGGCGAAGCGGGAGAGGGCGCGGAGCAACAGTCCCGGCATTTCGCTCTTCCTGTGGTGGACCCGCTCGCTGAGCGGGTCGCGGATCAGGAGGCGGGCGGTCAGGTCCTCGGCCAGGGTCTGGATCACGCTGACCTCCAGCGCCAGGCGGCGGTCCTTGATCTGGCCGGCGAACGGGCGGGACGTCGAGAGCAAGCTCTGCGTGCGGCCGGCCAGACCGGCGATCACGGTGCGCAGGGCCGGCGTCGCCGTGGGCGCGGACAGTGCCGACGGGTCGGCGAGGACATCGGTGGGAATGTAGACGCGGTCGATCTCGCGATAATCCTTGGCGCAGTCCTGGAGATGGTTGATCACCTGCAGCGCGGCACACAGCGCGTCGTTGGCGGCCCAGCTGTCGCGGCTTTCGCCATGCACGTCGAGCACGAAGCGCCCCACCGGCATCGCCGAATAGCGGCAATAGTCGATCAGATCGTCCCAGTCGGCGTAGCGGTTCTTGGTGCAGTCGCGGCGGAAGGCCTCGAGCAGGTCGAGCGCGTGCTGGTTGGAGATGTCGTGGGCGGCGAGGGCGGCGCGCAGGGCCGTGCCCTCGGGCGAGGCGGTGCTCTCGCCGGCGACGCTGGCGCGCATGTTCTCCAGCAGCGCGAGCTTATGTTCGGGCGACGCAGTGGCGTTATCGGCGACATCGTCGGCGGCGCGCGCGAAGCGGTAGAACGCCATGATCGCCGGTCGGTGCTTCCTGGCGATCAGGACCGAGGCGACGGGAAAGTTCTCGTCGGTATGGCCTTTGCCGGAGGCGAGATCGGTTGCTGTCACGACTGACCCTTTTTCAGGGAGACTTGGGCCTGCGCCCTGCCCTTCCACATGCCGCCCTTGCCGCGCCAATGCTGGATCGCGGAATCGAGCGTGAACAGCGCGTAGACGAAGCCGATCAGCGGCAGCACGATCCCCCACAGCGGCGAGACGCGATAGAAGCGCAGGATCGGCTGGAACGCGAAGCCCATCGCCAGCCACGCCAGGATGCCCGAGGCCTGCGCCGATTGGTGCGCGAAGATCGCGAGGGCGGGCGCCGCGCCATAGACCGCGATCATGCCGATGAAGGTGCCGAGCAGGTTCAGCGGCGAATAGCCGAGTTGGGCATAGGCCGAACGCGCCACCATGCGGCGGATCTCCGGCAAGCCTTGGTAGGGGCGGATGGAGGTGGCGCGATTGGTGAGGCCGAGCCAGATCGAGCCTTGCGCCTTCATCGCGCGGCCCATGGCGCAATCGTCGATGATCTCGGATCGGATGACGTCGACGCCGCCGGCGCGCTCCAGCGCGCCCCGCCGCGCCAGCATGCAGCCGCCGGCCGCTGCCGCCGTCTTGTTCTTCGGATCGTTCACCCAGGCGAAGGGATAGAGCATGTCGAAGAAGAACACGAAGGCCGGGATCAGATAGGCTTCGGAGAAGGAGCGGCAATGCAGCTTCACCATCAGCGAGGTGAGCACGAGATTGCCGGCTTCCGCCCTGCACATCAGCTTGCGCAGGTTTTCGGGCGCGTGGTCGATGTCGGCGTCGGTGAACCAGATGTAGTCGGGCGTGCCGGCCGCCTCGGTGCCTTGCTTCATCGCCCAGATCTTGCCGGTCCAGCCCGCCGGGCGCGGCTTGCCGGCGAGGACGGTGAGCTTGCCGCCAAGCGCGCGCGCGATATCGCCGGTACCGTCGTCGCTCTGGTCGTCGACCAGCACGACGCGGAAATCACCGGGATAATCCTGTGCCAGCAGGCTGCCGACGGAGCGCGCGATCACGTCGGCCTCGTTGCGCGCCGGCACGACGGCGGTGACGGAGGGCCACGCCGCGGGCGGCGCCGGATCGTTCCCCACTTTCCCTTCAAAAATGTCGTCACGCTCGGACATCGTCCAGAACATGCCGCGGCCGACAAGCAGATAGAGCCAGATGGCAACGGGAATCAGGGCCAGCAAAGCCATCATTTTATGTAGCCTGCTTGCTGGAACCAGGCGACGGCGTCCTCGATGGCGCGCTGCCAGGGACGCGCCTCGAAGCCGAGCTCGCGGCGCGCTTTCTGCGACGAGAAGAACATGTGGTACTTCGACATGTTCAGCGCGTCGACGGTGAGCATCGGCTCTTTCCGCGTGAACCGCGCGACGGCCTCGGCGCACATCGCCAAAGGATAAAGCGGCCCGCGCGGCAGCTCGATGCGCGGCGCCTTGCGGCCCGCCAGCGGGCAGATCACGCCCAGCATATCCTTCAGCCGCACGTCCTCGCCGCCCAGGATGTAGTTCTCGCCGATGCGGCCTTTCTCGAGCGCCAGCAGATGGCCCTGCGCCACGTCGTCGACATGCACCAGGTTGAGACCGGTATCGACATAAGCCGGCATGCCGCCATTGGCGGCCTGCACGATGATGCGGCCCGTCGGCGTCGGCTTGACGTCGCGCGGGCCGATCGGCGTCGACGGACTGACCATCACGGCCGGCAGGCCTTCGCCCGCCATGCGTTCGACCAGCCGCTCGGCGACCAGCTTGGATTTCTTGTAGGCGCCGATGACGGTCTGTTCGCTGTGGCGCGAGGTCTCGTCCACCGGCACGCCATGCGCCGGTTTCAGCGCCGCGACGGATGAGGTGTAGACGATGCGCTCCACGCCGGTGGCGCGGGCCGCCTCCATCACCGCGCGGGTGCCTTCGAGGTTGTTGCGCACGATCTCCTGCGGATCGGGCGCCCAGAGGCGGTAATCGGCCGCGACGTGGAAGAGATAGCGAACGCCCTCCATCGCCGCGGTCATCGACGCGCGGTCGAGCATGTCGCCCTCCGCGATCTCGAACGCCTCGCCCTCGATGTTGGTGCGCACCGAGCTGGCGCGCATCAGCACGCGCACCGCATCGCCGCGGCGCCCCAGCGCGCGCGCCACCGCAGAGCCGACGAAGCCGGACGCGCCGGTGACGAGAACCTTGTCGCCCATCACTCCACCGTGAAGGCGCGGCGGCCTTCGAGGAACTGCCAGGCGAGGAGGACCGGCACGCCGACCACGATGTCGCGCGCGCGCTTGAGCAGCGAGACGGCGAGCCCGACCTGCGGCGGCAGGCCGAACAATGGCATCAGCGCGGCATAGCCGGCCTCCTGCACGCCGATGGAGGCGGGGATGAAGACCGTGGCGCTCTTCAGCGCGGCGAGCACCGCCTCGATCGCCATGCAGCCGAAGAAATCGAGATGCCGGCCGATCAGCCGCACGCCCAGCCAGATCACGCCGGCCGACGCGATCCACGAGAACAGATGCAGCGTCGACGACAGGGCAAGGCGTGCCGGCGAAGCGTACATCGCGCGCATCTGCTCGGAGAACGCCGTCGTGTGCTGGGCCGCAGCGGGGAGGAAGCGGCCCGCGAGCCGCTCGGCCAGCGCGCTGCCGCGTTGCTGCAGGACGACGAAGGCGACGATGCCGGGCACGAACAGCCACATGGCGAGGATGATGGCGTCGCGGATATGGGCGGTGTGCTGCGTGGCGCTGAGCTGCTCCCAGCAGAAGGCGATGCCGAGGAGGATGAAGGCGATCTGTGCCATCAGCTCGGTGGTGACGTCGGCGATGGCGGATGCGAAGGCGAGGCCGGGAGCTATGCCGCGCAGGATGACGGCGCGGGCGCCGATCACGATGCCGCCGAACTGCGAGAAGGGAAGGATGTCGCCGGCGCTGTCACGCGTCTGGCGGCCGATGATGAAGGTGACGAGATCGCGCCAGCGGGCACCGGGAATGAGCGCCAGCCAGGCGCAGCCCATCGTGACCACGACGGCGAGGCCGTAAACGCAGATCGCGAGGAAGCCCAGCCAACCGACCGAGGCGACGGCCGCGAACACCTGGCCCACGCCGATGTCGAGCAGCAGCCAGACGAACAGCGCGAGGCCGACGAGCGCCGCGACGATGACCCCGATCTTCATGCGCCGATCACGCTGCCGCGCGCTTCGGCCCGACGAAACGGCGGAAGGTGCGGATCATGAACGGCACGAAGCGCGGGCGCTTCAGGCGTTGGTCGTAGATGCCGAGGCGGCGGTCGTTCTCCGCCAGGCAGGTGTCCATCAGCTTGTAGATGTCGATCTCGCCATCGCTGAGCTGGCTGGCGCCGTTGACGGTGAAGTTGTTGTCCTGCTGGCCGTTGCTGACATCGGACGCGATGCCGATGCGCTCGTAGATCAGGAAGGCCCACACCGCGAGCACCTTCAGCTCGAAATAGGGCCGGCGCCACCACGGCATGTTGCGGCGGTACCAGGCGATCCAGTTGACGAAGAACAGGATATGGCGGCCTTCCTCGTGCACGACGGGCTCGAAGGTGTCGACCAGGTCGATGGGAAAGAAGCCCGACTGTTTCGCCGTCTCGAACAAGCCGAAGGCGAAGAAGCTGTCGATGCACTCGCTGTAGCCGGTGACCATGAAGGCCCATTCGGGATTCTTCGGCCGCGGATAGGCGGGCTCGGGCGCGAGCTTGATGCCGTAGGCCTCGACCAGGTTCGACAGCACATAGCGGTGGCGGCGCTCTTCAAACCCATTCAGCTCGACCGCCTTGCGCAGCAGCGGATCGCCGATCAGTTCGGCATAGGTGCAGACGTTGAGGCCGGCACGGTTCTCGGTCTGCACCGCGATGTCCCAGATGGGCAGCGCGGTGATGCGGTCCTGCGCGTCCTTGGGCAGCTTCGGCCAGTCGATGACGGCGGGGCGGTAGGGATTGAAGGTGTCGAGCAGCGTCTTGCAAAACAGGCGCTTGTGTTCGTCCGAACCCCAGCGGATGCGGCCCGCTGGGACCGTGGGGCCGGTGGGCGTGATCTCGGGGAAGGTGAGTGCGGTCATGGCAGGCGTCCGGGCCGGGGAGTCTCGAATATGGGTGCGGGTGTACAGTCCGCCAAGCGTTAAGGCAATTGAGCAATGGTTACAGGAGGTTACGGCGGCGGTGCGGCTCAGAATGCGCACTCAACCAGAAGTTTACCAGGCGATTGTTCGTCCAGCGGCCCGGTTGTAGGATCGCGATATGCGCTATGTGCTGGACGACGTCGAGGTGAAGGACGTCTCGGGCGAGATCGAGCGCGGGGGCGTGAAAGCGGACCGGCGGGTGCGTGTGACCGTCGAGACGCTGGAGGAAGACCTGCCGATGGCGTCGCTGGCCGAAGAGGGTCGCGCCTTCGCCTTCCTGGCGGACGAGCCCGATCTCTATTCCGAGTCCGACATCAAGCGGTGACCCACGCCTTCGGCACCATTGTCCTGGCGCACTTTCCCTTCACGGATTCGTCCGGAACAAAGCTTCGGCCGGCCTTGGTGATCCCGCGCGACAACAATCGCCGCTCCGATCTCGTATTGGCGTTCATCACCTCCACCGCGCGCTTGGCCGCCAGCCCCCACGCGCTGGAAATCCGCCCCGATGCCGCCAACGGCCTGAAAGTCGCGTCTTTCGTGCGCTTCGAAAAGCTGGCGACGTTGGAGCCGAGCATCGTCGTTGGACGCCTGGGACGGGCCAGCGATGCCTTTCTGCGTGCCGCAAAGCCGGTGTTCGAAGGCGTGTTCGGGTTTCGCTGACACTCAAAAATCCGCAAAACCGCCCTTGGCGATGCTGGAATTGCGGAAAGCTTCGACCACGCGCGGCGCCGTGAGCGCGGCCAACTCATCCGCATAGCGATAGCCCGGCGCGCTGCCGGGATAGGGGCCGGTCGCGGGGTGGAGATAGAGCTCCGTCAGACCATCGGGGAGGTTTTCGATCAGGCCGAGGACGCGCGTGGCTGTCATCTGGCCGCTCCAGGCGAGGCCGAAGACGCGGTCGGGCACCCGCATCCCGGCGGCGCGCAGGCGGGCGCGGCTGAGCATCGCCCAAGGCGCGGTCGCGAGCGCCGAGGGCAGCTGCGCCTTCGGGTCGGCGCGGCGCAGGACCTCGTTGGACTCGAGCGGCACACGCATCGCCCGCAAGCCGAAGCGCTTGCCCACCTTGAGGATCGTCGAAGCGATCGTCGGATGCAGGTGGAAATGCTTGTGCGTGTTGACGTGATCGAGCGCGAGGCCCGTGGCGTGGAAGGCGTCGAACTGCGCTTCGATCTCGGCCTCGAGCTGGCGGCGCACCTTGGGGCGGAAGAACATGTTCGCGGCCGACACCGCCATGCCGGTACGGAAATTGCCGGAGGCGTCGACAAGATCGGGCACCGCGTGCGCGGGCAGAGTCGGCTTGCCCTCGACGAGGACGATGTGCAGCCCGACGCGCAGGCGCGGCATCGCCTTGGCGCGCGCCACCGCGTCGGCGGCGGCCGGCGCGGAGACCATCAGGCTTGCGGCCGTCAGGATGCCGTGGGTGTGCGCTTCTTCGACGGCGTCGTCGACTTCGCGCGCGGCGCCGAAGTCGTCGGCGGTGACGATGAGGGCTTTCATGGTGACTTCGAGATCATCGCCGCCCCCCGCCCTTCGACAAGCTCAGGGTGAGGGTCATTGTTGGTCCCATGGCCCGACCAAACACAAACCTCATCCTGAGCTTGTCGAAGGATGGCCGTCCCGCACTTACGAGACGATCATGTCCTCGCGATTGCGCAGGAAGGAGAAGAACTCCACGCCCTCGCGCAGGCGGCGCACCAGCATGTCGCGGCTGGTCAGCATCTCGGCGACGATCTCCATGATCTTCGACGGGCGGAAGTAGAACTTCTTGTAGAAGTCCTCCACCGAATTGAAGATCTCGGTGTGGCCGAGATGCGGATAGTTGAGCGGCGCGATCTGCGTGCCGTCGTCGGTCAGAAGATCGACGTCCGACGCGAACCAGCCGTTCTCCTTCGCCTGCTTGTACAGGAAGGTGCCCGGATAGGGCGCGGCGAGCGAAACCTGGATGGTGTGCGGGTTCACGTCCTTGGCGAATTGCAGCGTCTCCTGGATCGTCTCGCGCGTCTCGCCCGGCAGGCCCAGGATGAAAGTGCCGTGCACGACGATGCCGAGCTCGCGGCAATCCTTGGAGAAGCGGCGCGCGACGTCGACCAGAAGGCCCTTCTTGATGTTGTGCAGGATCTGCTGGTTGCCGGATTCGTAGCCGACGAGAAGCAGGCGCAGGCCGTTGGCCTTCATCACTTCGAGCGTCTTGCGCGGCACGTTCGCCTTGGCATTGCACGACCACACGACGTTCAGCGGGCCGAGCGCCCTGGCGAGCTGCTCCACGCGGTCGTGATTGTCGGTCAGCGTGTCGTCGTCGAAGAAGATCTCCCGCACTTCCGGGAAGTTCTCCTTGACGTATTTCACGTCGGCGACGACACGTTCGATCGACATGAAGCGGTATTTGTGTCCGCCGATGGTCTGCGGCCACAGGCAGAAGGTGCAGCGCGATTTGCAGCCGCGGCCGGTGTACCAGCTCATATACGGATGCAGCAGATAGCCGCCGAAATACTTCTTCACGTCGAGCTGCTTGTAGAGCGGCAGGACGGATGGCAGCTTGTCCATGTCGACCAGGATCTCGCGTTCCGGGTTCGAGACGATCTCGCGCGCAGCGTTGCGCCAGGTCAAGCCGGCGACGGTCGACCAGTCGGCGCCCTCGGCCATTTCCTTGATGGTGAAGTCGTATTCGTTGCGCGCCACGAAATCGAGCGCGGCGCAGGCTTCCATGCTCTCGACCGGCTCGACGGCGACCTTGGCGCCGATGAAGCCGATCTTGGCCGCCGGATTCAGCGCGCGGATCATCGTCGCGGTCTTGCAGTCCGACTTGAAGCTGGGCGTCGAGGTGTGGATCACGATGAAGTCGTGGGACTTCACGTCCGCCTCGATGTCCTTGAAGGACAGGTTGTGCGGCGGCGCGTCGATCAGCTTGGAGCCCGGCACCATCGCGGCGGCCTGCGCCAGCCAGGTGGGGAACCAGAACGACTTCACCTCGCGCTTCATCTGATAGCGCGCGCCGGCACCGCCGTCATAACCGTCGAAAGACGGCGCCTGGAGGAAAAGAGCCTTCATACAAACCTCTACTACAACTTGGACATCGCGCCGGAAGCCTCGACCTCGAAGCGGGTGCCGCGCCAGGCGACCTTCTGACCCAAAAACGACGCCAAGAAAACCGTCATCGATATAGTGTCGCGAACCGGCATCAACCAGAGGGGGCCGGAAGCCGCCCCGAAGGCCTTTTCCACACTGCTTTTAAGGACAAAGCGGGCCAAAAGCGTGGCCGCCAGCACTGCCGCGGCCGGCAAGTTCCCCAAAACGGCCAGCGCCACCAACGCCCAGGCGAACGGGAAGGTGATCACCGTGCTGGCATGGCTGCCCGGGCGCAGGATGCGGACGGTGCGGCTCCAGCGCAGCTCGTGCATGAAAAGGTCGGCGAGGCTTTCCTCGGTGCAGCGGTGGCTGACCGCCAGCGGCAGCATCGCAATGCGCTGGGCGCGATGGCGGATGGCGCGGCCGATCTCGTAATCGTCGGCCAGATAGTTGGCGAAGGCCTCGAAGCCGCCGATCTGACTCAGCGTCTCGCGCCGCAGCGCGATGGTCGAGCCGAGACAGGCATTGGCGACGCTGAGCCAGGTGCCGACCGAGACACCCGGCAGAAAATCGTAGCTCGTGCCCATCGCGGCCAGCGTCGACCAGGCGTTGCCGCCGGGCAGGCCGGTATAGGGACAGGTGACGGCGCCGACGCCCGGCTGCATCAGCGTGGCGACGACGCGCGCCAGATAATCGCGCGGCACCGCGATATCGGCGTCGCTCAGCACCAGGATGCCGTGCTTGGCGTGCTCCGCCATGTTGATCAGATTGCAGACCTTGGCGTTGGAGCCGTAACGCCGCTCGTCGATGACGAGCGCGATATCGATCCGCGGGTGCCGCGCTTTCAAGTGATTGACGATGGCGATGGCCGGATCGGCCGGGCTTTGCACGCCGAACACGATCTGGATCGGCGACGGATAATCCTGCGACAGGAAGGTGTCGAGATCGTCCTCGAGGCCGGGCGAGTCGAAATGCAACGGCTTGAGCAGTGTGACGGGCGGCAGCTCGCCCCCGCGCGGGCTGCGCGTGGCGGCAAAACGGGCAACGACGCTGGCCGCCATCAGCGTGTAGATCACGCCGACCGACGCCAAAACCAACGATGCCCAGCCAATGGTCTCGAGAACCAAGTGCAAGTCAGAGCGCTCCGGTCATCCCAGCCCCCACCGGGAATGCACCCCTAACATCGCATTTTCGGCGACGTTAGTGAAATCCCGAACAGATAAGGCGTTAACCGGATAGACGGGTTACGGCAGTGTCAGGCTGTTGTTCCGAAGGGTTATTTCCGGCGCGTTGCCCGAAAGCGACAGCAACAATCTGGCGTGGGCGGCGATTTTCGCCGGAACATCCAGCCGGAGCGTCACCGTCCTGGGCTTCAGGTCGTCGGGCGCGGCCAGCGGCGGAACCGGAACCGCGGCGAGCGTGCGACCTTTTGAATCGCGCAACGCCAGCGTTCCGGCGGGCGTCGGCGACGCGCCCAAGCTGTGCACGGTGACATCGATGTGACCGTCGGCGACGTGGACATCGTCGGGACCGATGCCGATGTCGGGGCGCGGCGAGACGGCGGCGGGCGATTGCAGTTTCAGATCGATCACCATCGTCTTGTGCGGCGGCAGCACCAGCGCGATGTCGGCGTCGCGCGCGAAGCCTACGCTCTTCGTTACACCTTTGCCGTCGATCGCGTCGTCGCCATTGGCGTCGAGGCCTTGCGTTATCGACCACGTGCCGGCGTCGACCATCTGGCCGGTCATCGTCGCGGCGATGGGCGCGTTCGAAAGATTGTAGGCGATCACCTTGAAATGATCCGGCGACGGACCTTGGATCAGGATCGCGACGTTCTCCGCCGCCGTCGGCGCGCCGGCGAAGTGCCAGCGCACGAGATGGCCGGGATAGATCTGGTTGCGCCGGAGCGCCATGCCGCCGAGGCGCGAGCGCTGGAGCAAATCGCTGAACAGCTCGACGCGGTCCGACCACATCTCGCCCTCGGTGCACAGATACATGCGGTTGAGATCGGTGAGGATCTCGGAGTCGTAGAGGTCTTCGAGATAGTGCTTGTCGCCGGTCTGCTGCCACGCCACGAAGCGCGCGAAGTCGACCGGGCGCGCACCGAAATCGCGCGACTCCGCGCCCTTGCCCGCGTCGGCGGCGCGCTTGAGGTCGGCGCCCCAGCTGGCGCGCTTGCCCAGCATGTCGATGGCGTCGGCGTTGAGCAGCGCGAGCGCGCCGTGATCGCCCTTGTTCGCCACGCTCTCGATGGGCGCGAGATACTTCGCGTCGCCCGTCCAGCGATAGGCGGTCCACATCAGCTGCAAGGGCGCGACGATGCCGTTGGAGTTCGGCGCCAGCGTGCCCCGGTCCGCGTCGGTCAGCGAATTGATGTCCTCCGGGAAGACGATCTTGCCGTCCGCGCCGGCCTTGCCGTGCGCGAGATAAGAATCGGCGAGCGCGAGCACCAGAGCGCGCATCTTCGGATTGCCGTTGTACTCGGCGAGCAGGATGCCGGGATGCAAGATCAGATACGAGTAAGGCTTCGACCACGCCCAAGGCCCTTCGCGCACCACGTCGCTGCCGCTGAACAGGCTCGACAGCATGTGGATATGGCCATTGGTGCCGACCGGACCGGCGATCGACGCATAGCCGCGTGCGGTGTCCATCAGCCGCTCGATCACTTTTGGATCGCCGTCGGCGAGATAGGCATCTTCGCTGCGCGCGTTGATGCCTTCCTCATAGGAGTGCAGCTGATCGGTCTTGATGGTGCCGAGACCATTGGTGATCATGCCGTTCTTGTCGACCGCGTCGGTCAGCGCGTCGAGCGAGCGCTTGATCTTGTCGGGTTCGTCGCCCATCAGCGCCAGCGGCGGCCATTGCTCGGTGAGATCGTCGTCGTCGGAGATGCCGCCACCGAAATCGCCGAACGAAGACTGGCGATGATCGATCCACCAATCGACGAACTGGCGCACCAGCTTCAGGTCCTGCACCTGGCGCACCGCCCAGAGCGGCGCGCCCTTAGGCGCGGGCGGCAGCGTGGTGAACGGCTCGCCGGCTTCCGGACTGACCTCGGCCCAGTATTGCCGCGCCACCACATTGTCGGGATCGGCGCGGAGCAGGTCGGCGATCTCGCGATAGAAGCGCTCGTAGCGCGGCAGGGCGCGCGTGGAGGTGTGCTCCTCGACGAAATACGCGAAGTTGTCGCGCATCTGCGCGAAGCGGTCGGCGATGTGCTCGGGCAGCGCGGCGGCGCGCGGCTTGAAGACCAGGCGTACCTTGGCGCCGTCGAGCGACGCCGCGTCGAAGCCGCCGCCGGCCGCGGCGATGGTGAGGTAAAGACTGGTATCGTTGGGCAGCAAGCGGTCGCGGCTGTCGAGGAAGATGGCGCGCGCCTCGCCCGGCTTCACCGACACCGACACGTCCATCAGATCGCGCGCCGGCCAGATCGGATCCTTCACCTGGATGTTGAGCGGCAACAGGCCGCCATGCGTCGCGGCGGCCTTCAGCGGCGGCAGCACGATCTCGATGCCGTCGAGCCCGGCATCCATGTTGGCCCAGCCGTAACCGTAATGACTCTGCGGCAGTCCGGGGCGCGGCGTGCGCAGGTCGGCGGGAATGAGGATGTGCACGAGCGGCAGCGACGGCGCGGTCTGCGCGGCGCGTGCGGACGCCGTCGGCGCGCCATCGGGCAACGCCACGACGGTCTGGCGCTCGTCGGCCATGAAGCGGCCGTGGATATAGGTGCGCAGATCGTCGAGCGTGGGATAAGCAGCGGGGTCGGCGGACGGCTTGATCGTGTAGCTCAGCACCTGTTCGTTCGCAGGCGCGGCGCCCGGCGTCACGTCATACGCGGCAACCTCTTGCAGCGGGCTTTCCTGCGTGACGTTGTCGAAGCGCAGCTTGCCGCCGGTGTGGCGCACGACGTCGTCGGCCGTGCGCTCTTGCCCCGCCGGGCGCGTGAGCAGCGGCTTGCCGTCGAGCGAGAAGGCGCCGTCGGCACTGCCCTGCACCTCCAGGCGATTCCACGGCTCGTTCGGCAGCGTGAAGGTGATCGCCTTGCCGCCGTCGACATAGACGTTCCAGTCGGGCAGCTCGAAGTAATCGTGGCGGCCGGCGATGCGCGAGCGGTTGTACATGCCGGGCCAGGTCGTCTCGGCGATGCCGTCGTTCGCGTTCGTCATGCGCTCCTGACCATCGCGCGCATCGGCGAATTCGACCTTGCGGATGCGCGTGCTCGCCGCGGCGAGATAAGCGGGCGCCGCGCGGTTCCAGCCGTAACGCGTCCACCATTCGTCACGCCAGCGTGCCTGCGCCAGGTCGCGGACCGGCGCCGCATCGGGCAGCATGTGGTCGGCGATCGTCAGATCGGCGACGTCGCCGCCGCGCATATACTGATACGCCGTCTGCACCTGCATCGGGCCGATGGTGCGCGAATGCGGCCCGAACTGATCGAGCGCGGTGTCGTAGATGCCGGGGCGATCCACTTTGCCGGCCAGCACGCCGTCGACATAAAAGCGGATGCCGGCCGTCTCGTCCCAGGCGAGCTGCAGCGTCACCCATTGGTCGGGCTTGGGCACCGGCAGCGTGGCGGACACGCGCGCGCGTGCCAGGCCGGCATCGGTCACCATCGCGTCGAAGCCGTGACCGTTCCAGTCGATGCGCAGCCAGGTCATGTCCCACGAGGTGTGGTCGCCATAGCCGACGCGGAAGACGGGAAACGGATTGGTGCCGAGGGCTTCGCGTGCCCGCCAGCGGAACGACAGCGTGCCGCGCTGGGCGTAGATATTGCCGGGCGCATGCCAGGACACCACGCCGTCGTCGGCCAGCTGGAGATAGGGGCCGGACGCGTCGCTGAGCGGCTTGGCCTTGTCGGCGATGTTGGGCGCCGGATCGCCCGACGCGGTATCGGCGGTCAGGCCGCGGTCGAAGCCGACATGGAACAGAAGGCCGGGATCGGTCGCCGGCTCCGGCGCCGCCGAGATCCCGAAGCCGATGGCCGCTGCCAGCGCCAATCCGCGCCCTGCCCTGACCAGCATCGTTTCCCCCCATATTTTGACGAATGGTAACCGGTGTCATAGCCAGGCGGAAGTGACAACATTGTCAGGCGCCGGACGCGCCTGGCCGAAAATCCCTCCCCAAAAACCGCAGAACGCGCCCGTTTTCTGGAATCGGGAGGCGGCTTGACGAAATTGGCGCGCCTTGGCCGGCTGCCGCGCGCCATCACACCCCTCGCGAACGCAAAGCGAGCGAGGCGACGATGTCAGATCCCGGCCGGCCGGCCGTACGGCTCACCAACGTGACGAAGCGCTATGCCAGCGGGCGGATCGAGGTGCGGGCCCTGCGCGGCATCACGCTGGCCATCCCCGCCGAGCGCTTCACCATGGTGGTGGGCCCCTCGGGCAGCGGGAAGACCACCTTGCTCAACCTGATCGGCTGCATCGACGCGCCGACGAGCGGCGCGGTCGAAGTGGCGGGGGTGGCGGTCGGGACGCTGCGCGACACGGCGCTGTCGGATTTCCGGGCAGCGACCATCGGCTTCATCTTCCAGGGCTTCAGCCTGATCCCGGTGCTGTCGGCCTATGAGAACGTCGAATACCCGCTTCTGCTGACCGGCATGGCGCCCCGCGACCGCCGCAGCACGGTGCTGGAAATGCTCGACGCCGTCGGCCTCGCGGACCAGCGGCGCCAGCGCCCGGGCGAGCTCAGCGGCGGACAGAAACAGCGCGTCGCCATCGCGCGCGCCCTCGTCAAGCATCCGTCCATCGTGCTGGCGGACGAGCCGACCGCCAATCTCGATTCCGGCACAGGCGCCACCATCGTCGCGCTGATGCGCCGGATGCAGGCGGAGCGGCGCACCACCTTCATCTTCTCCACCCACGACCCGCATTTGATCTCGCACGCCGACGGCCTCGTCGCGATCCGCGACGGCGCGCTGGCCGATGAAGGAGCCACGCCATGATGTTCAAGATCGCCTTGCGCAGCATCTTCCGCAACCTGCGCCGTTCGCTCATCACCCTCCTCGCCATCGCGGTGGGGTTGGCGGCGATGCTAATCTTCGCGGGCTATGCGCTCTATGACGGGCTGGTGCTGCAGACCACGGTGGTGCAGCGCGGCGGCCACCTGACGGTCTATCGCAAGGGCTATTTCGATTTCGGCTCGGGCGATCCGGCGATCTGGGGGATCGGCGATTACGCGCGCGTGGTGCGCCTGATCGCGGCCGATCCGGCGCTGCGGCGGCTCACCGCCGTGGTCACGCCGGTGCAGTTCCTGGGCGGCATCGCGGAGAACGCGGCCAATGGCGGCTCGCGCACCTTCTTCGCCACCGGCTTCGTGCCGGCCGACCAGAACCGTCTCGCGCAATGGGACGCTTACGGCATCGGTCAGGCGCTGGAGAGCACCAGCCTGCGGGGCGACGATCCGGCGCGCGGCGTGATCGGTTTCGGCTTCGCGCGCTATCTGGGCTTGTGCGAAGCATTGCATCTCGCCGGCTGTCCCAAGCCGCCGAAGACCGCACCCAGCCGCGCCGACACGAACGTCGCCGCCCTGCCCGCGCAGGATTTCTCGGCCGTGGCGGAGCCCCCGCGCGCGGCACCGCGTGCACCGTCGATCAACCTGATGGCCGCGACCGCGGGCGGCGCGCCCAACATCGTCAGCCTGACGATCGACCGCGTCGAGAAGCAGGGCGCACAGGAGATGGACGACGGCTATGTCGTGATGAACCTCGCCCTGGCGCAGCAGCTGGTCTACGGCCGCGGCGAACGCCGCGTCACCGGCATCGTGCTGCAGCTCCACAAGACCGAGGACATCGCAGCGGCACGGACTCGGCTGGAACAGCTGTTCGCGGCGCATCGCCTCGACCTCGAAGTGCGCGATTTCGAAGAGATCAACGCCTTCTACGGCCAGACGCTCGGCTTCTTCGATTCGATGTTCTCGTTCATCGCGGTGCTGATCGGCATTGTCGTGCTGTTCACCGTCTCCAACACCATGGGCATGACGGTGATGGAGCGCATCGACGAGATCGGCACGACGCGGGCGCTGGGCGCGCGACGCGGCCGCATCCGCTCGCAGTTCCTGCTGGAGGGGGCCCTGCTCGGACTTCTCGGCGCGACGCTCGGCATCGGCCTCGCTTTCGCGGCGGCGTTCGCGATCAACCATGCGGGACTGACCTGGACGCCGCCCGGCGACGCCCATCCGATCCCCCTCAAGCTGTATCTGTCCGGCGCGGGCGGAACGATCGCCGCCGCCTGGCTCGTGCTGGTCGTGGTTGCGACGCTGGCGGCGCTGTTGCCGGCCAACCGGGCGGCCAAGCTGCCCATCGTGGAGGCCCTGCGCCATGTATAAAGCTCTTGCCCTGGCCGTCCTGTTGATCGCGCCGGCCCACGCGCAGACCGCGCAGGAGATCGTCGCGGCGGCCGACGCGGTGCGCAATCCGGAGAAGCCGTTCCGCATCGTCGCGACGGTGATCGCCTACAAGTCCGGTACCGCGGTCGACCGCAACGTCTTCGCGGTGTGGTCGAAGCTCGATCCGGCGACGCGCCAGTTCCGCGACGTGATGCTCTACACCGATCCGCCGCGCGACGCGGGCAAGATCCTGCTGCTCAACGGCAGCAATCTGTGGTTCTACGATCCGGCCTCGCGGCAGAGCGTGCGGATGTCGCCGCAGGAGCGGCTGTCGGGCCAGGCTTCAGCGGGCGACGTGCTGACGGAGAACATCGCGACGGACTACACCGCCGCGGCGGACGGCACCGAAACGATTCCCGACGCCAACCGCCGGCAGCGCGTCTGCTGGCATCTGGAGCTCAAGGCCGCGAAGACCAGCGCGACCTACAACCGGATCGAATACTGGGTCGAGCAGAAGACCTTCTATCCGATCAAGGCGCGGTTCTTCGCCGACAGCGGTGCACCGCTGAAGACGCTTTATTATCGCAACTTCGTGCGCATCGACGACCGCATGGCACCGGCGCAGGCCGTCATCGTCGACGCGGTGGACCCGAGCCTGGTGACGACGGTCGATCTCGGCATGCCGCAATTCGAGGACGTGCCGGATCTGTGGTTCGAGCGGGACTACCTGCCGCACCTCAAGGCGCAGTGATGCGGCGCGCGTTTGTTGCCGGTGCCGCGAGCGTGCTGTGCCTGGCGGGCGCGGCGGCAGACGACGATCTCGACCGCATCCCCGCGATGACGCCGCAAGCCGCCGCGCCGGCGCTGCAGACGCCGCAGGCCGTCTATCTGCAGGGCGATCTCGCTTTGGGCGCATCGCGCAAAAATCTCGCCGTACAGCTGGCTCCGCCGCCATCGTGGGAGGCGCGGCTGTTCCTCGACACGCGGCTAAGCTGGGACATCGGCAGCATCGTGCTCGCCTATAGCGGGCGGCTGAACCTGCGCGCCGAGGACGGCCTTCCCTTTCCCTCGCGCGAGACCATCCGCAACGACCTGCGCGAGGCTTATGCCGGCTGGCAGGACGCGGGCGGATTGTCGGTCGAACTCGGCCGCATCAACCTGAAGAGCGGCGTGGCGCTCGGTTTCAATCCGACGGACTTCTTCAGGACGCGCGCCGTGGTCGAGCCGGTCTCCGCCGACCCCACCGTGCTGCGCGAGGACCGGCTGGGCGCCGCGATGCTGCTGGCGCAGCAGGTGTGGGCCGGCGGATCGGTGACGCTGGCACTGGCGCCCAAACTTGCCGGCGACACACCGCCCTATGCGAACGACGCGCTGCCGAGCTTCGATCCGATGTTCGACCGCACCAATGCACGCGGCCGCGCGCTGCTCAAGGCGAGCGTCGATGTGTTCGACCTGAGCCCGGAAGTCTCGATCTACGAAGAGAACGGCCGCACGCAGTTCGGGCTGAATGTGACGGACGGCATCGGCGCGGCGACGGTGGTGTATCTCGAATGGGCCGGAGGCGCGCGCGCGAGTCTCGCCGAGGCGGCGTTCGCGGATGGCGTGCGCACCGGCGTGCTGCCGCCGGCGCCCGTCCTTCCCGTCAGCGCGGCGCGCGGCTTTCGCAACGACGTGGCGGCCGGCGTCTCTTACACCGTGCCGCCTGGGATCACCGTCACGCTCGAATACGATCGCCACGACGCCGGTTTCAGCGGTGACGACTGGCGCAACTGGTTCGGCATCGGCGCGGCGAATCCATCGGCGGCCGGGCCACTCTGGTTCATCCGCGGCTATGCCAGCGATCGGCAGGAGCCGGTGGCGCGCGACAGCCTGTTCGTACGCTTCGACTGGCCCGACGCGATCGTGCGCGACCTGCACCTGACCGGCTTCGTGGACAGCGACCTGCGCGATGGTTCCGGCCTCGCGCAATTCGCCGCCGACTATTACGTGTCGCCGGAATGGACGGTCGGCGGCCTCGTCGATCTCGACATCGGCGGCAGGCATACCGATTTCGGCAGCCTGCCGCAGACGGCGACGATGCTCTTTAAAGTGTCGCGTTATTTCTAGGCGTCGAACTGGATCACCGAGCGGGCGATCTCGCCGCGCTTGAGCTCCTCGAAGGCGCCGTTGATCTCGGCGAGCTTGATGCGGCGGCTGATCATGTCGTCGAGCTTCAACTTGCCCGCCATGTAGAAGTCGACCAGCCGCGGCATGTCCACCGGGAAGCGGTTGGAGCCCATCAGCGAGCCCTGGATGCGCCGCTCGCCCAGGAAGTCGAAGCCGTGCAGCTCGATCTTGGTGCCGAGCGGGATCATGCCGATGATGTTCGCCGTGCCGCCCCGCGCCAGCATGCGGAACGCCTGCTCGGCGGTCTGCTTCAGGCCGATGGCCTCGAACGAGTGGTGCACGCCGCCCTTCGTCATCTCCATCACCTGCGCGACGGGATCGCCGTCCTTGGCGTTCACGACATCCGTCGCGCCAAAATGTTTGGCGAGGTTGAGCTTGGTGCCGTTCATGTCGATCGCGATGATGCGGCCCGCGCCCGCAATGGCCGCGCCGTTGATCGCCGACAGGCCGACGCCGCCGCAGCCGATCACCGCGACCGTCTCGCCGGCACGCACGTTCGAGGTGTGGATCACCGCGCCGACGCCCGTCGTCACCGAGCAGCCGATCAGCGCCGCGCGGTCGAGCGGCATGTCCTTGCGCACCGCAACGCAGGCGTGCTGGTGGATCAGCATCTGCTCGGCGAAGGACGACAGGTTGAGGAACTGGTTCATCGGGCCGGCGCCGGAGGAAAGGCGCGGCTCGCTGCCCGCCTCGCGCTTGGTCTCGGGGCTCTGGCAGCGCGACATGTGGCCGGTGAGGCAATGCTCGCAATGGCCACAGAAGGCCGAGAGGCACGTGATGACGTGATCGCCCGGCTTGACCGTGCGCACCTCGCTGCCGACCTGCTCGACGATGCCGGCGCTCTCATGGCCGAGCACGACGGGCACCTGGGCAGGATAGGAGCCCTCGATGAAATGCAGGTCGGAATGGCACACGCCGGCGGCGACGGTGCGGATCAGCACCTCATGCGGGCCGGGCTTGTTGATCTGGACGTCCTCGATGACGAGCGGCTTGCCCACTTCGCGCAGAACGGCGGCTTTCATGGCGTTTCCCTTCGATGTTTTGTTGGCGGCAGCTTAGGTTCGATTTTCCGCGCTGTCATCGCGCCGGATGGAGCGGGATCGCGTGATGCGCTTCGGCGATGGTGCGGCCGTTTTCGAGCCAGATCTCCAGCGACCACAGCCGCCCCTCGGATTCGAGCACGCCGGCGCGGCCCGCCGGCACGCCCGTGCGCCGCCCGGCGCTGTCGCTTGCGAACGCATAGTCCTCGGTGACGGTGGGCCGGGCGCGACCGTAGTAAGGCGCGACACGGGCCCAGCGGCGCAACGCAGCGGCGCCCGCGTCGTCCCGCCCCAGCATCTCGACCCGGCAGGTGACGTCCTGAAAGCGGCGCATCCGCGCCTGCGCGCCGCCCGTCCCGCCGACCACATAGGCCTCGCGCGCCAGGATGGCGTCCGACGGATGGAAGGTCTCGACGGTCACGCGCAGCGGCACGTCCGACACCGTCACGTTCCAAGCCCTGCCCGCGTCGGGCACGACATAGGAGGGCACGATCGCACCGGCCTCTTCGCCGCCGGCGGCACGGATGGCGGCGGCCGCCGCATCCGGCCGCGCGCCGGTGTCGAAACAGAAGGACGTGAACGCCTGGAACACCGGCGGCGGCGCGGCACGCGCCGCCGGGGTGAACAGTGCGGCGGCCAGGAAAAGCGCAAGCGCGCCGCGCGTCATATTCCGCCGTCGATGTTGATCTTCTGGCCGTTGGCGTAAGGGTTGGCGTCGGAAACCAGCCACGTCACCGCGGCCGCGACATCTTCGGGCACCGACACGCGGCCGAAGGGCGACGCGGCGTCGAGCTTGTGGATGTCGCCGCCGGTGCGCGCCTTGGTCAGGCGCATGCCCATCTCGGTGACGGTCAGGCTGGGCGCCACGATGTTGGTGCGGATGCCGTGCTGGCGCTCTTCCTTCGCCAGCGTCAACGCGAGCGCTTCCATCGCCGCCTTGCCCATGTTGTAGGGCGCGCCGTTCGGGCCCATGCCCTTGGTTGCGACGGACGAGATCATGACGATGTCGCCGCGCTTTTCCTTGCGCATATGCGGCAGCACCAGCTTGGAGAGATAGTGCGGCCCGAAGGCGTGGACGCGCACGACACGCTCCATCTCGGCCGGATCGGTGTCGGCGACGGATTGGCCGCGCGACGCGATGCCGGCGTTGTTGACCAGGATGGAGATCGCACCGAAGTCCTTCAGCACATCGGCGACCATCGCGACGTCCTCGTCCCAGTTCTCGACGGAGGCGGAATAGGCGCGCGCCTTGCGGCCCAATTTCTCGATCTCGGCAACCGTTTCCTTCGCGGCGCCTTCGTCGCGGCGATAGTTCACGGCGATATCCGCGCCGGCCTCGGCGAGGCTGAGCGCGATGGCCCGCCCGATGCCGCGGCTGCTGCCGGTGACGAGGGCAACGCGGCCGGTGAGTGAGACTTGCATGTGTTTCTCCGTCTATCTTTTTTCACCTCCCCAGCATGGGGAGGTTATAAAATCAGGTATTCGTGTAATTCGGTTTCCGCTTCTCCAGGAACGCCGCCATGCCTTCGCGCACGTCGTTGGTCTGGCTGGTCAGGATCTGGTTGCGGTCTTCCATGTTGATCGCGGCCTCCAGGCTCGGCGCGTCGACCGACATGTTCAGACACTCTTTCGTCAGGCGCAGGCCCAGCGGCGAGGTCGTGATCATCTCTTCGACATAGGGCGCGGCCGCCGCCTCCAGATCGGCGTCGGGCACCACCTCGCTTACCAAGCCGACGCGCAGGGCGCGCTCGGCGTTGATGAAGCGGCCGGTCAGCATCAGCTCCGACGCCACCGACACGCCGACCAGGCGCGGCAGGAAGTACGATACGCCGATATCGCAGGCCGACAGGCCGATGCGGATGAAGGCGGCATTCATGCGCGCGCTCGCCCCCGCGATGCGGATGTCCGACGCCAGCGCCAGCGCGAAGCCGCCGCCGCAGGCCGGGCCCTGCACGAGCGATATGATCGGCTGGCCGCAGCGGCGCATGCGCATCACGATCTCGCTGATGCGGCGCTGGCTGTAGAGGCCGGCGTCGGGGCCGCCCGGTGGGGCGTTCGGATTCGGCGTGTTGCGGCGCTGGGTCGATTCTTTGATGTCCAGCCCGGCGCAGAAGGCGCGCCCCGCCCCACGCAAGACGACGATCCGCACGCTGCGGTCGAAATAGAGTTTGGCGAAATAGTCGAGCAGCTCGTCGACCAGCACGCTGTTCAGCGTGTTGAGCGCCTCGGGACGATTCATCGTCACCCAGTCGACGGCGCCGCGCTTCTCGATCAGCAGCGTTTCATAGGCTTGCGGCATGGCGGCATTCCGTGTGGCGACGCGAACGAGTTTACAGCGCCCCTTCGCGGGTTCACGCGGAAATTAGCCTTGCGCTACGGCAGCTTCACGCTCAGTCGGCGCTCCCCGGTGGTGGCGGCGGCAGGGCCGGAACGGCCTGCCAGGGATGCGCGCAGATGCCGACATACGGATAGTACCCATCCGGACTGTCGCAGTGATACCAGAAGCCCGGCACATCCGGCGGCGTGCCGTAGCCGCCCTGATCGGGCGCCGACTCGGAGTCGTCCGGATAATCGCCATGATAGTCGTAGGGCACCGGGCCATAGCTATCGTATTGGGGATAGTCGTTGTAATACGCGCCGAGCCCAAGACCGAGGCCAAGCCCCAGGGCGCCGTATCCATAGCCGTAACCACCATGGCCGCCGCGGTGCCCGCCGAAATGGCCGCCGCCGTGACCGCCGAAATGGCCACCGCCGCCGGCATGCGCCGCAGAAGAACCACCGCCATGACCGCCGCCGCCATTGTGGCCACCGGCTGCCTGCGCGGCGCCGGAAAGGGTCAAGCCGACGGCAAGGATGATCGCTGCGGTGGTCTTCATGGTGTGGCCTCGTTCGCCAACGGAAAAAACGTCCCCGAGCAGATGTATGCATGTGGACGTTCCTATTCAACGCGCGCGCCGGGAAACCGCCGCAAACACGACAGTCTGCGACACGAAAGTTCGCCAGCACATAGAGCGCGTTTTCGGACGCCTTTCGGCAAGATTTGGTCGCTGGCGGACGGCCGCGCGAAATCCCGCAAGGGCGCTTTTGCGCACGTCGCGCCGGTGCTACGAACGGCCCGACACCCAACCGTCGGTACTCCCATGCGCACCATCGGACACTTCATCAACGGCAAGGCGGTGGAGGGCACGTCGAGACGCTTCGGCGAGATCTACGATCCCTCGACCGGCGAGGTCCAGGCCAAGGTCGCGTTCGCGACGCGGGGCGAGATGCGCCAAGCGGTAGAGGTCGCCCAGAAGGCCTTCCGCGAATGGTCGGCGGTGAACCCGCAGCGCCGCGCCCGCGTGATGTTCAACTTCAAGGCCCTCGTCGAGAAGAACATGGACGAGCTGGCGCGCATACTGTCGTCCGAGCACGGCAAGGTGATCGCCGACAGCCGGGGCGACGTGCAACGCGGCGTGGAGGTGATCGAGTTCGCCTGCGGCATCCCGCATCTGATGAAGGGCGAGTACACCGAGGGCGCCGGCCCCGGCATCGACATCTATTCGATGCGCCAGCCGCTCGGCGTCGTCGCCGGCATCACGCCGTTCAACTTCCCGGCGATGATCCCGATGTGGATGTTCGGCGTCGCCATCGCCTGCGGCAACACCTTCATCTGCAAGCCGTCGGAGAAGGACCCGAGCGTGCCGATGCGCCTCGCCGAGCTGATGATGGAAGCGGGCGCGCCGGCCGGCGTGCTGCAGGTCGTCAACGGCGACAAGGAGGCGGTCGACGCGATCCTGGAAGACCCGACCATCCAGGCGGTGAGCTTCGTCGGATCCTCCGCCATCGCACACTACGTCTACAGTCACGGCACGGCGCACGGGAAGCGCGTGCAGGCGATGGGCGGCGCCAAGAACCACGCCATCATCATGCCGGACGCCGATCTCGATCAGGTGACCAACGAGTTGATTGGCGCCGGCTACGGCTCGGCCGGCGAGCGCTGCATGGCGATCTCGGTGGCGGTGCCGGTGGGCCAGAAGACGGCGGACGCGCTTGTCGCGCGGCTGAAGCCGCGCGTCGAAGCCTTGCGCGTCGGTATCCCGACCGATCCCGAGGCCGATTACGGCCCCATGGTCACGGCGGCGCATCGCGAGAAGGTGAAGGCCTATATCGATCAGGGCGTGAAGGAAGGCGCCAAGCTTCTGGTCGACGGGCGCGGCTTCACGCTGCAGGGCTATGAGAAGGGCTATTACCTCGGCGGCTCGCTGTTCGATCACGTGACGCCGGAGATGGGCACCTATCAGGACGAGATCTTCGGGCCGGTGCTGCAGGTGGCGCGCGCCGACGATTTCGACGCGGCGGCGGCGCTGCCGACCAACCATCAATACGGCAACGGCGTCGCGATCTTCACGCGCGACGGCGACGCCGCGCGGGAATTCGCTTCGAAGGTCCAAGTCGGCATGATCGGCATCAACATCCCGATCCCGGTGCCGCTCGCCTATCACACCTTCGGCGGCTGGAAGCGCAGCGCCTTCGGCGACGTGAACCAGCATGGCCCGGAAGGCGTACGCTTCTGGACGCGCGTCAAGACCGTGACGCAGCGCTGGCCGAAGGGCGGCGTGCGCGAGAACGCAAGCTTCGTCATCCCGACGATGACGTGATCTCCAATGTCATCCCCGGCCGAGCGTAGCGAGGGGAAGGGGACCCAGGTGCCAACCACCGTCACGGTGTTTCCGACCTGGGTCCCCTTCCCCTCACGCCGCTTCGCGGCGTTCGGCGGGGGATGACAATGAGTTTTGAACGATGACCGACGAACCCGAAATCCTCTTCGAACAGCGCGGCGCGCTCGGCTTCGTCACGCTGAACCGGCCGAAGGCGCTCAACGCGCTGACGCACGAAATGGCGCTGGCGCTGCATAAGAAACTCGACGTCTGGGCTGACGACGGCGCGATCCGTTCGGTGGCGATCGTCGGCGCGGGCGAGCGGGCGTTCTGCGCCGGCGGCGATATCCGCACGCTCTATGAAAGCGGCAAGGCCGGCACCTCCTACGCGCGCGAATTCTACCGCGACGAATACCTGCTGAACGCCGCCCTCAAGCGCTACGACAAGCCGATCGTGTCGTTCATCTCGGGCTTCGTGATGGGCGGCGGCGTCGGCGTGTCGGTGCATGGCAGCCATCGCATCGCCGACGAGACCACGGTGTTCGCCATGCCGGAGACCGGCATCGGCCTGTTCCCCGACGTCGGCGGCTCGTACTTCCTGCCGCGCATGCCGGGCGCACTCGGCATGTATATCGGCCTGACGGGTGTGCGGGTGAAGGACTATGACGCGCTCTATTGCGGGATGGCGACGCATTTCAAGCTGTCGCGCGGTCGCGGCGAGGTCTTGCAATATCTGATCGACGGCGAGCCGGCCAGTTCGGTGCTGGCGCAGATTCCCGGCTGGGACGCCGAGCACGCGGCCTATGCCGAGCGCAGCACGCTGCGCACGCAGCGCGAAAAAATCGACACGATCTTCGCCGCCGACAGCGTCGAAGGTATCCTAGAACGGCTGGAGCGCGACGGCACCGATTGGGCCCTCGACACCGCGAAGATGATCCGCGCCAAATCGCCGACCGCGACCAAGCTCGCCTTCCGCCAGATCCGCGAGGGCGCGTCCAAGGATTTCGAGAACGGCATGCGGATGGAGTTCCGCATGGTGAACCGCGTGATCGCAGGGCACGATTTCTACGAAGGCGTTCGCGCCACCATCATCGACAAGGACGGCGCGCCGAAATGGTCGCCCGCCACGCTGGCCGAGGTGAGCGACGCGGACATCGACGCTTATTTCAAGCCGCTGGACGAGGAATTACCGCTGCCCCGCGCGCTCTATCTCAAGGCCGGCGGCTGGAAGACGGCGCTGGACGTGATCGCAGCGCTGAAGATCGCGCTCGACTCGCCGCACGGACATGGTGGCAGCATCGACGCCTTCATCGACTCCATGGTCTATGGCAGCATCAACGGCGTGGAAGCGCCCTATACGATCGACATCATCGGCGAGTCGCATGCGGGGGCCGACGCACGGGCGTTTCTCGCCGACCTCGTCGCGGCGATCGCCGAACAGGACGACAAGCAACGCATCGTTTTCAAGATCGCGCCCTAGGGAAGGATCACCGGCATGACCACCATCGCATTCATCGGCGTGGGCAATATGGGCGGGCCGATGGCGCGCAATCTGCTAAAGGCGCAGGAGCAGGTCCGCGCCTTCGACGTCAGCCCGGCGGCGCTGAAACCCGTTCTCGATGCCGGCGGCAAATCCGCCGCGACCGCGCTCGACGCAGTGCACGAGGCGGACGTGGTGATCACGATGCTGCCGGCCGGCACGCATGTGCGCTCGGTCTATCTCGAAGAGAAGAGCGTCCTGACGGCGGCGAAGAAGGGCGCGCTCCTGATCGACTGCTCGACCATCGACATCGACTCGGCGCGCGCGGTGCACGCGGCCGCGGCGAAGGCCGGGTTCGACTTCCTCGACGCGCCGGTGTCGGGCGGCGTCGGCGGCGCGGAGGCGGGCACGCTTGCCTTCATGTGCGGCGGCTCCGACGCCGCTTTCGCGCGCGCGCAGCCGGTCCTGGAGAAAATGGGCAAGCGCATCGTGCACGCCGGCGGCGCCGGCGCCGGCCAGGCGGCCAAGATTTGCAACAACATGCTGCTCGCGATCTCGATGATCGGCACCTGCGAGGCGTTTGCCTTGGGTGAAAAGCTCGGCCTCGAGCATCAGAAGCTGTTCGACATCATGTCGGCGGCGTCCGGCCAGTGCTGGTCGCTGACGACGTATTGTCCGGTGCCTGGTCCGGTGCCGACCGCGCCGTCGAACCGCGACTACACCGGCGGATTTGCCACGCAGCTCATGCTGAAAGACCTGAAACTGGCGCAAGCCGCCGCGGCAGGCGCCGGGGCCACCACGCCGCTTGGCGCCGAGGCGACGCAGCTCTACAGCCTGTTCGCCGCCAAGGGTTTCGGTGTGACCGACTTCTCCGGAATTATCCGGATGCTGCGCGGAGACGCATAGGTCTAACCTATATTGTTGGCTAGACTGCCAGAAGGGCAGGGAAACGAAGGGAACGCGGCATGAGCCATGATGCGGCTCTCGCCTTGACGGCGCTTCTTGCGCTGCAGCTCAAGCATTTTCTGTGCGATTTCGTGCTGCAGACCGAGTTCCAGGTGCGCACCAAGGGCATCTACGGCCACCTGGGCGGCGTGCTGCATTCCGGGCTGCACATCCTGGGCACGATTCCGGCGCTCTACATCCTGGGCGTGTCGCTGCCGGCGGGAGCGGCGGTTCTGGCCGCCGAGTTCGCGATCCACTACCACACCGACTGGACCAAGGTGCAGATCGACAAGCGCTATCACTGGGAGACCACCGATCAGCGCTATTGGATCCTGTTCGGCACCGACCAGCTGGTGCACCAGCTGACCTATCTCGGCATCGTCGATGTGGTGTTGAGCGGGGTGGTGAAGTTTTAAGCCCTCATGTCATTCGCCGCGAATGCGGCGAACCTAGGTAACGTCTTCGCGAACCTTGCAAGGCTCGTAGCGCACCAACTGGGTCCGCCGCATTCGCGGCGGATGACAGTTGCGCTACCCCTCGTCCTCCGACCACAGCACGCGGCTGAAGAAGGTCTTCATCCTTGTGATCAGATCGCTTTCCACCGCCGCCACCTGTATGGCGCGGTTGGCGATCGCGGCACGTTCCTGCTCGCGCTTGGCGAGCACGTGGCCGAAACGCTGCAACAGCTCCGGCGACTTTTTCAGAAGCGACTCGACAGGATCTTTTGTCACCTCCAGCGCGCGCAGGCGCGTGAGCGCGGCGACCGTGGCGTTGCGCGCCGTGCCGGTCATCAGCGACATCTCGCCGACGACATCGCCGGTCGCCAGCACCGCGACCTCGCGCGGCTGGTTGTCCGCCCCCAGCACGCTGACGCGCGCCGCACCCTCCAGGATGATGAACATCGAAGAGGCCGGCTCGCCCTGCGTCATCAGGCTGCTGCCGCGCGCGAATTCGACAGGGCGGCACTGCTGCGCCAGATCGCGGCTCTGCTCGTCGTTGAGCACGTTCGAGAACAGGCTCGCGTGATGCAAGGCCGAACGGATCTCGTTCTCGTCGATCACCAGGTCGATGACGGGGGGCTGGACCAGCTCGATCTGGGTGACCGGCATGGGCATGTTGTTCTGCAGCACCACGTCCTGCAGCCCCGCCAGCACGATCGACTTGGCCACCGAGGGCTCGATCTGGTCGGGCAGAAAATAGAAGCGCACCTCGTAGAACATCGCGTCGCTGGTGAGCTTGGTCATGATCACGCTGGGCTCGGGCGTGCGCGCCAGGCCGGGGCGGCGCACCGACTTGAACGCCTCGCCCAGGAGCATGTCGATCACCCGGTCGGTGGGCATGCGGTTGTCGATCGAGACCTCCACCGACAGCCGCTTGGCGTCGGCGGGACGCGAATGGTTCATCACCGGATTGGCGGTGGCGATGTGGTTCGGCAGCATCACGCGCCGCCCGTCGTCGAGCGCCAGGAACGTCGAGCGCCAGGTCATGTGGGTGACGCGGCCGTAGATCGGCTCGGGGATCTGGTCGGTATAGACCGTGATCCAGTCGCCCAGCGAATAGGAGCCGTCGAGATTGATGGCAAGGCCGGCGAACAGGTCCTGGATCGCGGTCTGCAGCGCGATGCCGAGCACGATGGCGGTCGCGCCGGAGGCGGTGATGAAACTGGTGAAGGAGAACCCCTCCTCCCACGACAGGCCGATCGACAGGCCGAGCAGGAAGAGCGCGATGGTCAACAGGTCCTGGATCAGGGCCGGCGTTTCGCGGTTCAGCCGCCGGCGCAGATAGCGGATCCAGTAGAAGTGGCGCACCAGGCCGTCGATGATCAGCGCCGCGCAGACGAAGATCGCGACCATCAGGCCGTGGCTGATCTCGTCGACCGTCGCGCTCGAGAAGTGATCGTGCATCGGCTCGACGCCCCAGAGGCGCAGCGCCACCAGGACGATCATCGCGAGGATCGACCAGACCATCATTTCTCGGTCATCTTGATCTTGATGCCGGTCTCGCCCTGGGCGAGACGCTCGACATAGAAGCGGACCAGCGGGTCGTCGGGATTCTCCTTCGCCAGCGCGCCGAACAGCGCCAGCGCATCGGCATGGCCGTCATGGCAGGCGGCATAGGCTTCCTCGTAGCGCGCGAGGTAGCTGGCGCTCAGGGCGCCTTCATGCAACGGCTCGAACACGTCGAGCGCCTCCGTCTTGCCCTTCAGGACGACCGACCCGATGGGCCGGAACGCGATTCCCTTGCATAGCACACGGGTCGCGCCGCTGACACAGAGCCGCGTGCCGAAGGTCTTGTTGAGGCCCTCGAGCCGAGAGGCGGCGTTCACCGCGTCGCCGGAGGCGGTGTAGCTGAAGCGGTGGCGGCTGCCGAAATTGCCGACCGCGGCGGCGCCGGCATGCACGCCGATTCGGGTGTAGCTGAGCGGGATGCCCTCCGCGTTCATCTCTTTGCGGAAGGACTCGGTAAAGAGGTCCATGTCGAGGGCACAGCGCACCGACTTGGTCGCATAATCGTCGACGTCGAGCGGCGCGTTCCACAGCGCGAAGACGGCGTCGCCGATGAATTTGTCGATCGTGCCCTCGTGCTTCTGGATCGCCGCCGTCATGCCGTCGAGATAGGCGTTGAGCACGCGGCCGACGTCCTTGGAATCCAGCCCCTCGGCCATCGTCGTGAAGCCGTGGATGTCGGTGAAAAGCAGGCCGAGGTCGCGGCGCTCGCCGCCGAGCACCAGCTGCTCGGGATGCTCTTCGAGCTGCTGCACCAGCCTGGGCGGCACATAGAGCGAGAAGGTGGATTGGATGAAGTGCCGCGCGCGCCGTGCCGCGAAGCCGGTGATCGAATCCACCACCGCGAAGGCGACGATCAGCGCCAGCGTCGGCGCGATGAGGCCGATCAGGATGCCGGCATGCTCATAGAGCGCCCAGACGCCGAGATACCAGAGCACACCCACCAGCACCGCGACCATCGCGCCGCGCAGCCACAGCGCGAGGTCGATGAGGCCGATCAGGGCGCCGAGGCCGGCGAAGACCAGCGCGATGGCGAAATTGGCGAACCAGCTCAGCTGCGGCGGATCGCGATGCTCCATCAGCTGCGCGATGGCATAGGCGAAGGTCATGATGCCGGGCATCGTCGGCTTGTTGAGGCGCGGCGCCGTGGCGAAGGGCGTGGCATGCTGGTCGACCAGCGTCATGTCGGAGCCGATCAGCACGACCTTGCCCTTGAAGAACGCCGGAGGGTAAAGCGCGGTCGCCAGACAGCCCGTCCAACCGATCAGGCAGGCGGGAATCTCGCTGAAGGCGGATTCGTTCTGGCCGGGATCGGCACGCCAGGCGATGGGGACGCGCTTGTCGGGGGGATGCAGGCCGAGGATCGACGCGACTTTCACGGGCACGCTCGGCAGCCAGGTGCCGTCGGCGCCACGGACGCCGGGCAGTATCCAGCGCACCGTATCGGTTTGGTCGGTGCCGATATTGGCCGCGGCGCGGGCGCCGGCCGGCACGAAGTCGCGCAGATAGCGGATCTGCTCCGGGCTGGTCTCTCCGCCGGTCTCGAAATACGACACCACGAGCGGCGTCTTCATGGTGCGCAGGACCTGGCGCAGCCTGTCGTCCTTGTCCGTCTCGGTCGGCTGGTCGAACAGGTAGTCGAGGACGATGGCCCTGGGATGCTTGGCGTCGAGCCCGGTCAAGAGCTTGGCCAGGAAATCGCGGTCCAGCGGCGCGCGATAGGCGAAATGCTCCAGCGTCGCTTCCTGCACCGCGACGACGACGACGTTGGTGTCCTGCGGCTCGATGGGCGAGCGGGTCGCGATCTGCCAGTCCTGGACGAACCGGTCGGCGCTGGTGAGGAACGAGATCTTGTCGACCGCCAGCATCGCCAGCACCGCGACGACCAGCGCCGCCGCGACCGCGGTGGCGCGGTCGATCACTTTCTTCCTGCGGACGAACGTCCAGAGGCGCGCGAGCCAGACGTTCATCGGCGCCCGCTCACTTGCGAGCGTTCAGCAGCGCCTCTGCTTGCGCGTCGCAGCCCTTGTGCAGCATCCAGGCGGCACGCATCTCGTCATTGGCGAGGTTGACCGGCACGTTGAAGACGGCCAGCGCGTATTCGCCGCCGGTATAGGTGACGACATAGGCCGCGCCGCCATGCATCGGCACGTCGGTGGTCACCGTGATGCGGTCGAGGCCGGCCGGCCAGGCCGCCTGCGACTTCCACGACCGGTCGACCGGCACCACCGTGAAGGCGGTCGAAGACCGGGAGTCGGGGCGCCAGAACACCGGCACCGCGCCCTGCTGCAGACAGACGTTGCCGCTATGCGAGACGTCGAACAGCCACGGGTTGGGAAGCTTGTTCAGCGGATCGACATGGCGGGTGACGCCCGCCTGGTTGGTACGCGCGCTCTCCTCGGTGCGGAGCGCGGCCAGCGTGGTGCCCAGGCTGCGGCCCGTGCTGCCGGCCGAAGGCGGCGCGTTGTAGGGGCCGTCGATCGACAGCGTGGCGCCCGCGTCGGAGATCAGCGTGACGTGCTGGCCGGGCTTGAGCACCAGCGGCTTGCCGGCATCGATGGTGCTGCCGGGCGCCAGGTTGATACCGCGCGCCTCCACCACGGTGAGCGAGGCGGCGGAAGCGGCGCTCAGCGACAGGGCCAGCACGAGGACGGCGAGAAGCGAGGTGCGCGCCATGGATCAATCTCCGTTCTTGGCGGTGCGCGTGGCCGATCCGCTGTCGCCGATCAGGGTGAAGGCCGCCCAGTTGAAGGGATGCGCGGTCGCGCCATTGGCGATCATCGCGAGCTGCGCTTGGCGCAGATCCTCGGCGAGGTCGCGCGACGGATCCTTGGCATAGCGTGCGAAGACGGTGGTCATCAGCTTCTCGGTCGCCGCCGAGGGCACCTGCCAGTGGCTGGCGAGCACCGCGCGGGCGCCGGCGTCGAAGAACGAGTCGGCCAAGCCCTCCAGCGCGCCGCCACCGAAGCGCGTGCCGCCCTCCGCCGCCGTGTTGCAGGCGCTGAGCACGACGAGGTCGGCGTTGAGCTTGAGGCCCGCGATCTCGCTGGCGCTGAGCAGGCCGTCGGCGGCCGGCGAGGCGGCACCGTCCGGCGGCGGCGAGAGCGCCAGCCCGGGCTCGGACTGGCAGTGCAGCTCGCCCGGCAACACGCCATGGGTGGCGAAATAGACGACGTCGTACTGTTCCAGATGCGCATCGCGCACCGCGGTCTCGGTGGCGCGCGCGCCGGTGAGGATGGTGGGCGAACCGAAGCTGCGGCCGACGATCTGCACCTCGGCGGCGGTTTCCGGCAGCGGCGGCAGCGCGCGCAAGAGCGCCGGATCGGCGCCCGCGCCCTGCTGGCAGGCGGAGGCAAGAACCGACAGGGCCTTGGCGCTGGAACCGTTGAAGGCGGGATCGCCGACGCCGAAGAAGGGTTGCGGCGCGCGCGCGACGTGCTCGGACCGCAGCAGGACGAGGGCGCGCGGGCTCGGCACCTGGCTCACCGCCATGCGGCGCACCAGCCAGGCGGCGTTGGCGTAGCTGCCTTTGGGCTCGGCCGTCACCAGAAGCGACAGCGGCAGGCTGTCGAGCGCGCCGCCCGGCGCGACGATCAGATGATGCACGCCACCGAGCGACGGCTCCAGCGGCGCGAGGAGCTGGCGATAGAGCTGGTACGACGATTTGAGGCTGAACTCCGGCACGCGGCCGAGCTTGGGCGTGAAGGCGGTGCGCAGGCCCTCGACGTCGCCCGCAAGGCTGGCGGTCGTGGCGCCGAGCGGCGCGGTCGCGACGGCGCCCGGCGTGACCAGCAGCGCGTAGCTGCCTTTGGCGCCGACGACGAACGCGAGGAACGCCTCGCCCGGATGCAGGCTGGCCTGGAAATCGGCGAGCGCCACCGGGCCCGGATCGGCGAGCTTGGCGTAGGACGGATAGCTCTGATCGACCTTGGCCTGCAGCGTGGCGGCATTGGCGTTGGCGGTCTTGAGATCGGTCTGGTAGCGCGCCACCAGCAGCGCGTCGCGCGTGTCGTTCGGCTTGGCGTTCTCGGCCGCCAGCTGCAGGCGCGCATCGTCGCGCGCCGTGTCGGCGGTTTGGAGCTGGCGCACGAGGTTCGCGAGCTGCGTATCGTTCGCCGCGCGGCGCGCCGCGACGCGCGCGATGGTGCGGTCGGCGACGCCGGAGCTCACCAGCTGCGTGGCGCGGAACATCTCGGCGTTCAGGGCTGCACGCTGCGCCGGCTCCTGTTCCGCCAGCGCGGATGCCGCTGCGAGGAACGGCACGATCTGGTCGGAGACGATCTGCGCACGCGCCACGGGGTCCTTGGCGAGGATCGCGAAGGCGGCGCGATAGGACGACACCGACGCCGGATAGAGCTG
Source organism: Rhizomicrobium sp. (assembly GCA_035551495.1). Taxonomy (GTDB): domain Bacteria; phylum Pseudomonadota; class Alphaproteobacteria; order Micropepsales; family Micropepsaceae; genus Rhizomicrobium. Next base: position 5,916 of record DASZMT010000035.1, on the reverse strand, counting down.
CTGGTCGTTGTAGAACTTGCCCAGCGCCAACTCGGCGCGCGCGGTCGGCGCGGTGTCGCCGAACAGCTTCTGGTCGAGCGAGAGCGCGTCGCGATAGTCGCGCTCGGCGATCACGACGCGGCCCTGTGCCGCGTTCACGTCGGCCATCAGCATGACCATCTCGGGCCGCCACCACAGCGGCAGGCCGGGCTCTTCGGTGATGATCCAAAGCGCCTCTTCCGCCGACGCTTGCGCCGAAGCGTTGTCGCCGAGGCGCAGCGCCATCTCCCCCTCGATGCGCAGCGAATGGGCGAGCTCGCCCTGGAGGGCGACCGGCACGGCGGCCTCGGCATCGCCGGAGGCCGCCATCTTCTTGGCGGCATCGATCTCGGCGCGGCGCTGCGCGGTGGCGTCGCGGGCGAATTTCAACGCGTCGGCATAATGGCGCTGGTTGGCGGCGTCGAGCGCCTGATAGGCGGCGAAGCGGGCGCGCGCATTGGGCGTGGCGGACGCCTCGATGATCGGCTGGGCGCGCTGGAACAGCGCCGCGGCCTCGTCGAAGCGGCCCTGGTTGGAGACCTGGAGCGCCAGCTCGAGCAGCGTGTCGCCGACCGCGAGCGAGTCCGCGCCGAACAGTTGCGTCTCGGCATCGAGGGCGCGGCGATAGGCATCTTCCGCGCCGGCATAGTTGTCGGCGCCGGCATAGACGCGCGCGGCCTCGACCAGCTTCTTGTAATCGACGTAATCGACGGCGCCGGCGGTGCGCGTCTGGGCGGAGTATTTGGCGGCGATCAGGCCGGCGGCGGCGGACTCGTCCGGCGTGTTGCCGGTCGCGTCGTGCACCGCGCTCCCCAGAACGTGAAGCCCGGACGGCAGGCCTTCGGCGGCGGCGAGCGTCGAGCCCTCGGCTCCCACCAGGATGATGCGCGGCCAGTTGTTGCCGGCGAGCGTACAGAGATAGAGCGCATCCTCCCGACCCGCGGCGCCGATCCACTGGGGCGCGTCGCACGCCACGTCGAGCGCGGTGGCGAGGCCGCCCGGCAGCGCCTTGGCGCCCGCCAGGATCGCGGCGCGGCGGCCGTTCGAGTCCGACGGCACGGGCTGGGGCAGCTGCGACACGCGCAACGTGCCGGCCGGCTGGCCGTTGCAGACGATATCGCTGCCCTTGACCGTGCAGGACGCGCCTTCGCCTTGCGCGAAGGCGGTGCCGGCCGCGATGGCACCGCCGACGGCGAGCGCGGCGGACGCGGCGAGCAGGAGGGAGAGACGCTTGACGCTCATTGCCACAAGGCCTCGTTGCCCCAGCTGGAGAAGTCCTGATCGGCCGGCGGGATCGCATGCACCGCATGGCTGCCGGTCGGCGCATTGTTCTGCTTGAGCAGGCCGCCCAGCATCGACTGGGTGGTGCTGCCCTGCTTGTCGCCGTCGAGCGAGTCCGCGATCACCACCGTGGCGCTGTCGGCGGTCGTCGGCGGCTCGCTGTCGGCATAGCCGGTGTCGAGCGAGGCCAGCGGGCCCGGCGGGTTGTCGTCGACCAGCGCGGCGGAGAGGCCATTGGTGGAGTCGTCGCCCTGCTCGATGGTCACGACGATGGTGTTGACCACCGTGATCGGCAGCGGCTGGTTGCCCTGCTGCTGCGTCGAGACGACGGTGCCGACGGTCGCCGGGTTGTTGTTGATGTCGCCGGCGCCTTTGTCGCCGCCGTCGCCGTCGATGTCCGGGGGCGTGGCGCCGTTGATCGTGCCCGACACCGTGCCGTGGCCGGTGAAGTTGCCGATCGTGGCGAACGAGTTCGTGCCGGCGCCGTTGGTGTAGGTGATGTTGCCGTTGGCGTCGATGAAGATATTGCCCGACACGTTGCCGTAACTGTTCTTCGTCACGTCGCCGTTGCCGATCACGGCATAGGCGTTGTCGCCGTTGCCGGTCAGCACCAGGTCGGTGACGGTGATGTCGCCGCCGATGGCGAACTTGCCCGCCACCGCGCTGGTGCCGGCGTTCACGTCGTAGCCGCCATTGCCGATCTGGGCATAAGCGTTGGCGCCGGCGCCGGCACCCAGCGTGACCGAGCCGTCGGCGCCGTTTGGCGCGATGACCGTGACCGTGCCGGTGTCGGCGCCGCTGGCCGTTGCAGACGGGCCCAGGTTCGACTGGCTGCCGCCGTTGCCGATCTGGGCATAGCCGTCGTCGCCACTGCCGAGCAGCGAGACCGAATGGCTCGCGGCCACGACGATGTCGCCGGTGTTGTCGCCCTCGCCCGTCAGACCCTGGCCGGACTTGAGGCCGCCATTGCCGATCTGGGCATAGGCGCCGCTGCCGGTGCCGGCGTCGACGACCACGTTGGTGGCGGCGATCGCGATGTCGCCGGTGTTGCTGTAGCCGGCCGAGTTGCTGTTCGACTCCGCACCGCCGAGGCCGATCTGGGCATAGGCTTCGGTGCCCGCGCCACCGGTCAGCGTCACGTCGCCGCCGGCGCCGATCAGGATGTCGCCGCCATTGTCGCCGCTGGTGCCGAGGCCGCCATTGCCGATCTGCGCGAAGTCTCCCGTCGCCGCGCCGCCGTTGAGCGCGACATCGCCCGAGACGGTCACCACCACCGCACCAGTGCCGGCGCCGTGGACGCCGAGCTGGGCGTAGCCGTTCAGCGCGCTCAGGGTCAGGCTTGCGCCATAGACCGAGGTCGTGCCGCCGGCGCTGCCGACCGCCACGCCGCCGGTCGCGTCCGCGCCACCGATGGTGACGCCCTTGCCGCCGAGGCCGGCCGATTCGAGGCCGAAGTCGTTCAGCGTCTGACCGTCCCAGCCCGCGACCAGATTGATCGCGCCGGTGCCCGAATTCTGGATCGAGCCCTCGACGAGCAGGTTGCCCGCGGTGAGCAGGCTGAGCGTGTGGGTCGAGTCGTAGCTGTAATTCTTGCCGACATCGATGCCGCCGTCCTCGGTGGAGGTGCCGCCGATGGTGACGTCGCCGCCGACCACGTCGGTGACGACGATGGTGCCGATATCGGCGCCGTTCTCGGCGTCGATGCTGTCGGCAACCAGGACGACGTTGCCGGTTTCCGTGCCGCTGACGATATGGTTGCCGAACCAGGCGACCTTGTCGGTCGCGTTGGTGAAGGCCGCATTGCCGCCGACGCGCAGGTCGATATTGCCCGTGACGTTGCCTTCGATATCGGTGCTCATCGAACCGTTGCCGACATAAGCGTTGCCGCTGCCGGCCGTGACGGTGAGATCGTTCAGCGCCAGCATATCGATGTCGCCGCCGCCGGTGCCGTGATAGCCGAGCTGCGCGCTGGCATTGGTGCCGAGCAGGCTCACATTATAGGCGTAGACCGTGGTCGTGCCGGACTGCGACCCGAGCGCCGCGAAGTTCGTCGTTCCGCCGCCGCCGATCACCAGGCTGCCGTTGGCGTTGCCGTAGACGCCGGCATTGCCGAAGGATTCCGGATCGGTCGTCTCGCCGTCCCAGCCCGCGACCACGACGATGTTGCCGCTGGCGTTCTGCACCACGTCGACGACATCGACATCGCCCTTCGACAGGAGGGTGAGCGTGCCGCCGGTACGGCTGGCGCCGAGCTGCGTCGTCAGCGTGTTGGCGAAGGTCGCATCGCCCGCGCTGTGCAGCCTGACCGTGCCCGACACCGCGTTGCCGGTGTTGGACAGATCGATGCCGCCGTCGCTGGACGTGACGTCCATGCCGCCCTGGCCGAGCACCAGTGCCTGGTTCTGATCGACGTCGCCGCCGGCCGCCACGATCAGCGGCCCGCCGACGACGATCTGGCCGAGCGTCAGCCCCGTGGAGTCGGTGACGAACGTGCTCTGGCTCGAGGTCGAGGAGAGGTTGACCGTGCCGAGGACGTTGCCGGCGTCGTCCAGCATGATCGTGCCCTCACCCGCCGAGGCGGTGAGCGTGCCGGCGCTGATCGCGCCGTCCTGGTCGATGCCGGCGCCGGAGGTGGCCGTCAGCGTGCCGCCGACGGACGTCTCGCCGAAGGTGATCTGCTGCGTGTCGTTGAAGCTCGCATCGCCGGCCGTATCGAAGACGATGTCGCCCGAGACCGCGTTGTGCGTGTCGGTCAGCGTGATGCCGCCCTCGCCGGCCGAGACCGTGAGGCCGCCGGCGTCGATCGCGCCGCTCTGCGTCACCAAACCGGCCGAGTCGAGCGTCAGCGTGCCGCCGTTCAGGTTGGCGGAGATCACGTTCATGTCGCGGCTGTCGGCGAACGACGCGTCGGCGCCGTCGGTCGCCACCTGGAGATTGTCGAACGCGTTGTCCTCGTTCGTCAGCACGATGCCGGTGCCGTCGGACACGCTGAGCGTATCGGCCGTGATCGCGCCGGTCTGGCCGATGCTGTTCGCGGTGAGCGACAGCGTGCCGCCGACATTCGCGCCGGTGACGGTGAGATCGGTGCCGTCGACGATGGTCGCATCGCCGCCCTCGACGGTGGCCGAAACATTGAGCGCGGCGAAATCGTTGTCGGCGTTGGTCAGCGCGATCGACCCGTTGGTGCTCGAAACGTCGAGTTCGCCCGCCGCGATCGCGCCGTCCTGGGTGATGTCGCCGCCCGCGGTCACGCTGAGCGTGCCGTCGACCGAGGATGTATCCAGCGTCGTCGCGACGCCGTTGACGAAGGTCGCGTCGCCCGTGCCGTTGAACGATATGTCGCCCGAGACCGTATTGTCGGCGTTGTCGAGCGTGATGTCGCCGCCGGTGGCGGTGATCGACATGCCGTTGGACAGGCCGAGCGCCTTGTTCTGCGTGACGTCGCCGCCCGCCGCGATGACGAGCTTGCCGCCGACGGCGATGGCGCCGAGCGTGATGCCGGTCGAATCCGTCACCGACACGTCTTCTTCCGAGGTGGTCGAGAGGTTCACCGTGCCGAAGACGTTGCCGCCATCGGTCAGCGTGACCGTGCCCTTCGTGGCGTCGGCGGTCAGCGTGCCGGCGTTCACCGCGCCGTCCTGGTCGATGCCGGCGCCGGTCAGGGTCAGCGTGCCGCCGACCGTGGTCTGGCCGAGGGTGATCTGGCCGATGTTGGAGAAGGCCGTCTCGCCGTCCGTCGAGAACGACACGTCGCCGGAGACCTGGTTGCCCGCATCGTTCAGCGTGACGTCGCCGCCCGAGGACGAGATCGCCATGCCGTTGCCGAGGACGAGCGCCAGCGACTGCGTGACGTCGCCGCCGGCCGAGAGGATGAAGCGCCCCCCGACCTCGATCGCGCCCAGATCGACGCCGGTCGAATCCACGATCGCGACGTCGCTGGTCGACGTACTCGTGAGATCCAGCGCGCCGATGACGTTGCCGGCGTTGGTCAGCGTTATCGTGCCCTCTCCGACATTGGCCGTCAGTGTGCCGATGGTGACCGCGCCGTCCTGGTCGAGGCCGGCGGCATTCACCAGCATCTCGCCGCCGACGTCGGTGTCGGACAGCGTGGTGTGCAAGCTGTTGAAGAACACGACGTTGGTGCCGGTGGTGAACGACACGTCGCCCGAGACCGCGTTGGCGGCGTTGTCCAGCGTGATGTCGCCCTCGCCCGACGATATCGTCAGGCCGCCCGCCGTGATGGCGTGCTCCTGGCCGACATTGCCGCCCGAATTGATCGTCAGCACGCCCGCCCCGGTGTTGGCGGAGAAGATGTCGATGCCCCGGGCATCGGTGATCAGCGCATCGGCGTCGGTGGTGTCGATCTGCACGCCGGAGAACGTGTTGTTCGCGTTGTCGAGCGTGATGCCGTTGGTGCCGGTGACGCCCAGGACATCGGCATCGATCGCGCCGGCCTGGCCGATGCTGCCGGCGGTCAGGATCAGCGTGCCGCCGACGGTGGCGCCGGTGACGGTGAGGTCGCCGGTGTCGACGATCGTCGCGCCATCGTCGCCTTGCGTCGAAACGTTCAGCGCGCCGAACGCGTTGTCCGCGTCGTCGAGAGTAATCGAGCCGGTC
>DASZMT010000034.1:0-179065 GCA_035551495.1 Rhizomicrobium sp. | reverse complement strand
GGTTTGGCACCTCGATGTCGGCTCATCACATCCTGGGGCTGTAGCCGGTCCCAAGGGTATGGCTGTTCGCCATTTAAAGTGGTACGTGAGCTGGGTTTAGAACGTCGTGAGACAGTTCGGTCCCTATCTGCCGTGGGTGTTGGAAACTTGAGAAGACTTCTTCCTAGTACGAGAGGACCGGAAGGAACGTACCTCTGGTGGACCGGTTGTGGCGCCAGCTGCATTGCCGGGTAGCTATGTACGGACGAGATAAACGCTGAAAGCATCTAAGCGTGAAACTCACTTCAAAACTAGGTTTCCCTTGAGAGCCGAGGAAGACTACCTCGTTGATAGGCCAGGTGTGTAAGCGCTGCGAGGCGTTGAGCTTACTGGTCCTAATCGCTCGAATGTAACTCTTGATCGTTACAGCACCGTTCCATGTCTGGAAACAAAGCCAGGCATCACGCACGTCGTGACGTCCGTTTTCATCGAGCGGATGTTCGACGGCTCACGCCGCGTTACGAAGCGCGGCATGAAACACAACCTTCAGCTACATCAGTGTCGTATCTTTCAAACGCTGTCCTTTGCCGGACTGGTGGTCCTTGCGGAGGAATTCCACCCGATCCCATTCCGAACTCGGCCGTTAAAGCCTCCAGCGCCCATGGTACTGCGGCTCAAGCCGCGGGAGAGTAGGTCGCTGCCAGTCCTGCCAAGGACAGCGTTTTGAGCGCGTACGCGAGAGCGTGAGCGCCTTTGAAAGAATGCCTTCACAAGATCTCGAAAGCCCTCGCGCGAAAGCGCGGGGGTTTTTTGTTTTTCGCTGTTGTTTTTGCGCCGCCCAGTGCCGGCAATCCCCAAAATGAGAAGTCTCGGCCTGTTGCGCCGAAACCTTGATCCCTAGCCTCGGATCGTCGAACCGAGGGGCATGCCATGCCGAACCACTACGATCTCACCGCGCTGCCGCCGGCCGGCCAATTCACGCAGATTCTTCTTTCGGGCGGGGAGATCCATATCCCCGATGGCGCCGCGATCGAGGTCCATGTCCGCTTCCCGAACGGCATTTCCGGCCCGCAGAGCCTCTACACGGTCTGCGGCGGCGACGCGTATTTCGCCATGGCCGTGGCGCCCGACGGCACGGGCGCCTTCAAGCTCGATCTGCTGGCGTTCTGGGCTGGGCTCGACGCCGGCACGGCCAGCGCCAGCTTCCCGATCGGCAATATCGCCGACGGCAACTGGCATCAGGTCGCGATCTGGGCGTTCAACGGCCAAGCCTACGCCTACATCGACGGCGCGCAGGTGCTGGGCGCCGCCGGTGCGCCCGACGTGCAGCCCTATAAAATCGGCTTTGGTCAGATCGTCGGCACGCAGGTGCTGGGCGGCTACCAGAACACGGCCCAGATCGGGAGGTTCTCCAAGACCCTGACCGGCAGCTTCAGCGGCCATATGGCCGAGGTGCGCGTCTGGAATTCGGGCAATTTCGTGCCGGCGCCCTGGGCGCCCGTCGCCCCCAGCGCCACCGGCCTCTTCAATTACCTGCCGCTCTGGACCAATTATCCGAACGGCACCAACGACGTCGCGCAAGGCGGTGCGCCCACGCTGAACGGCGTCACGGTGGTCTATGAAACGGCGCCCGCGATCTACGACGTGTGGAGCGATGCGCTGCTCAACGTCGCGTCCGCGCCGTTCCCGGCCTTCACCGATCCGCTCTCCACCGATGCCGTCGCCGATATCGTGACCCAGCTCGGTTCGACGCTGCTGCCCTCCTCGGTCACGTCGCCGGCGCCCGACACCACGCAGATCGCGGCGTTCCGCAGCATGTATACGACCGCCCAAAACGACGTGACCACGGCGGTGCAGGACGCGATCCTCGCGCTCCAGCCGAACACCGCCAAATACACCGCTCCGGGCTATCCCGAGGCCTTCGCCGCCGTGCAGCAGCAGCTCGCGATCGAGATCCAGGTCGCCGTCAAGATCTACGGCTATGTCAACGACGCGCAGGCTTTCGCGAACCAGTATTACGACGTGATCGATCAATCGCTGAGCGACATCGGCAACGAGGTCTACATCCAGTCGTCGAGCGGCACCGACCCGGTCTCCGCGGTCGAGGGACTGCTCAGCGAAGTCGACGACGTCGCGGGATTCATCGAGAAGGCGCTCGAGCTGGTGGCCTTCCTGGCCGCCGCGAAGCGCCGGACCGGGACAACGGCGGCCGGCGCCGCGCTCGGCGACGCGTCGCTGACCGGCGCCGCGGCGATGCAGCTCTATTTCAGCACCTTCCGCTTCGCGATGCAGAAAGGGCAGGTGTCGTACACGCCGGGCGTCGCACTCACCGGCACGCTGGCGGCCATCGCGTCGTCGTTCGGCGACTACAACACGGGGACGCTGCTCTCCAATCTCAGTCAGAACGCGAACGCCGTGCTGAGCGACTGGGGCAAGATGGGCGCTCTGTATTCCGTGCTCGGCGACCTGTACTTCCCGTTCGTCATCGGCGGCAGCGACGAGCCGGTCTACAACCTGCTGTATCAGGCGGGCGGCGATTATTTCGGCCTGCTCGTGCTGAAGAGCCAGGTGATGCTCTGGACGTTCCTGGATGTCGGCAACATCCCGACCAGTTTCTGCAACGGCGCGGACATGCTCAGCGCCGATTTCTACACGGTGAACGGCAACAACAGTCTCACCGCCCTGTGCGCCTTCGACGCGACTACGGCGGTGATCGGCCGCGCGATGTCGACCAGCTCCAACACCTGGCTGACCAACGCGCCGCCCACCGGCTGTGGCCTCGCCACTGCGGGCGCGGTGATGGGCTGGGCGTTTCCCACCGCGACATGGGGTGGGGCGCCACCCTGACCGGCCGCGATTTCCGTTTGGCGGCGCGCGGCGTTATAGCGTGCCGTCATGCCCGTCTTCGCCTTCACGCACGCCATTGCCCGCTCGCCCGGCGCCAGCGCCGTCGACGGCCTGCGCGACGATCCGTCCACCGTGCCCGACCACGCCGGCCTCCTGGCCGAGCACGCGGCCTATGTCGCCGCGCTCACCGCCGCCGGCGTTGCGGTCGACGTGCTCGAGCCGCTCGAAGCTTTTCCCGATTCCGTGTTCGTCGAGGATCCCGCGCTGGTGTTCGGCAACGGTGCCGTCCTGCTGCGCCCCGGCGCCCCCACGCGTCTTGGCGAGCGCGAGGCGATGCGGCCCGTCCTCCACCGCCATTTCACGCGCGTGCTGGAGCTGCGCGAGGGCGAACACGCCGATGGCGGCGACGTGCTGGTGACGGAAAGCACCGTATTTATCGGCCTTTCCCTGCGCACCGACCGCGCGGGTGCCGAGGCGCTCGCCGCGCATCTCGCTACCTTCGGCCGCACCGCCCGCATCGTCGACACGCCGCGCGGCATCCTGCACTTCAAGACCGCCTGCGCCCTCGTTGCGGAGGATACGATCCTCGCCACGTCCGCGATGGCCGCCTCCGGTCTCTTCGACGGCTTCAATATCCTGCGCACCCCCGATGGCGAGGACGCCGCCGCCAACGCGCTGCGCGTCAACGACACGCTCTTCGTCGACGACCGCTTTGCGCGCACCGCCGGCATGCTGGCCGCCGCCGGCTTCGCCGTCCGCCCGCTGTGCGTGCGCGAGACCGCCAAGCTCGATGCCGGCCTCTCCTGCATGTCGCTGCGCTGGCAGAACTGAATCCCATGACTGAATCCATGACCGAACCGGACTCCGACACCGACCCCACCCTCGATCTGCTGAACGCCTATTTCTCCGCGCCCGATCTCGGCGACGCGGTGATGACGCTGGCGGAGCTCGACGGGTTCCTCACCGCTCTCGCCATCGGACCGGCGGCGGTCGCTCCCGCCGAATGGCTGCCGGTGATCTGGAACGGCGCCGAGCCGCGCTTTGCCGATGACGCCCAGGCCCAGGCCGTGCTCGGCGCGATCTCCACCCGCCTGAACGACATCCTCCAAAGCATCGACGCCGACGCCGACGCCTACGGCCCGCTGCTGGAGATCGACGACGAGGGCGACCCGCTGCCGCAAAGCTGGGCCGACGGCTTCATGACCGCGGCGTCGCTGCGTATCGAGGCCTGGACCAAACTCTTCGAATCCGAAGAGGACGACGCCATTGCCTATCCCATCCTCGCGCTGTGCGACGGCGAGGACGGCAATTCCCTGTTCGACCTGTCCGCCCGCGACCGCGCCTTCCTCGTCGCGAACGCGCCCGAGATGATCGGCCAGGCGGTCGTGGACATCGCCGCGTACTGGAAGCGCGACGCGGTGCCGCGAGTCCCCATCCGCACCGGCCCCAAGATCGGCCGCAACGACCCGTGCCCCTGCGGCTCCGGCAAGAAACACAAGAAGTGCTGCGGCGCCTAGCGCGCTGCCGCGTTCCGCCCCAGCACCGCCGGCGCCGTCCGCGCCTGCCAGGCGGCGATCACGCGCTCCGCTTCGTCGCCCTTGGGCGCCGTCGTATCGATCGCACAGTCGTAACGCATGAAGGCATGGATGGCCTCGAAGTCCCGCCGCGCATCGCCGGCGGGCCGGTCGCCGCGCGCCGCCTCCCGCCGCTCGAGCTCCGCCAGATCGCAATGCACGCCGACACAGAACACGTCGAACGGCGCCAGCCGCCGCGCGAGGCGCGTCCGTCCGTCCGGCGTCTCGACGATATACTCGACGATCAGGTTGTTGCCCGCCGCCGCATAGGCCGCCAGCGACGCCTCGAAGCCCTCGAAAAACGCCGGCCGCATCGCCTTCCAGTCGAACGCGCCGCGCTTGATGCGCGCCAGCGGCAGCACGCCGGCGTCGCGCAGATGATCGATCGAGATATGCCAGAACGGCGCATCGATCTTCGCCTGGATGGCGCGCGCCAGCGTCGACTTGCCCGAACTCGACGCGCCGTTGAGCAGGATGATCGCCCCGCTCATCGCGCCGCCTTCAGGTAGTCGCGCAGCAGCACGAAGCGATATCCGTCCGCCCGAAGCTCCTCCACCACGCGCGGCAGCGCCTCGGCGGTGTGCCAGCCGCGGCCGTTGATATGGAAGATCTCGATGTCGCCGGGCCGCGTCCCCTCGGCGATCTCGCGCACGATGCGCGGCCCGGTCTCGTGGGGATCGGGATCGCCGACCTCCCAGCGGTAATGCACCACGCGATAGCCGAGCCCCTCCACAATCCCCAGCGTCCGCGCGTCATAGGTGATCGCCGGAAAACGGAAGAACGCCGTGTGCCGCCCCGTCACCTGCGCGATCTCCTCGTCCGTCCGCGCGATCTCGTCGCGCACGTCCGCGTCGCTCAGCCGGCGCATGTCGTTGGGATGGTCCCAGCTGTGGTTCTCCAGCTCGACGAAATCGAGCGCCGCGAGCCGCCGCACCGCCGCTTCGTTGTCCTCCACGAACCGCCCCGACAGGAACACCGTGAATGGGATGCGGTGCGCCACAAGATAGTCGCCGATCCCGCTGTCGAGCGTCATCGGCCGGTGCTGCTCGCAGGCGTCGAAGGTCAGCGCCACCACGCGCTCCGCCGTCGGCAGCCGCAGGATCACCTCGGCCTGCGCCGGGCCCCCCGCCAGCGCGCACAGCGTTAATCCCGCCACCCAAGCCCGCATCGCACCCGCTCCTCAGCCCCGCCGAACGATAGAGCACCGTCCCGGCTCGCGCATCTGTGTTCGCCGCCGCCGCAAACCGGGGCTAAGCTTGCGCGCCGATTTCAGGGGATCTCCATGACGCGTTCATCTCTCCTCGCCAGTGCCGCCGTGTTCGCCGCCGCCGCCACGCTTGCCGTCGCCGCCGGCAACCCGGGGCCGGTGCAGCCCGGCCCCATCGCGCCCAGCCCGGTGACCGAGACGCTTTACGGCCACAGCGTCACCGACACTTATCGCGGCATGGAGAAGCTCGACACCGCCACCACCGACTGGATGAAGGCGCAAGGCGCCTACACACGCAGCGTGATGGATGCGATCCCCGGCCGCGCCGATCTGGGCAAGCGGGTCGGCGCCTTCACCGGCTCCTTCGGCTTCATCAACAACTACGCCCGTTTCGGCGGCCGCGAATTCTACGAGGAGCGCGCGCCCGGCGCCGACAATTTCGACCTCGTGGTGCGCGACGCCAGGGGCACGCGCAAGATCGTCGACATCACGGCCGTGATGGCGGCGCATGGCGGCAAGCCTTATGCGATCAACTACATCGCGCCGTCGCCCGACGGCAGCAAGGTCGCCGTCGGCCTGTCGGAAGGCGGCTCCGAGGATGCGCAGCTCACCGTCTACGACGCGGCCACCGGCGCCGCGATCGCCGGCCCGGTCGACCGCGCGCAATACGGCGTGACGTCGTGGGGCACCGATTCCAAGTCGATCTACTTCATCCGCATGAAGCAGCTGAAGCCCACCGATCCGGGCACCGAGAAATACCGCGACGCCAGCCTCGCCGCCTGGGACCTGAGATCCGATCCCGTGCCGCTCTACGGCGCGCTGCTGCCCACCGGCCCCAAAGTCGGTTCCGACGAGACGCCGGTGCTGGTCTTCACGCCGGGATCGAGCGTCGCCGCCTTCGTGTCGGTCAACGGCGTGCAGAACGAATACAAGGTGTGGCTGGCGCCCGCCGCCACCGCCGCCGATCCGGCGAAAGCCAGATGGACGCTGCTCGCCGACCGCGACGCCGGCATCACCGCGCTCGACATGAAGGGCGACACCGTCTTCCTGCTCAGCCACAAGGATGCGCCGACCTTCCAGGTGCTGGCGCTGAAAGCCGGCCAGCCGCTCGCGTCCGCCAAGGTCCTGGTCGCGGCCGATCCCAAGCGTGTCATCGAAAGCGTGCACGCCGCGGCCGACGGCCTCTATGTCACGACCACGCGCGGCGTCTATTCGGAGCTCTTGCGCGTCGACTACAAGACCGGCGCCGCGACGCCGATCCCGCTGCCGGCGCGCGGCCATGTCGGCGGCACGTTCTCCGATCCGCGCGAGCCGGGCGTGGAGATCGACGTCTCCAGCTGGATCGTCCCGCCCACCGAATACCGCTACGAGCCCAAAAGCGGAAAGTTCGCCGACCTCGGCATCGGCGCGAAGGGCGATTTCGATCCGGCGCAGTACCACGTCGACGATCTCCTGGCCCCGGCCAAGGACGGCGTGATGGTGCCTCTGTCGCTGATGAGCCCCAAGGGCGCCGCCAAGCCCGGCATCGTGGTGGTCGAGGCCTACGGCTCCTACGGCATTTCCAACCTCGCCGATTTCAGCACGCGGCGCGCGGTGTTCGTGAAGGAAGGCATCTCCTATGGCGTGTGCCATGTGCGCGGCGGCGGCGAGCTCGGCGACGCCTGGCGCCTCGCCGGCAAGGACGCCGACAAGCACAACACCTGGCAGGACCAGATCGCCTGCGGCGACCTGTTGGTGAAGCAGGGCGTCACGACGCCGTCCAAGCTCTTCATCATGGGCGGCTCGGCGGGCGGCATCACCATGGGCCGCGCGATGGAGGAGCGTCCCGACCTCTTCGCCGGCGTGATCGACGCGGTGCCCTCGGCCAATCCGCTGCGCATGGAATTCACGCCCAACGGCCCGGACAACATCCCCGAGTTCGGCACGATCGCCAAGCAAGAGGGCTTCGACAATCTCTGGGCGATGGATTCGGTCCAGCACGTGGTCGACGGCACGCACTATCCGGCGATCATGATCTCGACCGGCCTGAACGACCCGCGCGTCGCGCCCTGGGTGCCGGCCAAGTTCGCGGCGACCCTGCTGGCGGCCCATCCGTCGAGCCCGGTCCTGCTGCGCATCGACGCCCAGGCCGGCCACGGCATCGGCTCGACCCGTTCGCAGACCGACGCCCTGACGGCAGACTGGATCGCCTTCGTGCGCTGGCGCGCCGGCGAGGCGGCCTGGCAGCCGGACTTCACGAAACACTAAGCCTTCACGAAACACTGGGAACGCGGTTAGCTAGGCGCGCGATTCGAGAACCCGAGGAGTTGCAGATGGCCAATCGCGAACAGCGCGGCAACAAGGAAAAGAAGAAGCCCAAGTCGGACAACAAGAAGGGCCCGGCACCAACGGGCGGCATCAAGCCGCCCGCCTATGTCGAGCCCCAGCTGGTGCGCAAACCGCACAAGGGCAAGGATTGGACGTGACCGTCGTGTCCCGCGCGGCGCACCGCGCGGGACGGGCATTCCCGCCGATGCCGCGGTGAAGCTCGGCCTCGCCCTGGTCATCGCCACCGACCTCGCCCGCGCCGAGGCGTTCTATGGCGGCGTGCTCGGCCTCGTGCCGAAGCAGCGCACCACCCAACACCTGGTCTTCGCCGCCGGCCCGGTCGATCTGACGATCTTCCAGGGCACTGCCGACGCGCCGCCTGCGCGCCATGGCGAAACCGCCGCGACGGTCTTCGTGTTCGAAGTCCCCTACCTCGATGCCACAATCGCCGATCTCAAGGCGAAAGGCGTGCCGTTCCTCCACACCACGCCGGCGACAGGCCCCCTCGGCCGCTACGCCGCCTTCCGCGACCCCTTCGGCAACGTGCTGGAGCTGTTGGAGCGGGGGTGAGCTTCCAAACCTAAAGGTGTCATGGCCCGCAACAGCGGGCCATCCAGTTGGTGCGCCACGAACCTTGAAAGCCTGGTGAAGACGTCACCTGGATGGCCCGCTGTTGCGGGCCACGACAATAGGAAGCGGAAAGGCTAGCGCGAAGCGATCTCGTCCAGCGCCGCTTGCGTCGACTCGATGAACCGCCGCTCGCTTCCCGCTGCCTTGCGCAACGCCAGCGCCGTTTCGAACGCGGCGCGCGCCTCGTCGATCCGTCCCAGTTCCACCAGGCACCGCCCCAGATGCTGCTGCAGGAAATTCTCCTGCCGCCGGATTCCGGTTTCTTCGACCAGCGCCAGCCCTTCGTGGAACAGGCGCACCGCCAGCTCGCGCTCGCCCATGTATTGCCGCGTGGTGCCGAGCTGCAGCAGCCCGTCGATCTCCGTCGCCCGGTCGCCGATCTGCCGCGACAGGTCCAGCGCTTCTTCCACCAGTGGCGCGGCCTCCGCTTCCTGCCCCATCATCGTCAGCAAGAAGGCGAGATGCCCAAGCGCGTCGATCAGCGCGGGCACGTCCGTGCCCTTGCGCGCCCCTACCAGTGCATGTCGCAGCGCTTCGATCTGCGGTCCGGCGTCCGGTGGCGGCACGGCCCGCCGGAAGGTCGTAGCGCCAGCGTCACGACGGCCGCTCGGATTATGCGCCATGCGCCCCTCATAAGCGCAATAGGGCGAAGCACCTTCGCTTCGCCCGTAAAGTGCGCGCCAATCAAGGCGCCGTTTAGTGCTTGGCCTTCCAGCCCTGCAGCGCCGACAGCATCGTATCGACATGCTTGGAATAGTCGAGGTCGGTGTACTCGGCGACGATCGTGCCGTCCGGCGCCACCAGGTAGGAGGTGCGGTTGGCGTAATCCGGCTTCTGCGCCAGCACCGCGTCGTAAGACTTCATGATGTGCTGGTCGCCGTCCGCCGCGACGGGGAATTTGCTGGCGCAGTCCTGGGTCGAGAACTTGTCCAGCGTCGCGATGTCGTCATGGCTGACGCCGATCACGCTGGCGCCCATGCCGTTGAACTTGTCCATCGAGTCCGCGAAGGCATGCGCCTCGAGCGAGCAGCCCGTCGTGAACGCCTTGGGATAGAAGTACACCACCACCGGCCCCTTCTTCAGCGCGTCGGCGAGCGCGAAGGTGAATTCCTTGCCGCCCAGCGCGGCCGGCGCGGTGAAATCGGGCGCGTGGTCGCCGACCTTGAGGGCGGCGGCGGCGGGCGCGGCGAACAGAGCAGAGGCGAGAAGAACGGTCGCAAGGCGCATCATGTCAGGTCTCTCCAAAAGGGGCGTGGATAAGTGACGAGCGGATTTTGATGTACCACGCGCAAGCCCTTCTGCGCATTCGCTTTTAAAAATTTACGCCGAAATCTTATCCAACACCCCTCGGCGCGGGCGGATAATCGTGCGTCCAACCAGAGGAGGGACATATGCCCGTAGAGCCTTACGATCCCAATGAATACATCGATCCCGAAGAAGCCGAAGCCCGCGAGCGGCAGGCCCACCGTGAGGCCTATGCCGCGTGGTGCGCAAGGCTCTACGGCTCCGGTGACGAGATGGATTGGTGCAAGCCGGCACCACTCGATGATCTCGATACCCAACTCGCCGAGCACGCGGCGCAGATTCGCAACGTCGCGCGCAACGTCACAAGCGATGTCCTGAGCGGCAGCAACAACGCCGACAAGCAGATCAAGTTCGTCGGCGCGCTGACGCGGCTGGTGCAGGTCAATGTCGCGATCGCCAAGGTGCTGGGCGGCCATCGCGCGGACTCGAAAACAGTACATGGTGTGGAAGCCGCGCCCGGGGCACAAGACGTGGGCTCTTCGGCGTGAGTGGTCGCGGCGCACCCGTTGGCAATACGCGCGCGTTGAAGCATGGCGCCTGCACCGCGCCGATGCGCGCCTTGATGCGCGAGGTCCACCAAGCGGTGAAGACCGCGCGCGCCACGCTGAAGGCCCGCTCAGATGCCGTAATTCTGGTACGGATAGCAGCGCTCGCGCGTCAGCGTCAGGCCGAAATGGCACCCCAGCGCCGTGATGGCCTCGGCGTGCGGGCCGAACGGATCGGCGTTCGCGGGGCCGACGACGATGCTGCGGAAGCTCTCGTCGTCGGCGCCGCCGGGCGCCAGCATCGCGGTGGCGAGCGGCGTGCCGTCATGCTCGCGCAGCGTGACGAAGACGGGCATGGAGCGCTGGATATGCGCGCCCAGCCCGATGTCGCGCTCGATATAGCTCATCGAGGGCGCGGGCTTGTAGGCGGCGACGGCGCTTTCGCGCGCGCGGCGGAAGTGCTTCTCGACCGCGTGCCGCATGACCTCGCTCTCGGCCACCGCTTCCGCCTCGGTCTCGATGCGGAACCAAGTCCGCCGTCCGCCGGCATCGCACACATACTGCATCGGCCGTTCTCCGGAAGACTCGCCAGACTCGAATGCGCAAAACGAATGCTACGCCCAAACCGCGCGTGGTGTCTGTCGGGAAGTTTGCGTAAGGTTTGGGACGGCTTTTCTGCGAGGTCCCATGCCTGTCGAGATGCTCGAGCACTACACGATCCGCTGCGCCAGCCTGGAGGCGACGCGCGATTTCTACCGCGACGTGCTGGGGCTGGGCGTCGGCGCGCGGCCGGACTTTCCGTTCAAGGGCTTTTGGCTCTATCTCGGCGGCGTGCCGATCGTGCATCTGGTGGACGCGGCGGAGAGTGCGCAGCGCGATGGGCCTCATCGTGGTGCCGACACCGCGGCGCTCGACCACATCGCGTTCCGGGGCGTGGATATCGAAGCGACGCGGGCGACTTTGCGTGCGCATGATCTGGATTTCCGCGAGACCGGCGTCCCCGGCGGCCGCCTGCGCCAGATCTTCGTGAAGGATCCCGACGGTATCCTGATCGAGATGAATTTCCGGGGCTGACTGCAAACCAAGGGCCCGTCTCCCCCGCGCGTGCGAAGCACGCTGGCGGGGGAGGTGCCGTAGCCGCGTTGGCGGCGAAGGCGGAGGGGGCTATGAATTAGTGCGGCGTCACGCCATTCGTCCCGCCGTCCGGCGAGCTGCCGCGGTTGCTGTCGTCGCGGCCGGCCGGATTGCCGCCGGTCATCGCGCCGTTGTCGCTGTGCGTCTCGTCGCTGGCGCCGCCATCGTCGGAATTCGCGTTGTCGTCGGGGAAGCTCGAATAATCCGTGTGCTTCTTCATCGTCTTGCCCGAGGGCGAGGGCGTGCCGGTCATGTCGGCGGGCTGCATCGTGCCGCTGTCGGCGCCGGTCGCCGGCGTGCCGGAGCCTTGGGTGGTGCCAGGCGGCTGGTTGCTCATCGCGTTGGAAGCGCCGCTGCCGGCGGTCGCAGCGCCCTCGCTGCCCGGCGGCACTTGTGCCTGCGCAAACGCGACCGTGGACGCGAGCAGGGTGGCGGTGATCGAAAGCGTATGAAGTCTCATGGGTGTTCTCCCTGTTGTCGTTGTGGTGGTTGTCAGATGTTGACGATCACGCCGCCGTCGCCGGCCCCCGCTTGGGAATGCGCGGCGGCGGGCCGCGCGATGGGGGCAGGGCGCGCAGGGCTGCCGGACGCAGCCGCTTGGCCGAAAGCGAGGGTGGCACCGGACATGACGAGCACGACGGCCCAGGCCGGAATCTGCTGGAGGGACATGCGAAACCTCGCTGACACTGCCCCTCCAAAAGACAACGCCAGCGAACGCAGGACGTTGCCCCGAAGGGGCACGCCGGCAATGCCGGCGGCGGGGCATGCCACCATCACGAGACACCCCGCTAATCCCGCCAATTCCCCTGTGAAATCTTGGGTCTTATCGACCCGCGGCCGCTTTGCCGCCGCCGCCTCGATGTGATTTTATGTCACCGCCATTCGCGGTTCCGCCCTCCAAATGGACCGGGCCCGCAGCGATACCAACAACCATGGGAGTTCAGGGCATGCAGGAACGGCTTCAATTCTACATCGACGGCAAGTGGGTCGACCCCGTCACGCCGAAGACCATCGACGTCATCAACCCGGCCAACGAGGAAGCCTTCGCGCGCATCTCGCTCGGCTCCAAGGCCGACGTCGACAAGGCGGTCGCCGCCGCCCGCAAGGCGTTCGAGTCCTTCTCGCGCACCACGCCCGCCGAGCGCATCGCGCTGCTCCAGAAGATCATGGCGGTCTACCAGTCCAAGTACGACGCCATCGCCAAGGCCATCTCGGAAGAGATGGGCGCGCCGATGTGGCTGTCCAAGGCGGCCCAAGCCGCCACCGGCCTCGGCCATCTCGGCGAGACGGTGAAGATCCTCCAGAAGTACGAGTTCTCCGAGACGCGCGGCACGACCACCATCGTGAAGGAGCCGGTTGGCGTCTGCGGCCTCATCACGCCGTGGAACTGGCCGATCAACCAGATCGTCTGCAAGGTGGCGCCCGCCATCGCCGCCGGCTGCACCGTGGTGCTCAAGCCGTCGGAAGTCGCGCCGATGAACGCGATGCTGTTCGCCGACGTGATGCACGAAGCCGGCGTGCCGCCGGGCGTGTTCAATCTCGTCAACGGCGACGGCCCCTCGGTCGGCGAGGCGCTCTCGTCGCATCCGGGCATCGACATGATGTCCTTCACCGGCTCGACCCGCGCCGGCATCGCGGTGGCCAAGGCCGCCGCCGAGACCGTCAAGCGCGTCGCGCAGGAGCTGGGCGGCAAGTCGGCCAACATCGTGCTCGACGATGCCGATCTGACCAAGGCCGTTTCGGGCGGCGTCATGCAGATGATGACCAACTCCGGTCAGTCCTGTAACGCGCCCTCGCGCATGTTCGTGCCGAAGGCCAAGAACGACCAGGCCATCGCGATCGCCAAGGCGACCGCCGAGAAGGTCAAGGTCACCGATCCCGCCGCCGCCGATGCCGGCCCCGGCTCGATCGGCCCGGTCGTCTCGGAAGTTCAGTTCAACAAGATCCAGGCCTTGATCCAGAAGGGCATCGACGAGGGCGCCACCCTCGTTGCCGGTGGTGTGGGCCGTCCGGAGGGCTTCAACCGCGGCTATTACGTCAAGCCGACGGTGTTCGCGAACGTCACCAACGACATGACGATCGCGCGCGAGGAGATCTTCGGACCCGTCCTCACCATGCTGACCTACGACACGGAAGAGGACGCCATCGCGATGGCGAACGACACCGTGTACGGATTGTCCGGGTACGTCCAATCGGGCGACATCGAGCACGCCCGCAAGGTCGCCTCGCGCATCCGCTCGGGCAACGTGCACATCAACGGCGCCGGCGGCGACTTCGCCTCGCCCTTCGGCGGCTACAAGCAGTCGGGCAACGGCCGCGAATGGGGCGAATACGGCTTCGAGGAATTCCTCGAGACCAAGGCCGTCCTCGGCTACACGCCCAAGGCCGCATAAACGGACTGGCATCAAGTGTGAAAAGGCCGCTGCAGCGATGCAGCGGCCTTTTTATTTGATCGGTCTCGGTGCTGAAGAAGAAATAAAAGTTGTCATCCCCGGCGAGCGCGCCCTTCGCTCGCGTTCGGCCGGGATGACAGCTGTGTTTTTTCTGGACAAGACGTTCTCGCATTCGGTCACAACCGCTCCTCCTCGCACGTCTTTATCGCGACACAGCAAGGAGACCTCCCCATGCAATCGCGCATGAAGAACCCGCTTTCCCTCTTCCCCGAGGCGCTCAAAGCCCTGCTCGCCTACGACAAGGCGACCGAAGCCGACGGCTTGCCCGCCGTCACCAAGACGCTCGTCCATCTGCGCGCCAGCCAGATCAACGGCTGCGGCTTCTGCACCGACATGCACGCGCACGAACTGCGCAAGCTCGGCCAGAGCGACAACCGGCTGTTCGGCGCCGCCGCCTGGCGCGACTCGCCGCATTTCACCGAGGCCGAGCGCGCCGCCCTCGATCTGGCCGAACATGCCACCCGCCTCGCCGACCGCATGGAGGCGGTGCCCGACGCGGTGTGGGCGCAGGCGGCGAAGCACTACGACGAGAAAGCGCTGGCCGCGCTGGTGCTGCAGATCGCGCTGATCAACGCCTTCAACCGCGTCGCGGTGACGACCCGCCAAATCGCCGGCAAATGGGATTGAGGCTCAGGGACGGCGCGCCGCGACGCGCGCCGTCACCGCCTCGCGATAATTGCGGCTCATCCGCACCGTCGTCCCGTCGTCGAGCACGACGTTGGCGTCGCCGCCGGGCAGGCTGACGATCGCGCGGAGGCGCGCCACCGCGACGATGGCGCCGCGATGGATGCGCAGGAAGCACGCCGGATCGAGCTTCGCCTCGAACCGCGCCAGCGTCTCGCGGACGAGATGCACCGATCCACCCGCATGCAGCGCGAGATAATTCCCTTGCGCCTCGATCCAGGCGACGGCGTCGAGGTCGATCAGCATCAGCGTGCCCCGCGCCTTGACCGGCACCTGCGTGAGATAACCTGTCGCGGGCGCCGGCGGCGCATCGGCGGCGCGCTTCGCCCGTTGGTGGAAGAACGCGGCATGCGCGATGCCGTCCAGCGCCGCGACGGCGAAGAACAGCAGCAGCCCGTCGACCGCCAGCTGGCCGGCGATGGCAAGGCCGAGCGGCCGCCGGTCGAACCCCACCAGCCAGGCCAGTACGCCCGCGACCACGATCAGAAGAAGCGCGAACCCGAGATCCGCCGCCGCATGGATCGCCGCCCGCCGCCAACGCGCGTCGCCCTCGACCGGCACAAGCCGCGCCAGCGCGAACACCGCCGGCGTGATCGTCGCGCCCAGCGCCCCCGCCGCGATCATGCGCAGCCCCTCCTGCCCGGCCGGCAGGGCGCCGTCGGCCCGCAGCACATTGCCCGGCTCCAGCACCAGGACCAGCGCCAGCCAATAGCCGAAGCCGATCGCAAGCTCGCGCAACAGCCGGACGGGGTCGGCCGCTTCGGACTTGGTCGCTTCGAACTTTGTCGCTTCGGACTTTGTCGCTTCGGACATGGCCGCACCATGCGTCGGCGTCCGGATGCCGCGCAATCCCTGCCTTTGTGACGAACCGTGCGCCCGCCGGGACGACCCGCCGGCCCGCGCTCTGGCGCCGTCGCCGCGCCGCGAACACCTATGGGCGGCATCATCGGGAGCCTCGCATGTCCGTTATCGCCGCCATCGCCATTCCCATCGCCAGCGCCGCCGTCCTCGCCCGCTTCCATCTGCACGAGATCATCTGGGCGCTGGACCAGCTCGCCGCGCTGGCCCTGCCGGCGTTCCTGCTGTTCACCGGCCTCGGCGCGCGGCTGCGCACCTTATGCGCCCGGGCGGTGGGCGGCCGCCGGGCGCCGGCCCTGATCCTGTTCGCCGCGCTCTATCTGGTCCTGGCTGCGCTGGTGTCCGGGGCATTCGACGATTGGCGCGACCAGCCGGCCGCCGTTGCGCCCTGGCTCTTCGGCGAGCTTGCGCCGCTGCTCGTCCAGATCGTCGTCGCCGCACTGGTCCTCTGGATCCCGTTCGCGTTGATGCGCCGCTTCCCGCGCACCTGGTGGATGCTGTCGGCCGCCGCGCTGGTGCCGGTCGCGTTCGCGGTGCTGGTGGCGCTGCCGGTCGTCGTCGATCCCTTGACGACCCATTACGAGCCGCTGCGCGACAAGGCGCTCGCTGCCAAGATCGCCACGCTCGCCGCGCGCTGCGGCGTGCGCGACATCCCGGTCTATGTCGGCGGCGACGACGACACCGTCGTCGGCCTCGGCCCGACCAAGCGCATCTTCCTGGAAGAGGGCATCGAGAAGCACGAGACGCCGGATCAGATCACCGGCACCGTCGGCCACGAGCTCAAACACTACGTGATGGGCGACAACTACAAGGCGCTCGCCATCATCGCCGCACTGCTGTTCGCCGGCTTCGGGCTGGTGCAGGCGGTCGGCCGCCGCGCCATCCGCCGCTGGCACGCGCGCTTCGGCTTCGACGATCTCGCCGATCCGGCGTCGCTGCCGCTGGCGGCGCTGATCCTGTCCGCCTTCTGGCTCGCCATTCTGCCCGTCTTCAACTGGGAAGACCGCGCCATCGAGCACGAAGCCGACCGCTTCGGCCTGGAGCTGACCCACACCGGCGATGCCAACGCGGCGCTCTATGCCGGTTGGGCCAAGACGTTTCCGGCGCAGGCCGACCCCTTCTTCACGCTGCTGCGCGCCACGCACCCTTCGCTCGGTGCGCGCATCCGCTTCGCCCAGACCTATCGCCCGTGGGAGACCGGCGCACCGCTGGTCTATGGCGACATCTGCGCCCCGCCGCGATAGAACCGCGCGATGGCGCTCGCGCATTTCGGCCTCGACGACTCCGCGCTGCTCGGCAAGGGCGGGCAGTCGCGCGTCTATGCGCTGGACGGCACGCGCGTGCTGCGCCTCTACCGTGCCGAGACGCATCCGCGTTTCGCGCAGGCACTGGCCGCGTTCTACGCCGCGCTCGACGTGCCGCCGCTACCCTTCGCGATCCCGCAGATCCACGAGACCGGCACGATCGACGGCGTGCTCTACGCCATCGAGGCCCGTCTTGCCGGCACGCCGCTGACCGATGCATTTCCGACGCTCGATGCGCCATCGCGCAGCCATGCGGTGATGGGCTTCCTGCAGGCCGCCGCCGCGCTCCGCCGCATCCGCCATCCGCAGACGGAATTCGGCGAGCTCCTGACCGCCGATCCGATCCGCCGCGCAAGCTGGCGCGACTTCCTGTTGGCCAAAGGCGAGGCCCGCGCCCGCGAATGCGCCGCCTGGCTGCGCCAGGACGTGCCCGATCTCGACCGGGCGCTCGCCCGCTATCGCGCCCTCGTCGCACAGGTGCCTGATCGCACGCCCGGTCTCGTCCACGGCGACTACTACGGCGCGAACGTCATGGTGGCCCGCGACGGCACCGTCGCCGCGGTGATCGACTTCAGCCCGCTCAGCCTGATCGGCGATGGCCGTCTCGACGTCATCGGTGCCCGCCACGCGCTCGAGGCGCTCGGCATCGCGCCGCACGACAAGGTCTGGGCGGATGATTTCCTGCGGCAGGCCTTCGCGCCGGACGGGCAGGACCTGTTCGACGCCTATAGCGGTTACTTCGCGCTGCTGCACGCCGGCGCGCGCGAGGAGGTGCCGCCGCTCTATCGCTGGTGCGTGGAGACGCTCAACGCCTTGTCGGCTTGAACATCTCGCGGTGCCAGAATTTTTGCGGATCGGCGAGCCAGCGTTCGTTGCGGGACGTGCGGAACGCCGCCAGCGGCCGCATGTCGATGCGATAGCGCCTGCACAGCGCGATCAGCTCGCGCAGCTGGCTGTCCGACGGCGCGCGCGCCAGCGTGACGTACAGGTCGCGGTGCTTGCCGCCGAGCTTCGTCACGCCCTTGATGGAGGTAAGCCAGGCGAAGAACTGCGCCTCGTCCAGCGGCGAATAAAAGGTGTTCAGCCGCAGGACCAGCTTGGGCACGACGCCTCAGTCCTTGGCGCGCTCGACATAGGAGCCGTCCGCCGTCATCACCACGATGCGCGTGCCGGCCACGATGTGCGTCGGCACCATCGTCTTGACGCCGTTCGACAGCAGCGCCGGCTTGAACGAGCCCGACGCGGTCTGACCCTTCATCACCGCCTCGGTGTCGACCACCTCGAAGGTGGCGCGCTGCGGGATTTCCATGGAGATCGGGATGCTTTCGAACAGCTGCAGCTGCACGTCCATGTTCTCGACCAGATAGGGCGCCATGTCGCCGACCACGTCGGTGCCGACATGCACCTGGTCGAAGGTCTCGGGCTGCATGAACACCCAGTGCTCGCCGTCCTGGTAGAGGTATTGGAAGCGCTGCTGCTCGACGAACGCCTTCTCGATGCTGTCGGTGGTGCGCAAGCGCTCGACGATCTTCAGGCCGTCCGGGATGCGCTTCATCTCCAGATGGGTCACCGGCGTGCCCTTGCCCGGATGGATGTTCTCGGCGGTGATGACGACGAAGAGCTTGCCGTCCTTCTCGATGACGTTGCCTTTGCGCACGGAACTGGCGATGACCGAAACCACGAAGGACCCTCTGGATTGGCGTGAAGACCTGGATTGACGTGAAGATGGGGGCTAATAGCAGCCCCGCTCTGCCCTGGAAAGCCCATGTCCGACTCCCCGCAGGAAAGCCAATGGTGGGCTCCCCGCCGCCACGCCGACCGCCGTGCGCTGCTTTTGCGGCGAAACCGGCTAAAGACCGCGATCCGTGCCCGTTTCGAGGCCGGCGGCTTCACCGAGGTCGAGTGCGGCGCCCTGGCCGTCTCGCCCGGCAACGAGGCGCATCTGCACGCTTTCGAGACCATCGCGCTGACCACGGCCGGAGAGCCGCGCCGGCGTTATCTCCACACCTCGCCCGAATTCGCCGCCAAGAAGCTCCTGGCCGCCGGCGAGACGAAGATCTTCGACTTCGCCCGGGTCTTTCGGAACCGCGAGCGCGGCGCGCTGCACGCGCCGGAGTTCACCATGCTCGAATGGTATCGCGCCGGCGAACCCTACGAGACCGTCCAGGACGATTGCCTCGCCCTGCTGCGCCTCACGGGTGCGCAAGTGCTGCGCTATCGCGACCGGACCTGCGATCCGAACGCGCCGGCGCAGCGCCTGCGCGTCGCCGACGCTTTCACCTATCACGCCGGCATCGATCTGCTCGCGACCTTGGACGACCGCGACGCGCTCGCCACAAAGGCCCGCCGCGCCGGCTTCCAGGTGACCGACCACGACAACTGGTCCGACATCTTTTCGAAAGTTCTGACGGCCGCGATCGAGCCGCGCCTCGGCCTCGGTGCGCCGACGCTCCTCATCGAGTATCCGCGCTGCGAGGCCGCGCTCGCCCGCGCCACGCCGCATGATCCCCGCGTTGCCGAGCGCTTCGAGCTCTATGCCTGCGGCGTCGAGCTCGCCAACGGCTTCGGCGAGCTGACCGATCCGGTGGAGCAGCGCGCCCGCTTCGAAACCGAGATGGAAGAGAAGCAGCGCATCTATGGCGAGCGCTATCCGGTCGACGAGGATTTCCTCGCCGCCCTCGAGCATATGCCGCAGGCGAGCGGCGTCGCGCTCGGCTTCGACCGCCTGGTGATGCTGGCGGCCGGCGCCCCGCGCATCGACGACGTGCTGTGGACGCCGGCGCCATGAAAAGCATCGCCGATCTCGCCGCCGCCGGTCTTGTCGCGCCGACGCCCGGCCTCGAACGGATCGCGTCGCGCTACGCGGTGTCGCTCACGCCTGACATGGCCGCGCTCGCCCACCACGACGCCATCGCGCGGCAGTTCGTGCCCACCGAGGCGGAGCTTCTCACCCGCGACGACGAGCTGGCCGATCCCATCGGCGACGCGGCGCACGCCCCGCTCCCCGGCATCGTGCATCGCCACAAGGACCGCGTACTGTTCAAGGCCGTCGCGACTTGCCCGGTCTATTGCCGCTTCTGCTTCCGGCGCGAGACCGTGGGCCAGGCGCAGAACGCGCTCTCGCCCGCCGCCACCGGGGCCGCGCTCGCCTATATCGCGGCGCATCCGGAAATCTGGGAGGTCATCCTCACCGGCGGCGATCCCTTCATCCTGTCGCCGCGCCGCGCCGCCGCGCTGACGCAGAATCTCGCGGTCATCGATCATGTGAAGATCGTGCGCTGGCACACCCGCGTCCCGGTGGTCGATCCGCAGCATATCGACGACGCCTTCGTCGCCGCGCTGATCGCGCCCGGCATCACCAGCATCGTCGCGCTGCACGCCAATCACGCCGCCGAGTTCACCCCCGCCGCCCGCCGCGCCATCGCACGGCTGGTGGATGCCGGCATCCCGCTGGTCAGCCAGTCGGTGCTGCTGAAGGGCGTCAACGACGACGCCGACACGCTCGAAGCCCTGATGCGCGGCTTCGTCGAGCACCGCATCAAGCCCTATTATCTGCACCATCCCGACCGCGCGCCGGGCACGAGCCATTTTCGCGTGCGCATCGCGGACGGCCGCGCCCTGATGCGCGAGTTGCGCACGCGCCTCTCAGGCCTCGCGCTTCCCACCTACGTGCTCGACCTCCCCGGCGGCCACGCCAAGGTGCCGCTGCTGTCGGACGATGTGGAAGAAGTCGCGCCGAACCGCTGGCGCATCCGCGATCACGCGGGCACGTGGCACGCGTACGACGACCGACCCTCCCCTTGAGGGCAGGGTGGGCTCAGTGTCCGCCCAGGCTCTTGAAGAACGCGCTCACCTTGTGGCGCGTCTGCTCCCACCGCACCACGCGCCCGTTGGTCACCCAGTTGAGCTGGATCACGCGGCGCGGACCCTCGAACGCCTCGAAGCCGTGCCAGGCGTTGGGCTGGTTCTTGAACACCAGAAGCGTGCCTTCGTCCGGCGGCACTTCGGCGATCACGTCGTCGAGATTGTCCGGCGAGCGCAGCAACCGCAGCCGTCCGCCCGGCGCCTCCCATTTGCCGTTCATGTAGATCAGCACGGTGACGAGTTTGGTCACGCTGTCGGTGTGGATGCCGCCGTCCTTCTTCGCCGACTGGCCGCGCACCGTCACCATGGTCGGCAGCCGCTCGAGGTCCATGCCGAGCTGCTTGCCGACGGCGCGCGCGAAGGCCGGTCCCTGGATCGCGTCCATGAACGTGTCGAACGCCGGGCCGTAGTGCAGCGTCGGCAGCGGAAAGCTGCCGGCATGCGTCACGGCGGGAAAGTCCTTGTTGATGCCGTCGAGCGCCTCGCGCTTCACGAAGCCCGGCACCATGAAGTAGGGGAACGGCTCGCGCGCGACCGTCGCCTGCGCGACCGCATCGACGTCGATCGGCAACGCCACTAGCGATAGTCCGCGTTGATGTCGGCCAGCTTCGCCGAGCCGGGGCACAGCGCGTCCTCGCCCAGCGTGTTCAGCGGCACCGCCGTCGTGCCGAGGCCGTCGTGCAGGTCCTGCGCCTCGCCCTCGACATAGAGAAGGCCGGTCACCACCTCGCCCGCCGCATGCCGCTCCTGCAGATAGGCCATCGCCGCGATGCGGTTCGTCGGGTCGTAGTCGGCGTGCAGCTTGGAGAGCTTCAGCCAGGTGCCGTCGTGCTGCTGCACCATCTGCGTCGTGCCCGGCGCGTAATCGGCCGTGATCGGCGCGCGGTCCATCATGAAGTCGAGCCGGTTCACCGCCTCGTTGTGCTCGCGCACGAAGTCGTAGGACTTGGTCGACTGCGGGTTGTTGTTGAATTGCACGCATGGGCTGATCACGTCGATCACCGCCGAGCCCTTGTGCTGGATCGCGGCTTTCAGGATCGGCACCAGCTGGTTCTTGTCGCCGGAGAAGCTGCGCGCCACGAAGGTCGCGCCCAGCACCAGCGCCAGGCTGACGAGATCGATCGGGCTGTCGCTGTTCACCGCCGTCTTGCTGCGCGAGCCCTTGTCGGCGGTCGCGGAGAACTGGCCTTTGGTGAGGCCGTATACGCCGTTGTTCTCGCAGATATAGACCATGTTCACGCCGCGCCGCACGCAATGGGCGAACTGGCCGAGGCCGATCGAGGCGCTGTCGCCGTCGCCCGACACGCCCAGATAGATCAGGTCGCGGTTGGCGAGGTTGGCGCCGGTCAAGACGCTCGGCATGCGGCCGTGCACGCTATTGAAGCCGTGCGCCGCACCCAGGAAATAGTCCGGCGTCTTGGACGAGCAGCCGATGCCCGACATCTTGGCGACGCGATAGGGCTCGAGGTCGATCTCATACGCCGCCTGGATCAGCGCCGCCGAGATCGAGTCGTGGCCGCAGCCCGCGCACAGCGTCGAGATCGAGCCTTCATAGTCGCGATGCGTGAAGCCCAGCTTGTTCGGCTTGAGCCCCGGATGATGCAGCTTCGGCTTGGCGATGTAGGTCATTCCGCAGCTTCCTTATGCGTCGCTTTGATGCGGTCGGCGATGGCGGTGGCGACGAACCGCGCCGTGATCGGCGTGCCGTCATAGTGGAGGATCGAGATGAAGCGCGCCGGGTCGATGGAACACTCGTTGACCATCAGCTTCTGCAGCTGCGCGTCGCGGTTCTGCTCCACCACGAACACCTGGTCATGCGCGGCGATGAAGTCGACGATCTCCTCGGCGAACGGGAAGGCGCGCACCCGCAGCGTGTCGAGATGGATGCCCTGCTTCTCGAGGGCCGCCAGCGCCTCGTCCATCGCCGGCGAGGTCGAGCCGAAATAGATCGCGCCGTACCGCGTCGCCTGCTTGGCGTCGCGCTTGATGGGGGCCGGCACCAGGCTCTTGGCGGTCTCGAATTTCCTGAGCAGGCGCTGCATGTTGTAGACGTAG
This sequence comes from Rhizomicrobium sp., assembly GCA_035551495.1. Taxonomy (GTDB): domain Bacteria; phylum Pseudomonadota; class Alphaproteobacteria; order Micropepsales; family Micropepsaceae; genus Rhizomicrobium. The sequence continues at coordinate 156,379 of DASZMT010000034.1, read as the reverse complement.
TCGGCACCGTCCTCGGAATACTTCGCCATCGTGTTGCGCGACGAGCCGCGCGTGAAATAGGCGCCCTTGGAGGGATGCGTCGCGGGCAGGGTGCGATAGGGGATCGCGTCGCCGTCGACGTCGGTATAGCGGCCGAAGAACGTGCCGGCCTCCAGCTCCTGCGCCGTCATGACCTTGCCGCGGTCGTATTTGCGGCTGTCGTCCCAGGCGAACGGCTCGCACAGCCAGTCGTTCATGCCGATGTCGAGATCGAGCATCACGAACACCGGCGTCTGCAGCCGCTCGGCCAGGTCGAACGCTTCCGCCGCGAACTCGAAGGCTTCGCGCGGGTCTTGTGGGAACAGCAGCACGTGCTTGGTGTCGCCGTGGCTCGCATAGGCCGCGAGCAGGACGTCGGATTGCTGCGTGCGCGTCGGCATGCCGGTGGACGGCCCGCCGCGCTGGATGTCGAACACCACCGCCGGAACTTCGGCGAAATAGGCGAGGCCGAAGAACTCCTGCATCAGCGAGATGCCGGGGCCCGACGTCGCGGTGAACGACCGCGCGCCGTTCCAGCTGGCGCCGATCACCATGCCGATGGCGGCGATCTCGTCCTCGGCCTGCACGATGGCGAAGTTGTTCTTCTTGGTGACGGGATCGACGCGCAGCGTCTTGCAGTGCGCGGTGAACGCCTCCGCCAGCGAGGTCGAGGGCGTGATCGGATACCAGGCGCACACCGTGGCGCCGCCGTACACCGCGCCGAGGCCCGCCGCGTCATTGCCCTGGATGAAGATGCGGTCGCCGACCTTGTCGGCCTTCTCGACCGTCAGCTTGCACTTGCCGGCGAGGTTCGTGGCCGCGAAGTCGAAGCCCAGCTTCATCGCGCGATAGTTCAGCTTGATCAGCTTGTCCTTGCCGGCGAACTGCTCGGCGATCAGGCCCTCGATCAGGTCCAGCGGCATCGACAGAAGCTGTGCCACGGCGCCCAGATAGATCACGTTCTTGAGCAGCTGGCGCTCGCGCGGGATCGTGCCCTCGATCGAGTTCGACAGCGCCATCAGCGGCACGCCCAGCATCTGCACGTCGGCGCGCGTCTTCTGCGTCGTCAGCGGCTTGGTGCTGTCGTAGAGCAGGTAGCCGCCCGGCTCGATGCTGTCGATGTCCTTGTTCCAGGTCTGCGGGTTCATCGCGACCATGAAGTCGGTCGTCTCGCCGCGCCGGCCCAGCCAGCCTTCGCCCGAGACGCGCACCTCGTACCAGGTCGGCAGGCCCTGGATGTTCGACGGGAAGATGTTGCGCGAGCAAACCGGCACGCCGCTGCGCAGGATCGAGCGCGCGAACAGCTCGTTGGCGGACGCCGAGCCCGAACCGTTGACGTTGGCGAACTTGACGACGAAGTCGTTGACGGCCGCGATCGGCTGCACCGCCGGTTGAGCCATTACTTGTGACATGAACCTGCCTTCGCGGTCTCGAGATAGAATTTCTTCATGTCCCACGCGCCGGTGGGGCAGCGCTCGGCGCACAGCCCGCAATGCAGGCAGACGTCCTCGTCTTTCACCATCACGCGCGCGGTCTTGAGGTCGTGGCTGACATAGAGGTCCTGCGTCAGGTTCAGCGCCGGCGCCTGCAGATGCGTGCGCAGCATCGGCTCCGGATCGTTGAGCGTGAAGGTGATGCAGTCCACCGGGCAGATGTCGACGCAGGCATCGCACTCGATGCAGAGGTTCTCCGCGAACACCGTCTCGATATCGCAGTTGAGGCAGCGCTGCGCCTCGGCGAAACCGAGCTTCTTGTCGAAGCCCAGCTCCACTTCCATCTTCACGTCGCGCAGCGTCAGCTCCTTGGGCGCGTGCGGCACCTTGAAGCGATGGTCGTTCGACACGTCGTTGTCGTAGGACCACTCATGGATCCCCATCTTCTGGCTGGACAGGTTCACCAGCGGCGACGGCCGCACCTTGGTGTCCTCGCCGTTGCAGAACAGGTCGATGGAGACGGCGGCCTCGTGGCCGTGCGCCACCGCCCAGATGATGTTCTTGGGCCCGAACGCCGCGTCGCCGCCGAAGAACACCTTCGGGTTGGTCGACTGGAAGGTGATCTCGTCGACCACCGGCATGTCCCACTTCGGATCGAAGTCGAGACCGATGTCGCGCTCGATCCACGGGAAGGCGTTCTCCTGGCCCACCGCGACCAGCACGTCGTCGCATTCCATCAGCACGTCCGGCTCGCCGGTCGGCACCAGGTTGCGGCGGCCCTTGGCGTCCTTCTCGGGTTTCACCTTCTCGAACAGCACGCCGATCAGCTTGCCGTTGTCGTGCTTGAATTCCTTCGGCACGAGGAAGTTGTGGATCGGGATGTCCTCGTGCAGCGCGTCTTCCTTCTCCCACGGAGACGCCTTCATCTCCTCGAAGCCGGAACGGACAACAACGTCCACTTTTTCGCCGCCCAGGCGGCGAGATGTCCGGCAGCAATCCATCGCGGTGTTGCCGCCGCCCAGCACGATCACGCGCTTGCCGATGCTCGTCGTATGCTCGAACGACACGCTCGACAGCCAGTCGATGCCGATATGGATGTTGGCGCGCGCTTCCTCGCGGCCCGGAATCTCGAGATCGCGTCCGCGCGGCGCGCCGCAGCCGACGAACACCGCGTCGTAGTCCTGATCGAGCACGGCCTTCAGGCTGTCGATCTTCTGGCCGAACTTCGTTTCGGGCTCGAGCGCCAGGATGTAGTTGCACTCTTCGTCCAGCACCGTCTCCGGCAGGCGGAATTTCGGGATCTGGGTGCGCATCATGCCGCCGGCATTGGCGTCGCCGTCATAGATCGTGACGTGATAGCCGAGCGGCAGCAGGTCGCGCGCCACCGTCAGCGAGGCCGGACCCGCGCCGATCAGCGCGATGCGCTTGCCGTTCTTCGACGCCGCCGGCTTCGGCATGCGGCTCGAAACGTCGTCCTTGTCCTTGCTGTCGGCCGCGACGCGCTTGAGGCGGCAGATCGCCACCGGCTGCTCCTCGACGCGCCCGCGCCGGCAGGCCGGCTCGCAGGGGCGGTCGCAGGTGCGGCCCAGCACGCCCGGGAACACGTTGGAGTGCCAGTTGATCATGTAGGCGTCGGAGTATTTGCCCTCCGCGATCAGGCGGATGTACTCCGGCACCGGCGTGTGCGCCGGACAGGCCCACTGGCAATCGACGACTTTGTGGAAGTAGTTCGGGTCGGAAACGTTGGTCGGCGCCATACCCGGGCGACGCACCGGCGCGGTGCGCCCATCTGCCGTGACACTCATGTTATTGTGTTGATCTCCAAGACAGCTTCCAGCCCAGCGTTCGGCACCCCTCACGGGAGCGCTCTTATAGACCTGTTCGCCCGGCATTTCCCTTCTTTTGCTATTCTAGTCAGAGGGATAGCGAGCGCAATGGCACACACGGCCATGAGAACTCTTCGCAGGATCGTTTTAAGCCTTTGGAACCGCACGTCTTCTGCGCGTGGGCAGCGTAAGCCAACGCCGCCGGCGCGGGAACCGGTGCTGGACGCCTATGCCTTCGAGGCCGAACTCGGCCTCGATGCCATGCGGCAGATTCTCGATGCCGGGAGCGGCCGGTCCTGGCGCCTCGGCGACAGCGGCTGGGTCGGCGACTACCTGTCGACGCCGATGGGTGGGGCGGCTCGCTGCGCCTCTACGAAGAGAACGGCCGCTTCGTCCTCGAGATGCGCCGCATGCCCATCACCGATGAAATGCGTGCCATGATCGAGCGCCGGATTCTTCCGCTGCTCGGCGCGCGCAACGTCCGCCGCGATATGGGGTTCGATTAGATGGACATCACCCTCTCCGACGACCAGCGCGCCATCGCGGAGAATGTGGCGCGCGTCGTGCGCCGTTTCGACGACGCCTATTGGACCGACATCGACCAGACGCCGCGCTTCCCCGACGAATTCCACAAGGCGATGGCGGATGCCGGCTGGCTCGGCATCGCGATGCCGGTGGCGTTCGGCGGCAGCGGCCTCGGCGTCACCGAGGCGGCGATCATGATGCACACGGTGGCGAAGGGCGGCGGCGGCTACGCGGCGGCGTCCTCGATCCATCTCAACATCTTCGGGCCGCACGCCATCGTCGTGCACGGCAACGAGGAGCAGAAGCGCCGCATCCTGCCGCCGCTGATCAAGGGCGAGCAGAAGGCCTGCTTCGCGGTGACCGAGCCGAACGCCGGCCTCGACACGACGAGCATCGAGACCTTCGCCCGCCGCACCAATGACGGCTACATCCTCAAGGGCCGCAAGATCTGGACGACCACCGCGCAGGAGGCCGACAAGATCCTCATCCTCGCCCGCACGGCGAAGAAAGAAGACGGGCGCAGGCCGACCGACGGCATGACGCTGTTCTACACCGATCTCGACCGCAGCAAGGTCGAGGTCCGCCGCATCCCGAAGATGGGCCGCGCCGGCGTCGACTCCAACACGGTGTTCATCGACGACCTCTTCGTGCCGGAGGAGGACCGCATCGGCGAGGAAGGCAAGGGCTTCCGCTATCTGCTCGACAGCCTGAACCCCGAGCGCATTCTTATTGCGGCCGAGGCCATAGGCCTCGGGCGCGACGCGCTGGATCGTGCCGCGAAATACGCGAAGGACCGCGTCGTGTTCGGCCGCCCCATCGGCCAGAACCAGGGCATCCAGCATCCGCTGGCCGAGCGCTGGACCTATCTGGAGAGTGCCTGGTGGCTGACGTTGCGCGCCGCCTCGCTCTACGATGCGGGGCAGCCCTGCGGCGCCGAAGCGAACGCTGCCAAACTGCTCGGCGCCCGCGCCGCCTTCGACACGTGCACGACGGCGATGATGACGCATGGCGGTATGGGCTATGCGAAGGAATACCAGATCGAGCGCCTGCTGCGCGAAAGCATGATCCCCCGCATCGCCCCGGTGAGCGAGCAGCTCATTCTCTCCTTCATCGGCGAAAACGTCCTGGGCCTGCCGAAGTCGTATTGAGGGCGCTGGCGGTGATCGCCACGGTGTGGAGGAATTCTGGAATGCATCGCCGTTCCTTCCTCGCGCTCTCCGGCGCCTTCGCCCTCTCGCCCGCCTTCGCCGACGACTTCGGCGATTACGTTTCCGACAACCTCGCCCTGTCCCACACCCCCGGCATGAGCGTCGCGGCGGTGAAGGGCGGGCGCGTCGCGTTCGCCGCCGGCTATGGCTATGCCGACGTCGCGCGCGCCCGCCGCGTCACGCCCGACACGGTTTTCCAGATCGCCTCGGTCAGCAAGACCGTCACCGCGACCGCGCTGATGCTGCTGGCGCAGGACGGCGTCTTCCATCTCGACGACCCGATCGCGCCGCATCTCGACTTTCCCGTCGCGTCGCCGAAATTCCCCGATGTGCCGATCACCTTCCGGCATCTCTTCACCCACACCTCGGGCATCTCGGATGCCGTCTATGACGGACTCGACTTCTCGGGCGCGCCGATCGCGCCGCTGCGCGATTTCCTCTCCGGCTATCTCGCCGCGCCCAAGGGCTATACCGGCGCCAAGCCCGGCACGGCCTGGCGCTACAGCAATGTCGGCGTCGCGCTGCTCGGCCATCTCGCGGGCCGCGTCTCGCCCGCGCCGCTCGATGCGATCACCCGCGACCGCCTGTTCGCGCCGCTCGGCATGCGCAGCACGTCGTGGCGCTATGCGGGCGTCGACGAGGCCCGCCTGGCGCACGGCTACGATTTCGCGCAGGCGCGCTATCTCCCCCTGCCGCGCAACGCCTATCCCGACTGGCCGGCCGGGCTGCTCTGCACCAGCGCCAACGATTTTGCGCGCTTCCTGGCGCTCTACACGCGAGGCGGCGCCGGTATCCTGACGCACGAGACCATCGCCGCCATGTTCACGCCCGACCCGGCCGTGATGAATCCCAACAGCCCGAAGCTGCGTCAGGGCCTGATCTGGGAGCTGGCGCCGTTCGGCGACGTGACGATCGCGCTGCATCCGGGCGGCGATCCCGGCAGCGCCACGCTGGCCGCCATCGATCCTTCGAGCGGCACCGCAGCGCTTTCGTTTGCCAACGTCACACCGGACAAGGCAATCCTGTCGCTCCAGAAAGACGTCGTCCACCGCCTTCTGGACCGCGCCCGTACCGCCTAGCGCCCGCGCGCGCCTGTGCTAGCCTCGCGGGGTGAACATCCGCCGCCCCAGCCGCACCGCGCAGCTCGCGATCGCCGCCGCCCTGGCCTGGGCTGTCGTCGTTCTGCCCTATCTCGTGTGGCTGGCGCTCGACGTCGTCGCGGACAACCTGGAAGATGCGGCCGAGGCCTTCACCGACATCCCGGCGCTCGCCTTCTTCGTGCTTCTGCCTCTCATCGCCCTTGTCCTCTCGGTCCTCCTCGGCATCCGGCTGATGCGCGACGTGAAAGAAGGCCCGCGCGACCGCACCTTCGCCATCGCGCTTCTGGTGCCGGGGCTCGTCTGGGTGGCGCTTGCGGTCTTTCAGTATCTTGACGCGGTGGCCAATCCCGATTGAATCCGGCCGCGCAACGGGTGGGGTTTCAGATGAAGCGTCTGATCGAAGGCTACAAGGCGTTCCGCGCCCAGGTCTGGCCGCGCGAGAAGAAGCGCTATGAGGAGACCGCATCCAAGGGGCAGAAGCCGGAATACCTGATCATCGCCTGCTCGGACTCGCGCTCCGATCCCACGACGATCTTCGGCGGCCACCCAGGCGAGTTCTTCCTGGTGCGCAACATCGCGGCCCTTGTGCCGCCGCACGACGCGACCAACGGCCTCTACGGTACGCGCGCGGCCATCGCCTATGCCGTGCTGGCGCTGAAGGTGCGCAACATCGTGGTGATGGGCCACGCGCAATGCGGCGGCATCGGCGCCGCCATCGATCCGCACGCCGCGCAGGGCGTGCCCTATGTCGCCGAGTGGGTCGCGCTGGCCAAGCCGGCGGTCGAGGCGGCGCACGGCCATCCGCACGGCCACGGCCTCGACAAGAACCAGGCGACCGAGCGCGAGGCGGTGAAGCTCTCGGTCAAGCGCCTGCTGGAATATCCCTTCATCGCCGAGCGCGTGAAGGCCGGGCATCTCGCGGTCGACGGCACGCGCTTCAACATCGCCACCGGCGTGCTGGAACTGCTAGACCAGAAGACCGGTCACTTCGCGCCGGCGATCAAGAAGCGGCGCAGATTCCTCTGGTTCGGATGAGCAACGATATCCCCACGCTCGAAACCGAGCGCCTGATCCTGCGCGGCCACCGCGCGGAGGACTTCGCCGCCTATGCCAAGATGTGGGCCGAGCCCGAGGTGACGCGCTTCATCACCGGCAAGCCCTGCACCGAAGAGGAATCCTGGGCCCGCTTCATGCGCGCCTTCGGCCATTGGGCGCTGCTGGGCTTCGGCTTCTGGTCGATCCATCTGAAGGACGGCACCCGCATCGGCGAGGCCGGCTTCCTCGACGTGAAGCGCGATCTGGTGCCTTCGCTCGAGGGCATCCCGGAGATCGGCTGGAGCCTGATGTCCGCCGTGCATGGCCGAGGCTATGCCAGCGAGGCCGTCGGTGCCGCGCTCGCCTGGGGCGAGGCGCGCTTCGGCAAGCGCCGCTTCGCCTGCATCATCTCGCCCGACAACGCGCCGTCGCTGAAGCTCGCCGCCAAGATGGGCTTCCGCGAGGCCGCCCGCACCACCTATCACGGCGAGCCGATCACCGTGCTCCATCGCGATCCATGAGCGGCGCTCCACGCCTCGAAACGCCGCGCCTCGTTCTGCGCGCGATGGAGCCGCGCGACTTCGGCGCCTTCGCCGCGATGAGCGCCGATCCGCTGGTGCGCCGCTATTCCGGCGACGGCCAGCCGCGCACGGAAGAAGAATCGTGGTCCTCGTTCCTGATCATCGCGGGGCACTGGCCGATGACGGGTTACGGCGGCTGGGCGATCGAAGAGAAGGCGAGCGGCCGCTTCGTCGGCGAGCTCGGCTTCATGGACCGCAAGCGCGACCGCGGCATGCCCGATCTCGACGGCGTGCCGGAGATGGGCTGGGGCGTGATCCCGTCCGTCTTCGGCAAAGGCTACGCGACCGAGGCCGTCACCGCCGCGCTCGATTGGGGCAAGGGCTATTTCGGCGCCGGCGCGCGGGTCATCGCGCTGACCACCGAGGACAACACGGCGTCCATCCGCGTCGCGCAGAAATGCGGCTTCCGCGAGTTCCGCCGCGGCCTCTCGGCGGGCCGGCCGCGTCTCTTCTTCGCGCGCATCTTGTGAGCTAGGTTCGCGTCCGCATCCCAGCGCGCGAGCCCCATGCCCGGTCTTTATTTCGAGCAGTTCTCCGTCGGCCAGACCTTCGACCACGCCATACGCCGCACCGTGACGGAGACCGACAACGTCCTCTTCACCGCGATGACGCACAACCCGGCGGCGCTGCATCTCGACGAGGAATACGGCAAAGGGACCGAGTTCGGCCAGCGCATCGTCAACTCGCTGTTCACGCTCGGCCTGATGATCGGCATCTCGGTGCACGAGACGACGCTCGGCACCACGGTCGCCAATCTCGGCATGACCGATGTTGTCTTCCCCAAGCCGGTCTTCCACGGCGATACGCTGCATGTGCAGACGACGGTGCTGGAAATCCGCGAAAGCAAGTCGCGCCCGGCGCAGGGCATCGTCCTCTTCGAGCACAAGGCGATCAACCAGCGCGGCGAGACCGTCGCGCAATGCAAACGCAGCGCCCTGATGCACCGGGTGCCGACATGATTCTCCGCTCGCTCCTCTTCGTGCCCGCCGATTCCGAGAAGAAGCTGGCGAAAGCGACGACCTCGCCGGCCGATGCGCTGATCCTCGATCTGGAGGATTCGGTGGCGCCGCAGAACCGGGCCAAGGCGCGCGGGCTGGTGCGCGATTTCCTGAAGGACGCCCACAGCCAGGCGATCTGGGTCCGCATCAATCCGGTGACCTCGCCCGACGCCTATGCCGACATGGAAGCCGTCGTCGCCGGCGCCCCCGCCGGCCTCGTCGTGCCCAAGCCCGGCGGGCCGCAGGACCTGCTCACCCTCGACGCGCATCTCATCGCGCTGGAGACCCAGGCCGGCCTGCCGCAGCGCTCCATCCGGCTTCTGCCCGTCGCGACCGAGACGCCGGCGGCGGTGTTGTCGCTCAAGGACTACCGCTCGCCGCCGCCGCGCCTCGCGGCGATGAGCTGGGGCGCGGAGGATCTGGCAGCCGCGCTCGGCGCCGCCACCAACCGCGACGCCGACGGCGAGTTCCTCTTCGTGCACAAGATGGTGCGCGCCATGGTGCTGATCGCCGCCAAGGCCGCCGGCGTCGACGCCATCGAGACGCTGCACGCCGATTTCCGCGACACCGCGGGCCTCGCGCGCGCGGCGCACCAGGCCCAGCGCGAGGGCTTCACCGGTATGCTCGCGATCCATCCCGATCAGGTCGCGCCGATCAACGCCGCCTTCACGCCGTCGACCGACGATATCGCTTACGCCGAAAAAGTCGTCGCGGCTTTCGCCAGTGCGAGCACGGGCGTCGCGTCACTCGACGGCAAGATGCTCGACCAGCCGCATCTCAAGCAGGCGCGTCATGTGCTTTCTTTGGCCGAGATGCTGAAGCCTTAAATCCTGTCATCCCGGCCAAGCGATGCGTGAGCATCGCGCGAGCCGGGACCCATCGCGCAAGCGGCTCAATGGGTGCCGGATCTCGCTGTGCTCGCCCGGGATGACAGATTTGTTTATCGCGCCTCATTGCGGCGCAACGCCCACGCGTAGAGCACGGCCACCAGCGCGATGAACGCCACCGCGCCGATCGGATTCGCATAGGCGAAATCCGCCGGCACCAGTGCCAGCGGTGCGTCCTTGACCCCCACGATCAGCCCCGCCAGCAGCACGCCGAACAGGCTCTCGCCGACGATCATGCCCGACGCCACCAGCACGCCGAGCCGCTCGGCGCGCGGCGGATCGGCAGCCCGCGCGGCGCGGCGATTGTACCAATGCCCGACCACCGAACCGAGCGTGATCGGCAGCGTCGCCGACATCGGCAGATAGATGCCGATCGCCACCGCCAGCGGCGGCAGGCGCAGCCGTTTGGCCAGACCCAGCACCTCGTCCAGCACCACGAAGCCGATGCCCAGCACCACGCCGATGCCGATCATCGTCCAGTTGAGGTTGTGCCCGATGATGCCCTGCGCCAGCGCGCTGATCAGCGTCGCCTGCGGCGCGGCCAGCGCTTTCGCGCTCGCCCCCGGCGCGCCCGCGAAGCCATAGGCATGGGCGAGCAGGTTCAGCACCGGCGGGATGATCGCCGCGCCCGCCACCACGCCGACCAGCAGCGCGACCTGCTGGCGCCAGGGCGCCGCGCCGACCAGCTGGCCGGTCTTGAGGTCCTGCAGGTTGTCGTTGGAGATCGTCGCCACGGCGAACACCACCGCCGTCACGATCAGCGCGAACGCCACGAGCGGCTGCGACGGCCCCGGCTTCGCGACCAGCAGCACGAGTCCGGCGCAGGACACGATGGTGAGGATGCCGACGCTCGAGATCGGGCTGTTCGACGAGCCGAGCAGGCCGGCCATGTAGCCGCACACCGCCGCGATCAGGAATCCGACGATCAGCACGAAGGGCAGCGCGGCGATGGTCAGCGTTACCGCCTGCGCGCCCAGGCCCGCCTGCTGCGCGAAACTCGCGATCACGAATGCGGCGAGCGCCAGGCAGGCCAGCGTCAGGCCGAGGATCCATCCACCGGAGAGGTCGCGGTCGGTCTCGTCGCCGCGCGCCGCCGCCGTCTTGCCGCGCGCCGAGGCGATGGTGCTCACCAAGCCGCCGACCACCGGTTTCGCCAGCTTGATCAGCGTCCAGATCGCCGCCACCGCGATGGCGCCGGCGCCGATGAAGCGCACCTGGTGCTGCCAGATACCCATCACGTGATCGCCGAGCGCCACGCCCGGCTCCGGCATCATCGCGGTCAGGATCGGCACCGCCGCGCCCCAGGTCACGAGGATGCCGAGGAGGCCCGCGAGGCCGACCGACAATCCCACCAGGTGTCCCGCGCCGACGAGGGCCAGCGAGAACTGCATGTCGACGCCGCTGCCGCCGCCATCCCTTCCGGTGGTGAAGAACTTCGTCACCTCGCCGGCCGCGACCTGGGTCGCCGCGATCGCGACCATGGCGAGCGACGCGATCGCGCCGAGCACCACCGCCAGCAATCCTTCGCGCGCCTCGGCGGGATCGGCCTTGCTGCCGTCCTCGCGCTCGCCGGCGCCGACCTTCAGGACCTCGGCGCCCGCCACGCCTTCGGGATAGGGCAGATCGGAATGGGTCACCAGCGCGCGGCGCAAGGGAATCGTGAACAGCACGCCCAGCGTGCCGCCGCTGATGCAGATCAGGAACGAGGTCCAGAACGGAAAGCCCGTCCACCAGCCCACGATCATCAGGCCGGGCAGCACGAAGATGATCGACGACAGCGTGCCGGCGGCCGACGCCACCGTCTGCACGATGTTGTTCTCCAGGATCGTCGAATTGCGGAACAGGCTCAGCAGCGCCATCGAGATGACGGCGGCCGGGATCGACGAGGCGAAGGTGATGCCGACTTTGAGGCCCAGATAGACGTTGGCGGCGGTGAAGATGAGCGTGATGAGCGCGCCGAGGACCAGGCCGCGAATGGTCAATTCCGCGGGCGCGCGGGAAGCGGGTGAGGACACGAGAACTCGCTGGATGGTTGGCGAAACCGACCATGCCAGCGGCGTCAGCAATGCACAATTGGCGGGGAAGGGTCTCGCGGCGCGCCGATGTCGGCAGCCGTCCGGCACACGATATCTTGAAGCATGGGAGAGCGTCTCGTGCCCGGCCGTCTCGAAATCCTGCCCGGCCTCGGTCCGGTTCGGGTGCGTGCCGTGCGCACAGAGGACGCCGCGCCGCTCGCGGCGTTCTTCGCCGGCGCCATGACGCCCGACGACATCCGCGCCCGGTTCTTCTCGGCCAAGCCGCCGTCCGGCTATGTCGAAGGCCTCAGTCATCCCGATTTCGCGCACGACATGGTGATGCTCGCGGTGGCGGAGGCGGCCGGCGATCTCCTCGGCGGCGTGCGCCTGGTCGACGCGCCGGATGCGTCCCGCGCCGAGGTCGCGATCTCGATCCGCTCCGATCTGAAGCACCGCGGCCTGGGTCGTCTGCTGATGGCCAGCGCCCTCGACTATGCCCGCCGCCACGGCACCGCCGACGTCGTCGCCGACATCCAGGCCGGCAACCGCGCCTCGCTCGGCCTCGCGCGGCAGATGGGGTTCACCTTCTCCCGCAGTCTCGCCGCGCCTTCGATGGTGCGAGCACAACGCCATCTTTAACAACCAAACGTCCGGTCTTATGGCGCAAACGCCACCGGCCTGAGCCCGTAGCAGATCGCCACGGACCGGACCCAAAAGAACGATATGTTGGCGCATCCACGCCATACCGCGGAAATCCGGGATATGCCGGGATTTCGCCGGATTTTATGAGATGCCGGGATGCGCAACATTGTTTTGGGCAGGATCAAACTACCCGGATTGGGGAAGTGACAGTTCCGGGACTCGGTCTATACCCTCGTGCAGGTTGTGTTGGGGCACATCTAGACCGATCCCGCGTGAGCATCGCGACCGGCAGTCATGGGGAAGTTGCGGGTGGCAGAGATCGTTTTCGACCTCGCGACGAAAGTTGTCGCAAAAGATCAGGTTATCTGGGCGGTCTTCCCCGGACGCGGTCGGCGGATGCTCGATGTGTTCATTGCCTCTAACTGCATATTTCTCGAAATACCGGGCATCGCCTTGGCGCCCGGCGTCTTGAGTGATGACAAACTCCTGCGGCAGCACGTTGCGATGAGCGACGCGATTTACGACTACAGGGTGGGGTCATCAAGTGCGTCAGTGCCGTCGCGCCGGGCATCGACCTATGCGGTGAAGCGCGGCAGTTCATTTAGCGCTGCCGTGGGCAACGTCCGAAATATGTACGCGCGGATGAAGCCCGGAGATTTGGTGGTGATGGGCGGCCGCTCGCTCTATCAGCCGATCTACATCGGTGAAGTTGAGACGGCCTTCGCCCCCGGCGACGTGATCCAGATCAATCAATTTGGCACTGACGAAGTTCCCGTGCGCAAGGTGCGTTGGCTCGACGTGGACGCCCAGCGGCGGTTTCTCAGCGAGCGGCTTTCGCATCTCCTCAGCAATCGAAAGGCGATCATCTCCATCCCGAAGGATGAGTTCGGCGACGAGGTCTACAAGTTCGCATATGGCGATTATATCTTCGGAGAGGATTCCCGATATGTCTTCGCGGGGCCGCGCTACAAGAACATCGCTACGACGATCATTCCGGGGATTGATCTGCTCTCGTACTTCATCGCGGCGTACAACGCTGACGAGCTTGGGCAGATGGATAAGTTTCGGGACCTCGAAATCGAGCCTGCCATTGCGCGCTACTTCAAGCAGGAAACGCTCTATTCGTTTGAACTCGATTTCGCCTCGCCCGGCGGATACATCGTTCACGCCAAGAAGGCCGCGCTGGCGCTAACTGTCGCGGTACTTGTATCTGCGACTGACGGCACTATGTCTTACACAGAGGCGCGTGCGGCGGCCGTTACAAATTCGGCGTATTCTACCGCACAAACCCTGGCTCCTTTACCGATCCCTGAAAAATATCGCTCCATCATGGAAAACATGGGCGCGGGGAGATACAATGAACTTGTCAAGAAAAACAAGGAAGCCCAGGCCGGGGTCGGCTTGCGAGTTCGTGTGAAGCACCATAGGCGAAAAGCGTGACGACTGGAACAGCGACTACGAACCTGAAGTGGCACGAGCGGGCTCGCCAAGCGGCGGAGAACCTTGGCGTCAGCTTTGCCGTTTCTCTTGTCGTGTCAGGAGTGGTCGCGGGGATCATCGGGAACCACTTCGAAAGCCGATTGGAGAATAGCAAGGAGCGCGTCGCGATCCTTGTCGATACAAAGCAAAAATTCGATGAGACACATAACGAGCTGCTAGCCCGCGTGGCCGTGTATGCGAACGAGGTGTGGGCACGCCAGCGGCCAATCGAAAAGGACAAAATCCTTGAGACGATTATCAAGGCCCAAGCACAGTTGCTTGAGTTAAAGCGCCAAATCGGCAACGACGACGATCCGCTTATCGTGGTCTATGGTGATGATCTTGTGAAGCTTCAGGAAGAATTGGACGTCGTTTCCAAGCCAGAGGACTTGCGACCAGTGTATGCGTCGGTCCTCAAGTTGCTGGACGAACACGACAAGATCGCGGCTGAAATAACTACCCTCGCCAAGGTCAAGCCTTCCGTTTAGAGGTCTTCCAGTCTCACTCCCTCAAGTTCCAGCGCGGCCAAGGCCGCGAGCAGAAACGACGCGGAGAACGCCGCCCGTTTGAGCTTCATCGTCAGGGACGACTCCGACTCCTTAAAGCCGTGCTTTTTCAGCCGCTTGACCATTTCGGCATAGGTGACACCGGCCTCTTTCATCTTGGCCTTCAGGTGGGAGGCGGCCATGAGCCCCCACTGTTCCTCGGTTTTTGCGAATGCCATTCCCGTTTCCTATCAAATCAGTGACCTCACTATTTCGTTAGATCACTGTTGACCCCGGCTGGCAAACCTACCATATTCGTTAGGTAACGAAAACGGTAGCTTCTGACTTTGGGCCAGCACTTCCTCCTCTCCTCGAAAGCCAAGACGCTCTCCCTCGCGTCGGTCTTTCGTATGAGTGATGCGGAAGCGGAAACGGCCTTCAAGAAAATCCGCTGGGTATCGACCGAGGGCGCGCCGGTGTGTCCGTCCTGCGGTGGTCTGGATGCCTACGAATGCCGCCGCCCCAATGGCGCTCTGCGCTTCAGGTGCAAGGCGTGCCGGGCCGATTTCTCGATCACCAGCGGGACGCTGTTCGCCTCTCACAAGCTGCCGATCCGGTCCTATCTCGCGGCCATCGCCATCTTCTGCAACGAGGTCAAAGGCAAGAGCATGTTGGCCATGAGCCGCGACCTCGGCCTTTCCTACAAGGCCGCGTTCGTCCTCTGCCACAAGATGCGTGAAGCCATGGCCGAGGAAATGAAGGGCCGCGTAATCGGTGGCGAGGGCAAAGTTGCGGAGACGGACGGCGCGTATTTCGGCGGTTACGTGAAGCCCGCCAATTTGAAGGCCGACCGGATCGACCGTCGCAAGGCCGAGAACATGAGCGGCAAGCGTCAGGTCGTTGTCATCGTCCGCGAGCGCAACGGTGCCAGCCTCCCGGCAGTCTTCAAGACCGAGGGCGCGGCGCTCAACTGGATCAAGGCTCGCGTCGCCAAGGGCACCACGATCAACGCCGATGAGGCGAATAGCTGGAACGACCTCCACAGCCGCTTTGAAATGAAGCGGATCAATCACCAAGAGGCGTACAGCCTCGACGGCGCCTGCACGAACTGGGCGGAAAGCTACTTCTCGCGCCTGCGTCGCGCGGAGCTGGGCCACCACCACCACCACATCGCGGGCGCCTACCTTCTGCGCTACGCCCAAGAGGCGTCATGGCGCGAAGACAACCGCCGCACCGACAACGGCGAACAGGTCCGCACGGTCGCGCACCTCGCGCTGAACCGTAAGCCTTCCGCGAGCTTCGCGGGCTATTGGCAGAGGCACGTCAAAGCATGACCGACAACGGCAACCGCTACGCTCTCTCCGCCCTGACGCGCCAGCGCGCGACCTTCGCGGGCGAAGTCGCCGCGCTCAAGAAACGGCTGGCATGGGCCGAGCAACAGCTTGTCCATGTGGACGCGACGCTGCGCTTGCTCGATCCCAAGCGCGACCCCGACACGATCCCAGCTAAACGCCCTCAGAAGCGTATCAAGCTATTCCGGCAGGGCGAGCTAAGCCGGATGATAATCGACGCGCTCCGGCGCGCGGCGAAGCCTGTAGACGCCGCTGCAATCGTTGGCGCGCTCTTGGCCGCTGGCGGTCACAAGGACGGCGCACGGGCTGCGCTGGCGCCGCGCGTGCGGAGCAACCTTGCCTACCTGCAACGCCGTTCCAAGGTCATAAAATTGGGCGCTGGCCGCGCGGCGCGGTGGTCGCTTTCGCAATGAGGTTGCCGAGACGCTGTTGGCGTGATTCTCTCTGCGGGCTGATTTGCGTGGTTCGTTATGCCGACTGCCCTCAACCTCCAAGAGGTACGCGACCTCAATATCGAGGCTGAGGCTATCGAGGCCGTGCTGGGCCCAAACCCGTACGCGAATTACCTCCGCAAGCATGGGAAGAGGCCGCCGAAAGCAGAGGCGGCAATCATCGGGCGATTGATGGGTGGCCGGTTCAGGGCCGACGACGGCAGCTTACAGCCGCGCCCCACGGCGGCGGAGCGCGCCGCACGCAAGGCCCGGCACGACGCCTTCGCCCGCCACCAAGAGCAGGTGGAAGCCTTCAGAACGGCTGTGGCGACGCTGGCGACGCTCCCGCCCGACGCCGACATATTCGCGGATTTCGGGTCGTCCGGCATAGTCGCGGACCTTGACGCTGCGGTATGCTGTCTCCGGAGAATCGCAGGACAAGTTCATGGCCGGAAGCAAGCCCAAAACGCCGCAAATTCGAACGCTGATCGCGGCGGCAGTGGAAAAGGCCATGAACAGCGGTGGCGCAATCCCGCATCAGATCGTCGCGGCGATTCGGAAAAACAACCCGAAGGCTATCGCGGCTGAGACCGACGCAATGGTCGATATGGCCATGCTGTCTATCGTCCGTCAGTACGGCAACCTTCGCGCCGGGTCGGCTTCGGTAGCCCAGCCCGACTTTTTCCGCGAGTACCCCGTTTCCGAAAGCGTCATCGTCCCCATGGCGGGCAAGAATGGCGTGGTGGATAAGACGGTCGTCCGGGTCGATAGGCTCACCATCGACCAGGCCCGCGAACACGTCGCGCAGTACAAACGGAAGACAGCGAAATCCAAGCGCATTGTCGCGCTGGAACGGGCCATTAAAGACCTCGCGCCCTACGGGACCGGCGACTCGACCTTTGCCGAGTGCTGGAAGGCCAAGATGGCGAAGGCCAAAAAGACCGGCTAGCGATTTACCTGAAAGGTCTGCCCCAGCTTATTCAGGGTGCGGCTAAGGTTCTCAGCGTCCTCTATAGTCGCCTTGTCGGAAAGAAAGATCGTGACGGCGCTGGCTGTCAGACCGGCAATGGGCTGATCGAACTCAAGTTGAACCCCGAAGCCAGACGGCTCTACGACCCTCGCGGTGAAATTCCTGCCAGCCATTTGCTTACCCGTCCTGAGTTTTCTAGGGTTTTAGGCCAGTGGTGGCGTTTGCGCCATAATACCGCAAACGTCATGCCCGCCCTCGTGGCGGGCATCCATATTCACGCCTGCTTCAGGCGAGTTTATGGATGGCCGGGACGGGCCCGGCCATGACGGTGGTAGAAGCGGGTAAAAAGAAAAAGGGAGAGCTTGCGCTCCCCCTTTTCCTCGGACAACGGCGTTTGCCCCCGCCGGCATCCACGCGGAACTGTTTGTCTTACGGGCTGGTCGAGTAGTGCACGACCTGGGCGTTGTTGCCGACCGCCGAGGAGGTCACGTTGACGGTGCCGGCGACGTTGTGGAACGAGGCGGTGGCGGTGCCGAACACGTTGGACGTGTTGACCTGCGACAGGTTGGTCGGCGCGCTCAGCGCGTTGGTGTCCTCGGTGTAGGTGTTGCCGAAGGCGGTCGAGTTGATCGCGACGTCGCCGGCGACGTTGGAGACGTTGGCCGTCACCTCCGAGCCCGGATCCTGCGCCCCGCAATACTGCTTGGAGTCCACCGCGGTCACGTTCGGATCGGTCGAGACGTCGGTCGAGTTGCACACCGCGAGCCCCGAGATGCTGACGCTGCCGCCCACCCCGTTGACGTTGGCCGTGACGGTCGAGCCGATATTGGTGCTCTCGTCGTCCTGGCTCGACTTCACATGCGTGTCGTCGAAGGTCACCGCTTCGAGCACGTTGCCCGCGCCCTGGGACTGGATCACCACGTCGCCGCCGACATTCTTGGCGGTCGTCGTGACGGTGGACCACTGGGCACCGAACGACACCTGGCCGTTCAGGATCGTCGAGCCGCTGGCGCCCGTTCCCGTCGAAGTAACCGACGAACCGGTGGTGTCACTCTGACCCGCGAAGGCCGGTGTCACCGACAGGGTCGCTAGAACCGTAGTAGCGATAAGGAGCTTGGCGATTGGCGTCGTCATTGTGGTGGTCCTCGTTGCGGGCAGTCAGCGTGGGGTTGTTGTCGGAATGGATGGACGGTTCGCGGTCGCTGCCGTCCGCGAGCGGATCGGTCACGGCGGCGCAGGAGCCGCTGGTGCGGTAGAGGCGGGTGGTCATCTCCAGCACCGCGCGCTCGATCACCGAGCGGACCGCGAGCTGGATCGGCTCCAGGGCGCTCTCGCCAACCGAGGCGTCGAAGAAGTTCGCACCCAGGAAGTCGAACACGCCGACCGAGACCTGGCGGCCGATGATCTGCTTCTGATAGCTGATCACGTCCACGACCTGCAGCGTCTTGGTGTCGACCAGGCGAAGGTCGAGGCCGACGTTCATCACGTACATGTTGCCGCCGGTCGAGCCCTTCAGGCCGTTCGTCGCGGTCTCGCCGCCATCGGCGTTGGCGCCGTCGGAGCGGATGTTGAAGTTCAGCTCGGTGATGCCGCCGACCAGGTAGTAGTCGGAGCCCGGGATCGAGCCGGCGATGATCTGGCGATAGTCGGGGCCGCCTTTTTGGTCGTCGCCGCCGATCAGCTTGTTGTTCGCGTATTTCAGCTCCATCTCGGCGACCGAGGTGTCGAAGCGCTCGACCAGGCTCACGCCGGCCTTGCTGAGCGCGCTCATCGCCATCAAGGCGGCGCCCTGGGTGATCTTGCGGCCCGAGTTGTCGCTTTCGCTCTTACCCGTGTAGTCGGCGATCTGCCCGACCGCGATGCGGATCGGGCGCTGACCGGTGTAGCCCGCCATGCAGCGCAGGGCCGCGGAGTAGGGCGTCTCGTTGGAGATCACCGGCGAGCCGCCGATCGGGGCGGTGTAGCGGCCGGTGACGCTGTCGGCCTGCGGGCTGATGCAGCCCGAGAGCGACAGGCCTGCGATCACAAGGACCGAGGCTTTGAGGAGGAGGTTTCCGCGGCGAGTCATGGGAGGGGCTTCCCTTACTTTCTTCGTTGGTGGCCTAGTGGCCGTTGACCGAGTTGGTCGCAGTCTGATTTCCGTTGTTGGTCTGGGTGGCGTTGACGACCACCGTGTTGTTGTTTCCGAGCGTCACGACGTTGAGCTGGTTGCCGATCGCCGTTGCCGTTCCTGCAGTCGACGATGCACCGCTCGTGCCAACGCCGGCCGACGACATGCCGACGCCCGAGCCGGACGCGCTGGCGCCCGCGGCCGTGCCGAAATTGGCGCTGGTGAACACGCCGTTCACCACGGTGAGGTTGCCGTTGGCGTCGCGCAGCGCGGTGTTCGGCGGCGCGTTTTCCTGGCCGGCCGTCATCCCGAAGGGCGCGTTGTAGGTGCTGGCATTGCTGTAATCGCCCGCTTTCGCGGCGCCGGCGAAGGCGACGGCGCCGAGGAGGGCGGCGGTGGCGATGCGGAGCGTGGTGTTGCGGGCCATGGGTGTCTCTCGGGTGTGGACTTGTCTTGCACCCCAGGAGAGCAACCCCCGTGCCAACCCCACATCCCAAATTGTCATCCGCCGCGAATGCGGCGGACCCGGTTGAAATCTTTGCGCAATGGTCCAGATGGCACCTGGGTCCGCCGCATTCGCGGCGGATGACGATGGAGATATGTTCCAAAGCGGTACGTGCCTGCGCTATTTTGGGGCGTACCGGCATTGGGAGGTCCAAGCGTGGCCACGCTCGAGTTCTTTTTCGACTGTTCTTCGCCCTGGACCTATCTCGCCTTCACGCGAATCCAACCCATCGCGGCACGCACCGGCGCCGAGATCGTGTGGAAGCCGATCCTGGTCGGCGGCGTGTTCAACGCAGTCAACAAGGAGGTCTATGAGCGCCGCGCCAATCCCGATCCGCGCAAGGCGCGCCACAGCGCCAAGGACCTGCAGGACTGGGCGAAGCTCACGGGCCTCAAGATCGTCATGCCGCCGCCGGTCTTCCCGGTGAAGGCGACGGCCGCGATGCGCTGCGCGCTGGCCGCGCAGGAGGAGGGCAAGGTGATCCAGTTCTCCCGCGCCTGTTTCGAGGCCTACTGGTCCCGCTCGCTCGACATCAGCCTGCCGCACGTCCTGGAAGACGTGTGCGAGGAGGCCGACCTCGACGGGGCGCATATCCTGGAACGCGCCAATGCCGACGAGATCAAGAATCGCCTCCGCGACAACACCGGCGAGGTGATCGATCGCGGCGGCTTCGGCTCGCCGACCATGTTCGTCGACGGCACCGACATGTATTTCGGCAACGACCGCATGGAGCTGGTCGAGGCGGCGCTGTCTCGCTGAAAGCGCGCCGGCAAATTATGCGCTGAAGGCGTGCATATATTTAAGTGCTTGCCGCTTGAAGCCGGTCCGGGACGCCATAAATAAGGGATGTCACGGCAGGAGGCCGAGCTATGTCCGACACCAACAACAACACCGGAAATCCCCCGCCGCCGGGCGCTGCCGTTGTTGCGGTGCCGCATCATCCTTTCCCCGCGGCGCGGCTTCTTTTCACGATCGGCTACGGCGTCATCGCCTATTTCGTGCTGCACGTGCTCTTCGTGCTGGTCGCGGTGCAATTCGCGATGTTCGTGATCAACGGCCGCACGAATGACGAGCTCAAATCCTTCAGCGTTTCGCTGGTGCAATATACGGGCGAGATTCTCGCATACATGGTCTTCGCGCGCGACGCGCAGCCCTTCCCGTTCGGCGCTGCATTTCCGAAAAGCGCGTGACGCTTTATCAGTACCCGGAGTTAATTCACTAACTGATGAATGAGCAATTTGATGCGCGTGCGAAACGCACGCGTGCGATATAAAATCGTGTGACATAATGGATACGAAGCGCTTCTGATTTCGTGCGCGCATTCGCGTTTACTCGATAATGTTCTTGCTCGCTCGCGAAGCTTGCTCATATCGTTCCAATGCGAACTTGCGTCGGTCTGGGTCCACTTGGGAAGCGAGTGGGGCGTAAGTGAGCAACAAGGCGCGCGTGTCATGCGTCGCCACAACGGGGAGCTCTCTATGCCTGCAATGCGTTCTGTCGCGACCGCTCGGTCTGCCACATTCATCAGTGCTTTGTTGATGTCGACGGCCTTTACGGTCCCTGCCTTCGCGCAGATCGAGACCGTGGTCGTGACCGCCGAACGTAAGGCGGAAGACATCCAGACCGTTCCGATCGCGGTCACCGCGCTCACCGCGGGCGACTTGAAGGCGAAGCAGGTCAACAGCTTCCGCGACCTGCAATTCCACGTTCCGAGCGTGACGTTCACGAAGTCGAACTTCGGCGGCGCGCAATTCCAGATCCGCGGCATCACCACCCAGTTCGGCCTCGGCGCCGCCATCGCGCAGAACATCAACGACGTCTATCAGGAAGCGCCGGCGCTGGTGAACGGCCAGTACTACGACGTGGATCGCGTCGAAGTCGCGCGCGGCCCGCAGTCGACCGCTTACGGTCGCGCGGCGACCGGCGGCGCGGTGAACATCATCACCTCCAAGCCGAACCTGCAGGACTATCAGGCACGTGTTTCGTTCGACTACGGCACGTACAACACGATGCGTCCGGAGTTCATGGTCAACATCCCGTTGGTCGACAACGAGCTCGCCATCCGCATCGCCGGCCTTGGCGTCTTCCACGACGGCTATGAGAAGAACGATTACACCGGCCCGCAGGTCTATCCCGGCGGTGCGGTCGACAAGCGCATCAACGGCCAGGGGACGGCCTCGGGCCGCTTCTCGGTTCGCTGGGAGCCGAGCGACGACACCACGATCGATCTCGTCGGCGAGATCGGCTACGAGAACGACAACCGCGTCCGCGGCGACAAGCAGGAATGCGCGCGCGATCCCTCGGGCGTGATCGGCTGCTTGCCCTACGCGCTCGGCTTCCAGCCCATCAACGTGCTCTCGACGCTGGGCGCGACGCTCGGCTCCAAGCAGGGCATCACGGCCGTGCTGAACAGCCCGGCCTTCGGCGTGCCGTTCGCCACGGCGCAGTCGCTGGGCAACACGCTCGGTCTCTTCAACCTCGCCGGCAATGGCGGCGCGGGCGACCCGGCCGGTCCGGCTGGTGCGGCCTTCCTCGGCGTCTCGCTGATCCCCGGCCCGTTCACGGCGCCGACGGCGCTGCCGTCGCCGCCCTTCCCGGCCGGCCTGTTCCCGCTCCTTCCGCAACCGGTCAACGGCCTCGGCTCCGGCGCAGGCGGTGTGGTTTCGCATGATCTGCTGACGTCCAACACGCCCTTCAACCCCAAGTTCAAAGGCAGCGGCGACGACTTCCAGCTGAACTGGTCGCAGACCGTCACGAGTTGGCTGAAGGCGACATTCGACGGCGGCTATTCGTCGGGTTACCAATTCTCGCAGCAGAACTACAATGACGCCACGCCGGAGAACATCAGCACGCTGATCAGTTCGGCCGTCACCGGCTTCGGCGCCGAGTTCGGAAACGGCGCGGGCCCAGGCTTCGTCAACGGAACGAACGCGACCGGCGCCTATAATACCTATTTCTCGACGCCCGGCGCATTGCCGATTTCCAACACGTATTACAACGGCAAGTTCGGATCCTATGCCGGCTCGATCGACACGGCACATGGTATCCTGACGCGTTCGCCCTTCTTCTCCGCTTACGATGAAGACAGCTTCTCGTCGCGCGAGTGGACCGGCGAGGTTCGCTTCCAGACCTCGTTCAACGGGCCGCTGAACTTCTCGGCCGGCGCGTTCTTCATGTCGTTCGACAGCCGCAACCAGTACTGGGTCGCCTCCAACGGCCTCGATTTCGAAGCGATCGAACTGGGCGCGTTCGTCGGCGGCTCCGCCGGTAACCTGCCGCTGGTCGATGCGTCCACCAGCTATGACGGCGAATATCGCCGCGGCGCGGTGCAGTCGCGGTCCGCTTTCCTCGAGGGCACCTACGACTTCAACGACGCGCTCAAGCTGATTGCCGGCGCGCGCTACAACGACGACCGCACCAGCGCCCAGGAGACGTCGCCGGCGGTCGGTGGTCTTCTGCTTTCGAACGCACCGGCTCAGATCTCTCCGCTCCTCGCCGGCTTCGTACCGGTCGGAACGCAGAGTTGTCCGAACAGCGGCCTGGCCACCGGCGCTTGCGTCGGCTTCCCGGGCACGTTCCGCACGCCGACGGATACCGGCGTCACGCCGGATCTCAACAGCGTCACCGACAAGTGGACCGGCCGCCTGACCCTGCAATGGTCGCCGAAGACGACCTGGTCCGACGAGACCCAGGTCTATGCGACGCTGTCGCGCGGCGAGCTCGCCGGCGGCGTGAACAAGGTGCAGGGCGGCGGAAGCGCGTTGGTCGTGCCGACCATCTACCAGCCGGCCACGGTGGACGCGCTGGAAATCGGCACCAAGAACACGCTGCTCGACGGTTCGCTGCAGGCCAACCTGGACGTCTGGTACTACAACTATGAGAACTACCAGGTCGGCATCATCGACAACCGCGCGGCCCTCGAGTTCAACATCCCGGCCCATCTCTACGGCATGGAAGGCGAGTTCGTGTGGCAGCCCGATGAGGACTTCGCCATGAACCTGACGCTCAGCCTGACGCGGACGCAGGCCGGCAGCTCGTTCATCGTCGACCAGCGCAATCCCACGGGCAACAAAGCCAACACGATCCTCGTAAAGGATTTGACCAACGGTTCGCTGTGCACGATCGCGCCGATCACCGCGGCGGCGACCGGTCATACCCCGGGCGAGTCGAGCGGCTTCCACGTCAACAACTTCTACCTGCCCAACGGCGGCAACGCCTCCATCGACGCGCCGTTCGGCGTGCCGCTGGTCAACTACGGTCTTTGCCAGGGCAGTGCGGGTGCGCCGGTGGCGGGCTCGGTACGTTCGCAGTTGAACGCGGCGGGCTTCGATTACACCGCGGACACATTCCAAAACGGCACGGCGTCGACCAACAATTTCGGCAGCGGTATCGCGACCAACGTCAAGGGCAATCGCTTGCCGGATACGCCGAACGCCCAGGTGGGTCTCGGCGGCCAGTACACCTTCCACTTCGGCGACTACACCCTCGTGCCGCGTGTCGACTACTACTGGCAGTCCAGCATGGAGTCGCGCGTGAACAACGATCCGGGCTCCGACTACATCGCGGCCTGGGACACGATGAATGGGCAGATCCAGTTCAACGCGCCGGACAGCGCGTGGTACGCCCGTGTCTTCGCGACCAACATCTTCGACAAGCGCAACCCGACGGGCCAGTACCTCACCGACCCGACCTCGGCGCTCTACACGAACGTGTTCTCCGAGGACCCGCGTGTCGTGGGCGTCTCGGTGGGCGCGAGCTGGTAACAGCTTCGTCCGCGCAAGGATCAAGGGCGCCGGTCTCCGGCGCCCTTTTTCTTTGGCGGGCCGGACGTGTCGCCGGCCACCACCCAACACGCACGGCCCGCATGCGCGGGGCGCGCGTAGAGTTGGCGTGGCGGCTACGCGCGCGCCGCGCCATCAAAAAAGCCGCCCGCCAACCCAAAGATGCCCGCCCGCGCGCGGCGCTCCGCGCCGCCCAGCCGCGCGGCACGGAAGCAAGGTTGGCGCGGCCTGTCGAGCCGTGGCTCGCGGCAACCGGCCCGCCTTACAGCTCGGATCACGACCAACCTTCGCCGTGTTTCGCGAGCGAAGGCTGGCGGCTGCGCCCCCCGCCGCAAAGCCAAGATGCCGCGCCTTGGCCTGGCCAACCTGTCCACGCGCGCGGCGCGGAAGTAGGGTTGGCGTGGCGGCTACGTCCGCGCCGCGCCATCAAAAAAGCCGCCCGCCCTCAGGAGAACGGTCATGGAAAAACGTACCCTCGGCACGTCCGGCATCGCGGTCTCGACGATTGGCCTCGGCTGCAACAATTTCGGCGCCATGAAGCTCGACGCCTCGCGCCGCGTCGTCGATGCCGCCCTCGACGCGGGCATCACGCTGTTCGACACCGCCGACGTCTACGGCAATCGCGGCGGCTCGGAGGAGCAGCTCGGCGAGATCCTCGGCCCCCGCCGCAAGGACATCGTGCTCGCCACCAAATTCGCCATGCCGATGGACGATGGCGGGGCCAAGTCCGGCGCCTCGGCCGCCTATATCCGCGAGGCCTGCGAGGCCAGCCTGAAGCGCCTCAAGACCGACTGGATCGACCTCTACCAGCAGCACCGCCCCGACCCGAACACGCCGATCGAAGAAACGCTCGGCGCGCTGAACGACCTGGTGAAGGCCGGCAAGGTGCGCGCCATCGGCTGCTCCAACATGCCGGCCGATCAGCTGAAGGCGGCGCACGACACTGCTCGCCGGCACGGCTTCGCGCCCTATGTCACGGCGCAGGACCAGTACAGTCTCGTCGTCCGCGGTCTCGAGACGGCGCTGGTGCCGACGCTCGAGGAGGAGAAGATGGGTTTGCTCCCCTATTTCCCGCTGGCGAGTGGCCTGCTCAGCGGCAAGTACAAGGAGGGCGAGGCGATCCCGGAAGGCACGCGCTTCGCCCGCGCCGGCCGCTTCGCCGATTCCTACATGACGGAGGAAAACTGGCGCATCGTCGGCGCGCTGACGGCGTTCGCGGAAAAGCGGGGCCACACGATCCTCGACCTCGCCTTCGCCTGGCTGCTGGCGCATCCCTGGCTGCCGAGCGTCATCGCCGGCGCCACGCGCCCCGAGCAGATCGCCCAGAACGCCGCCGCGGCAGCCTGGACGCTGACGGCCGATGAAGTGGCCGCGGTGGATCGGATTTCGGCGAAGGGTTAGCGCGACTTTCGCCCCCTGTCGTGGCTCGCGACTGCGGGCCATCCAGTCGGGTTCTGCACAAAAGGAAAAGGCCCGCGAGCTGTGCATCTCGCGAGCCTTTCAACATCTTGCCGTCGTCATCTGAATGGCCCGTTCGCGGGCCATGACAGGGGTGCAGTGCTGCGCCCTTACTCCGCCGGCTGCGCGCTCGGGCGGCCGCGACCGCCGCCGAACAGGCTGGACCAGCGGAAGTGGCCGGCGCGCGAGCCCAGGTGGTCGAGATAGGTGTAGATCACCGGCGTGATGTAGAGCGTCAGAAGCTGCGACACGAGCAGGCCGCCCACCACGGCGAGGCCCAGCGGCCGGCGCGACTCCGAACCGGCGCCGAAGCCGATCGCCACCGGCAACGTACCCATCAGCGCCGCCGCCGTCGTCATCATGATCGGGCGGAACCGCACCAGGGCCGCCTCGACGATCGCCTTCTCCGGCGCGATGTTCTCGGTGCGCTGCCGGTGCAGCGAGAAGTCGATCATCATGATCGCGTTCTTCTTCACGATGCCGATCAGCATGATCATGCCGACGAAGGCATAGATCGACAGCGGCGTGTCCGATCCGGTGACGCCGGCCGTGAACAGCACGTGGAACAGCCACAGCGTGATCAGCGCGCCCACCGCCGCCGACGGCAGGCCCGACAGGATGGTCAGCGGGTGGATGAAGCTCTCATAGAGGATGCCCAGTATGATGTAGACCGTGATCAGCGCAACGGCGAGCAAAAGGCCCATGTTGCTCAGCGAGCTCTGGAACGCTTGCGCCGTGCCCTGCGCCGAACCCTGGATCGTGTCGGGCAGATGCAGTTGCGCCTGCACGCGGCCGATCGAATTCAGCGCGTCGCCGAGCGAATAGCCCTTGTCGAGGTTGAACGAGATCGTCACCGCCGGCAGCTGGCCCTGGTGGTTGACCGACAGCGGCATGGTGCCCGGCGTCAGCTCCACGACGGAGGTCAGCGGCACGATCTGGCCGCCCTGTGTCGGCGACGACAGGTAGATGCGCTGCAGGTCGGCCAGGCTGTTCTGGTACTGCGGCAGCATCTCCATGATGACGAAATACTGGTCGGCCGAGCCGTAGATCGTCGACACTTGCTCGGTGCCGAAGGCGGCGCCCAGCGCGGTCTCGATCTTGGCCGGCGTGATGCCCAGCGCCGCCGCCTTGTCGCGGTCGATCGTCACGTTGATCGAGGGCGAGGAGAGGTCGAGGTCGGTCGTCACGTCCTGGAAACCCGGCGTCGCCGACAGCGCGTTGGCCAGCTTCACGGCCGAGGTCTGCAGCTCGTCCTGGTTGAGATCCTGCAGCGTGTACTGATAGAGCGACTTCGACGCGCGGCCGCCGATCTGGATCGCCGGCGGGTTTTGCATATAGACGTTGATGCCGGGTACGGCCGCAAATTTCGGCCTGAGCTTGCGGATGATCTCGTCGGCGCTTTCGCGGCTCGACGCGTCCTTCAATGTCAGCAGGAGCGTGCCGGTGTTGGTGCCCGAGCGCGGGCCGCCGCCGCCGACGAATGACATCACGGCCTTCACCCCAGGATAAGCGGCAGCGATCTGCGCCACCTTCTGTTGATAGGTCACCATCTTAAGGAAGGACGTGCGGTCGGAGGCTTCGGTGGTGGCGCGGATCATCCCCTGGTCCTCGGTGGGGATGAAGTCCTCCGGCACGACGTAGAACATGCCGACGGTCGCGAACAGGCTGAGGAAGAACAGCAGCAGGATGAAGCGCCGGTGCGCCATGCTCCAGTTCAGCGAGCTCTCATAGCGCGACTGGACCCAGTCGAACGCTTTCTCGCTCTTCTCGTAGAAGCCGCCGGGCTTGTGCTCCTGATGCGCCTTGAGAAAGCGGCTGCACAGCATCGGGGTCAGCGTCACCGACACGATACCCGACACCACGATGGCCAGCACGATGGTCACGGCGAATTCGTGCAGCAGCCGGCCGACGATGCCGCCCATGAAGACCAGTGGGATGAACACCGCCGCCAGCGACACGGTCATCGACAGGATGGTGAAGGCGATCTCCCGGCTGCCCTTCAGCGCCGCCTCGTGCGGCTTCTCGCCGTCCTCGACGTGGCGCACGATGTTCTCGAGCATCACGATGGCGTCGTCGACCACGAAGCCCACCGACAGCGTCAGCGCCATAAGCGACAGGTTGTCGAGGTTGTAGCCGAACAGCGACATGCCGGCGAAGGTGCCGATCACCGCGATCGGCAACGCCAGCGACGGGATGATGGTGGCCGACAGGTTGCGCAGGAAGAGGAAGATCACCAGCACGACGAGCACCGCCGCGATCAGAAGCGTCGTCTGCACGTCGGCGACCGAGGCGCGGATCAGCTGGCTGCGGTCGAAGATGATGTCGAGCGACAACGCGGCCGGCAGCTGCTTGGAGAAGGCCGGCAGGATCTGCTTGATCTCGTTCACCACCTCGATGGTGTTGGAGCCCGGCTGGCGCTGGACCGCCAGCACGATGGCGCGCTCGCCGTTGAACCAGCTGGCGGCCAGGTTGCTCTGCACGCTGTCGATGGCGCGGCCGACGTCCTTCACCCGCACCGGCGCGCCGTTCTGGTAGGCGATGATCTGGTTGTTGAACGCCGCCCCGCTCATCAGCTGGCCGTTGGCGTGGATCAGCGTCGCCTGGGTCGGGCCGTTGAGCTGGCCGGTCGCCTGGTTGACGTTCGCGTCGGCCAGCGCCTGCGCCACCGTGTCGACGCCGATGTTGCGCGCCGCGAGCTGTGCCGGGTCGAGCTGCACCCGCACCGCGTATTTCTGGGAGCCGTAGACGTTGACCTGGGCGACGCCGTTCATGGTCGAGATCTGCCGCGCCAGAAGCGTCTCGGCGTATTTGTCGACCTCCGACATCGTCATCGCGGCGGAATGCAGCGCGATGAAGATCACGGGCTGGTCCGACGGGTTCACCTTGCGCAGGGTGGGCGGCGTCGGCAGGTTTGTCGGCAGCTGCTTGGTGGAGGCGCTGATCGCCGACTGAACGTCCTGCGCCGCCGCGTCGATGCTGCGGTCGAGGTCGAACTGCAGCGTGATGGTGGTCGAGCCGGCCGAGCTCGACGAGGTCATCGAGGTGATGCCGGCGATAGTGGAGAACTGGTTCTCCAGGGGAGTCGCGACGGCGCTCGCCATGGTGTCGGGATCGGCGCCGGGCAGGCTGGCGCTGACCGTGATGGTCGGGAAGTCGACGTTCGGCAGTTCCGAGACCGGCAGGCTGGAGTAGCCGAACAGGCCGAAGATGACGAGCGCCGCCATCAGCAGCGTGGTCATCACCGGTTTTTCGATGAACTGCCGCGAGAGATTCATTTGGACTCTTCTTTTATTTTGCGCCGCCCGTCGGTGCGCCGCCGCCTGGCTTGCCTTTGCCCTGGCCGGTGATGTGCACCGGCTTGCCGGGGATCACCTTCAGCTGACCGTCCACGATCACCGTGTCGCCGGGCTTGATGGCGCCTTTGATCGCCGCATTCGTCGCGTCGTCGTGCAGCACCTGCACGGGCACCATCACCGCGTTGCCGTTCTTCACCACATAGACGAAGCTCGACGACGGGCCGAGATTGATCGCGTCGTGCGGCACGACCAGCACGCCCTTGAGCGCGTCCAGCGTCACGCCGACATCGACGATCTGGCCGGGCACCAGCGTGTTGCTCTGGTTGCCGAAGGTGGCGCGCAGCTCGATCGTGCCGGTCGCGTCGCTCACCTGGTTGCCGACGAAGTCGACGGTCGCGGTCAGCGGCGTGGTATCGCCCTGCGGCGTCAGCGTCACCGGCATCGCCTGCTGCGCGCCCATGCGCCGCTGGATGGCCGGAAGGTCGGTCTGCGGCAGCGAGAACGAGATCTTGATCGGCGTCACCTGGGTGATCGTCACCAGCGCCGCGTTGGTCGTCGCCGCCGTGGTGGGACCGGTGCTGGAGCTGCCGCCGGCGGTGATCTGGTTGCCGGGCTGGATCAGCAGCGCGCCGGTCTTGCCGTTGATGGGCGAGCGGATCTGGGTGTAGCTGAGGTTGAGCTTCGCGGCGTCGACATTGGCCTGGGCGACGAGATAGGCCGCCTTGGCGTCGTCGGCGTCCTGCGGCGCCACCGCCTTCTGCGCCATGAGCGCGGCATAGCGCTCGGCCTTCACCTTGGCGGTCGCCAGCGTCGCCGCGGCATTGTTGTAGGCCGCCTGGTACGGCCCCGGATCGATCTGGAAGAGCAGGTCGCCCTTGTGGACCATCTGACCTTCGGTGAAATAGGCCTTCAGAAGCTCGCCGGTCACGCGCGCCGTCACCTGGACCGTCGCATTGGAGACCACGGTGCCGATCTGGTGCTCGACCACCGGCAGGTCGTTCTGGACCACCTTGGTCACCAGCACAGGGGCCGGCGGCGTCTTCGGCTTCTTAGCCGGCGCCAGCGAGACATAGATCGCCCAAGCCAGGACCGCCAAGATCAGCAGGCCCAGCGCCCAGCGGACAACCCGACCCCAGCCGATCGAGCGCTCGGAAGCCGTCTTGGCCCGGTCGGGCGCGGTGCGGGCGGTGCCGGACACGTCGTCGAAGGAATTGGGAATGCGGATGTTCATGCGTCGGTCCGTCGGCCCCAGGGGTGCAAGCAGGGTCGAAGCCAATACCCTTACCCCGGCAAAAGGTTGCCGGACCGCGCTCGCGGAGGATGTCCTAGCATGGCCCAAAACAATTACCATATCGGGGTTGTCGTAATGTGTCGCACCGCAGCGAAAGGACGGTAAAACCTTCACACAGTTGTCTTTTCTGTAATCTTGGACCTTCAATCTGTCGCGAGAATCAGGTCTTAAGCCGGCGTCGGTTGCCCCCAGCAGGGGCCATCTATATAAGCCCGCCCTTCCCAGACCGAGCGCCGCCTATGGACATCCGCAACATTGCCATCATCGCCCATGTCGACCATGGCAAGACCACGCTGGTGGACCAGCTGCTGAAGCAGTCCGGCTCGGTGCGCGAGAACCAGCACATGGACGAGCGCGCCATGGACTCCAACGACCTGGAACGCGAGCGCGGCATCACCATTCTGGCCAAGTGCACCTCGGTGGAGTGGCACGGCACCCGCATCAATATCGTCGACACCCCCGGCCACGCCGATTTCGGCGGCGAGGTGGAGCGCATCCTCTCCATGGTCGACGGCGTCGTGTTGCTGGTCGACGCGGCCGAGAGCGTGATGCCGCAGACGAAGTTCGTGCTTTCCAAGGCGCTGAAGCTCGGCCTCAAGCCCATCGTCTGCATCAACAAGATCGACCGCTCCGACGCCCAGCCGGTCGAGACGCTGGAATCGATCTTCGACCTGTTCCTGGCGCTGGAAGCCAACGACGACCAGCTGAACTTCCACTATCTCTACGCCTCGGGCCGCAACGGCTGGGCCGTCAACGAGCTTTCCGAGATCGCCAACGAGAACAAGAATCTCGATCCGCTCTTCAAGCGCGTCGTCGAAGACGTGCCGCTGCCCAAGCCGCTGGCGCTGGCCGGCGACGAGCATCCCTTCAAGATGCTGGTGACGACGCTGGAGGCCGACAATTATCTCGGCCGCATCCTGACGGGCCGCATCGAAAGCGGCGCCATTACGGTCAACCGCCAGATCAAGGCGCTCAACGGCGACGGCGAAATCGTCGAGCGCGCCCGCGCCACCAAGCTCCTGGCCTTCCGCGGCCTCGCCCGCGTGCCGGTCGAGCGCGTCGAAGCCGGCGACATCGTCGCCATCGCGGGCCTGACCGACGCCACCGTGGCCGACACGCTGTGCGATATCTCCGTCGAGGAGCCCTTGCACGCCCAGCCGATCGACCCGCCGACCCTGGCGATGACCGTTTCGGTCAACGACTCGCCGCTCGCCGGGCGCGAGGGCGACAAGGTCCAGAGCCGCGTGATCCGCGCCCGCCTGCTGGCCGAGGCCGAGGGCAATGTCGCGATCAAGGTGCACGAGACCGGCGAAGGCGCCTTCGAAGTGGCGGGCCGCGGCGAGCTTCAGCTCGGCGTCCTGATCGAGAACATGCGCCGCGAGGGCTTCGAGCTCTCCATCAGCCGGCCGCGCGTGCTGTTCAAGACGAGCGAGAAGGGCGAGCGCATGGAGCCCATCGAGGAAGTGACCGTCGACGTCGACGATCCCTATACCGGCGTGGTGATCGACAAGATCTCCCAGCGCAAGGGTGAGATGCAGGACATGCGCCCCACCGGTGCCGGCAAGACGCGCATCGTCTTCGACGCGCCGTCGCGCGGCCTGATCGGCTATCACGGCGAGTTCCTCTCCGACTCGCGCGGCACCGGCGTGATGAACCGCATGTTCAAGGAATACGCGCCGCACAAGGGCGCCGTGCAGGGCCGCGTCAACGGCGTCCTGATCTCGACCGGCGACGGCGAGGCGGTGGCCTATGCGCTGTGGTACCTGGAGGAGCGCGGCAAGATGTTCGTCGTGCCCGGCACCAAGGTCTATCAGGGCATGATCATCGGCCAGAACGCCAAGGACAACGACCTCGAGGTCAATCCGCTCAAGGCCAAGCAGCTCACCAACATCCGCACCACGTCCAAGGACGAAGCGGTGCGCCTCACTCCGATTGTGCCGATGACGCTGGAGCAGGCGATCGCCTATATCGAGGACGACGAGCTGGTCGAGGTCACGCCCCAGTCGATCCGCATCCGCAAAAAGGCGCTGAGCCCCCACGACCGCAAGCGCAGCTCGCGGACCGAGACGGTTTAAGCCGCCTCGACCCAGGCCCGGAAGATCGTCAGGTTCTGCGGTCCGCCGGCGCCTTCGAACTTGCCGTCCTGAACGCGGCAGATAACCCAGTCGTGCTCGGACCGCTCGATATGCACCGGCGCGAACGGCACGTCCGCGAGATCGGTTTCGTCGATGGCGAAGCGGATCGACCAGCCGGGATTGTCCAGCGTGTCGATCTTGAAGCCGGACTGGTGCTCCCACGTGCCGTCGCATTGCGAGCGGTAATAGCGCTGCAGCCAGTCCAGCAGGTCGTTCACGGCTTTGTCAGCCCCAGCCGTCCCGCGATCATCCGGTCGACCATGCGCTTGGGCAGCGCGTTCATCAGGAAGTTCTGGAACGCGTCCGGCGTCACCGTGTAGCGCACGGCGGGCTTTGCGACCGTCAGCGCGCTCCACACCGCCTCGCCCAGCGCCTCGGGCGGCAGGCCCTTGCGGCCCAGTTCGAGCATATACGACTTCACCGCCGTCAGCGACTTCAGATACGGCGTGTTGGCGTAGATGTTCGGATCGACGCTGTCGGCCTTGTCCCAGATCGGCGTCGCCACCGCGCCGGGCGCCACCACGATCACATCGATGCCGAAGATCATCAGCTCGCGGCGCAGCGCCTCGCTCATGCCTTCGAGCCCGAACTTGGACGCGCAATAGGGCCCCATGAACGGATTGGCGTTCTTGCCGCCGACCGACGAGATCATCACGATCCGCCCCGGCTTGCCGGCGCGCGAGCGGTCGGCACCGAGCAGCGGCGCGAAGGCCTGCGTGACGATCAGCTGTCCCGTCAGGTTCACCGCGATCTGCTGGCGGAATTCGTCGAGCTTCAGATAGAGCAAGGGTCCGGCCACCGCGATGCCGGCATTGTTCACCAGACCCGCCAGCATCTCGCCGCCCAGCGCCGCCGCGACCTCTTCGGCACCCTTGGCGACCGCCGCCTCGTCCGTCACGTCGAACAGCACCGGCACGAAGTTCGCGCCGAACTCCGCCTTCAGCCGCTCGCTGTCGGCCGCTTTGCGCACGCTGCCGAAGACGCGGAAGCCTTTGCCGGTGAGAACCTTCGCGATCCCCCAGCCGATGCCGGTGGACGATCCGGTGACGACGATGCTTTTCATGGGCTGCCCCTTGCGATCCTTTGTGCAATATAACGGACATGACCGTCCCTGCCGACACCATCGCTTTCGCCCATCGCCTGGCCGACGCGGCCGGCGCCACCATCCTCCCCTATTTCCGCCAGCGCATCGCCGTCGCCAACAAGCCGATGATGATCGAAGGCCGTGCGGTGTTCGATCCGGTCACCGAGGCCGACAAAGGCGCCGAGAAGGCGATCCGCGCCATCATCGCGGCCGAGCGCCCCGACGACGGCATCCTGGGCGAGGAATTCGGCGAGACGCCGGGCCGAAACGGTCTGCGCTGGGTGCTCGATCCGGTGGACGGCACGCGCGCCTTCATCAACGGCCGCCACGAATGGGGCTCGCTGATCGCGCTCGAGGAGAACGGCCGGCCGGTGCTCGGCATCCTCGATCAGCCCTCGATCGGCGAACGCTTCGTCGGCGCCAACGGCACCGCGGAACTGCATTTCCGGGGCGCGACGACGCCGCTGCACGTCCGCCAATGCGAAAATCTCTCCGGCGCGATTCTCTGCGCCACCCATCCCGACGGCTATTTCAGCAAGGCCGAGCGCGACGCCTTCCGCCGCGTGCAGCGCGCCGTGAAGATGACCCGCTGGGGCGGCGACTGCTACATCTTCGGCACCATGGCGCTCGGCTTCACCGACCTCATCGTCGAATCCGCCTTCAAGCGCTGGGACGTCGCGGCGCTGATCCCGCTGATCGAGGGCGCCGGCGGCATCATCACCGATTGGCAAGGCGGCGATTGCTCCGCCGGCGGCCAATGCGTCGCGGCGGGCGACAAGCGCATCCATGCGGCGGCGCTGGAATTGCTGAACGACGGAGGGTGACGGAAATGCTCGACAAGCTGGACAATGGGAAAATGAGCGCGCTCGCGTTCCACTGGCTGATCGGCTCGGCGGTGGTGACGTTCCTGCTCGCCTTTCCGCACGGCTTTCTGCAGGGTTGGCATTACGGCGAGGGCGCTCCCGAGCGCGATCGCATGATCATGCTGTCGACGATCGTTAGCGATCTGCGCTATTTCACCGAACAGCTCATCTACGTTTCGGCTTTGATCTTCGTTGGCGCCAAGTTCTTCGAGACGCGCACGACCTTCGCCGTCACCTTCGACCGCCTCGATGCCGCGAAGATCAGCGTGAAGGGGCCGGATGGCGACAACGTCGTTTGGATCGGTCAGCGCTACACGACGCCGCTGGAGGCGCAGTCGGTCGCCGACATGCTGGAGAACCGCCTCAAGGAGAGCGCTTAAATCCCGTTCGCGGCGGCGAAGTCGTCGAATTCCTTCCAGAAGCGCGTGCGGATGGTGTCGTTCTCCATCAGGATCTCGTGCTCGGCGTCCTCGAATTCGATGAACTTGCCGTGCGGCATGCGGTGCGCGAAATCGCGCGCGGCAGGCGTCAGGCAGATGCGGTCCTTGCCCGCGCCCAAGATCAGCACCGGCGTCTCGATTGCCTCCGCATAGCCGGAGCGCATCTCCAACGCCATCGACGCCGCCGCCGCCTTCAGCCACGCCCAGGTCGGGCCCGCCAGCCGCAGTTCGGGGTGCTTGGTCACGACCGCCTGGGTGCGCTCCCAGCGCGTGCGGTCCGACGTCACCAGGTTGTCGGAGAATTGCAGCTTCAGCGGATCGCGCCCTTCCATGCCGAGCACGAAATCGTCCTGCCGCCCGATCGCCGTCATCACCGCCGTCGCCAGCGTCGCGACCCAGGCCGGCTGGCCGCGCGTCGACACGCCCATCATCGGCGCGCTCAGCACCGCGCCGGAGAACGAACCCGGCTTGTCGTGCAGCGTGCGCAGCAGGATGTGCCCGCCCATCGAATGCGCCAGCGCGAACGGCGCCTTGACCTTCAGCGGCCCCACGATCCGTTCGAGGAACGTCGCGAGGTCCTCGTCATATTCCGCGAAGTCGCGGATATGCGCCTTGCGCGTGTCGGCCAGCGCCCGGCTCGATCCGCCCTGGCCGCGCCAGTCGAAGGTCGCGACGATGAAGCCGCGCGCCTGCAGCTCGCCGATCACCTCGGCATATTTCTCGATGAACTCGGTCTGGCCGTGCAACAGTACGCAGACGCCGCGCTCCGCTGCGCCGGGCGTCGGCGCGAACAGCGCCGTGCGCAGCCGCGCGCCCGACGGCGTGACGATGAAGTGCGGCGAGACGACGAAGGCGCTCAACCGCGCGCCTTTTCGAGCACCGGGCCGAGCTTCATGGCGAGGCCCATATTGCCGGCCACGCGCAGCTTGCCTTGCATGAAGGCGGAGGTCGGATCGATCTCCTTCTTCGCGAGCCCCGCGAAGGTGTCGAGCGTAAGCGTGATCGTGGTATCGGCCGGTTTGCCGGCGCCGTCGCTGACCGCATTGGGGACCGACTTGCCGTCTATCAGCACGCTGCCTTCGGCGCCGAAGTCGAATTTCAGCGTGCCGCCGAGCCCGAAACTGCCGCCCAGCGCGTCCGACATGCGCGTGATGATCTCTTGAACCGCGGCCGAGCTCATGCGGTGCCTCCCGAAGTGCCCGTTATATTTGCGCCGAGTATAGCGGGCGGCGGAACATTGCAAAGGCCCCGCAATCGGCAGAACCTCCATTCCCAGGGGAAGGAGCGCCGATCATGTCCGTCAAGGATCGCGAGACGCTGGCCGCGTTGTTCCGCGCGCAGTCGCTGACGCCGCCGAGCCAGAGCTGGGCCGAGCAGCGCGCCGGCATCGAACAGATGGGCGCCATGCTGCCGCCGGTCGAGGGTTTCGAGGCAACACCCGCCACGGTCGGCGGCATCGCCGGCGAATGGGTGCGCGGCAAGCATGTGCGCCGCAACGATGCGGCGGTGCTCTATCTGCATGGCGGCGGCTATACGATCGGCTCGCCGAAGTCGCACCGTCATCTTGTGGGCCAGCTCAGCATCGACTCCGGCCTGCCCATCTTCAGCGCCGATTATCGGCTGGCGCCCGAGCATCCGTTTCCTGCCGCCATCGACGACGGCGTCGCGGCCTATAAGGGCCTGCTCGACGGCGGCATCGCGCCCAGCCATCTCGCCATTGCGGGCGACAGCGCCGGCGGCGGCCTGACCATGGCGACGCTGCTTGCCGCGCGGGACAAGGGCCTGCCGATGCCGGTCTGTGCCGTGCCGATCTCGCCCTGGGTCGATCTCAGCCAGGGCGGCGAGTCCTTCCGCGCCCGCGCCGCACGCGATCCCATCGTCACCAAGGACGGCATCGACGTGATGGCTGCGGCGTATCTGAACGGCGCCGATGCGAAGAACCCGCTGGCCTCGCCCGTCTTCGCCGATCTCAAGGGCCTGCCGCCGCTGCTGATCCAGGTCGGCAGCGAAGAGGCGCTGCACAGCGATGCCGTGACGCTCGCGCAGCGCGCCGAGGCGGCCGGCGTCGAGGTCTCGTTCGAAAGCTGGGGCGGCATGATCCATGTCTGGCATGCCTTCCATCCGATCCTGTCGGAGGGCCGCGACGCCGTCGCGCGCATCGGCGCCTATCTCAAGCAGCGCATCGCATGAGCCTGACCGACGACGACGAGGTCCCGGCTGCCGCATCGACGTTGCCGTCGCACGCCGCCGAGAAGCGCGACGCGCTGGGGAATTTCTGTTTCTACCTGCACTTCGCGGTGATGATCTATTTCGTGATCGGCTGGGCGGCGCCGTGGCATCCGGCACTGCTGTTCTATCTCGGCTTCGTGCCGGCGGTCGCGGTGCAGTGGCAGTTCAACAAGAACTCCTGCGTGCTGAACAATCTGGAATCGCTGATCCGCTACGGCCGCTGGCGCGATCCGAACAACAAGGAAGAGGGCGCCTGGCTGCTGACGCTGGCGACCAACCTGTTCGGCTATCCCTTCAAGGCCTGGCATATCGACGTCTTCACCTACTTTATCCTCCTGGTGCTCTGGACGGCCGGCCTCAGCCACCTTCTGTGGTGGTGAAAGTTCCGCACGGGTCGGCCTTGAAGGCGCTGGCACGCCTTCCCACATAGTGCTTGTCGGACGGCCAATGAACGGCGTCCGGTATTTAGAGCGCGCTCCGGTCCATGGTGGACGGGGCCGAAAACACAACGCTTTCAGGAGGTTGTACCATGCGTGATTTCACCCCCTATTTCCGCTCGACCGTCGGCTTCGACCATCTGTTCAGCATGCTGGACCAGGCGTCGGATGCCTCGAACGGTTACCCGCCCTACAACATCGAGCGCCTCGATGAGACCCATTACGGGATCTCCGTCGCCGTCGCCGGTTTCGCCGACAAGGACCTCTCCGTCGAGGTCAAGGACGGCGTTCTGACCGTGACCGGCAAGCGCGAGGACGTTCAGGGCAAGACCGCCTATCTCTATCAGGGCATCGCCGGCCGCGCCTTCGAGCGCCGCTTCCAGCTCGCCGAGCATGTGGAAGTCCGCGACGCCAAGCTCGAGAACGGCCTGCTCCATATCAGCCTCGAGCGCATCGTGCCCGAGGAGAAGAAGCCGCGCCGCATCGCGATCAACGCCCCGGCGCTGACCGCGATCGAGGGCCAGGCCAAGGCCGCCTAACGGCGATCGCCATAGGAATAAGAAAGGCCGGGTGCTGCAAGGCGCCCGGCCTTTCCGTTTACCGTGATCGCACGCGCCGTAACCACAAAGAGCCGCGCACCGTGACAGCCGGAGCCGTTCGGCGTAACGATGGTTACGAAGGCCCATCCCCGATTTGAGTGGCGTATGCCGAGTTGGCAGAGTTCCCTTGTTGATCGCTTGCGCCGGATCGGACGTCCCACCGCGGCCGGTGCCGAGACCGATATCGCGGAGTTGCGCCGCCAATACGGTTATCTCTCCGAGCGTTTCGGCGCGGCCCCGCGCGAGGCGGTGTTCGAGCCCGCCCAGGTCGGCCCGCTCAAGGGAGAATGGGTGCGCCTGCCCAATTCCTCGCCGGACCGTCTGATCCTGTACTTCCACGGCGGTGGTTACATCGCGGGCTCGCCAGAGAGCCATCGCGCGCTAGTCTCGCGCCTGGCGCAGGTGAGCGACGCGACGGCGTTCACGCTGTCCTATCGCCTCGCGCCCGAGTTCGGCTTTCCGGCCGCGGTGCGCGACGGCATCGATGCCTATCGTCACCTGCTCGCCAAGAACGTCGCGCCGCAGCAGATCGTCTTCGCGGGCGACGGCTCGGGCGGCGGGCTCGCCTTCTCGGTGATGCATGCCGCGCGCAACGCCAATCTCCCGATGCCGGCGGGCTGCGTGGCGATGTCGCCTTGGGCCGATCTTTCGCTCTCGGGCTGGTCGGTGCTGCAGAACGCGCGCAGCGACAGCGCGCTGAACTGGGAACTCCTGTTCGTCAGCGCGCGGCATTATCTCAAGAAGACCAATCCGTCCGATCCCTACGCCTCGCCGGTGTTCGCCAACTTCAAGGATTTCCCGCCGGTCATGGTGCATGCCGGCAGCCTCGAGATGCTGCGCGACGACGCCTCGCGGATCGGCGACCGCGCCGCCGATGCCGGCGTCTCGGTGAGCGTCGAGATCTATGACGGCATGCAGCATGTTTTCCAGGCGAACCGCCACGTGCCGGAGGCGAAGGTGAGCCTGCAGCGCCTCGGCCAGTTTATCCGCAACCGCACCCAAGCCCTGGCCAGCGCCGCGCAGTGACCAAAACCGTCACAAGCGCCCCGCCCCTTAGGGCTTTACTTTGCCGCCCCTATACTTAAAGTTGCAAATTGGTTGAATGCGCAACTTTTAAGGGGCTGAATGGCGGCGTTGTCGCGCAAATCGTCCGCGCGCGCGGGCGACAGGTGGACCATCCTTTCCATGCTGGCGATCGTCGGGTTCCTGCTCGGCCTGATCATCTTTGTCGGCTGGGAGCGGCTGATCGTGCCGTTTTCGGCCGAGACGGCGGTCCCGCTCGCCCTGCTCATCACCGCCCTGGCGGCGCTCGTCGCGCGCCACATCGGGGTGCGCTGGCAGCGCGAAACCGAGGAGGCCGAAGCCGAAAACCGCAGGCCCGACTATCGCTGGCTGAGCGTGTATCCGGCGTTCTTCCTGATCAGCGCGCTCGGCGTCATCAACGTGGCGTTCTATTATCTCGAGGGTCCGGCGGTCCTGAAGCAGAACATCGACGAGGCATCGCAGTCCTTTGCCGTGCTGGCATCCACGGCGCAGGCCGATCTGCGCAACGTCCCGCATGAGGAGAAGATCGACCGCGTGCATCAGCGCATCGCGGCGCTGACCCAGGAGATCGAAAGCCCGAACGGCTATTGCGGCGTCGGTCCCAAGGCGCACGAGATCATCGAGGACATCCGCAAGGACCTGCCGGCCTTCCACGAGTATTTCGGCAGTTCGACGACCTTGCACAAGCAGCCGGGCAAGCGGCCCGACACGGCGCAGAACTGCCGGTCTCAGCGTCTCGCGGCGCTCGCGGATGCCTATCGCGACCAGGCCGATCAGCAGCTGGCCAGCGATCCGGATTTCGCGCGCGACAACGGTCCGGCCAGGGAGCGCTTCCTGCGCAAGCTGGGCACCGATCTTGCCGGCGGCGCGGCGCTGTTCAAGGGCGCGCGCGATGCCCTGGACAATTCGGATTTCACCCGGCGCGGCGAGGCGTATGGCACCGCCAAGACCGCGCTCGAGACCGCGGCGGCATCCTATGCGGACGACCGCCAGATGCTCGACCGGCTGTCGCGGCGCGCGCACGACCTGCCGGCAGCGCTCGATCTTTCTCCGTCGCGCGATCTGGGGTCGTTCACGACCATCCTGCATTCGCTGCTCCGCCGCGCCGGCGTCTTCACGACCTGGATCTACATCCTGTTCGCGGTGGCGATGGATTTCATCGTCCTCGCGCTGGTGAAGAGCGTGCACGCAGCGTTCGCGCAGCAGCCCCGTAGCGTGAGCGAACGCCGCGACAGCGTCTCGGCCGAGGCAGGCGGCGGGCCGCGCTTTCTTTGGATCAACCCGGATTAGCGATCGGGCAGGGGAACGCCGATGAGCGACGAAAGCCAGGACAGGCGGCCCATGCCGCAGCCGGAGGAACATACCGTCGTGACGGTCGATCCGCCGGCGGTGGACCCTTATGAGGCGCGAGATGCGAAGGCGGCCGGCCGCCGCGTCTTTCCGCTCGGGCAGCGCCTGCACGCCATCAACCGCCATCCGGTGATGATGTTCGGCACGACGTCGTCGGGGAAGTCGACGATCCTCATGTCGTTCATCGCGAACCTGATGCAGAACCCCGATGTCAGCATCACGCTCGGCGAGCCGATCTATCCCGCAGGCCACGAGCGCCGCGACGAGGCGCACCGCTTCGCCCTCGAGTTCTTCGAGCGCCGCGCCCAGGACTTCATCTACGGGCGCAGCATGCTACGCACCACCGAAATTCCCTATCCCATGTTTCTTCCCATCGACATCCAGCGGTCGCGCGATCCGTTGCCCGTGAAGTTCGCGTTCCTCGAAGGCAAAGGGGAATGGTACGAGCCGAGCGCGACGGCGCGCGGTTCGCTCTATCAGGAACTCCGCGACGAGGTGGCGGACGTCCTGAAGTTCTACGACAGCCCGCTGTCGGGAATCTTCGTCGCGCCCTGTTCGGACATGGACGACGTGCAGCGTCTGCGCGAGAACGACACCGGCCTGATGGGCGCGCTCAACGCCTATCGCCGGTACCGCATGCGGCGCGACGACGATTCGCTGCTGTTCCTGCTGACCAAGTGGGATATCCAGGCGAATCCCATCAACAATCCGAAGTTCGGTCATCTCGACGGTGCCGAGGTGTCCGGCGTTCTCGACACGCAATACCCGGATTCCTGGCGCGCCTTCCAGGCGATGCCGCGGCCGCTGCGGAACGACCATCGCTTCTTCATGCAGTATTGCGCGGGCTATCTGGTGGAGGAGGCGAACCGGCCCCCGCCCATGGCGAAGAAGGCCATCTTCGACCGCTATCCGCGCACGCTGCTGAACTGGCTGTATGGCAACGGGACGCGCATCTCGATCGGTTCGAGCGGCCGTACGCGAGAAAACGTGCTGTTCGACGACGTCGTCGTGCGGAACACTTTGCAGATACGCTATCTCGAGCGCGTGACCAATCTGATCTTCGCACGATAAGGGGCGGTCGGCAGCATGGCTGCGTTGTGCTTCGTCGCCAAATCCCCGCCGACCTCTGCGCGGGTGATCGGGCTGACCGGCGTGGAGGGACCGAATGAGATCTTCGAGCGGGAGGTGCTTCCGCTCGTCGAGATACCCGGCGTGGCGATGCATTTCACCGGTATCGAGCCGGAAGACAGCTTCCATGTCGCGGCTCGGGCGAGAATTCACGGCCGCGTCTGGACCTGGATCGGCTTCTATCGCCACGCGGTCGAGCCCTCCGGACGGTTCGGTGCTTATGTGGCAAGCGGGATCTTGCTGCCGGATGAAACGTGTCCCGGGACTGTCGTGTCCGAGGCCTTGAGCAGGCTCGGCGAGGTCGTCGACCGGCAATTGCTGTCCGATGGGCGCCTGCGATCGAAATGGATGTCCATCGCCCTCCCACCGGCGCTCGCGGGGTTTCCGGCACGGTCGTATCAGTATGTGAGACCTCTTTTGGCCGGTGCGGGGCTTTCGCCCGACGCCGATCGGTTCGCCTATATGGGGGAAAGCAATCTGCACGCGGATCAGATGCAATTTCGCATCGATGCCGTGCAGACATTGCCGGCGCTGAACAACTATAGCTGCATCGTCTTTGGTCCGTCGGAACACTTCGCCGCCAAGCTCGTGTCGCGGCAGGAACTCCGGCGCATAAGGTTTCAGACCGGCAATACAAAAGCACCTGCCGCGCCGGATCGCGCTGCAGCCGTGTCTTTACCGCCGATTGCCGATGCACCATTGGAAAGCGGCGGGACATGGCCGCCGCTTGGAGACTTGTCGGGGCAACAGTCCGAAACCGGAAGACTCGAACGGGCGTTGCAGAGGATCATGATCCAGCAGGACGCACTGTTCGATTCCATTCGATCGATGCAACGCTGGCTGGAGCGCGTCGCGTTCCTGGCCTTCCTCGTCGTCTGTCTCGCCGGTGCCGCGATCGGATACGACGTGATTGGACCGGTCTTCTCCCGGCTGATGCATGCACTGGAACGGCTGATGTCGCCGGGTTCCTGATCTACTGCGCTGCCGTGATCGCAGTCTCGGCGAACACCATCGGCAGCTTCGCGCCCGTCGTGTCGGCGTCCGTCAAATCGGCATCGCGGATATCGCAGTCCGTCATGTTGGCATAGGCGAGATCGGCGCCGGTGAAGCGCACGCGCCGAAGATCGGCGCCGCGGAAATCGGCATAGCGCGCCTGCGCGCGATCGAGCCGCGCCGGCAGGAGGCGCGCGTCGGAGATCATCAAGGGCCCGATGCGGGCATCGCGGAAATCGGCGTGCGCCAGCTTGGCGCCGACGAGGTTCACGCCGCGCAGATCCGCGCCGCCGAGCTTGCACGAGCGCAGATCGGCGCCGGCCAGATTGCTTCCCTGCAGCGATGCGTGCTCCAGATTCAGTCCGTAGAACGCCGCGCCCGGGGCGATCAGCGCCGTCAGCGGTTTGCTGCCGAGCGTGGTGACGGCGCGCAGGTCCATGTTCGACAGATCGGCGGGCTTGCCTTCGCGACCGTCGGTCTCCACCCAGCGCGCATGCTGGCCCAGCAATTCCTCGATCGGCACGGTGAGCTCGGCGGGCAGCTTGCCCATCGCCTGCTCCGTCAAGGTCTCGGAGAAGTCGGCGCCCTGGGTCACCGCGAAGTCGAGCCGGCAGCCGACCAGGATCGCGCCATTGAGATCGGCGCCCGTCAGATTGCAGCCCGAAAGGTCCGCGTTCTCCAGATTGGCGCCCGACAGCTTGGCCTGGCGCAGATTGGCGCGCACCAGGCGGCAGCCCTTCATGATCGCGTCGGTGAAGTCCGCCTGCACCGCGATGGCGCCGGACATCTTGGCGCGCTCCAGATTGGCGGAATGCATCAGCGCCGCCGGCATCTCCGACGGCCCGACATCGTGCTGAAGGATCCGCAGGTTCCCGTACTTGTCCTTCTCGGCGATGGTGCCTTCGCGCAGGTCCGCTTCGAACAAGTCGGCCGAGATCATGTTGGCCCCGCGCAAGCAGGCGCCGCGCAGGTCCGCCCGCCGCACGCTGGCATTGGACAGGTTCGCCCGGCGCAGGTCGGCGCCGAAGAAGCTCGATGAATCCAGCTTGGCGCCCGAGAAATTGGTCTCTTCCAGGATCGCGCCGGTGAAATCGGCGTCCGCAAGATTACGGCCGGACAGGTCCAATCCTGACAGATCGGTGAAGGCGAAGACGGCGCGCGCGCCGCCCATTCGTCCGGAATACAGCATCTCGTGCCGCGCTGCGGCGGCCGAGGCGTCCTTCTGACTGAGCTTGGCGAAGCTGGTTCGACCGGTGGCTGGCATGGCCGCTTTCTGCGCCTGTTAACTTTCGGGCCATCTCAGTCTGGCGTTTTCCTGCTAATAGCTGATTAAGAAGCGGAAATTTGCCTTTGGGGCGTCTTCCGGCTACGTGACTTTTCGGAAAATCGGCTATGGTGCGCCGCCAGCTGCCGGTTCCGGGGGTGGAAGACCAGCGGCGCTAAGCGAGGGTGATACGAAGAGCGGGCCCCGGGCTAGCCCCCTTCGGTTTTCGAAATCTGGCCGTGGTTACAAGAGGTTCGACTTGAACAAGCGTGCTCTTATGCTTTCGGCTGCGGCCGCGGCGTTGCTCACCACTCCGGCGCTCGCCGTGGGTCCGACCACGATCACGACCGTGGTCACGACGGCGCAGAAGACCAGCGACACCGGCGACCTCACGATCAATTCGGGCGGCGGCATCAACTTCAAGTCGGCGACCATCCCGGCCCTGACGATCGACTCGAGCAACAACGTCAACAGTGGCGGCATCATCACCGACTCCGATCAGACGACCGCCACCGCGGTGTCGATCGACGCCAACGGCCTGACAGGCTCGTTCCTGAACAACGGCACGATCGACCTGACGGGCACCGGCACGAGCAAGAAGGCGATCTACCTCACCGGTTCGGGCAACTTCATCGGCAACATCACGCTCGGCGACTCGTCGATCGTGTCCATGGTCGGCGATTCCTCCACCGGCATC
Source organism: Rhizomicrobium sp. (assembly GCA_035551495.1). Taxonomy (GTDB): domain Bacteria; phylum Pseudomonadota; class Alphaproteobacteria; order Micropepsales; family Micropepsaceae; genus Rhizomicrobium. The sequence goes on along the minus strand of DASZMT010000034.1, from coordinate 111,690 downwards.
ACCACCGACACCGGCACGACCTTGAACGGCGACTGGCAGCTCGGCGGCTCGTTCAGCATGTCGCCGACGAACGCCAACGAGACGGCCGCCTCGACCATCCTGATCGGTAATTTCCTCGGCATCACCAACGGCAACATCGTCATCGCGACGGGCGCGAACTACAGCGCGGTCGGCAACGGCACGCAGGGCATCGTCATCGCCGGTCCGATCAACGCCTGCAACAGCGCCGCGCTCCCGAGCTGCACCGAGATCGGCACCTTCGCCAACTCCGGCAGCCTCACCGTCGCCGGCGTCGCGGTGCGCAACAACCAGAACACCAATGTCGAAAGCGGCTCGGCGCTGTCGATCGAGAACAGCATCGCCGGCGGCATCCTGAACAACGGTCCGGCGACGGCCGGCGACGCCACCGCGGCGGCGACGATCTCGGCCAACGGCGCGGGCAACGCGCCGACGGTCCTGATCTCGCCCAGCCTGTCGGTCACCAACGGTGCGATGACGATCGGCAAGGACACGACCGACGTCAATTTCAACTTCTCGTTCATCAACCGCGGCGCCATCGCCGCCGCGCCCGAAGATTCCAACGTCAGCTCCAACGCGATGCTGATCAGCGGCACGTCGACCATCCCGGTGAAGTTCCTCGGCGGCCTGTTCAATTCGGGCAGCATCGTCTCGACCGCGACGTCGATCACGCCCGGCTCGGCGGTGAACTCGACCGCGCTGATCATCGGCAGCTTCGTCGACCTGCCGGAAATCTATGTCTCGGCCCAGGCGGCAGGCAGCTCGGTGGGCGGCGGCGCGATCCGCTCGGTCATCTCCGGTCCGCAGGGCGGCATCGCCGAGGCGCTCGCCATCACCGGCGCCCCCACGGGCACCGGCACCAGCCAGGTGATCAACACCTTCGTGCCCAAGATCACCATCGAGCGCGGCGCCTCCATCGCGGCCACCGCGGCGGCGGCCGTGCCGACCGGTACCACGATCTCGACGCTGACGGCGATCGGCATCCAGGACGTCTCGAACTCGCTGACCACGATCAACAATTTCGGCGCGATCGCGGCCACCGCCTCGCTGACCGACGCGACCACCGGCGCTACGGTGACGCTGACCGGCGGTGCCTTGCCGATCACCCATGCCGTGGACGTTTCGCAGAACTCGGTCGGTCTGAACTTCACCAACAACGGCTCCGTGACCGGCGATGTTCTGTTCGGCTCGGGCAGCGACACCTACACCGTCCAGGGCACGAGCCCCTCCGACGTCGCCACCCATGCCGGTGCGATCAATTTCGGCTTCAGCCTCGGCGGCTCCGGCACCGACTCGCTGGTCGTCGGCTCGTTCTCCAACGTCGCCGGCGCGATCACCGCGCAAGGCAATCTCGCGGTCGACGTCCAAGGCACGCAGAGCGTGCTCAACGTGCAGAACCTTGTCGGCTCCGATCTCTCCCCCGGCCAAAGCGTGGCCTCCACCGCGCTCCAGGTGACCACCCTGCACGTGGCGGGCGGCTCGTCGAGCACCGCGGGCACGATCGACCTCACCGTGTCGCAGAGCCAGGGCACCAATGCGGTCGTCATCGCATCGCAGGCCGTGACCTTCGATCCGGGCGCCAACCTCGGCGTCGAGTATGGCAGCCTCATCGCCACCAGCGGTACGACCCAGAACTTCTTCCTGATTTCGGCGCCGACCGGCCATCTGAACATCTCCGATTCCGACGTGCAGCGTTACGATGCGCAGGTCGACGGCACGACCACCGGCGAGGCGCTGCCCTTCCTGTTCAACAGCGCCCACATCTCCAAGGCCAATGACAACGCCGGCCACGACGTGCTGGAGCTCACCGTGTCGGCCAAGACGGTCGACGAGCTCGCCCTGACCGGCTATGCGCGCCAGATCTTCACGTTCGCCAACACGGCGATCGCGCAGGATGCGCCGCTGGGCGCCGCGATCATCGCCGGCATCAACTCTCAGGCCGATGCGCAGAAGGCCTATGACGCCTTCGTGCCCGACGTCTCGGGCGGCGTGCGTCAGGTGGCGATCTCGCTCACCGATCAGGCGACCGGCGCTGTGGCGTCGCGCCTGCGCGACCTGCGCATGTTCGCCAAGGAGCCCGGCGATCTCACGCTTTGGGGCACCGAGTTCGGCGAGTATCTCAGCACCCATGGCGACAGCGTCAAAGGCGTCGCCGGCGTCAACGAGCCCGCATCCTGCACGGCGTCCTGCGGCAATGTCGCGCTCAACGGCTTCAAGGACCACGGCTTCGGCTTCTCGCTCGGCCTCGACGAGGGCTCGCCCTCGGGCGGCTGGTACGGCGCTGCCTTCACCTTCTACACTGGCGACGTGGCGGAACTCGGCGATCGCCTCTCCAAGACCACGACGCTGTGGTACATGCTGACGGGCTATTCGACCTGGCGCGGCAAGGGGCTGTTCATGGACGCCCAATTCAACGTCGGCTATGGCGACTTCAAGGGCCGCCGCGATCTGGAGCTGGTGATCCCGTCGACCAATTCGTCCTTCCTGCGCGAGGCGGACAGCAAGCGTGCCGGCCTCGTCGGCTCGATCGGCGTGACCCTCGGCGCCCAGATGAAATACGGCCCGTTCGTCAACATCCCGCAGATCTCGTTCGACGGCATGTCGATGCGCGAGGAAGGCTATACCGAGCAGAACGGCGGCACCGGCATGGATCTGACGGTCCAGCCTTACTACGGCAACTCGCTGCGCGCCTTCGTCGGCGACGAGATCCGGACCAGCATCAACCTGGGCGACTTCTACATCCAGCCTGCGGCGCGTGCCGGCTACCGCTTCGACTTCCTGAACGATCCGACGAAGATCCGGGCGCAGTTCGCCGACGTCAATTCGACGCTCAACGGCAACCAGCCGGGCGGGATGTTCACCGTCACCGGTCCCGATCCGTCGCGCGGCAACTTCGTCGTCGGCGGCGCGATCAATGCGACGACCGACAACTGGACCATCGGCCTGAACTACGACTTCGTGCGCGGCACCAACAACGCGACCGAGCAGGTCGGCGCCATCACGCTCCTGGGCCGTATTTAAGGTCCGCCTCCCCCGCGCGCGCGAAGCGCGCTGGTGGGGGCTTCGTAGCGACAGCGTCAGAAGGCCGGCTTAGCGCCAGCGTGCCCGTAGCACCGTCAGGTGCGAAGGGCGGCTTGCCAATCCGAAGCTTACGGCACCGTGCGCCCGGCCTCGCCCGTCTGGCTACGCCGCGGCGAGCCTTCGCTCGCTTTGCGAGCGAAGGCTGGATGGGGGAATTAAGAAGCTAGCTCTACAAATTTCGCCACGTCCCGTTCGGGCGTGGCGAAGGAGAGCATCAGGCGCGTCAGCACCGTGCCGTCGCTCGCCGGTGCGCCCCAATCGTAGAACACGCCGCCCGCGGCGCGCAGCTTCGCCGCCAGCGCCTCCGGCATCCGCGCGAACACGGCGTTGGCGCCGACCGGATGGGCGATGCTCACCGCATTCGCTCGGGCCAGACCTTGCGCCAGGCGCTGCGCCAGTTCGTTGGCGCGCCGGGCGTTCGCCAGCCACAAATCGTCCGCCAGATAGGCGTCGAGCTGCGCCGACACGAACCGCATCTTGGACAGCAGGTGGCCCGACTTCTTGCGCCGGTATTCGAAATCCCGTGCGTCCGGCGGATTGAAGAAGATCACCGCCTCCGCCGCCAGGGCGCCGTTCTTGGTGGCGCCGAAGGAGAGCACGTCGACGCCGCTCTTCCATGTCATCTCGGCCGGCGAGCAGCCGAGACCCACCAGCGCGTTGGCGAAGCGCGCGCCGTCCATATGGACCTTCATGCCCTCCCGGTGCGCGAGGTCGCCGATCGCCGCGATCTCGCCCGGCGTGTAGACGGTGCCGAGCTCGGTCGCCTGGGTGATGCTCACCGCCATCGGTTGGGAATGATGCACCGCGCCGCGCTGAAACCGCGTCAGCGTCCTGGCGATCGCGGCGGGCGTCAGCTTGGCGTCGGCACCGTCGATCGGGACCAGCTTGGCGCCGTGCGTGAAGAACTCTGGTGCGCCGCATTCGTCGACCGCGATATGCGCCTCTTCGTGGCACAGCACCGCGCCGTGCGGCGGCACCAGCGTCGCCAGCGACAGCGAATTGGCCGTCGTGCCGTTGATCACCGGATGGACCGCGACCTCGCGCTCGAAGATCGCGCAGAGCTTTTCACGCACCCGCACCGTGATCGGGTCGCCGCCATAGGCGGGCGCAGGCGCCGTGCCGACGGCGCCGAGCGCCGCCAGGATCTGCGGCGAAGCGCCGTAATGATTGTCGCTGGCGAAGTTCATGACCCGCTCACCAGTTCCCGACATTCGGCATCGACGCCCAGGGCTCGGCGGACGGCAGCGCGCCGCCCTCCTGCAGAAGCTCGATGGAAATACCGTCCGGCGAGCGAACGAACGCCATATGACCGTCGCGTGGCGGCCGGTTGATGGTGACGCCACCATCCATCAGGCGCTTGCATACCGCGTAAATGTCGCCGACCCGATAGGCGAGATGACCGAAATTCCGCCCGCCGGAATAATCTTTCTCGTCCCAGTTATAGGTGAGCTCGACCATCGGCACGCCGTCGCCGCTGCCGCTTTTCGCGTCTTCGGGTGTCGCGAGAAAAACCAGCGTGAAGCGGCCCGCCTTATTTTCTATCCGGCGGAGCTCCTGCAATCCGAGTTTTGCGCAATAAAAATCCAAAGCGGCATCGAGATCGCTGATGCGAACCATGGTGTGCAGATAGCGCATCGGCAAACTCCTCATGCGGCCGAGCAATGGCTCGACGTGGCGGCGGATGTTATCAACGAAATTGCGCAAGGCGAGCGGCCGCCCTGTCGCGCCTCTTGTCGTCACCGTGCGTAGAATCGCTCTGTGATGTTGCAGCGCAAGAGGCGCATTTTCGCCACCATGAGGCGGCAGTGTCGCGCCGATGGACGCAGGGATGGAACGATTAGCCGCATCCGCAAGTCTCTCCATGAAGAGTTGGAGAGATTCCGCATGCACTCTGACAATCCATCAGCGTGCCTGCGAAAATTCCGCGGTTTCGCTTGTCGCTTCTGTGTCGTGTTCGTCGGCAACAATGGGCCTCCTGCCAAACGAACGGGCATTTGACGCGCGCCTGCGCATCCGCGAATTAACTAGCCTGTTCACGAAGTTGCGTTTACCAAATCGAAAGACTGGACCCTTCTTGCGAACCGTGATTACGTTGGCTTTAAGAAAAAGAGAGCGCCGGACTATAACCGGTGCCGGGAGGGGGACGCGTATTTTGGCCCAAATCCGCCAATCCCGGTGCCATCGCGCCGGGATTAGTTTTGTGTAGGCGACGGAAGACCCATGGAACAACCAGAACACGATCTTAGAAGTCACGTCCCGACAGGCATGGAGACCGCCGGCTCCCGCGGTTTCAGTTTGGCGGTCGTTGCTGCCATTCACGTCGGATTGGCCTTCGCGCTCATCGCCGGGATGAGAGCCGGCCTGATCGAAAAGCTGCCGGACGAGCTCAAGGCCGAAGTCGTCCAGCCGAAGGACGTCGCCAAGCCGCCGCCGCCGCCGCCGCCGGATCTGGCAAAGCCGCCGCCGCCCTTCGTGCCGCCGCCGGACATCAACATCACCAATGATGCGCCGTCGACCAACGCGATCACGACGCAGTCGACCACGCCGACTCCGCCCGTGCCGCCGCAGCCGGCACCGCAGGCCCCGGCGCCGACTCAGCTCTCGGCGATCACGCGCACGCACACCATTCCGCCCTATCCGGAATTGTCGCGTAAGCTGAACGAGCAGGGCTCGGTGATCCTGGAAGTCACCATCGACACCGCCGGCAACTGCACCGACGCGGCGGTCCAGACCTCGAGCGGCTCGCAACGTTTGGATGATGCAGCCGTTGCATGGGTGAAGTCCAAGTGGCGTTGGAACCCGCCGACGCAGAACGGCCAGCCCGTGTCCGCCAGAACGCTTGTCAAAGTAACCTTCAATCTGAAGAACGGTTGAGAAGAAACCCCGGGGGGCGTGTCTCCTCGATCCATTCATACGGAGTAGTACGAAAATGAACGTGAAGAACCTGACGATCGCGGTTGCCTTCGTCCTTGTTTCGGGCCTCGGCGCCGGCCAGGCTCTCGCCCAGTCGGCCCCTGCGCCGGCTCCCGCTCCGGCCGCCGCGGCGCCTGCGCCCGACGCTTCTCCGGCTCCGGCCCCTGCCGCCGCGGCGCCCGCGGTCAGCACCCCGGCTCCGGCTGCGGCGCCCACCGAGAATCCCTACGGCATCCAGGACATCATCGCGAAGCGCAACCCGGTGTCGCTCACCGTTCTGGCGCTGCTGGCGATCATGTCGGCCGGCACCTGGTACATCTTCTTCATGAAGTTCTTCGAGCAGTCGCGCATCCTCAACCAGGCGCGCACCGTCGAGAAGCGCTTCTGGACCTCGGGCACGCTGGCCGAGGGCGTCGACAAGCTGCCGAAGAACTCGATGTTCCGCTCGGTCGCCGATGCCGGCATCCGCGCCTCGCAGGGCGGCACCAGCCTGGTCGGCCTCAACGACTGGATCGCCATGTCGCTGACGCGCCAGCTCGAAGACGCCAATTCGCGCCTCCAGGGCTCGATCGCCTTCCTCGCCTCGGTCGGTTCGACGGCGCCGTTCGTCGGTCTGTTCGGCACGGTGTGGGGCATTCTGCAGGCCCTGATCGCCATCGGCGTCGCCGGCCAGGCCTCGATCGACAAGGTCGCGGGTCCGGTGGGTGAGGCCCTGATCATGACCGCCATCGGCCTGATGGTCGCGGTGCCGGCGGTGCTGATCTACAACTACCTCGTCCGCCGCAACAAGGTCATCCAGGAGAAGCTGCGTGGCTTCGCCGGCGACCTGCAGACCTACCTGATCACCAAGAGCGCCAAGTAAGCCAGGGACGAGCGCGGAGTATTCATCCATGGCTATGAACGTCCAATCCGACGATCACGGCGACGATCCGGATCTGAACACGACCATCAACACCACGCCTCTCGTGGACGTCATGCTCGTGCTTCTCATCATCTTCCTGGTGACCATTCCGGTCATCGTGAAGACGGTGCCGGTGGCGCTTCCGAATGCTCGCAACATCGCGACCATCACGAAGCCCGAGAACATCGTCATCGCGGTCGATAAGGACGAGAACGTCTATTACAACAACGCGCCGGTCGATCAGAGCGAGTTGAAGGAGAAGTTCGAGGACGCGCTCAGGCGTGCCCTCGCTTCCGGCAAGCCGCTTCCCGAGGTGCACATTCGCGGAGACAAGAATGTGCGCTTCGAAGCGATCGGCCGCGTCGTGCTCGCCTGTCAGATTGCCGGCATCCAGAAGGTCGGCTTCCTGACGGAACCGCGTAACGACGTACCCCAGTAAGATCGCCCGTTGATAATTGACTGGCCCGAGTAAAGGTATCGCCCTATGGCAATGAATGTCGGCAATGCGTCTGGCGAAGGCGAAGTGATGGTGGAGATGAACACCACGCCGCTTATCGACGTGATGCTCGTGCTGCTTACCCTTCTCATCATCACCCTGCCCATCCAGACGCATGCCGTGAAGCTCGACATGCCGAGGCCGAACACGCCGCCGCCGAAGATACCGCCCGTGGTGGTGACACTGGTGGTGGACTTCGACGGGCAGGTCTACTGGAACAACACGCCGGTCGACCGCAAGACGCTGGACGGCTATCTGCAGAACGCCGCGCAGCAGGATATCCAGCCGGAAATCCATCTCCAGCCGAACCGGCTGGCGAAATACGATGCGGTGGCGACGGTTCTCGCCGATGCCCAGCGCATCGGCGTGACGCATATCGGGTTCACCGGCATCGAAACGATGCAATAAGTGAGGGGCGGCCGCGGAACAGAGCATGCGGTCGCATGCGTCCGAGACCGCGCTTTTTGAGGTAGAGGTCTCTGTTATGATTTCCAAGTCTTTCCGCGCCCCCCTTCGTAATGCTGTGGCGGCTCTTCTCATCGGTTCGGCGACGGTCGCGGTATCGGCCGTCGCGCTGACCGCACCGGCCGAGGCCGCCGCCGCCCGTGCGGCGGTCGCCGGTCCGCTCAAGGAAGCGATCTCGGCGGCCGGTGCCGGCAACTTCTCCGCGGCGCGCGCCGCGGTGGCCCGGGCCGAGAACGTCAGCAACCTGACCTCCGGCGATCACGCCGCGATCGACCAGGTCAAGAACTACATCGAGGCCAAGTCCGGTGCCGCCGGCGGCAAGGGCGGCATGATCACCGACTACAACAAGGGCAACTACGCCGCAGTGATCGCGGCGGGCCGCAAGGGTGGGCTCGACGCGACGTCGCAGCAGCTGGTGGCGCAGTCCTATTACCTGTCGCGCGATTTCAAGAGCTGCACGCAGTACATCCGCGACCATTTCGGCGCCGGCGCGAGCGATCAGATCCTCCAGCTGCAGCAGCGCTGCGCCTATGAGTCGGGCGACACCGAGGGCCAGCGCGCCGCGCTCGAGCTGCTCGTCCAGCACACCAACAAGCCGGAATATTGGAGCCAGCTGCTCCAGGCGGCGGAAGGCACCAAGGGCCTCACCGACCACGAGACGCTCGATATCTATCGCCTCAAGCTGATGACCGGTTCGCTCAAGACCGCCGACGATTACATGCTGCTCGCCCAGCTGGCGCTGCAGATGGGCTTCGGTTCCGAGTCGCAGGCCGTGATCAAGAAGGGCATGGACGCCAAGCTGCTGTCCGGCGACCGCGTCAACCGCCTCATGGGCATGGCGACCGGCCAGGCCGGCGCCAACGCCGCCGGCGCCGCCAAGGCGCAGGCGGGCAATGGCGACGCGATCGTGAAGTACGGCGAGGACATCTCCAGCCAGCAGGGCCGCGGTCCGGACGCCGTGAAGGCCGTCCAGGCGGGCATTGCCAAGGGCGTGACCGACAAGGCCAATGCCCAGACCCGTCTCGGCCAGGCCTTCATGGCGGCGGGCCAGAAGGCCGATGCGATCAAGGCGTTCCAGGCCGCCGGTGCCGCCGGCGATCCGCGGGCCAAGGTCGTTGCCCATCTGTGGGAAATCTATGCCCGCACGCATTAATTCCCCATCCGCCCTTCGCCGCTGACGCGGCTATGGGCACCTTCCCCGCCAGCGTGCTGCGCACGCGCGGGGAGTCGGGCCGGTGGAAAGGGACTGCGAGAAGGCCAGTCGCAAGACTGGCCTTTTTCATTTGCGAAGCCCGCCTGTCGCGCCGAAGCCATCCTGAGCGGCAGCGTAGGATGGCGAAGGCGGAGCCTTTTTCATTTGTGGCCGCGGGGCATGTTGCGCATCAACCAGAGGAAGGTCCGCACATCCGTATCGGGCGGCTGCGCCACGCCGGAGCCCGGCACATGCGCCTGCAGTCCATCCAGCGTGAAGCCCATCTGAATATCATAGGTCCGGTCGAGCTGGTTGCGCAGCGGCTGTTCCGCCGCGTACCACGCCCGCTTCAGCGCGCCGTCGCTGCAGGTGGCCAGCTCCTTCGGATCGGTCGCGCCCCAACGCCGCTCGACGCAGTGATGCGGGTCGAACGACATCGCGAACAGCCGTCTGCGCGCATCCTCATAGCCGAAGCCGATCCACGACCCGTCGGTCCGCTGATAGGCGATCTTGCACGCCGCCGCCTGACGGTCGTAGGCCGTCAGCATGTCGACCGCCAGGTTGTTGCCCGCATATTTCAGCTTCGGATCGCCGCTCCGATACATCGCCATGAAGCGGCCGGCGTCGTCGCGCAGCTCCTTGAACGCGGTCTTCAGGCGGGCGTCGCGCGATGGGCTCGAATAGACCTCCCACTCGCCTTCGGTGCCGTAGATGTTGGGCGGCAGCGCCTTGGGCTGCGGCTCGTTCATCTCGCCGGCCTTGATCGCCAGCACCACTGCATCGGCGCGGTAATGCAGGTCGGCACAGTTGGAATCGACCATGTCGCGCACTTCCTTGAGCGGGTCGAACTCCAGCTTCCCGCCCGCCAGTCTGGCGCGGACATAGTCGTAATAGTCCATCGCCTCGCCGTTCAGCGTGAAGGTGCCGCCTTGCCAGTCGCGGTCGTCGTCCGGCTGCGCGCCGTTGCCGAAGAACTGCTCGACCGAGAAATCCTTGATCGCGCTGTTGGCTGCGAGCACCGCATGGCCGCCGCTATAGGTGCCGTCGGCGTGCCGCGTCGCGCCGGCGAGCTGGATCGGCCGCCAGTTCTTGAACCCCGCGCCCATCCCCGGCGAAGCGCGCACGAAGCGCAGGTCGTAGAAGCCGCGCGTCAGCTCATTGTCGGGATGGGCGTCGATGTAGTGGATGCGCCCGTCGGGATCGACGCGATAGACCGTCGCGAGGTGTCCGTTCGGGTCGTAGATCACCGTGCCCGGCCGGATCGACTGCGCCGTGATCGCCGGCGAATAGAAGTCCTGCTCCAGCGGCTCTTCCAGCTCGGGATGAATGCGGAATGTCGCCGACGACACCGCCTCGCGCAGCGTGTCGATGATCGCATAGCCGCTCACCGGATCGCCGCCGGACAGCGTCACGCGCTCCGCCACCGCATTGCCGCGCGCGGTGTAGCGGATGTCGCGCGTGTGCCCGCGCGGCTCGACGTCGGAGACATAGGCGAAGGGCAGTCCGCGCTTCCACGCGTAGTAGAAGCGCAGCACATAGGGCAGGTCGGCGCAGTCGGAGCGGAAATAGATCCCGTCGGGGTCGGAAGCGCGGAAGGGATTGCCCGGCCCATGCAGGCACTGGTCGACGGTGCGGCAGTCGGAATCGCCGATGGATGTGATGAATTCGCCGAAGCCGCGCTCGTCGGCCGCCGTCCAGCGATCGGTGCGTACGACATAATAGGTCGACGGATCGTGTTCCGGTGTGATCGTCACCACCGGCGCCGGCTCGCTGTCCGCGGCCGCCGCCAGCAGCAGCGCGGCCGCAGCCGCCAAGCTTCGCAAAGCCCTGATCACCCCACCCGTCCCCTTTTACGGCGACGGTAAAGGACGAGCCTGACCGGTCAAGCGTGGCCGTCGCGCCACGGTCCCGATATAAAGCTTGCGCAACATTCCGGTCCTTTCCGCCCCATGGATGCGATCCTGACACCGGCCGAGAGCGAGGCGCTGCTGCTGTCGCTGCGCATTTCGGCGGTCGCGGTGTTCGGCGCTCTGCCCTTCGCCTTCGCCGCGGCGCTGCTGCTGGCGCGCACCCGCTTCCCCGGCAGGACGCTGATCGACGGTCTCATCCATGTGCCGCTGGTGCTGCCGCCGGTCGCGATCGGCTTCCTGCTGCTCATCGCGTTCGGCACGCGCGGCCCGGTCGGTGGCTTTTTGCTGCACAGCCTCGGCATCCGCCTCGTCTTCAGCTGGACCGGCGCCGCGCTGGCCGCCGCGATCATCACCTTCCCGTTCCAGGTGCGCGCCATCCGTTTGTCGCTGGAAGCGATCGACGCCGGGCTGAACGCCGCCGCGCGCACGCTTGGCGCGCCGTGGTGGGACCGCCTTATCAACGTCACGCTGCCGCTGGCGCTGCCCGGCATCGCGGCCGGCATCATCACCGCCTTCGCCGCCAGTCTCGGCGAGTTCGGCGCGATCATCACCTTCGTCTCCAACATTCCGGGCGAGACACGCACCTTGCCGCTGGCGATCTACACCGCGCTCCAGACGCCCGACGGCGAGGCGGAGGCGTGGCGCCTGTCGCTGATCTCGATCACGCTGGCGCTGGTCTTCATGGTGCTGGCCGAGGTGGCGCAACGCCGCGCACGGGCAAGGCTGGCATGAGCGTCGAGGTCCGCTTCCGCCACGCCTTCCCAAACTTTGGGAAGGATAAGGGCTTTGCGCTCGACATCGCTTTCGCGCTGCCGAAGCCCGGCGTCACCGCGCTGTTCGGCGCCAGCGGCGCGGGCAAGACGACCATCGTCAACGCCATCGCCGGCACCTTCCGGCCGAAGGAAGGTTGCATCGTCATCGCCGGCCGTACCGTGCTCGACACGACAACGGGCGCCTTCGTCCCGCCCGAGCGCCGCCGCGCCGGCTACGTCTTCCAGGACGCGCGCCTCTTTCCGCATATGCGGGTGCGCGACAACCTGCTGTTCGGTTGGCGCCGTGCGCCAGACAAGGCCTCGCAAGCCGAGATCGACCGCGTCACCGATCTGCTCGGTCTTTCGCACTTGCTGGATCGCCGTCCACGCGACCTGTCCGGCGGCGAGAAGAGCCGCGTCGCGCTCGGCCGCGCGCTGCTGTCGTCGCCGCAAATCCTTTTGCTCGACGAGCCGCTGGCCGCGCTCGATGCCCAGCGCCGTGCCGAAATCCTGCCCTATCTCGAACGCCTGCGCGACGAGGCGAAGCTGCCGATGCTCTATGTCAGCCACGCGCTGGACGAGGTCGCGCGCCTCGCCGACGACATCGTGGTGCTGAAGGACGGCCGCGTCGCCAAGCAGGGCTCGGTGTTCGACGTGCTGACCGATCTCGATCTTCCCGCCATCGCCGGCGCCGTGCCGGCAGGTGCCGTGATGGCCGCCACCGTCGGCGCCCCGCGCGACGACGGCCTCACGCCGCTCGATTTCGACGGCGGCACGATCCTCGTCACCCGCCTCGCCGCGCCCGTGGGCACGCGGCTGCGCCTGCGCGTGCGGGCGGAGGAGATCATGCTGGCGCTGGAAGAGCCGCGCGGAATCAGCGCCAACAACGTGCTCAAGGCCACCGTGGTGCGCCTGGGCGAAGCTGCCGGACAGGCCGATGTCCAACTGCAATGCGGCGCGGCCCGCCTGGTGGCGCGCATCACTACGGCCTCGGCCCGGCGCCTCGGCCTGCAGCCTGGCCTGTCGGTTTACGCGATCGTGAAGTCCGTCACCGTCGACGCCGCCCGTCCGCTCCCTATAAGACAGCCGTGAAAGAGGTGCTCAGATGACGCGGATTTCGACGGTTCTGGCAGGCTTTGCGGTGGCGGCTGCGCTCTGTGCCGGCCAGGCGGCCGAGGGCGACAATCCGTTCGCGCCCTGGGGCTACGACCTTTCGGCCCGCGACGCGGCGGTCAAGCCGGGCGACGATTTCTTTGCCTATGCCAACGGCGCCTGGCTGAAGCGCACCGAGATCCCTGCCGACCGCTCCAACTGGGGCATGCATGCCGCGCTGGCCGAGCGCGTGCTGGTGCAGCTGCGCGCCATCATGGAAGACGCCGCCAAGGCCGATCCCAACAGCGTCGCCGGCAAGGTCGGTGCCTATTACACCGCCTTCATGGACGAGGGCCGTGTCGAGCAGCTCGGTGCTGCGCCGCTGAAGTCCGCGCTCGACGCCGTGCGCGCCGCAAACAGCCGCGAGGCACTGGCCGCGCTGATGGGCCTCGCCAACAAGGACTTCGAGGGCTCGCTGTTCTCCGTCGGCGTCGCGCCCGATGCGAAAGACCCGTCGCACTACGCGATCTATGTCAGCCAGTCCGGCCTCGGCCTGCCCGACCGCGATTATTATCTCCAGCCGTCCTTCGCGGAGAAGAAGGCCGCCTATCAGGCCTATGTCGCGCGCATCCTCAGCCTCGAAGGCTGGCCCGACGCCGGCAAGAACGCCGCCGCCATCGTCGCGCTCGAGACCAGGATCGCCGATGCCAGCTGGACCCGCGTGCAGGAACGCGACGTGGTCGCGACCTACAACGCGATGTCGCTGGCCGATCTCGAAAAGCGCGCGCCCGGCTTCGACTGGGCCGGCTTCATGAAGGCGAACGACCTCGGAGCGCCGCACAAGCTGGTCGTGGTCGAGAAAGGCGCGCTGCCCAAGCTGGCGCAGATCTTCGCCGCCACCGGCGTCGACACGCTCAAGGCCTGGGCCGCGTTCAACATCGGCGACGACGCCACCCCCTACCTTTCCAAGGCCTTCGCCGACGCGGCATTCGAATTCCGCGGCAAGGCGCTCTCCGGCCAGGCCGAGCAGCGGCCGCGCTGGAAGCGCGCCGTGCACACGGTCGGCGGCGGCGACATCCTGTTCGGCCAACGCAGCGAGATCTATGGCTGCATGCTGTGGGCGGTGGGCGATCTCTATGTCGCCAAGCACTTCCCGGCCGCGACGAAAGCCAAGGCCGAAGCGCAGATGCGCAATCTCAAGGACGCGCTGCGCGCCCGCATCGAGCGGCTGACCTGGATGAGCCCGCAGACGAAAAAGACCGCGCTCGCCAAGCTGGACACGCTGACGATCAAGATCGGCTCCGGCCCCGACAAGCGCGACTATTCCAAGCTCGCCATCGCGCGCGACGATCTGTTCGGCGATGCGCGCCGCGTCGGCGCTTTCGAATGGGCGATCCAGGCGGCGCGGCCCGGCCAGGCCGTCGACCGTGAAGAATGGGAAGAGACGCCGCAGACCGTCAACGACTACGAAGACCCGATCCGCAACGAAGTCGCGTTCCCCGCCGCCTATCTCCAGGCGCCGTTCTTCGATCCCAATGCCGATCCGGCGGTGAACTATGGTGCGGCCGGCCTGATGGCGCATGAGCTGACGCATGGCTTCGACGACGAGGGCCGCCAGTTCGACGCCCAGGGCCGCCTCTCCGACTGGTGGACGCCGTCCGACGCGGCGACCTTCGGCGCGCGCATCAAGGTGCTTGGCGCGCAGTACGACGCCTACCAGGTGCTGCCCGGCGTTCACGTCAACGGCAATCTGACGATGGGCGAGAATATCGCCGATCTCGGCGGCCTCCTGATCGCCTATGACGCCTATCACAAGTCGCTGGGCGGCAAGCCGGCACCGGTGCTGGACGGGCTGACCGGCGATCAGCGCTTCTTCCTCGGCTGGGCACAGGACTGGCGCTACAAGATCCGCGACGACGCGGCGCGCCAGCGCATCGTCAGCGATCCGCACGCCCCCGCCGCCGCGCGCACCGTCATCCCGCTGCAGAACATCGACGCGTGGTATGCGGCGTTCGACGTCAAGCCCGGCGACAAGAGCTATGTCGCGCCCGACAAGCGCGTACGCATCTGGTAGCTATTTGGGGCGGAATACGAAGCGCTGCGACAGGGTGAAGTTGAACACCATGCCGACGGCGACGCCGGCGACGACGCCAACCTGCGGATTCGAAAGCGGCGCCGGTGCATAGCGCACGCACAGCGTATAGGTGGCGTAGTTCGCGACCGCGCCCAGCGCGTTGGCCAGCATGAATTTCAGCCATTCGCGCGCCACCGCGCCGGCGCCTTCGGCGGCGTGCTCGGCGAAGGTCAGCGTCCGGTTGCCCCACCAGGTGAAGGTCATGGCGCACAGGATCGATATGACGCGCGCCGTATAGGGATCGAGGCCCAGCAACGCGTGACCGGCGTACAGCACCGCCTCATCGACCACGAAGCCGGCCGCGCCGACGGCGCCGAAGCGCAGGAACCGCGACTGTGTCAGCGCCTCGAAGTTCACGAATTGCGCCGGTCGCGCGGGCCGCGCAGCGCAAGATAGGCCATGCGCTTGGCCTCCCAGCGGCCGCGCGTCACGGTGTCCAGGATCAGACCGCTGGTCAGCGACAGGAACGCCACGATCATCAGGCCGGTGGCGAGGAGCGCGGTCGGGAAGCGCGGCACCAGGCCCGTCTGATAATACTCGACGAACAGCGGCCAGGCGAGGATCGCCGAGAGGATCGCCAGCAGCGCCGCGATGGAGCTGAAGAAGAACAGCGGCCGCTCCTCGCGGATCAGCTTGGCGATGGCGAACAGGATGCGGAAGCCGTCGCGATAGGTGTTGAGCTTGCTGGCAGAGCCGGCGGGGCGCTCCTTGTAGGCGCTGTCGACCTCCGCCATCGGCATCAAAAGGCGCACGGCATGGACCGTCAGCTCGGTTTCGATGGCGAAGCCGGCGGCGGTGAACGGAAACGATTTCACGAAACGCCGCGACATGATGCGATAGCCGCTCAGCATGTCCTTCAGCTCGATGTCGAACATCAGCGCCGTCAGCCCGGTCAGCATCTTGTTGCCCCAGACATGGCCGGCGCGATAGGCGTCGGCGCGGGTGTGGATGCGCCGTCCGGTGACGAGGTCGAGCTCCTCGGCGATCAGCTTGCGCACCAGCTCCGGCGCCTGGGCCGCGTCGTAGGTGTCGTCGCCGTCCGCCAGCACATAGATGTCGGCCTCGACGTCGGCGAACATGCGCCGCATGACGTTGCCTTTGCCCTGGCGCGGCTCGGTGCGGACGATGGCACCGGCGTCCTGCGCCACCGCCACCGTGCGATCCTTGGAGTTGTTGTCGTAGACGTAGATCTTCGCGTCCGGCAGTGCGGCACGGAAATCCTGCACGGTCTTCGCGATCGCCGCTTCCTCGTTGTAGCAGGGCAGGATCACGGCGAGGCGGGGCGGGGCAATGGGGCTGGCGGCGTCGGTCATTGGCGGGGCCATTTGAACAGCGGACAGAATTCATAGTCCCCGATGATGTTCGTGTCGAACACGACGCATTTCGGCCAATCGATCCTGAGATGATATTCGGTCAGCGAATCGCGGGTTCGGCCCATGTCGTAGGCGTCGGACAGGACATAGAGGTCGCGCTTCTTGTCGATCCACTCAAAGACCCGGCCTTTCATCATTTTGGTCAGCTTGGTGCCGTCCTGCGGCTGCACCATCCAGCCGTCGATGCGCAGCAGCTGCACCTTGCGCGGGAAGGACGGTGCGATGAAGCCGAGCGGCCCATTGCCCGTCAGCAGCACCATGGCCCTCTCGGGGTGCTCGATCTTCGGCACGTCGGCCTGCACGAAGGGATCGCTGATCGGCGAACGCTCGATGTAATCGACCTGCGTCGTCGCCGCGACGGCGAGGAACAGCACCGCCAGCGTCACATACTGCACCCGGCGCGGGATCGGCAGAAGGCCGATCGCGATGGCGATCAGCAGCGGCCCCAGCATCTCCAGCGCGACGATGTAGCGATAGATCGCGAACATCTTGAGCCAGACGAGATAGGACACCGCGGCGAAGGCGAGTATCACGCGCGCGGATTCGGGCACCACCAGCGGTTCTTTCGAGCGCCGGCCCGCCAGCCACACGATGATCGCGACGATGCCCAGCACATAGGCCAGCATCACGCGGATGTCGCGGAACGGGATGTCGTCGGCGACCGACCAGTTCAGCGTGAACAGGATCGGGAACAGCGCCGCCTTCCAGAACGTGGTCGGCAGGAAGCGCATGTCGCGATAGGGCGCGGGCAGGGCGAGCGGCGACTTGAAGCGCTCGTTGAAATAGGGGAACAGCGGATTGCCGGTGGTCTGGAGCAGGTGCTCCGTCCAATAGCCCATCATCGCCGCGACACCGATCAGCCCGCCGATGGCGCCCGCGACGAGGCGCACCAACTGATGCCGCCAGTCGCCGCCGAGCGCGACGAGCGCCGCCGCAAAGCCAATCGCAAACGGAAACTCCGGCAGCTTCAATCCGACCGTCATGCCGACCAGAAAGCCCGCGCCCATCGTCAGCGCGCCCGACTGCCACAGCGGCCCCTCATTGAGCGCCTTGCGTTTCACGACCAGCAGCGCGATCGCCGACAGGATGAGGATGCTCATCGTGTTGTCGTGATAGGTCGTGCCGAACATGTTCAGCCCGAGCCCGCCGGTCTGGCCGAGCAGCGCGAGCCCCGCGGCACCCAGCTTGTACTCGTCGATGGCGAGGGTCTGGCGCGCCAGGACGTAGAGCGGCACGACATTGGCGCCCTGCAGGCAGCCCAGCACGAACAGCGCGAACCATGCCGGCGTATGTGTCGCCAGCACGTAGAACGGGATGTCCTGGAACGGGTTGTAGTAAGTCGCCTGGTGCGCCACGAGCATGTCGATGTGCTCGCGCCCGTTCAGGAAGGCGTAGGGGATGTACCAGTGGTAATTGCGGAAATCCCAGGACGTATCCTTGCCCAGCCACAGGACGTAGCAGCCCCAGAACACGATTGTGGCGCCGAGAAACAGCCACTCGCGATAGGTGAGCCGGAGCGCACGCGTTTCGGCACTGTCGGGAAGCATGGGCAGGGCGAACGCGCGCTCGTGGAGGTCGAGCCGGGTTCTAGCCTACCGGGCGTCCCGTGGGAAATGGGTGGGAAATCAGCTGTCCTGCGGCTGTTCGACCTGCAGATTGTCCAGGAATTGCTTGGTCGAGGCGTTGGCCGAATGCTTGAGGGTAAACGCCCGCGCCGCGTCGCGCGGCAGGGTCAGGGCCCGGCGGCAGGCGGCGCCCAGATCGTCGTCCAGAGCCGCGGCCGGGCAGTTGCCCACCACGTCCAGCATCACCTCTCGTGGGAAGGTCGCCACCGGCGTGCCGCAGGCGAGCGATTCCAGCATCACCAGGCCGAAGGTGTCGGTCAGGCTGGGGAACACCGTCACGTCGGCGGCGGCGTAGGCGCGGACCAGCTCCTCGCCCGACTTGGGGCCGAGGAATTTGACGGCCGGATATTTCGCGGCGAGGTCGGCGGCGGCAGGTCCCGGGCCGACCACGATCTTGGTGCCCGGCAGGTCGAGCTTGAGAAACGCCTCGATGTTCTTCTCGATCGAGACGCGCCCGACATAGAGGAAGATCGGTCCCTCGAACGGCAGCTTGGCATCTTCGATAGGCCGGAAGCGAGCGATGTCGACACCGCCCTCCCACAACCGCACGTTCTTGAAGCCTTGGCTTTCCAGCTCGCGCTTCATCGCCGGCGTCCGCGCCATGGTCGCGCCGCCCCGGGCGTGGAACCAGCGCTCCCACCGCCAAACATAGCTCTCCGGCACGAAGGGGAAGCGGGCGTGGACGTATTCGGGATAGCGGGTGTGGAAAGCGGTGGTGAACTCGATGCCATGCTCGATGCAGATGGCCCGCGCGCTGAGCCCCATCGTGCCTTCGGTCGCGATATGCACCGCGTCGGGCGCGAACTCGCGGATGATCTTCTCAAGCCCTTTGCGCGGGAAGATCGCGAGGCGGATCTCCGGATAGGTCGGCAGCGGCACGCTGAACCGGCCCTGCGGCGTCGCATAGCGCACCTCGTGCCCCATCGCGGCCAGCTCCTTGCCGAGCAGCTCGAGCGTGGTGACGACACCGTTCACCTGCGGTTTCCACGCGTCGGTGACGATCAGGATACGCAGGTGTTCCCGGCCGGGCACAGGGAAGCGACCGAGCGGCCTCACGGCCCCCGGCCATAGCCGGCGCACTCTACGCGGGTAGAGGCGCGGCTTCGCCGATGACCGGGGCGGATGCGGACTGGGCTGAAACAGGAGCGGCCCAACGAACGATCTCCAGATTCCCGCGGGCATCTTCGACAAGGGCTGTGCAGCTTTCAACCCAGTCTCCGTCATTGTGGTAGAGGACCCCATCGATCTCGCGAATGGCCGCCTGGTGGATGTGGCCGCAGATCACGCCGTCCAGCCCACGGGCGCGGGCGGCGCGGGCGACGACCTCCTCGAAGCGGCAGACATATTCCACGGCGTCCTTGACGGCGTGCTTCAGGTAGTTGGACAGCGACCAGTAGGGCAGGCCGAAGGCGCGGCGGACGTTGTGCAGCATCTCGTTCATCGCCAGCACCTTGTCGTAGGCCCAGGAGCCCAGATGGGCGAGCCATTTGGCGAACTCGATGACGCCGTCGAACTGGTCGCCGTGGACCACCAGCATGCGGCGGCCGTCGGCGGTCTCGTGCACCAGCTCGCGCACCACCTCGATGCCGGAATAGGAACGGCCGCAGAAGCCGCGGAGGAACTCGTCGTGGTTGCCGGGGACGAAGATCACGCGGGTGCCTTCGTCGACCTTGCGCAGGATCTCGTGCACGACCTGGCTGTGCGC
The DNA here is from genome assembly GCA_035551495.1 of Rhizomicrobium sp. Classification (GTDB taxonomy): domain Bacteria; phylum Pseudomonadota; class Alphaproteobacteria; order Micropepsales; family Micropepsaceae; genus Rhizomicrobium. The sequence continues at coordinate 92,033 of DASZMT010000034.1, read as the reverse complement.
CTCGGGCCAGAACCAGCGGCGCTTGAGCTGCCAGCCGTCGACGATGTCGCCGACCAGGAACAGCGTGTGGCAGCTGTTCCTGCGCAGGAAGTCCAGCAGCATCTCGGCCTTGCAGCCGCGCGTGCCCAGATGGACGTCGGAGATGAAGATGGTGCGATGGAAGCGCGTCGGGTGAGTCGGTCCCGAATTCGGAATCCGGGGCCTCAGCGCCGCGGGCGGCGGTACGAGCCAGGAAATTCGGGCCATCGCTGCACTCCGAGAGGGGGCGAATCGGCGCCCGCTTCTGGTGTCCCTGCCTACAGACCGCGCATGATTGTTTTGCAGAGCCGGCACGAATCTTTTGTTGCGTTGCGAAGACCGTTCCGTGACGTGGTAACCGGTCGTTAAGGATTCCGCGCTTTCCGGTCCGGAATTTTGCAGCGCACAATGCAGCTATGCCGAACGGGCAATGCCTGCAAATCGGGCGGAATGCCCGGTAAATACTGGGTTTTTCTGCGTGATTGCCGAATCTTTGGACTTGCATCGGTCTGGGTCGAAGTCCATATTGTTGCAGCGCGGCATGACCGGCCTCCCGTTGGCCATGTCGCCTGCCCTTCCTGGGCGTTTCCTCCCTGAACTTGGCCGCTCTTACGAGCGGCCATTTTTTTTGCCTAGAGTCCCACAAGGTTTCGAGGGGATTCGTCATGCGCCTTCTGATGGCTGCCGCCGTTCTGGCGAGCCTTGCCGCGAGCCCGGCGCTCGCCGATTGCGGCCCGCCAATCTCCCAGCAGGTTCTGGCACCCACCCCGCCACCCTTCGCGGCGCATCCTTTCGGGGCCGCGACGAGTGCCGATGGCTGCACCTTCTATGTGGCACTGGCCGACTCCGACAAAGGCACCGTCATGCTCCTCGCCCGCAGTGGCGACAGCGTGACGATCGCCCAGACGCTCGCAGTGCCCGGCCGCCTCGGCATGGCGCGCCTGACGCATGACGGTGCGATACTTGTCGTCACCACCGGCAACGCGGTCGCCTTCATCGACACCGCCAAGCTCGCCGCCGGCGGCAGCGGTGCGCTGCTCGGAACCATCGGCGGGCTCTCCAGCGGCATCGGGCTGGCGCTCAGCAATGACGACAGCTTGATATTCATCGCCAACGAGACCAACGCGACGATCACGGTCATCGACTTCGCCAAGGCGCGCGCGTCCGGCTACGGCCCGGACGACGTGATCGGCGCCATTCCGAGCGACCGGGCGCCGGTCGGCCTCGCGGTGTCGTCCGACGGCAAGCTGCTCTATGCGACGGCCGAATCCGTCGCGGGCGCCGAGCCGGTCGATTGCCCGCGCAACAACGGCAATCCGCCGAATCCGAAAGGCTCGCTGGAGGTGTTCGACATCGCCAAGGCACGCAGCGATCCGGCGAACGCGCTGCTCGGCAAGACCTTCGCGGGCTGCAGCCCGGTGCGCGTGGTGCTGTCGCCGTCGGGCGACCGCGCCTATGTCACGGCGCGCACCGACAATGTGGTGAACGTGTTCGATACGGCAAAAATCGTCTCCGATCCGGCCGATGCCCAGATCGCCTCGGTGCCGGTGGGCGTGGCGCCGGTCGGCATCGCGATCACCGCCGACGGCACGCGCCTCGCGGTCGCCGATTCCGACCGCTTCAATCCCGACAAGTCGGCGCCCGGCACGCTCACCTTCGTCGACACGTCGAAGGTCGCCAAAGGGCAGGGCGCGGTGATCGGATCGATCCCGGCCGGCGCCTTCGCGCGCGAGCTCTCCTATTTGAGCGACGGCACGCTGACGGTGACGAATTTCCGCTCCAAGACGCTGCAGCTGGTGCCGGCAACGACGCCGGTCGCCCCATCGCCGGCAACGAACTGAGCCTTATTCGGCCGCCAGATTGTGCCGCCGGTTGCGCGCCAGGAGCGCGGGATCGATGGAGACGAGCTGCGTCAGCGCCTCGACGAGGCGCGCATGCACCAGCTCGAAGCGCGGGCCCTTGGCGATTCGCTCCTCGTCGAGATAGAGCGCGCGGTTCATCTCGACCTGCAGCGCGTGGACGTCGCGGTCGCGGCGGCCGTGCAGATGGGTGGTGTAACCGCCGGCATAGGGCGCGTTGCGCGCGTGGCTGAAGCTCTGCGCCTCGAAGGCGAGCTCGGCGGCACGCGTCACGATGGGCGCAGCCGCCATGCCGTAGCGGTCGCCGAACACGACGTCGGGAATCGCGGCGGCCGACGGCATGGAGTGGCAGTCGATCACCACCGCGACGCCGAATTTGGCCCGCGTCTCCTCCACCAGCTGCGCCAGCGCCGCGTGGTAGGGCCGGTAGAGCCGCGTCAGCCGCTCCTCCGCGTCGCGCGGCGAGAGTTTGGCGCGGTAGATCTCCGCTCCGTCGCGCACGATGCGCGGGATGACGCCGAGGCCGGCGGTGACGCGCGGGCTGGGCGCGTCGACCAAGAGCGACAGCGTCCCGTCGAACATCGCCGTGTCGATCTCCGACGGGGCGCGGTTGGCGTCGAGATAGGCGCGCGGGAACCGGGCCGCGATCATCGGCGCCCCCAGGGCCACCGCGCCGCAAAACAGCTCGTCGACGAAGGCATCCTCGGAACGGCGCAGGTTGATGGCGTTGAGCCGGCTCATCGCCACGAAACTCGCCGGATAGGTCCGGCCCGAATGGGGCGAGGCGAAGACGAAGGGAACCGTCTGGCGGAACGGGCGGTGGATGCGGAACGGCTCGGCGTACAGCGCAGCCAAGTCGCCGCCGTCAGCCTTTCCGTCACGCCCGTCCATCGATTCGCGTCCCATGCCGCCAGTGGATCATTAAGGCGCCGGCCCGATCAAGCGCCTGGCGGACGCAGGCTGTTAACCAGCGTTTACCGTTTGCCGATTATAGGGTTTATTGGCGGCGCGAGGGCGGCCCATGGCGCATATCCTGTTGGCGGAAGACGATGAAAGTTTGCGCAAGTTCCTTGCGCAGGCGCTGGTCAAGGCCGGTCACGACGTCACCGATTTCGGCGACGGGGCCGACGCCTTCGAATGTCTCAAGGGCTTCCGCTTCGACCTGCTCGTCACCGACATCGTGATGCCCGGCATGGACGGCATCGAACTTGCCAAGCGCGCCGCCGAGATGGACCGTGCGCTGAAGATCATGTTCATCACCGGCTTCGCGGCCGTCGCGCTGCACCCCTCGGCGAATGCGCCCAAGCAGGCGAAGGTGCTGTCGAAGCCTTTCCACTTGCGAGAGATCGTCGCCGAAGTCGATCGCATGATCGCGGCCTGACGCGCGCGTTACGGTTTCGTCTCCGCGAGATTCGTTCCCGATTGCTTCGTACAAATCGCCGCGCAATGCGGCGGTATCGCCACATTCGCGCCCGCGCGGTGCCGGATTTCTGCGTTCTCCTCTTGTGGCCGGGCTGGAGTGCCGGCGCAAAGTGGGAGGTAACAAGCAATGCAGATACCCAGACACGACATATTGGGCGGCGTCTCGCCCCAGGCATCGCAGCGGCGCACGATGATCATCGGCACCGTGGCGTTGCTGCATGTTCTGCTCGTTTACGCGCTGATCACCGGCATGGCGCAGAAGATCATGCTGGCGATCCCGCATGATCTCAAAGTGACGGTGATGCCGCAGAACACCGACACCAAGAACGTGCCGCCGCCGCCCAAGCCGGTGCTGACGAAGGTGCAGCCGGCGCAGGACACGCTGCCGCCCCCGGACATCACGGTCGCGACGACCGAACAGCCGCCGATCAACGTGCAGGCGACGCCGCCGTCACCGCCGCAGACCGCCGTGACGCCCGACAGCACCGCGACCGGCCTCGCCTACACCCACACCACGCCGCCTTATCCGGAGATGGCGCGCAAGCTGACCGAGCAGGGCACCGTGACGCTGCAGATGACGATCTCGGCCCAGGGCAACGTGACCGCGGCCACGATCATTCAGTCGAGCGGCTTCGCCGACCTCGATCAGGCGGCGGTGTCCTGGGTGCAGCAGCACTGGCGCTACAAGCCCGCCATGCAGAACGGCCAGGCCGTGCCGAGCCAGGCCCAGGCGGCGGTCAAGTTCGACTTGAAGAACGCCCGCGGCTAGGCCAAAGCCGGGATTTCGAGACCTCCAGGCCCCGCGGCGCACCCTGCGCCGCGGGGCTTTTTTCTGGCCCGGATGAGCGCTTGCCCCGGGAGGCCGCTTGCGGCTATAGGTGCCGCCCCGTCGCTGGTTCTAGGGCGCGTAGCTCAGCGGGAGAGCACTACCTTGACATGGTAGGGGTCACAGGTTCGATCCCTGTCGCGCCCACCAGCCTTCGCTCGCGAAGCGTAGCGAAGGCTGTCGCGCCGTAGCCCGAAGGGCGAAGGCGGACCGGCTGCCGCGAGCTACGGCTCGGCAGGCCAGCCTTCGTATCGCATACCTACCTTTTTGGCTCCCTCACCATGCACTCCATTGTCATCGTCGGCGGCGGGTTCAGCGGCGCTCTGTTCGCCCTCAAGCTCCGCCGCGCCAAACCAGACTGGCGCATCGTCGTCGTCGAGCCCAAGCGGCGCATCGGGCGCGGCATCGCTTATGGCGCCTGCGCGCCGGAGCACATGCTCAACGTCCCGGTCAGCCGCATGGAGCTCGGTCTCGTGCCGGGCTTCGCCGAATGGCTCGCCGCGCAGGGCGCGAGCGGCGATCTGCAGAACGCCTTCATGCCGCGTGCACGCTTCGGCGATTACATGCAGGAGCAGCTCGCCGCGGCGCGCGCGATACGCGGCACAGCCGGACTGCATGTGGTGCGCGGCGAGGCGGTGCGGCTTCTGCCGGCGCCGCGCCGGGGTGTCCTTTTGACCGACGGCCGCGAGATCGCCGCCGACATGGTCGTGCTGGCGATGGGCAACCTGCCGCCGCGTCCGCCGGGCGGACCCGACCGCTGGCTGTACGACACCGGCTATTTCGTTCCCGATCCCTGGGCGCAGGACGCGTTCGACGACGTCGATGCCGATGCGCCGCTGCTGTTGATCGGCACCGGGCTCACCATGGTCGACATCGCGCTGAACCTGTGCCGGCAGGGCCATCGCGGCCGCATGCTCGCGGTATCGCGGCGCGGCCTGTTGCCGAAGGCGCATCAGGGCGGTGGCGGCAGCTGGCCTGCGTTCCTCGATCGCGCCTTGCCGGGTTCGCCGCTTGCGCTGTCGCGCGTGTTCCGCGCGGAGCTGCGCAAGGCCGCCGCGCAGGACGTGCCGTGGCAGCGCGTGTTCGACGCCGCGCGCCCCGCTATCGCCAGCGTTTGGGACAGTTGGAGCGATGCGGAGCGGCGTCAGTTCCTGCGCCATCTGCGGCCGCGCTGGGATATCCATCGCCATCGCATGGCGCCCGCAGTCGCGGCCGAGCTGCAGAGCCTGCTCGATAGCGGACAGCTCGAGACTGCCGCTGGACGCATCGCCGGCTATCGGGAAGCCGGCGACGATGTGGAGGTCGCTCTGCATATGCGCGGCGGCGGCAAGCGAAGCGTCGTCGTGGGGCACGTCGTGAACTGCACCGGTCCCGGCGGCGACTTCGACAAGATCGCGATTCCGCTGATCGCGAACCTGCGCGAGAACGGTCTGGCAGCGCCGGACCCGCTGGGCCTCGGCCTGGCGACCGACGATTGCGCGGTGCTGGGCGCGGGCGGTGCGCCGTCGTCCTGGCTGTTCGCGATCGGCCCGCTGACCAAGCCCGCGTGGTGGGAGATCGTCGCGGTGCCCGAGATCGCGTTGCAGATCGAGCGGCTGGTTACCCAGATCGCCAATGGCGCGGCCGAGCGCCTGACCACGCAGGACTTCCTCGGTATCGGCGAAGGTATCTAGGCGGCGCTCTGGCGCTGGCGCCTCTCGAACATCGACCAGACGCCGCTCTCGCCGTCCCAGCTGCCGCGGCTGGCGCCCTTGGAGTATTCGGTGGCGCGTTGCTCGAAGAAGTTGGCGTGCTCGACGCCGTTCAGGATCTCCACCAGCCAGGGCAGCGGATGCGCCTTGAGCGGACGATAGCCGCTGTCGGTCTCCTCGAAATTGCCGAACACCGGCGTGAGCTTCAGCTGGGTGAGCCGCCAATCCGCGATGTAGCGGACATAGGACTTGATCGCGGCGGCGTTCATGCCCTCGATCTCGCCGAGGCCGAAGGCGAGATCGACGAAGCCCTCTTCCAGCTTCACCATCGTCTTCGCCACGTCGACGATGTCGTCGCGCACGGATTTGGTGACGGCGCCGGTCTCGGCGTGCCAGGCGTGGAAGAGCTTGATGATGCCTTCGCAGTGCAGGCTCTCGTCGCGCACCGACCAGCTGACGATCTGGCCCATGCCGTTCATCTTGTTGTGGCGCGGGAAGTTCAGCAGCATCGCGAAGCTGGCGAACAGCGACATGCCTTCGGTGAAGGCGCCGAACATGGCAAGGGTGCGGGCCACGTCGCTGACCGTGCCGACACCGAAGGAATGCATGTAATCGGCCTTGGCGCGCATCTCGCGGTAGTCGCGGAACGCCTCGAACTCCGCCTTCGGCATGCCCAGCGTCTTGAGCAGCAGCGCATAGGCGTCGATGTGCACCGTCTCCATGTTGGAGAACGCCGCCATCATCATCTGCACCTCCAGAGGCTGGAAGATCGGGATGTAGCGCTTGAGGTAGTTGTCGCCGACCTCGACGTCGCTCTGGGTGAAGAAGCGGAAAATCTGCGTCAGCAGAGCGCGCTCGGCCGGCGTGATGCGGTCCGACGTCCAGTCCTTGATGTCGTTGCCGAGCGGGACTTCCTCACCCATCCAGTGCGTCTGCTGCTGGCGCTTCCAGAACTCATAGGCCCAGGGATAGCGCTCGACATCGTAGGTGCCGGTGGCGGTGAGAAGGCCGATCTTGCCGGTGCCGATAAGGGTGCGCGGATCAATGTCGCTCATTGACATGCCAGGCACTCCTCATAATCGGTCTTGGCCTCGACCTTCAATGCGCTCTGCGTCTTTTCGAGCTGGCCCGCGAAGCCGGCGCGGCTGATCGATTTGGAGCGGCAGTAATAGAGGCTCTTGATGCCGCGCTCCCATGCTGTCCAGTGCAGCATGTGCAGGTCCCACTTATCGACGTCGGCGGGGATGAACAGGTTGAGCGACTGGCTCTGGCAGATGAAGGGCGTGCGGTCGGCGGCTAGATCGATGATCCAGCGCTGGTCGATCTCGAAGGCCGTGCGGTAGATCGACTTCTCGTCGTCGGAGAGGCATTCCAGATGCGCCACCGAGCCTTCATGCTCGACGATCGATTGCCACACCGCCGGCGTGTTGTCGCCTTTGCTCTCCAGCAGCTTCTCCAGATAGGGGCTGCGCACCGAGAACGCACCGGACAGCGTCTTGTGGGTGTAGATGTTGGCCGGGATCGGCTCGATGCCGGCGCTGGTGCCGCCGCAGATGATGCTGATCGAAGCCGTCGGCGCGATGGCGATCTTGTGCGAGAACCGCGCCCGCATGCCGCGCTCCGCGGCGTCGGGGCAGGGGCCGCGCTCCTCGGCGAGGATGAACGACGCCGCGTCGGCCTCGCGCCGGATCTTGCGGAAGATGCGCAGGTTCCAGCTCTTGGCCAGCGCGCTTTCGAGCGGAATGCCGCGCGACTGCAGGAAGGAGTGGAAGCCCATCACGCCGAGGCCGACCGAGCGTTCGCGCAGCGCCGAGTATTTCGCGCGTGCCATGCTGTCCGGCGCGGTCTCGATGAAGCTGGTCAACACGTTGTCCAGCATGCGCAGCACGTCTTCGATGAAGCCGGGCTCCTCGTTCCATTCGTCCCAGGTTTCGATGTTGAGCGAGGAGAGACAGCACACCGCCGTGCGGTCCTTGCCGTCGTGATCGATACCGGTCGGCAGCGTGATCTCGCTGCACAGGTTCGAGGTCGAGACCTTGAGGCCCAGATCGCGCTGGTGCTTCGGCATGGCGCGGTTCACGTGATCGATGAACAGCAGATAGGGCTCGCCGGTCTGCAGCCGCGTCTCCAGGATGCGCTGCCACAGCTGGCGGGCGTTGACCTCGCGGATCGTCTCGCCGGATTTGGGCGAGCGCAGCGCGAACATCGTGCCGTCGCGCACGGCGTGCATGAATTCGTCGGTGATGTTGATGCCGTGATGCAGGTTCAGGCCCTTGCGGTTGAAGTCGCCGCTGGCCTTGCGGATCTCCAGGAACTCCTCGATCTCCGGATGGTGGATGTCGAGATAGACCGCCGCCGAGCCGCGGCGCAGCGAGCCTTGCGAGATGGCCAGCGTCAGTCCGTCCATCACATGGATGAAGGGGATGATGCCGCTGGTCTCGCCATTGCCCTTCACGCGCTCGCCGATCGAGCGCACTTTGCCCCAATAGGTGCCGATGCCGCCGCCGTTCGACGCGAGCGCGACGTTCTCATTCCAGGTGCCGACGATGCCGTCCAGCGAATCCGACACGCCGTTGAGGAAACAGGAGATCGGCAAGCCGCGCGTCGTGCCGCCGTTCGACAGCACCGGCGTCGCCGGCATGAACCACAGCCGCGAGATCGCGTCGTAGAGCCGCTGGGCGTGCGCGACGTCGTCGGCATAGGCGCAGGCGACGCGCGCGAACATGTCCTGGAAGCTTTCGCCGGGCAGCAGATAGCGGTCGCTCAGCGTCGCCTTGCCGAACGGCGTGAGCAGCGCGTCGCGCGCGCGATCTAGCCTCAGGTCCGACGGTTTCGGCGGGCCGCCGAGCGGCCCCGGCATCGGCGCAGGCTGTGGCTTGGCCTGTTTGAAGACCAAGCGCGGCCCGGGCATCGGACGGCCGGGCGCGATCTCGGGCGCGGGGACCAGATAGCCGTTGATGTCGAAGTCGAACGAGAGCGTGGTCATGACGTCTTTCTCCAGCCGCCGGGAGAAAGAGGTGACGGACGCGGGAAAGCCGAAAAGCCCCAGCGCACGCCACCGGACACCCCGCCCGACGAACGAACCTTGTGTTCCGGCAGGTCTCCTGGCTCGTGGTTCACCACTCCCGCCAGCCTTCCCAGGGCGTTACGCCCAAGTGGCCGTTGTGACGGAAGCTCTCCACGACAGTTGCGGGGGCAGCGCCTTTGCGGACTTCCCTCTTAGCTCCAGATATCGCTACCCGAAGAACCGTGAACCGCTAGATGTTGTGACGAAGCGGTGACGGCGTCAAGCCTTTCTTGCCGCGATGAAGCGGTCGATCACACCATCGAGCACGTCCAGCGGCACGCGGCCGCAGCCGAGGCCGGCCTCGTGGAAGTCTTTGATGTCGTATTTGGCGCCGAGCGCCGTCTTGGCGCGCGCGCGGCCACGCGTCCATACGGTATGGCCGAGTTTGTAACTGCAAGCTTGGCCGGGGATGGTGCAGTAGCGCTCGATCTCGCGCGCCGCGAAGCCCGGCGCGCTGCCGCCATGCTCGACGAGGAACTGGACCGCCTGCTCGCGGCTCCACTTCATGTGATGAATGCCGGTGTCGACGACGCAGCGGTTGGCGCGGAAGAGCTGGAATTGCAGGTAACCGATGCGGCCGAGCGGATCGTCGTCATACATGCCGATCTCGTCGGCGAGCTGCTCGGCATAGAGCGCCCAGCCTTCGGCGTAGCCCGAGAAGCCCGTCACCTTGCGGATCAGCGGCAGCGACGTGTTGGCCAGCGCGAGGCCGCCTTCGAGTTGATGCCCCGGCAGGCCTTCGTGGAACACCGTGGTCGAGAGGCACCATTTCGGCCATTCGGCGCTGTCGTGCAGGTTGAAATAGACGATGCCGGGCCGCGTGCCGTCGAGCGTCGGCGGCTGCGAGAAAGCCGACGCCGCACCGGGCTCGGTCTGCGGCGGCACGCGGCGCACCTCGAACTTGTAGTCGGGAATGCGCTTGAAGACGGCCGGCAGGTGCGGCCGGATCTCGTCCAGGCGCTGGTTGCAATAGGCGATGCACTGCGCTTTGCCGTCGTCGGTGTTGGGGTAAACCTCTTGCTTGTAGAGCGCGAGGATGCGCTCGCCGACCGTGCCGGTGGTCATGCCCTGCTTCTGCAAAAGCAAGTCGATGCGCGCCGCGATGTCCTTGCCCTGGTCGAGGCCGAGCTGGTGGATCTGGTCCGGCGTCATGCTCGTCGTGGTGGTCGAGCGCAGAGCCGCGGCATAGAACGCCTCGCCGTCCTTGAAGCGCCACACGCCGGCATCGTGCGAGGCGGCGGCGCGCAGCGTCTTGGCCTGTGCGATCTGGCGGTCGAGCGCCGGGCCGATCTTGGCGTCGTAGATCGCCGCCGCTTTCTTCACATAGTCGTCGGAGAGGCCTTTCTCCTTGGCGCGGCGCGCGATGGAGGTGACGAGCAGCGACTTGTCCGCCGTGGTGCGCGTCGCCGCGAGCTGCGTCAGGGCGAGGTCGAGCAGGAAGTCGGGCGGCGCGACGCCTTCGGCGCTCGCGTCGTGGCGCATCTGCTCGGTGTTGTCGTCGAGCTGGCCGGCGAAGGCGTCGAGGCGCGCGAGGTAGGCGTCGGCATCGGCCGTGGTCTCGATGCGATGTTTGGTATCGAGGAAGTCCGGCACCGACTGATAGGCGCCGGTCTGCTGGCTCACCACATAGGGCGACGGGCCCGAGCCTTGGGCGCCGAAATCGAACTGGCCGACGGCGACGGCGGATTCTTTGGTGTAGCGGATGGTCTCGTAGTTCACGCGGTCCATGCCATCGAGCTTGCTGGCATCGAGCGCCATGAGGCGGCGCAGCTGGTCGGCATTCTCGGCTTTCGATGCCGCCTTGCCGGCGCGAGACTCGTCGCGCAGCTTGCTCTTGAGATCGGCGTTGGCGCCCTTGTCGAAGCCGAGTTGTGTTGCGCCTTCGGGATTGCGGCGCAAATTCTCATTGAAGATCGCGTCCATCAACACATTGAGCTTGGCGGCTTCGTCCGGCGCGGAGGCGCGCGCGAGCGCGGGCACGAGCGACAAGGCGGCGGCGGACGACAGAAGATCGCGGCGGCTGAGCATGGTTTCCCCCGAGGAAAGACAGGCGAAGGCTAGGGCGGCGCGCGTCCTGTCTGCAAGTTCTGCGTTCTGGTAAGATGGTCGCGATGAACCAGATGACCGATGTTGCCCACGCGAACATGTTCGCCTTCGACAATTCCTATGCCCGGCTGCCGGAGCGCTTCCATGCGCGGCTGCATCCGACGCCGGTCGCCGATCCCAAGCTGATCCGGATCAACGAACCCTTGGCACGCGAGCTCGGCATCGATCCGGCGCGGCTGGCGTCGGCAGAGGGCGTCGCGGTGCTCGCAGGCAATCGCGTGCCGCAGGGCGCGGAGCCGCTGGCGATGGCCTATGCCGGACATCAGTTCGGCAATTGGGTGCCGCAGCTTGGCGACGGCCGCGCCGTCCTGCTCGGCGAGGTCAAAGGGTTCGACATCCAGCTCAAGGGCTCCGGCCCCACGCCGTTCTCGCGCAACGGCGACGGGCGCGCGGCCCTCGGTCCCGTGCTGCGCGAGTTCATCGTCGGCGAGGCGATGGCGGCGCTCGGCGTGCCGACGACGCGCACGCTGGCGGCGGTGACGACCGGCGAACGCGTCCTGCGCCAGGACGGTCCGCTCCCCGGCGCGGTGCTGACCCGCGTGTCGAAGAGTCATGTGCGCGTCGGCACCTTCGAATATTTCGGCAATCGCGGCGACGTCGAGGCGGTGAAGACGCTCGCGGATTATGTGATCGCGCGGCTCTATCCGGACGTCGATAGCTATCGTGCGCTGCTCGAGACGGTGATCGAACGGACGGCGCAGCTGGTGGCGCGCTGGCAGCTGCTCGGCTTCATCCATGGCGTGATGAACACCGACAACGTCTCCATTGCCGGCGAGACGATCGACTACGGGCCGTGCGCCTTCATGGACCGCTATGATCCCGCGACGGTATTCAGCTCCATCGACCGGGGCGGACGCTATGCCTACGGCAACCAGCCGCGCATCGCGCATTGGAATCTCGTGCGCTTCGCACAGGCGCTGCTGCCGCTGCTGGGCGAGAATGAGCAAGCCGCGTTGGCCTCGGCGCAGGAGGCGATCAACGCCTATCCGGGGCGGTTCGAGGCAGCGTATTTCGCGGGGCTGTGTCTGAAAGTGGGCTTTGCGCAGAAGCGCGAAGGCGATCTCGAGCTGATCGGCGAGCTGTTCCGCCACATGGCCGACGGCCGCGCCGATTTCACGCTGACCTTCCGCCACTTGAGCGACGGCCATGACGAGAAGCTGCGCGCGCTGTTCGACAATGCGGCGGCGCTCGACGTGTGGCTCGGCAAGTGGCGCGCGCGCCTCGCCGAAGAAACGGTGTCGCCGCAGGAGCGCGCGGCCGCGATGCGCCGCGTCAATCCGCTGTTCATCCCACGCAACCATCGCGTCGAGGCGGTGATCGTGGCGGCGCAGGCGCGCGGCGATTACGCGCCGTTCGACGAATTGCGCGCCGTGCTGGCCAAGCCGTTCGACGACCAGCCGGCGTTCGCGCGCTATGCCGACCCGCCGCAAGCGGGCGAGGAAGTGACCGAGACGTTCTGCGGCACTTAAGCCGGCGCGGGCGCGCGGCGTGGGAACAGCACCAGCGCCACCAGCGCGAATATCGCGACGCCGGCGAGGCCGCTGAGCGCGTCGGCCCCCAGAAGTCCGTTGGCGTGCCACTTGTCGTAGGCCTTGCCCTCATACGCCGTCATGTAGAGGAGCGGGATGTTCGAGAGGCAGGCATAGACATTGTACTTGGTCGCGGCGGCGCCGCGGCCGATGGCTTCCAGCACCACCGCGCTGAACGAGGCGTAGTTGAAGCCCTGCACGAAGGCATAGCCCAGCGTGAAGACGACGAACATCGTGGGCGTCCGCGCCGCCGCCATCATCGCGAGCGTCACCACCGACAGGAAGACGCCGAACAGCGCATAGCCGAACTGCCGGTTCATGCGGTCGCACAGATAACCGCCGATCAAGCTGCCGAAGATCGACATCACACCGCCCAGGACGCCGTTCACCAGCGCCACCGTATCGGCGCTCGCGTGCCAGTCTCCCGCCACCGACGACCACAGGCCGCTCGCCGCGCCGGAGCCGATCGGCAGGAAGCAGATCAGCAGCGCGAGCAATCCGACGCGGCTCAGCGCGCTCTGCCACACGTCTTTCAGCACGTTACCGATGCTCTTGGCGTAATTGAGATGACGATGACCCATCTCGGGCTCGTTCACGAACAGGAGCGCCAGGCAGCACGCCAGGAACAGCGCACCCATCGATGCGCCCGGCAGCCACGAGATGACCGTGTGCTGTGCGATCCACAGCGCGGCGCCGCCGCCGATGCCTTGGCCGCCGAGATTGCCGGCCTGATACCAGCCTCCGGCGCGGCCCTTCTCGGTATCGCTCGCGCCATGCGCCATCAGGTTCTCGGCGGCCATGCCGAGGAAGCTGATCGCGATGTTGTTGAGCAGCACCAGCGCCGTCAGCATGCCGAAGGTTGCGGGCGATGGATGATAAAGACCCATCGCGACCAGCGTGAGGCCGCTGGCGATCGCGGCGAGGAAGTACCAGCGCTTGCTGGTCAGCGTGGTGTCGACGACCGGCGCCCAGAGGAACTTGAGCACCTGCGGCCAGAAACTCAGCGACACCAGCCAGGCGATGTCGAGCACGCCGACGCCGGCCTGACGCAAGAGATAACCGAGCGTCACCACGAGATAGCCGCTCGCGGCCCCGAAGGGCAGGCAGAGGATCAGGAAGATGACGGGATGCGGGCTGGCCTTGGTGGCGGTCTTCGCGTCAGTCAGGGGCTCGGTCCGATGGGATGTGACAATCGACCTTAGCGGCCTCGTTGTCGGGCGCAACGGGTGGGCGCGGATGTTTCCAGTTGCGCTGTGGACGAAAAAGCCTCTGACTGTCGCCGTGCGCCCACCAGAGGCGTTCGGGGAGAAAGCCATGGATACGGGTGCCGCCGAGCGCATTTCGCCGGCCAAAATCGCGACCTTCGCCGCCGCCGCCTTTCCGGTCGGCGCGCTGGTCACCACGCTCGGGGTCTATCTGCCGCCTTATTATGCGGCCGATGTCGGGTTGCCCCTCGCCGTCGTCGGCACGGCCTTCATGGCGGTGCGCCTGTTCGACATCATCTCCGATCCGCTGTTCGGCATCGGCATGGATCGCACGCGGCTTGGCGGCGCCAAGTTCCGTCCCTGGCTGATCGCGTCGATACCGGTGCTGCTGATCGCGACGTATGCGGTCTACCTGCCGCCGGTGGGTGCCTCTGCCATCTATCTCGTCGCCTGGCTGATCGTGCTCTATGCCGGCTATTCGATGCTTACGCTTTCGCAAGCCGGCTGGGGCGCGGCGTTGGTGTCGGAGTACCACCAGCGCAGCCGGGTCTATGGCTGGATCCAGGCCGTCGCCGTGGTCGGCGCGCTCGGCGTGCTGCTGATGCCGCAGGTGCTGGGGAGCGTGCTGCACGGCTTCAAGGCTGTGCCGTTGATGGGGCTCTTCAGCCTCGCGGCGATCCTGTTCGGCGTCGGCATCACCGTGCTGTTCGCGGGCGAGCCCCAGGCGTCGTCGATCAAGACCGAGCATTTCGGAATCAAGGACTACCTCCCGCTGGCGAGCCGGCCGGAGATGCTGCGGCTGATGATCGCCGATCTGTTCTGCACGCTGGGACCGGCGATCACTGCGCCGCTCTATCTCTTCTTCTTCCATCTGGCGCGCGGTTACACCGGGCCGCAGATGACGCTCCTGCTGTTCATCTACATCGCGTCGGGCCTGATCGGGCCGTGGGCGTGGTCGGTGGTCGCCAGGATGCTGGGCAAGCATCACACCATCCGGCTGACCAGCGTGCTCTATGTCATCGCGCAGGTGAGCCTCCTGATGGTGCCGAACGCGCATCTCGCCGCGATGTCGGTCGCGATGTTCTCCGTCGGCTTCATCGCCTCCGCCTTCGCCTTCCTGGTGCGCGCCATGATCGCCGACGTCAGCGACGAGATCCGGCTGGAGAGCGGCAAGGACCGCACCGCGATGCTCTATGCGATGGTGACCAGCACCAACAAGATCGGCGGCACGCTGTCGGTCGGCGTCGCCTATTGGCTGTTGCCGCTGTTCGGCTTCGTGCCGGCCCTCGGCCTGCACAACACGCCGAATGCGCTGTGGGGC
This sequence comes from Rhizomicrobium sp., assembly GCA_035551495.1. Lineage (GTDB taxonomy): Bacteria > Pseudomonadota > Alphaproteobacteria > Micropepsales > Micropepsaceae > Rhizomicrobium. The sequence goes on along the minus strand of DASZMT010000034.1, from coordinate 76,989 downwards.
CTGCAGGCCTGCTATCTCGCGCCGCCGGTGATCTGCGTCCTGATCGGCGGTCTCGCCATGTGGGGCTACAAGCTCGACGAGACGCGTCACGCCGAGATACGCGCCAAGCTGCAGATCGAAGGTGCCAAGGACGCGCTGCAGAGCCTCACCGGTGAGCCGCCTGTGCCGGAGCAGGGCGTGCTGACGGCCGGTGAATAGGCACAGCGCTTAATTGCGACAGTTCCGCTATCGGGCGCTCGCGCGGATTTTGGTTGCGCCGCCGCGGCAAAGCCGTGTGAACTCGCTTTCATGACCGGACGGACAAGAGCCGGTCCCAGGGAGACATAGTCTTATGGACGCCACGGCCACGCCCGTCGCCCGCAATCTGCCGTCGCGCCTGCTGGCGCCGTTTTCCTCTGCCGGCATGCCGGTCGCGGCACTGACCATTCCGCTGGCGGTCTATCTGCCGAACTATTTCACCAGCCATATCGGCCTGTCGCTGGGCGAGGTCGGCATCGCGTTCACCGCGGTGCGCTTCATCGACATCGCGCTCGACTCGCTGATCGGCATCTCGATCAACGCCACCGACACGCCGCTGGGGCGCTTCCGGCCCTGGATGCTGGCGGGCGTGCCGATGATCGCGATCGCGACCTATATGCTGTTCATGGCGGTGCCCGGCATCTCGCTCGGCTACATGATCTGCTGGCTGCTCGTGCTCTACGCCGGCTTCTCGATGCTGACCGTCAGCCATGCCGCCTGGGCTGCGGCGCTGGTGCCGGAATACCATCAGCGCAGCCGGGTCTATGGCTGGGTGCAGGCGGTCGGCGTGATCTCGACGGTCGTTACGCTCATCCTGCCCATCTTGGAGGCGGCGCGCGGACACAAGGCGCCGTCCGACGGCATTCATGCCATGGGCTGGTTCATCATCGCGCTCACGCCGCTGACGATACTGCTTTGCACGACCACCGTGGGCGAGCCGAAGATTCCGGAACGCGTGCAGCGCATCACCCTGCGCGACTACGGAAGATTGATCGCGCGCGCCTCGCTGCTGCGCATCCTCGCGGCCGATCTGTTCCTGGCGCTGGGTCCCGCCATCACGGCGGCACTCTACATCTTCTTCTTCACCCAGGCGCTCGGTTTCACCCGCCTGCAGACCGGCAGCCTCCTGCTGACATACATCGCCGCGGGTCTGGTCGGCGCGCCGACCTGGGCGCAGGTCGCCAAACGGCTCGGCAAGCACCGCACCGTGATGCTGGGCTGCGTGCTGTACGGCTTCGCGCAGGCCTTCGTGTTCTTCGGCGTGAAGGGCAACATGCTCTTCATGATGCCCAGCATGTTCTTCGCGGGCTTCGTGGTGAGCTGCTTCACCTTCCTGATCCGCGCCATGGTCGCCGACATCAGCGACGAGGTACGCCTCGATCTCGGCGTCGACCGCGCCGCGCTGCTGTATGGACTGATCACCTCGACCTCGAAGATCGGCGGCGCCGCATCGGTCGGCATCACCTTCTCCATCCTCGGCGCCTTCAGCTTCAACCGGCACGAGGGCGCGATCAACACCGGCCTGCCGCTCTATGCGCTCGAAGCCTGCTACGTCGTGGTGCCGATCCTGACGATGTTCGTCGGCGCCTTCGCGTTGTGGGGCTACAAGCTCGACGCGGTGCGGCACGACGGCATCCGCGCCGCGCTCGACGCGCGCGACCGCGACGAAGAGGTCGAGGCGGACGTGCTGGCCGGCGCCGCGGGTGTGATCGAAAGCCTCGGCGGTCCCGACACCGCGCTGGCCGCGACGGTGCCGTTCAGCGCCGGCGAATAGAGTTTAGTTGTTCCTGGGCCTGTAGCCTTCGAACAGCACGCGGAATGTCTCTTGGCTGACAACGTCGAAGTCGTAGCCCGGGCCGAGCTTGCCGGCGAGCTTCAGCACCACGCAGCCGTGCAGCGACGCCCAGAAGACGTGCCCGATCAATTCGGGATCGCCTTCCACGATACCGTCACTGACCAGGGCGCGGACGTAGCAGGTCATCTGTTTGCGGGCGCGTGCAGCGGCTTCGATCAACTCGGGATAGTCGACCTCGTCGGGCTGCGAGAGATCGAACATCAGCCGGTAGGCGGCGGACTCGCCAAATGCGAACCCGACGTAAGCCTCGAACACCACCGCGGACTGTTCCTTTGCCGCGTCCGCGCCCTCGAACGCGCTCTCGAGCGCTTCGGCGAAGCGGTTGAAGGCGCGCGCGCGCACCGCCGCCAGGATGTCGTCCTTGTCCTTGAAGTAGCGATACGGCGTCATTGCACTCACGCCGAGCTCGCTCGCAAGCTCACGCATCGTAAAGCCTTCGCGGCCCTTGGCGTCGAACAGCCGTGTCGCGGCCTCGCACAGGCGTTCGCGGAAATCGGCAACGTCGGTTTGGGTCAGTACGCGCGGCATCAAATCCCCCAGGATTCTCCCAGTTTGCAAACCGGTTTCACGTATGCGATAAATTTACTTCGTATAATTACACGAAAAAGAGAGGTTGTACATGAACGCGCCTGTACGACTGAACCCGTACCTCGCCGGCAACTTCGCGCCGGTGGCTTCCGAGGACGACGTCTTAGACCTCCCGATCACGGGAGAAATTCCCGGCGACCTCCGTGGCGCCTTCTATCGCAACGGCCCCAACCCCCAGTTTACGCCACGCGACCCGAACCACCACTGGTTCGCCGGCGACGGGATGGTGCACGGCTTCTTCGTCGAAGGGGGCAAGGTCTCCTATCGCAACCGTTATGTGCGCACGCCCAAGTGGGAAGCCGAGCACGCGGCCGGCCGCTCATTGTTCGGCACCTTCGGCAATCCGGCGACCACCGAGCCCGACATGATCGGCAAGCCGAGCGGCGTCGCGAACACCAACATCGTGTGGCACGCCGGCAAGCTGCTGGCGCTGGACGAGGGCCATCAGCCTTTCGAGATGGATCCGTTGACACTCGCCTCGCGCGGCTATCTCGACTACGCGGGCGACGCGAACCGCTTCACGGCGCATCCCAAGCTCGATCCCAAGACGGGCGAGATGCTGTTCTTCGCCTATGGCGTCGGTTCGCTGCCGTTCTCGAGCGGCATGGCGTTCGGCATAGTCGACAAGTCCGGCACGGTCACGCGCCGCGACCGCTTCGAGGCACCTTATATGAGCATGGTGCACGACTTTTGCGTCACCGACCGGCACGTTCTGTTTCCGATCCTGCCGCTGTCGGGCAGCCTGCCGCGCGTGATGCAGGGCAAGCCGCCCTTCGGCTGGGAGCCGGAACTCGGCGGCCGCATCGGCTTGGTCGCTCGCGATAAGGGTATCGAGAGCATGCGCTGGCTCACCACCGATCCCTGCTACGTCTTCCATCCGATGAACGCCTGGGAAGAGGGCGATACGCTCTATGCCGACGTCATGCAGTACGCGCAGGCGCCGTTGTTCCCGAATGCCGACGGCACGGCGGGCAAGCCGGTCAGCGCCTATCTGGTGCGCTGGGAGGTCGATCTCTCCGGCAAGACGGACGCGGTGAAGCAGACGAAGATCGACGACCTCGCGGGCGAATTCCCCCGCTTCGACGAGCGCCGCGCCGGGCTCTCCTATCGCCATGGCTATTTTGCCGCCGACACCGTCGACACCGGAAAGGTGCTGTTCAACGGCATCGCCCACATCGACTACAAGACCGGCAAGCGCGTGATCCACGAATTCGCCAAGGGCGACTCGCCGGGCGAGCCGGTGTTCGTGCCCAGAGGCGCCGATGCGCCGGAAGGCGAAGGCTGGCTGGTCGCCATCGTCTATCGCGCCGCCGAGGACCGCAGCGACTTCGTGGTGTTCGACGCGATGGACGTCGCCAAGGGACCGGTCGGCATCGCCAAGCTGCCGCGCCGCGTGCCGTTCGGCTTCCACGGCAACTGGCGGCAGGGCTAGCTAATCGCGATAGGCGTTGCCGAAGCGCTCGTGCAGCCATGTCCAGGCGATGCCGGTGGCGAGCAGCGCCACCACGGCGACGTGGCCCTCGACGCTCGAGAAGAACGGGCCGAGGAACAGAAGCCCGTCGCGCATCCAGCCGGTGAGCTGGTAAGCGGCGGGCCATGTCGCCCAGACAAGAAGCGTCGCGAGCGCGATCGCGCAGGCCGCGATCAGCGCGGGCTGGCGGCGGCGCCAAGCGATAGCCGTCTCGACACGCGCAACGAAGGCATCGTCGGTCGGGACGAGGGATGATTCGGCGAAGAGCCGCTTGAGATCGTTGTCGTCGTCGCTCATGGCTTCAACCAGTCTCGCAGACGCGCCCCGCCGCGCGCCACATGGGATTTCACGGTTCCGAGCGGCCAGCCGGTGGCATCGGCGATCTCGCCATGGCTGAGGCCTTCTCCGTAAGACATTACAACACAGAGCCGTTGGGCCGGGTTCAGCTTTTCGAGCGCGCGGTCGAGATCGACACGCGCATCGGCATCGGACGTCGCCAGCGGCTCGGCTTCGGCGGCGTCGAGCGTGTCGAGGTCGAGCTTGGCGCGGCGGGCGTGCTGCAGCCAGGTGCGCACCGCAACCTGCTTCAGCCAACCGCCGAAGGCGCCGGTGCTGCGCAGCTGGCTGAGCGTGCGCCAAGCCTGGACGAAACTTTCCTGGGCGAGGTCGTCGGCGAGGCTCGGATCGCGGCAGAGCCGGCGCAGCAGGCCGCGCAGGCTGCCTTGCCTGCGCCGTACCAGCTCGGCGAAGGCGCGGTCGTCGCCGGTCTGTGCCAGCATCACGACAAGCGCCTCCGCCGCATCGCCGAGCCCTCCTGTCACTTGGACGTCACCGCGGCATCACTTGTCGGCGCTGGGCCGGATGGCAAGCCGCGCCACGAACAGGCCGGCCGCGATGCACCACATCAGCGCCATCACGGCGCCCAGCCCGCGCATCGCTCCGGTATCGCCCTGGCTGTAGCTCAGGACGAAGCCCATCGCGCCGAGGCCGGTGCCGACGAAGAACGTCACAATGGCGCCGGTCATCAGGCCGGCGCGGGCATCCTGGGGATGGCCCGGTGTGCGTTGCAGCGAGGCGATCAGGTCGGGATTGAGCGTCGCGCCCTTCTCGATGGCGGCACGGATGGTCTTTTCGCGCTGATAGCTGCGGATGACGCGCTGCACCGCGACGATCGCGACGATGGAAATGACGAAAATCCAGAAGAAATGCGGCGTTGCCCAAACCATGACGGTTTCCTTTCAACCTGTTTCACCCCCCGAGATGCGTCCAGTGCCGGCTTTGGATGCAGCGCCGTTTGCGGCATAGTTCGAGCATGACTCGCACGCCCGCTCTTGTCGCCGCCGCTGTCTGGCTGGTCTTTGCCGCCGCGCAGGCCGACGCGCCCCTCGTCACCTGGACACAATACACCGCGCAGGGCGTGGAGGTCCGGGCCCTGCCGGCGGTGGGCGAGACGAACTGCCCGTCGCTGACGGTGGATGGCAAGCCGGCGGCGATGACGCTGCGTGCCGCGGCGAATACGGATTTCACCCGCGCGGTCTGTGCCTTGGCGCTGCCGGCCGGGGTCAAATCGGTAACGACGCCCGACGGCCATGCCGTGCCGGTGCCGGTCGCCGATCCCCGGCACATCCTGGTGCTGGGCGATACCGGCTGCCGCATCAAAGGCACCGCGCTGCAGGCCTGCAACGATCCCAAGGCGTGGCCGTTTGCCGGCCTCGCCAAGGCGGCGGCGGGCGAGAAGCCCGACATGATCATCGACCTCGGCGACTATCTCTATCGGGAGTCGCCGTGCCCGGATTCCTTCCCGGGCTGCAAAGGCTCGCCCTGGGGCGACAATTGGGCGTCCTGGGATGCCGACTGGTTCACGCCGGCCCAGCCTTTGTTCGACGCCGCACCGATCCTTTTGATCCGTGGCAACCATGAGGACTGCTATCGCGCCGGTCCTGGCTTCCTGCGCTTCATGGGGCCGGGCGCCTTCGATCCGGCGGCCAAGTGCATCGATCATCTGGACCCCTACACCGTGAAGCTGGGCGGCGAGACGATCGGGGTGATCGACAGCGCCGATGCTGCCGACGTGCCGCTGGACGAGAAGATGGCGCCGGTCTTCGCCACCGACTTCGACGCACTGAAAGCGATGGGCCAAGGCCTGCCGTCCGGCCATGAGCTGTGGTTCGCGACCCATCGCCCGCTCTGGGCGGCGATCACCTATATGGGTGCGCCGGCAGGCGGCAACGCGACCATGATCAAGGCGGCGGGCGACCTGACCGCGTTCCAAGCGGTGTCGCTGATGCTGGCCGGCCATATCCATGCCTTCGAGGCGATCAACTACGAGGGGACGCAGATCCCGCCGCAGATCGTCGCCGGCCATGGCGGCGACAACCTGGACAACACGCCCGCGGACCTGCGCGGCACGACCTTTCAGGGCACCTCCGGCGTGCATGTGAAGGATGGCTTCTCGGTGCCGGGCTTCGGTTACCTGATGCTGACGCGCGAGAGAGGCAATGCCGGCTGGACGGTGCAGCTCTACGACTCGGACGGCCGCAAGGAGCAGAAATGCGTGTTCGAGAACCGCGCGCTGTTCTGCCTCGGCAAGGGTTTGAAGAAGAAGTCCTGATTCTTCCAGGCTCGGCTTCGGCGCGACGAAATTATTTTCGTCCGTGCGCGTTCTTTCGCGTATTTGACAACATCCCGCCGTTTTCGGCGTCGAGTGTGATCGCAGCGAATTGCTGCGCACCCTGCGCATGCTAAGCTTCGCTTTCTTGCTTGCTCGTGGGGGATTTCGGTGAGCACCAACAATCGGCTTTTCGTCCTGGTCGGCGGCGGCATCCTGGCCGTCATCGCGATCGTCACCGGCGTCCTCTATTTCATGGGCGGCGGCGGTTCGCATGCGGGCCAAGGCGGCTTCCTCGCGCGGCTGGAGAGCGGCTTCGGCCAGGTGACCGGCACGATGACGCCGAAGGAGATGGCGGGGTCCCCCTATTTCGCCTTCCGCCGGCTGGAGATCGACACCTCCAAGCGCGAGGCCGAGGCCTGCCTCGTCTTCACCCGTGCCCTCGATGCCAGCGGTCGGACGCATTACGAGGACTATTTCTCCGTCGATCCCACCATCAAGGTCGCGAGCCGCGTGGTGGACGACCGGCTGTGCCTGTCCGGCCTCGACTTCAACGCCACCTATCAACTGACCCTGAAGAGCGGCTTTCCCGCCGCCGACGGCGAGAAGCTGACCGAGGACGAGACGGTCCCGGTCGAGCTGCACGACAAGCCGGCGCTGGTGCGCTTCTCCGGCGGCATCATCCTGCCGCGCCAGAACACGGCCGGCGTTCCGGTCACCACCGTCAACGTCGCCAAGCTGCGCCTCAAGATCATCCGCGTCGGCGACCGCCTTCTGTCGCAGATCGAGAGCGGCACGGTCGACCAGACCTCGCTCTACAGCTGGACCAACAATGACATCGAGGCCAACCAGGGCACGCTGGTGTGGCAGGGCACGATGGACGTCGCCAACGTCAAGAACGACAGCGTCGTCACCCTGATACCGATCCACGACATCCTGAAGGGCAAGCCGCCGGGCGCCTATGTGCTGGTGGCGATGGACGGGGCGCAGGACCCGACCAAGGACTACTATGAAGACGGCACGATCGCGACCCAGTGGGTGATCGATTCCGACATCGCGCTGACGACGTTCCAGGGTTCGAGCGGGCTTACCGTCTTCGCGCGCTCCTATGCATCCGCCAACGCGATGGGCGGCGTGAAGCTCACCCTGGTGGCGAAGGACAACAACGTCCTCTCCGCCGTCACGACCGACGGCAGCGGCCGCGCCGACTTCCCGGCCGGCCTCCTGCGCGCCACCGGCGGCGACGCGCCGGTCGTCGTCATGGCCTATGGCGGCAACGGCGATTTCAGCTTCCTCGACCTGCGCCGTTCGGCCTTCGATCTCACCGACCGCGGCGTCAGCGGGCGCGAGACGCCCGGCCCGGTCGACGCGTATCTCTATACCGAGCGCGGCGTGTACCGCCCGGGCGAGACGGTGCAGTCGACCACCATGATGCGCGACCGCCTCGGCGCCGCGATCAGCTCGGTGCTGACCTTGGTCGCGACGCGCCCCGACGGGCTCGAGGTCGCGCGCACCACCATCGCCGCCGCCTCGCTGCAAGCCGGCGCCGCGACCTGGCCGCTCAAGCTCGGCAACCGCGCGCCGCATGGCCGCTGGCAGATCGCCGCCTATATCGATCCCAAGGCGCAGCCGGTCGGGCGCGTGCAGTTCGACGTCGCCGACTTCGTGCCGCAGCGCCTGAAGGTGGCGCTGACGCCCGAGACCAAGGTCGTGCACACCGGCGAGGATATTAAAGTGCGCGCCGACAGCCGCTTCCTCTATGGCGCGCCGGCGTCCGGCCTGTCGGGCGAGGGTACGGCGAAGATCCAGGCCGATCCCAATCCCTTCCCGGAGTTCTCGCAGTATCAGTTCGGCCGCGTCGACGACACCTTCGCCGCCGTCGACGTCCAGATGACGGTGCCCGAGACCAATGCCGAAGGCTCGACCGAGGCGACGGGCTCGATCGGCGATCTTGCCGACACCACGCTGCCCCTGAAGGCGGCGGTGACGATCTCGATCCACGAGCCGGGTGGGCGCACCACCGACAAGAGCGTCGACATCCCGGTGCGCAACCACGACGTGATGATCGGCATCCGCCCCGACTTCGACTCCGGCGAGGTCGCGGAGAACGCCCGCGCCGGCTTCGAGGCGATCGCGCTCAATGCCGACGGCCAGCGCGTCGCGCTGTCGGGCCTCACCTATTCCTGGGTGCGGGAAGAGACGACCTATCAGTGGTACCAGAAGGACGGCTCGTGGAAATACGAGGCCGTCACGCGCGACCGGTTGATCAGCTCCGGCCAGATGAGCATAGGCCAGGCCACGCCGGCGAAGCTGTCGCAGAGCATGCCTTACGGCACCTACCGGCTGACGATCACCGATCCGAAATCGGGCAGCGCCTCGTCCTACCGTTTCTATTCCGGCTGGTCGGCGAACGCGGAAGGCGACCGGCCCGACCGCATCCCGGTGGCTGCCGACAAGCCGAGCTATCGCATCGGCGACGTCGCGCATGTCCAGATCAAGCCGACCACCAACGGCAAGGCGCTGGTCGTGGTGGCGGGCGACAAGGTGTTCTCCTCCCAGCTGATCGACGCGCCGGCGAGCGGCGGGACGGTCGACGTGAAGGTCTCGGCCGATTGGGGACCGGGCGCCTATGTGCTGGTCACCGATTACAAGCCGCTGAACGATTCGACCGGGCATGAGCCGGTGCGCGCCATCGGTGTCGCCTGGCTGCAGGTCGACAACCGCGAGCGCACGCTGGCGGTGACGGTCGGCGGGCCGCAGAAAGTCGTGCCGCGCCAGAAGGTGACGATCCCGGTCTCGATCCAAGGCCTGGGCGGCGGCGAGGAGGCGTATCTCACGCTCGCCGCGGTCGACGAGGGCATCCTGCAGCTCACCGATTTCGCCTCGCCCAATCCGAACGACTATTACTTCGGCAAGCGCTCGCTCGGCGTGCAGATGCACGACGATTATGGCCGCCTGATCAAGTCCGAGAAGGGCGACGTCGGCGCGATGCGCGAGGGCGGCGACAGCTTCGGCGGACGGCCTCTCGCCGTGGTGCCGACCAAGACGGTGGCGCTGTTCTCCGGCCTGGTGAAGGTCGACGCCAACGGCAACGCGAACGTCGTGCTCGACGTGCCGGACTTCAATGGCGAGTTGCGCCTGATGGCGGTGGCGTTCAGCACGAACAAGCTCGGCCATGCCGACCGGCCTTTGACGGTGCGCGATCCGGTTGTCGCCGACCTCGTGCTGCCGCGCTTCCTGGCGCCCGGCGATCATGCCGCCGCCGCGCTCAACATGAACAATGTCGAGGGCAAGCCCGGCACCTACGTCGCAACCCTCATCGCAAATGGCCCCGTCGGCCTGCCCAACAACGCGCACCAGACGGTGGTGACGCAGCAGCTGCGCGTCGGCCAGCGTGTGTTGGTGCCGATGGAGCTCGACGGCACCGGGATCGGCATCGCGAACATCGCGCTGAACGTGAAGGGGCCGGGCGGCTTCAACGTCACCCATTCCTGGCAGATCGAGAGCCGTGCGCCGCAGCTCGACGTGGCGCGCGACGAGACGGTGCTGCTGGCGTCCAAGGCGAGCTACACCGCCAACGGCCAGTTGGTCGGCGATCTGATCCGCGGCACCGCGACGGTGGGGCTGACGGTGTCGTCGGCGCATGGCTACAGCGACGTGCCGGGCCTTCTGAAATGGCTCGACAAATACCCCTATGGCTGCATCGAGCAGACGACGAGCCGTGCCATGCCGCTCCTGGTGTTCAACGACCTCTCCGACCTTGCCGGCCTGCCGCGCGACCAGGCGCTGCACAGCCGCGAGCAGGATGCGGTGGACGCCGTGCTCGACATGCAGAACTTCGCAGGCAATTTCGGCATGTGGGCGCCGGGCAGCGATGCCGATCCGTGGATCAGCGTCTTCGCGCTCGACTTCCTCTATCAGGCCCGCGACAAGGGCTATGTCGTGCCCTATGACGCGCTGAAACGCGGCACTTCGTGGCTGCGCGGCGCGGCAGCGTCGGATTCCAACACCGACAACACCCGCGCCTATGCCTTCTACCTCCTGGCGCGCACCGGCCAGGTGAACCTCTCCGACCTGCGCTACTTCATCGACACCCGCGCGCCGGAGATGAACACCGCCATCGCCGAGTCGCTGGCCGCTTCGGCCGCGGCGCGGTCGGGCGACATGGCGCGCGCCACCTTCGGCTTCGGCAAGGCGCGCGACATCGCGCTGAAGGGCAACAGCTTCACCTATCCGGTGGGCGATTACGGCTCGCTGTTGCGCGACGTAGCGGGCACCACGGCGCTCGCCGCCGAGAACGGCCAGCCGGACCTGATCCCGGCGATGCTGAAGAAGAGCGCCGAGCTCGACAGCAAGCTCGACGACACCACCACGCAGGAGAAGGCGTGGATGCTGCGCGCCGCCTATGCGCTGACGCGCCAGACCTCGCCGCTGAACGTGCTGGTCAACGGCCAGCCGGGCGTGGCGCGCGCGGGCGCGATCCGCATCTCGCCCTCGCCGCAGCAGCTGTCGAGCGGCGTGACGTTCCTCAACCGCGGCGACGCCGGGGTGTGGCGCACGACCTCGGTGCAGGGCACGCCGGCGGCGGCACTGCCGGCGGCAGCGAACGGCCTGACGCTGACCAAGACGTTCTGGACGATGGGCGGCACGCCGGCCGATCTGGCGCATCTGCACCAGAACGACCAGATCATCGTCGAGCTGACCGGCCAGATGCAGCACAACACCTATCGCCAGATGGGCCTTATCGACCTTCTGCCGGCGGGTCTCGAGATCGAGATGCCGCTCGGCACCGAGGCCGGCAAGCCCTACGGCTTCCTCAATGCGCTGACCGATACCGACATGAACGACATGCGCGACGACCGCTTCGTGGCGTCGTTCACCATCGGCGCGTCCTATGTCAGCCCCGAGGACAAGAAGAAGCCCGAGCCGCAGCCGGTCTTCCGCATCGCCTATGTCGTGCGGGCGGTGACGGCGGGCAGCTTCGTGATGCCGGCCGGCGTGGTCGAGGACATGTACGCGCCGTCGATCAAGGCCCGCACCACGCTGGGGAGCGTATCGATCGCGCAATGAGCGAAGAACCGCGCGGGCTATCTGCCCGGCCGAGCCTATGGGCGCTTTTGTTCTGGATCGTATTCGCGCTCCTGCTCGTCGTCGCGTTCAATATCTGGCCGAGCCTCGCGGTCTCGCCGTGGCATTATCCTTGGGCGGTAGCCGCCTTCTTCGTCGTCATGATCCTCACCGGCGAGATTTGGCGAAGGTTGCGAAAGCGCTAGGCGCTCCATGAAGCTCGCGCGTGCCTGCATCACAGCCGCCTTCGCCTTGTTCGGCGTCGCCTGCGCCGTCGCGACGGCCGACACCGCGAACCCGCCGGACATGACGCGCTGGGCGCAGGTCTCGCCGGAGGTGACGGACCGCCACGGCGTCATGCTGCGGCCGTTCCTCACCGCCGACGGCTATTGGCGGATGCGCACGACGAAGCACGACGTCTCGCAGCGCTATCTCGACATGCTGATGGCGTATGAGGACAAGCGCTTCTACGACCATCGTGGCGTCGATCCGGTGGCGATCGTCCGTGCCGGGGCGCAGTTCCTCGGCGCCGGCGGGCACATCGTGTCGGGCGGCTCGACGCTGACCATGCAGGTGGCGCGCATCCTGGAGCCGCCCAAGAGCCGGGGCATCGGGCCGAAGCTATTCCAGATGATGCGGGCCCTCCAATTGGAGGAGCGCTATTCCAAGGACGAGATACTCTCCTTCTATCTGACGCTGGCGCCGTTCGGCGGCAACCTGGAAGGCGTCCGTGCCGCGGCGCTGTCCTATTTCGGCAAGCCGCCGGAGCAGATCGATCTCTCCGAAGCCGCGCTGCTGGTGGCGCTGCCGCAATCGCCGGTGAAGCAGCGGCCCGACCGTCACGCGATCCGCGCCGCCAAGGGCCGCGACAAGGTGCTCGCCCGCATGGTGAGCGAAGGCATCGTCACGCAAGGCGATGCCGATGTGGCCAAGCGCGAGGGCGTGCCGTTCGCGCGCCAGACGATGCCGCTGATGGCGCCGCATCTCGCGATGCGCCTGAAACAGCGGGCGCATGGCGCGACGCGCATCGTCACGACGCTCGACGCCAATCTGCAGGGCGCGGTCGAGCGGCTGGCGGCGCAGGAGCAGCCCTACTTCGGCGACGGCACGGCGCTCGCCATCGTGGTGGTCGACAATCATACGCGCGACGTCCTCGCCTATCTCGGCGGCGTGAATTACTGGGGCGCGTCGGGGCAGGTCGACCTGGCGCAACGCTGGCGCTCGCCGGGTTCGGCGCTGAAGCCGTTCATCTACGGCATCGCGTTCGACAATCTCATTTTGCATCCCGCCTCGCTGATGACCGACGCGCCGACCATGTTCGGCGATTACGCACCCAAGGACTTCGAAGGCACCTTCCAGGGCGCGGTGAGCGCCAGCGAGGCGCTGCGCATGTCGCTCAACGTGCCGGCTGTGATGGTGCTCGATCGCGTCGGGCCGCTCGCCTTCACCACGACATTGGAGAATGCTGGCGCGCGATTGGCTTTTCCAGTGGGCAGCGACACGCCGAGCCTGCCGGTGGCGCTGGGCGGTCTCGGCATCAGCCTGGCCGATATTTCGATGCTCTACAGCGGCATCGCCAATGGCGGCGAGGCGCGCAGTCTGCGCTTCGTGATGGGCACGCCGGACGGTGCCGATCACCGGCTGTTCGGACCGGTGGCGGCGTTCTATCTCAAGCAGATCCTGCGCGGCGTCTCGCTGCCCGAAGGCTGGGCGATGGGGCAGGGGCTCGACCGCAAGCGGCTGGTCGGATTCAAGACCGGCACCTCTTACGGCTATCGCGATGCCTGGGCGATGGGCTTCTCCAACGATTACACCGTGGGCGTGTGGGTCGGTCGCGCCGACGGCAGCCCGCGCGCCGGTCACGTCGGCCGCGAGTCCGCGGCGCCGATCCTGCTCAAGACCTTCGAGCTGTTGCCGCCCGAGCGGACGGTCGACGGCCCGCCGCCCTCCGGCGCGATCCTCACCACGGCGAACGACCAGCTGCCGCCGGCGATGCGTCTCTTTCGCCGCGAGGCCGCGCCGCCGCCGCAGAAGCACGAAAGCATGGTGCCGCCGCCGACCATCGCGTTCCCGCCCAACGGCACCATCGTGCCGCTGCCGGCCGACAATGCGAAGGACAAGACGGTGATGCTCAAGGCCGACGGCGGCAAGGAACCGTTGACCTGGCTGGTCAACGGCCAGCTGATCGGCAACTTCAACCGCTTTCAGCCGGTGCTCTACACGCCCGATGGCGAGGGACTGGCGCGCATCACGGTGGTCGACGCGGATGGGCGCAGCGACACGGCGCAGGTGCGGTTCAAGAAGCATGAGTAAACAAAGATGACGCGGAGCGCGGAAGGTATTCTCTCTCCTCATCCTGAGCTTGTCGAAGGATGACATCCACCGAACTTGTGGCCCTCCTTCGACAAGCTCAGGATGAGGTCGGTGTTGTTATATCGGCGTCGCGCATTGCTGCTGTGTCCTTATTTGCCTTGACCGCAGGGTGCGATTGCGCTGGTTAGCATTGCGATGTCGTCTTCTCCTCCTTCCGCGCACGTAACCCACGTCACCACGCCGGCCGAGCGCCGCCGGGCGTTCGGCATTCTGTTCGTCAGCCTGTGCTGCATGGGCGCAGGGCAGACCGTGCTGTTCAACATCCTGCCGCCGCTGTCGCGGCAGCTTCATCTCTCCGAGGTGCAGACCACCAGCGTGTTCGCCGTCTCGGCGGCGATCTGGGTGGTGTCGGCGACGTTCTGGGGCAAGCGCTCCGACCGTTGGGGGCGCAAGCCGATTCTGCTGCTCGGCCTCATCTCCTTCGCGGTGTCGTTCGCGCTGTTCGCCAGCGTGATGCTGGGCGGCTTGAAGAATTGGATCCCGGCGTTCCTGGTGTTTCCGCTGATGATCCTCGCGCGCTCGCTCTATGGCGCGCTCGGCTCGGGCACCTCGCCCTCTGCCCAGGCTTACGTCGCCGACCGCACCACGCCGCAAGAAAGATTGCAGGGCATGGCGACGGTGGGCTCGGCCTTCGGCCTCGGCACGGCGATCGGACCGGCGATCGCGAGCGTGTTCACGCCGTTCGGCCTGTTGGCGCCGTTCTATTTCATCTCCGGCCTGGCGCTGGCGAGTGCCGCGACGATCTTCTTCCTGTTGCCGGAGCGCACGCCGCCGGCGCGTTTCGAGCGGCCGGTGGCGACGATCAAGTGGCACGACCCGCGCATCCTGCCTTTCGTGATCTTCGCGCTGACGCTGTCGACCGCGAGCACGGTGCCGGTGCAGACCATGGGCTTCTTCTTCATCGACATGCTGCATCTTCCGGCGTCGCAGCAGCCCTATTACATCTCGGTCGGGCAGGTCGCGTCGTCGGCCGCCGCGCTGTTCGCGCAGTTCGTGGTGATCCGCGTCGTCAAGATCTCGTCGCGCGCCATGACCACCGTCGGGCTGGCGGCGGCGCTGACCTGCTGCATCGTGTTCCTTTTCACGCGGAGCTTTCCTGTGCTCGTCATCGCGCTGGCGGCGCAAGGACTCGGCTTCGGCTTGGCGCGGCCGGGCTTCACCACCGGCGCGTCGCTGTCGGTCGCGCCGCACGAGCAGGGCGCGGTGGCGGGCGTGATCGGCGGCGCCTCGGCGTTCGGCTTCGTCGGGGGGCCGTTCATCGGCTGGCTCTACGAGCAGTCGCCCTATGTGCCGTACGTCTTC
This sequence comes from Rhizomicrobium sp., assembly GCA_035551495.1. Classification (GTDB taxonomy): domain Bacteria; phylum Pseudomonadota; class Alphaproteobacteria; order Micropepsales; family Micropepsaceae; genus Rhizomicrobium. The sequence continues at coordinate 61,707 of DASZMT010000034.1, read as the reverse complement.
GGCGGGCTCTTGCTGATCGGCCTTGTCGTCTATCAATGGCTGTCGCCGACCCTGCGCAGCGCCGGCGTGATCCCGCCCGACGTCGAGATCGTGGAAGAGGACGTCGAGACGCCGGTGGCGAACGCTTAGCCAAAACGGATGTTGTTGCGGCTTTTCAAAGGCTTAGCGCATTTTCGGCAAGATAATTGTTTTTCGGTTTTGCAGCGCCGCCTGCTGTTTCTTGCTCAAGGTGGCCACGACCTGGGCGTGGCTGTGCGCCACCAGCTTGCGGATTTCCGCCAGCGGCACATCGGCGTCGAGGTCGACGCTGATCCAGAAACGGCGGTCGAGATGCGAGCGGTGGCCGATGCCGTCGTATTTGCTCTTCATCATGCCGGCGAGCTGCGGATCGCATTTGAGGATCACGAAGGCGGTCTCGCCCGTGCCCAGGATCGCGAACATCTTGCCGGCGGCGACGTAGATGATCCCGCCGCGCGGTTTGGTGGGCGAGAGCGCCGCGCCGGGCATCGCCAGGATGGCGGCTTGCACGGCGGCGAAACGCTTCGACGCCATCAGAGACCTTTCGCCTTCACTTCGGTCAGGACGCCCGCCAGAAGCTGCATCGTGGGGAAGCCGTCGGCGGGCAGGCCGTGGGTCTTCTGATAGGCGCGCAAGGCCGCCTTGCCATCATGGCCGATCACGCCGTCGATCTTGCCGGGATTGAAGCCGAGCTTGGTGAGCCCGGTCTGCAGCGCGACGCGCTCGTCATGCGACAGCGGCGCCTCGTCGCGCGGCCAGCGCGCGACGATGGCGGGGCGGCCCGCCAGCTGGTCGGCGAGATAGCAGACGGCGAGCGCGTAGGCGGCGGCGTTGTTGTATTTCAGGATCACCCGGAAGTTCGCGAACGTCATGAACGCCGGACCGCGGGCGCCGGCGGGCAGATAGATCGCGCCGCTCTCCACATTCGCCGGCAGCGCCGAGCCGTCGGCGCGCGTCACGCCCAGCCCGGTCCAGTCGGGAATCGGCTTCTGCGTCTCGCCGTCGGCTTGGTCGTAGGCGAAGCCCGCGGGCAGCGTCACCTCGTAGCCCCAGACATGCCCTTTCTGCCAGCCGTCGGTCGACACTTCCACGGCGGCGCTCGCCAGTGCGTCGGGGGCGGAGTGCCACAGATCGCGCTTGCCGTCGCCGTCGCCGTCGACCGCGCTTTTCAGGAAGGTCGAGGGCAACATCTGGAGTTGGCCGAAGGCGCCGGCCCAGGACGAGACCATGCTGCGCGGATCGAAATGCTCCTGCTGCTGCATCTTGAGCGCGTCGATCAGCTCGCTCTTCGCCCAGTCGGCGCGTTGGCCGTCATAGGCCAGCGTCGCCAGCGCCTCGAAGATGTTGAAGCTGCCGAGGGCGCCGCCATAGTCGGTCTCGTTGCCCCAGATCGACACCAGGATTTCCTTCGGCACGCCGTACTTCGCCTCGATGGCGGCGAGGGCGCCGGCCTGGCTCGCCATCGCGGCCTGGCCGTCGGTGACGCGGCGCGGCGACGCGGCGCTGTCGAGGTAGGACCACACCGGCTTGACGAATTCGGGCTGGGCCTGGGTCAGCGTCTCGATCCTGTCGTTGCGCTTGACCGGGCCCATCGCGGCGTCATAGGTCGCGTCGGTAATGCCGGCGGCGGCCGCCGTGGCGCGGAAGTCCTTCACGAACTGCGCGAACTTGATGTCGAGCGGGTTCGGCGGCGGCGGAGGCGGCGCCTCTTTATGATGGTGGCGGGCCAGCGACGGCGTGGTCGTGGCGCAGGCGCCCATCAGGCCGATAAGGGCGGCGAGGGCGAGCCTCGAGACGGTCTTTATCAAAGGTTGCATGGCCCCACCCTAGCGCGCAGTGTCCGATGCGCCACGGGAACATGGCGACGCGGCGATAATAGGGCGGAATCGCTGGGTTTTCCCCGGTTTTTCTGCCGGTTGACTTGGGAAGGCCTGCCGCATAGTTTCCGCGCCTCTTTTGAGGGCCCTCTTGGCCCAACCAGGGCTTGGAAGACCATGAAAGTTCGCAATTCGCTCCGTTCGCTCAAGAAGCGCGACAAGGACTGCCGCGTGGTGCGCCGCAAGGGCCGCGTCTACGTGATCAACAAGAAGAACCCGCGCTTCAAGGCGCGCCAGGGCTAAGGCCGCAAGGTTTGGATGGGGCCGTGCTAGCGTTCGTGCAATAGCAACGGACGCGTCGTGGACCTTCCTCCTTCCGATTCCGAGATCATCGCGCATGGCGCCGACATCGTCGCGGCGCTGCGTGCCATCGTGCCCGACGGCGTGGTCGCCGATGCGGCGGGCCTTGCCGCGTTCGATGGCGACGCGCTGACCGCTTATCGCCAGAAACCGCTCGTCACCGTCCTGCCGCGCAATGCGGAACAGGTCGCCGCCGTTCTCTCCTACGCGAGCAGCCATGGCGTGCCGGTCGTGCCGCGCGGGGCGGGAACCTCGCTGTCGGGCGGGGCGTTGCCGCGCGCCGACGGCATCCTGCTCTCGCTGACGCGGATGAGCCGCATCAAGGAGATCGATCTGGCGAATCGCTGCGTCGTCGCCGAGCCGGGGGCGACGAACCTGTCGATCACCCGCGCGGTCGAAGGTCTCGGCTTCTATTACGCGCCCGATCCGTCGAGCCAGGTCGCCTGCACCATCGGCGGCAACGTCGCGGAGAACTCCGGCGGGCTGCATTGCCTGAAATACGGCCTGACCACCAACAACCTGCTCGGCGTCGAGATGGTGCTGGTGACGGGCGAGCGCCTGCGCCTCGGCGGCAAGGCGTTCGGCGCCGGCGGGCTCGACCTGCTCGGCGTGGTCGCGGGATCGGAAGGCCTGTTGGGCGTCGTCGTCGAAGCGACGTTGCGCATCCTGCCCAAGCCGCCGGCGACGCGGACCTTGCTCGCGGCGTTCGGCACCGTGCCGGCGGCCGGACAATGCGTCGCCGACATCATCGCCGCCGGCATCGTGCCCGCCGCGATGGAGTTCATGGACCGCCGCTGCATCGACGCCGTCGAGGCACATTGCGCGCCGGGCTATCCGAGGGCGGACGGCGGCGTGCTCATCATCGATGCCGATGGCATCAAGGGCGAAGTCGACCACGCCATCGCGATGATCGGCGACATCGCGCGCAAGAACGGCGCGGTGGTGCGCGAGGCGCTCGACGAGACCGAGCGCGCACGGTTGTGGTCGGGCCGCAAGGCGGCGTTTCCGGCGATGGGACGGCTGGCGCCCGACATGCTTTGCATGGACGGCACGATCCCGCGCCATGCGCTGCCCGCCGTGCTGACGAAGATGGACGCGCTCGCGCAGAAGCATCGGCTCGGCTTCTGCAACGTGTTCCATGCCGGCGACGGCAATCTGCATCCCTTGATCGTGTTCGACGCGATGAAACCGGGTGAGCTCGACCGCGCCGAGGCGTTCGGCGCCGATATCTTGCGGCTTTGCGTCGACGTCGGCGGCGTGCTGACCGGCGAGCACGGCGTGGGCATCGAGAAGCGCGACCTGATGCCGGCGATGTTCGCCGAGGCGGACCTGGCGCAGCAGCAGCGGCTGAAATGCGCCTTCGACGCGGGGCGCCTGCTCAATCCCGGCAAGGTGTTCCCGACGCTGTCGGCCTGCGTCGAGGGCGGGCATATGCATGTGCGGGGCGGCCGGCTGCCCTTCGCCGCGCTGCCGAGGCTCTGACATGCCCACCCACGTTGCCGTCCGCGAGAGCGATGTCGTCGAGGCCGTGATGACGGCGCGCGAATGGCGCTCGCCGCTGGAGATCATGGGCGGCGGCTCCAAGCAATCGTTCGGCCGCGCCGTGGTGACGATGGGATCGGTGCTCGACGTCGCGCAGCTGTCGGGCATCGTGTCGTATGAGCCGGAAGAGCTGATCCTGACGGCGCTGCCGGGCACGCCGCTCGGCGAGATCGAGGCGGCGCTCGCGGAGCGCGGCCAGCGTCTCGGCTTCGAGCCGCCCGATTGGGGGCCGCTGCTCGGACAGCCGGGCGGCCTTGCCACCATCGGCGGCGCGATCGGCGCGGACTGCAACGGCGTGGCGCGGGTGAAATGCGGCGCGGTGCGCGACCATCTGCTGGCATTGCGCGGCGTCAACGGCCTGGGCGAAGCGTTCAAGGCCGGCGGCAAGGTGGTGAAGAACGTCACGGGCTTCGACCTTCCGAAACTGGTGTGCGGCGCGATGGGGACGCTGTGCGTGCTGACCGAGGTGACGCTGCGCGTGTTTCCCAAGCCGCCGCTGCGCGCGGTGCTGGCGGTGCGCGATCTCACGCCCGAAGACGGTTTCGCGTTCCTGCGCAAGGTCTGGTCGTCGCCGCTGGAGGCGACGGGATTGGTGTTCAGCCACGGCCGCGCGCTGGTGCGGCTCGAAGGCGAGCGCGAGCCCCTGGCAGAGAAATGCGCGATGCTGCGCGCGTTGACGGACCGCGCAGTCGAAGAGGTCGAGGGCGGCGAGATTGCACTGCGCGCCATCGGTTCCGGCGAGATGTTCATCGACAGTCCTTATGACGTGTGGCGCGCCTTCGTGCCGCCGGCGGCGGCGGCCGAGGTGGCGGCGAAGATCGATGCGCCGCTATGGCTCGCCGATTGGGCGGGCGGGTTGTTGTGGCTCGGCACGCTGCCGGGCAGCGATACGGTGCGCGATGTCGTGCGTGCTGCAGGCGGGCACAGCGTGCTGCTGCGCGCCGAGGAAGAGACCCGCGAACGCCTCGACGTGTTCGAGCCGCAGGATGCTGCGCGCCTCGCGGTGACCAAGGCAGTGAAGGCGGCGTTCGATCCGATGGCGCTGTTCAACCCCGGCCGGATGTGGGACGGCGTGTGATGTCTCATTTGTGTCCTCAAACTCCCCTGTCATTCGCCGCAAATGCGGCGAACCCAGTTGGTGCGTCGCGAACCTTCGGAGGTTCGCGAAGACGTCACCTGGATGGCCCGCAGTCGCGGGCGATGACAAGTGGGCTGTGGGACGGGGTCTGATGCGTACCGCGTTCACGCCGACCCAGCTCACCGATCCGCATATCGCGGAAGCCGCCAAGAGCATCCGCGCCTGCGTCCATTGCGGCATCTGCACGGCGACATGCCCGACCTATGTGCTGCTCGGCGACGAGCGCGACGGGCCGCGCGGGCGCATCGTGCTGATGCAGAACATGCTCGAGAAGGGCGGCGCGCCGGACGCGGAGACGGTCGTACATGTCGACCGCTGCCTGTCCTGCCTCGCCTGCCGCACGGCGTGTCCGTCGAGCGTCGACTACGCCAAGCTGGTGGACGAGGCGCGCTCGCATATCCAGACGCACTATCGCCGGCCGCTCGCCGACAAGCTGCTGCGCTGGCTGATCGCGACCGTGATGCCGCGGCCCGCGCTGACGCGCGCCGGGATGATGGCGGCGAAGCTCGCCGGGCCGCTCGCCGGCGTGCTGCCCGGGCGCCTGAAAGCCATGGCGCGCATCGCGCGGCGCACCGAAGTGCATGGGCCGGTCTCGCCGCCGCGCGCCATCCTGCCCAATCCCAAGCGCATCGCGCTGATGCCCGGCTGCGTGCAGGCGGCGATCGCACCGCAGATCGATGCGGCGGTGACGCGCGTGCTGGCGCGGCGCGGCATCGAGCTGGTGCCGCTGGAGGGCGCGGGGTGTTGCGGCAGCCTGGTGCATCATCTGGGGCGCAGCGAGGACGCGAAGAACTGGGCGCGCCGCGCCATCGAGGCGTTCGAGCGCCCGGGAGGCAATGAGCAGTTCGACGGCGTCTTGATCACCGCGACGGGTTGCTCGGCGCATATGAAGGACCTTTCGCATCTGTTCCTGGACGATCCGCTGTGGCTGCCGCGGGCGCGCGCGCTGGCGGAGGCGACGCGGGACTTTCTGGACTTGGCGACGCCGCGCGAGGCCGCGCCGCGCCATCTGCGTGTCGCCTGGCATGCGCCGTGTTCGCTGCAGAACGGGCTGAAGCTCGCCGGGCGCGGCGAGGCGCTGCTGGCCGCGGCGGGATTCGACGTGGCGCAGATTCCCGAAGGCCATCTGTGCTGCGGCTCGGCCGGCAGCTATTCGATCTTGCAGCCGGACATCGCGGACGCCTTGCGGGCGCGCAAGCTGGGCAACATCGCGGGCCTCGGCGCCGACATCGTGGCGAGCGCCAATATCGGCTGCCTGCATCATCTCGCGGGCGACGACGCGCCGCCGCTCGTGCATCTCGCGGAATTGATCGACTGGGCCGAGGGCGGGCCGGTTCCGGTGGCGCTGGCGCGCCGCGCGGGCTAGGATTTGGGCATGCGTCATATCGCGATCCTTCTGTTGGGTTTGATGCTGTCGGCGGCGGCGGCAAGTGCCACCGCGCCGGTGAAAGCGCCGCTCGACGTTCTGTTCGCGCGGCTGAAACAGGCGGGCTCGCCGGATGAAGCGAAACCCATCGAGGAGAAGATCGGCGGCCTGTTCCTGCAGACCGGCGGCGGCGCCAGCGTCGAGCTTCTGATGACCCGCGCCCAGGCGGCGCTGACGGCGGGCGACAAGGACACGACCAAGCAGCTCTACGACGCCATCGTCGACGTCGCGCCGGACTATGCCGAGGGTTGGCACATGCGCGCGGTATTCCAGCGCGCCAACAACGACGATGCCGGCGCGATGCGCTCGCTGGAGCACACGATCCTGCTCAACCCGCGCCAGTTCGCCGCGATGTACGAGCTGGGCACGATGCTCGAGGATTACGGCAACAAGGACGGCGCGCTGAAGCTGTACAGGCGTGCGCTGGACCTCGACCCGCAGCTGGAAGGCGCGCAGAAGCACGTCGACGCGCTCAGCCGCGACGTCGAGGGACAGGGGATTTAGGCACCACTGTCATCCCCGGCGAGCAGCGCGCAGCGCTGCGAGGGAAGGGGACCCGGATGGGCGCCACCGTCACGGTGTTTCCAACCTGGATCCCCTTCCCCTCGCTTCGCTCGGCCGGGGATGACACGTGGTGCCGAAGGCGCCGCAGTCGAGCGCTCTTCGATCCGAACACACCTGTGGGGATTTGAGAGATCTGGTGTTCGCACCGACTCGGTTCAAGGGGATTTCGAAAATTCTTTTCGCGCGTGGATAAGTCCGACTTATCCAACAGCGCGTGCCGCGAAATGGTCCGTATACCGCCGTTTTTGCTCGTACATGCGCATGGATACGTTTTTACGCTGCGCCGCACGCAACGAAACGGAATTTCGCGAAAATAAATCCAAAAGCGTCATTCGCCGCACCCTTCGACGCCGCCTGCGGCGTCGCTCAGGGTGACGTGCAGCGAACCCAGGTGACGTCTTCGCGAACCTCTGAACGTTCGCGGCACACCAACTGGGTCCGCCGCATTCGCGGCGGATGACATTTGAGGTTACGTCGTGCTCTTCTGCCCCACGAACGCCACGCGCAGCAGGTTCGTCGAGCCGGGCGTACCCAGCGGGACGCCGGCCGTGATCACCACGCGGTCGCCGGCGCGGGCGAAGCCTTCCTGCTGCGCGATCTGCGCGGCGCGGTCGGTCACGTCGTCGAGGTCGTGGGCGTCCTCGGTCGTCACGCAGTGCAGGCCCCAGCCCAGCGCCAGCCGGCGTGCCGTTTCGAGGAGCGGCGTCAGCACGATGATCGGCGCCTCGGGCCGCTCGCGGGCGCAGCGCAGGCCGGTCGAGCCGGACTTGGTCCAGCACACCACGGCGCGGGCATGCACGGTGTGCGTCACCTGGTGCACCGCGGCCATGATGGCGTCGGCGGTGGTCTCCTCCGGCTCGCTGCGCTGGGCCTCGAGGATGGAGGGATAGAGACTGTCGTTTTCCACCGATTGCGCGATGCGGTCCATCACCTGCACCGCCTCGATCGGATACTGGCCCGACGCCGTCTCGCCGGACAGCATCACCGCGTCGGCGCCTTCGAACACCGCGGTGGCGACATCGTTGACCTCGGCGCGCGTCGGCACGGGGGCGGTGTTCATCGATTCCAGCATCTGGGTCGCGACGACCACCGGCTTGCCCGCCCTGCGCGCGGCGCGGACGATCTGCTTTTGCCGGCCTGGGACGGCTTCGAGCGGCAGCTCCACGCCGAGATCGCCGCGCGCCACCATCAGCGCATCGGCGATGTCGAGGATCTCGCCGAGACTTTCGAGCGCCTTGGGCTTCTCGATCTTCGCGAGCACCGCGGCGCGGCCGGCCACCACCTTCTTCAGCTCTGCGACGTCGTCCGGCCGCTGCACGAAGGAGAGTGCGATCCAGTCCACGCCGAGATTGAGCGCGGCGTCGAGATCGGTGCGGTCCTTCGGCGTCATTGCCGAGACGGGCAGAAGCGTATCGGGCAGGTTGACGCCCTTGCGGTCCTTGATCTCGCCGCCCACCACCACCATCGCGTCGGCGTAATAGTCTTTCACGCTGAGGAGGCGCAGCCGCACCTTGCCGTCGTCGATCAAGAGCGTATGGCGCATCTTCATCGCCGCGAAGACTTCGGGATGCGGGATCGGGATGTCGTTCGGATCGTCGGCCTCGACCTTGCGCACGAAGCGGACTTGCTCGCCCTCTTTAAGAATGCGCGAGCCATTGGGCAGGGTGCCGAGGCGGATCTTCGGACCCTGCAGGTCGACCAGGATGCCGATGGGGCGGCCGGCCTCGGCCTCCTGCGCGCGCACCGCGGCATGGAGCTCGGCGAGCTTGGTGTGCGAGGTGTGGCTCATGTTGATGCGGAAGACGTCGACGCCCGCGTCGAACAGGGCGCGGATCTTGTCGGGGCTCGACGAGGCGGGCCCCAGCGTGGCGACGATCTTGGTCTTGCGGCGGCGTCTCATGAATCAGTCCGAGAGCTTTTGGGTGAAGTCGAGGCGGTTGCCGGTGTCGATCTCGAAGAAGCCGCGGCGGTCGTAGCCGCGCTCCGAGCAGCCGCCGAGACCGGCGATCGAGAACTTGTCGGCCGCGGCGACACAGAAATTCTTGGATCCGCTCCACAGACCCGAAGCGCCGTCGGAGGCATACATATAATAATAACGCCCGGAGAGGTTGCCCGGCACCAGCTGCATGCATTGCCTGGCCGCGACGTGCCACCAGCCCTGGCTGGCCCAGCGCGTGCCGTTGAACAGGCCGACCGCCACCTTCACCGGCCGGGCACCCTTGTTGCAGACGCCCAGCGCCGCCTCGGCGGGGCCGATGGCGGTGAGGAGCAGGGCTAGAGCAAGCGCAAATCGCATTATTTTTGGCCTATCGCTTCACTACTTGAGGCCATGTATTTCTTGGGTCTGGTTTCGCGCAGGCCGCCTGCGCTGTCAACGCGCTTGCGGTGACGAACGGACCGCACAATTATCGCTTTTCCATGACCGAGTTGCCGTTCGAAACGCTTGCCGGTGCCCGCCGGGACCTTTTGTTTCTCTGCGATCATGCCGCGAACGCGGTGCCGCCGGCCTATGGCACGCTGGGGCTGGCGCCGGCGCTGTTCGGCACCCATATCGCGAGCGACATCGGCGCCGCCACGGTGACGCGCGCGCTGGCGGCGGCGTTCGACGCACCGGCGGTGCTGGCGCGGTGGTCGCGGCTCCTGATCGACCTCAACCGCGGCGCCGACGATCCGACGCTGGTCATGAAACTGTCGGACGGCAGCATCATCCCCGGCAATGCGGGCGCGGACGCGGCCGAGGTCGCGCGGCGGATCGCGGATTATCACGCGCCCTATCATGCGGCGATCGCCGATGCGCTGGATGCGATGGCCAGCGCGCCGACGATCGTTCCGGCGATCGTGCCGGCGATCGTGTCGATGCACTCCTTCACCCCGGTGTGGAAGGGATGGCAGCGGCCCTGGGACGTCGGCGTGCTGTGGGATCGCGACGGCCGGCTGGCGCGGCCGCTGATCGCCGCGTTGACGGCGGCGGGCTTCGTGGTCGGCGATAACGAGCCCTATTCGGGCGAGCTGGAGAACGATTGTCTCTACCGCCATGGCACGATGCGCGGCCTGCCGCATGTGCTGATCGAGATCCGGCAGGACCGGATCGGCGACGCGGGATCGGCGCGCGCATTCGCGGCACGGCTCGAGCCGATCCTGGCGCGGGCGCTGGCCGCGATGGGCCCGGTGGGTTTGGACTTTACCAGAGGACGCAAGGACGATGGATGACAAGACACGCGAGCAGCTCGAAGCCGCCGCATTCCGGCGGCTGGTGGCGCATCTGCGGGCGCGGACCGACGTTCAGAACATCGACCTGATGAACCTGGCGGGCTTCTGCCGCAACTGCCTGGGCGACTGGTATCGCGAGGCCGCGGCGGAGGCGGGCATCGTGCTGGAGAAGGATCAGGCGCGCGAGATGGTCTACGGCATGGCGCCGGCCGAATGGAAAAAGCGCTACCAGAAAGAGGCGACGGCGGAGCAGAAAGCCGCGTTTGCCGCTTCTTCGCAGAAGACTCACAGCTAAAGCTCGCATCGCGGTTGCGCCGCGGCGGCCCTGATCCTAATTGTCGGACCCTCAATCACGGTGGGTCCCAATGGCCAAGTCAGGCTTCGCGAAGGAACATCTGCGCTCGTTCATCGAGCGCATCGAGCGGCTGGAAGAAGAGAAGAAGGCGCTCGCCGACGACATCCGCGAGGTCTATTCCGAGGCCAAGGGCACCGGTTTCGACACCAAGGTGATGCGCCAGGTCGTGCGCTTGCGGAAGATGGAGACGGCCGACCGCCAGGAGCAGGAGGCGATGCTCGATCTTTATCTCGGCGCGCTGGGGATGAAGATCTGAATCGGCGCGCTGTTCGGCCTTAAAACAAAGTGTCATTCGCGGCGAATGACAATTGTTATGCGATATGCTGCGCCGGTTCGTTCGGCTGCGCGACCATGCTTTCCGGCGCATCCGGATCCAGCCCGAGCTCTTTCAGCTTGCGATAGAGCGTCGAGCGGCCGATGCCGAGGCGGCGGGCCACTTCCGACATGTGGCCGTCATAGCGGCCGATCGCCATGCGGATGACCTCGGACTCGATGTCCTCCAGCTTGCGCATGTGACCCGACGCGTCGGTGCCCGACAGCGCATAGGGCGACGCATGCGCGGGCGCGGGGGCGTAGAGCGGCGCGCTCGTGGCGCCCGTCGCGGCGGCGCTGGCCGTCGGCGTGGGCGCTGCGATCTGCGTGCGTTGGGCGCGGGCTTCGACGCCGAGGGCGGCGGCGATCTGCGGGAAGTCGATCACGTCGAGCAGCGTGCCGTCGCACAACACCACCGCGCGGAAGATCGTGTTCTCCAGCTGGCGCACGTTGCCGGGCCAGTTGAACGTCTCGAGGATCTCGGCGGCTTCCGGCGTCAGGCCGGCGACCGGCTTGTTCTCCTCGGCGGCGAAGCGCGCGATGAAGTGGCGGGCGAGGGCCGGGATGTCGTCGCGGCGGTCGCGCAGGCTCGGCACGAAGATCGGGAAGACGTTGAGGCGATAGAACAGGTCCTCGCGGAACTGGCCTTCGCGCGACAGTGCCGCGAGATCGCGGTTGGTGGCGGAGATGATGCGCACGTCCACCTTGACGGGGCGCTTGGAGCCGACCGGATCGACCTCGCCCTCCTGCAGGGCGCGCAGCAGCTTGACCTGCATGTCGAGGCGCAACTCGCCGATCTCGTCGAGGAACAGCGTGCCGCTATCGGCCTCCTGGAACTTGCCCAGATGCTTGTCGGTGGCGCCGGTGAACGAGCCCTTCTCGTGGCCGAACAGGATCGACTCGATGAGGTTCTCGGGAATCGCGCCGCAGTTGACGGTGACGAAAGGCTTGCCGGCGCGCTCGGACGAGCCCTGGATGGCGCGCGCGATCAGTTCCTTGCCGGCGCCGCTCTCGCCCTCGATCAGGATCGGGATGTTGGACTGCGCAGCGCGCGTGCCCAGGCGGAAGACCTGCTTCATCTCGGACGACGAGCCGATCAGGTCCTCGAAGGTCAGCCGGTTCTCGGACTTCTTCTTGAGCTGCTTCACCTCGCCGGTGAGCGTGCCGATCTTGAGCTGGTTGCGGATCGAGATCGCGATGCGCTCGGGCGAGGCGGGCTTGACGAGGAAGTCGTTGGCGCCGGCGCGCATGGCTTCGACCGCGCTGTCGATGCCGCCCTTGGCGGTCAGCACGATGACGGGAAGCTCCGGATGCGCCGGACGCAGCTTGGCGAGCACCTCGATGCCGCCCATGTCGGGCATCACCAGGTCGAGGAGCATGAGGTTGATCTGTTCGCCCTTAGGTCCGTTGATCAGGTCGAGCGCTGGGCCGCCGCCGGGCGCGGTGACGACGTGCATGCCCGAGCGCGTGATCGCGGCTTCGAGCAGCCGGCGCTGCACGGGATCGTCGTCGACAACAAGAATGGTCTGCGCCATGACGCGGTGCCTCGAAACGGTACAGCGCGCATCATGGGGGGAAGCGGTAAACGGCGCGTTTAATCCTGGGTTTTCGCGCAACAAATGGATTACGCTTAACAACTGGTGAATGGGTGCGCGCATGCGGCGGACAGTTGGCGTTTTTGTCGGGTTGGCCTTGCTGTGCACGGGTGCGCGGGGCGCGCCAAGCGCCGTCGCCGTCGCCGCGGACGTGCCGTTCACGCTGGTGGACAACCGGGTGTTCGTGCCGGTGACGCTGGACGGCTATGGCCCGTTCCAGATGCTGCTCGACACCGGCGCCGACACGGGCGGCATCTCGCTGAACACGGCGAAGGCGATCGGCGCGCCGTCGCTCAGGAGCCTGCGCATCGGCGGGGCAGGCGAGGGCACCGACGCGGCAACCACGACGCGGATCGACAGCCTGGTGATCGGCGGGGCGCGCTTTTCCAGGCTGCCGATGCTGGCGGAGGATTTCTCGGCGCTGAACGACGTGATCGGCTTTCGCCATTTCGACGGCATCGTCGGGCAGGCGCTGTTCCGCCGCTATGTCGTCGATCTCGATTTCGCCGCGCAGCGCCTCCGGCTGATCGAGCCGGCTGCGTTCACGCCGCCCAAGGGCGCTATCGCGGTGCCGTTCACCTTCTACCAGGGCTTCATGCCGCTGGTTCGCGGCCAGGTCGCGGGCGCGCGCGGGCGCTTCATCGTCGATCTGGGCGACCGCTCGTCGCTGACGCTGTTCAGGCCGTTCTGGCGCGCGCATCATCTGGACGACGCGCTGCAGCCGAATGTCGAGGCGCTGACCGGCTATGGCATCGGCGGGCCGATCAAGGGGCTGGTGGTGCGCGTGCCGCGGTTCGATTTCGGCAAGGCGCAAGCACAACAGATCGTGGCGCGGCTGTCGCTGCAGGCCTCGGGCGGTTTCGCCGATCCGAAGATCGCGGGCAGCATCGGCACCGGCGTGCTGCGCCACTTCCACACCGTGATCGACTATCCGCACAAACGGTTTCTGCTGGTGCCGCGCGCGCCGGAGGCCGACCGCTATGATCGCGCCGGGATGTGGCTGGGGCGGCATGGCGCGCAGTTCGCGGTGTTCGACGTCGTGAAGGGCGGCCCGGCGGACATCGCGGGCCTGCGCGTTGGCGACGTGGTGACGCAGATCGACCGGCGGAGGACGGAGTCGCTCGATCTCTTCCGCATCCGCGCCCAATTCGCCGATCCCCGCGTCGACGATCCGATGCTGATCGACTATGTGCGCGCCGGGCGGCCGCGTCAGACGACGCTGCGGCTGCGCGCGCTGTTGCCGGGAGGCTGATGTGGCGGACTACTGGTCGTTCTTCGCCGACGATGCACGGCGCACCGGCTCGGAGCTCTACGGGCGATTGTCGGCAGGGATCGGCGGCGACGCGGAGCTGCGCGCACTGGCGGCGAAGGCGCGGGTGGGGCAGCCGCATGCCAATCTCATTCTCGGCGCGGTGCACTTCCTCATCCTGCGCGGCGCGAAACATCCGGTGACGCGGTTCTACGCGACGGTGGGCGGCACGGTGTCGGCGGCGGACGAGGATCCGTTTCCCGACTTCCGCGACTTCGTGGCGGCGCATCTGGACGCGATCGTGCCGCTGATCGAGACGCGCGTGACGAACACCAACGAGGTCGGGCGCAGTGCGATCCTGAACGCCGGCTTTCGTGCGCTGCCGGCCGACGCGCCGCTGTCGCTGATCGAGATCGGGCCGAGCGCCGGGCTGAATCTGATCTGGGACAAATATGGCGTGCGCTATGGCGTGGCCGCGCGCGTGAACGCGGATGCGCCGCTGGTGATCGACTGCGAATTGCGCGGCGAACGCGTGCCGCCGGCGGGTCCGGCGCCGGCGGTGCGTGGACGCGTCGGATTGGAGCTCAATCCGGTCGACCTGACGAATGCCGACGACCGCGACTGGCTGCGGGCGCTGATCTGGCCGGACCAGGCGGCGCGATTGACGCGGCTCGACAAGGCGATTGCGCTGTTCGCGAAGGAGAAGCCGGAAATCGTCGCGGGCGATGCGCTGGCGCTGTTGCCCGATGCCTTGGCGCAGGTTCCGCGCGATGCGGTGCCGGTCGTCTATCACACCATCGCGGTCTATCAGTTCAGCCACGAGATGCGCGACGCGCTGGAGAGCATCTTGACCATCGCGGGCCTGCGCCGGCCGGTGTGGCGGCTGTCGTTCGAGTTCGACGGGACGATCTATCTGCTGAGCGCGATCAAATATGCCGACGGCGTGCGGGAAGAGACGCGCCTCGCAAGTTGCCACCCGCATGGGACGTGGATGGCGTGGCTGGGATGATGTCGCGGTGGATTGCATGGCCGTCCGCCGTGGTCGTCGTCATCGCGGCCGTCATCGCGATCGCCGCTTATTGGAAAATCTCCCTCGCGATCGAGGCGCGCCGGTGCGACGCCAAATCCGACGCCGAATTGCTGGCGATGGCCCGGCATGCGGCCCACGACACGGCACCGCAGATGGGCGCGACCGGGATCGATCCCGCGCCCGTCTCGTCACACTACAAGCCGGACGGTTACGCCCGCGCCAAATTCGTGTTCAGGACCCTGGGCGAACCGCCGCAAGCCGCCGACGTCGATATCTCGCGCAATTGTCACGCCGCCGTCGGCTGGCTGGTGACCCGGCCGCCGTTGCATTGGGCCGCAGGCGCTTGAGTGCGCCGGGCAATCCGGCACAATAGACATATGTCCGACGATCTCCTCGAAGCCGAAACCGCCCAGATTCCCGAGGGCTTCCAGCCCATGCGCTGGTCGCGCGGCTTCGGGCGGCAGGTCGGGCCGTTCTATGAGCGTCCCGAGGCCGAGGGCGGCTTCACCCGCGCCTTCTACGTCGCCGAGCACCACGTCAACGGCATGGGCAATTGCCATGGCGGCATGCTGATGGCGTTCGCCGACATGGTGTGGGGACATTCGATCTCCAGCCGGCGCACCCATCACTGGGTGACGGCGCGCATGGTCACGGACTTCATCTCTGCGGCGAAGCTCGGCGACTGGGTGGAGGGCACCAGCGAGCTGGTCGGCGACGAGGACGGGTTCTACACCGTTAAGGGCCGCATCTGGACTGGCGCGCGCACCATCATGACCGGCACCGGCGTGTTCAAGACGCTGGGCGCCCGCGTGGAGCCGCGCACATGAGCGATACGCCGATCATTCCGCCGGTGCCGGGCCTGCTTCCCGACACCGAGAAGGAGATGTTCTCCATCCAGCAGAATCAGGGGCCGCTGGCGGCGTTCGACGGCGCGCCGCCGCCGGCGCCCAAATGGTTCGAGGACACGCTGCTCATCAAGCCCGAGCACTGTTACATCGAGGTCGCGGGGGCGCGCATCCACTATCAACGCTGGGGAGACCGGTCGCGGCCGGGTCTTCTTCTGGTGCACGGCAACGCAGCGCATGCTCATTGGTGGGACTTCATCGCGCCGTTCCTGGCGCGCGACTACAACGTCGCGGCGATGGACCTTTCGGGCATGGGCGACAGCGATTGGCGCCCCGACGGCTATTCGATGGAGCTGTTCGCGCGCGAGGAGATCGCGGTGTGCGAGGACGCGGGCATGTTCAAGCTCGACGAGCCGCCGGTGATCGTGGCGCACAGCTTCGGCGGCTTCGTGACGATGCTGACCGGCGGGCTCTATGGCGAGCGGCTGGCGGGGGTGGTGATCGTCGATTCGCCGGTCAATCCGCCGGACCGTCCGGGCGGACCGCCGGAGCGGGCGATCAAGCCGCACAATATCTATCCGACGCTGGGCGCCGCGATGGCGCGGTTTCGGCTGATGCCGCCGCAGACCTGCGACAATCTCTTTCTGGTCGACTATGTCGCGCGGAATTCGCTGAAGGAGGTCGAGACCGGGTTCACTTGGAAATTCGATCCGGCGATCTGGCGGCGTTTCTCGATCGGCGACACGGCGGAGCGGCTGCGCGCCACGCGCTGCCGCATTGCGGTGTTTCGCGGCGAGCATTCGGTGCTGCTGCCGCCCTCGATCGGCGAGTACATGTTCAACCTGCTCGGCCGTCAGGCGCCGGTGGTCGAGATCCCACAGGCGCAGCATCACATCATGCTCGATCAGCCGCTGGCGCTGGTCTCGGCGCTGCGCGCGCTCTTGGCCGATTGGGAACACTCGACGGCGACGAGAAAGCCTGGCTAAGACTCGTCGTCATATTCCAAGAGTTTGATTTGCCGGGAAACGCTCGAGAAAATCGGCCCGATTCCGACGATGCTGGACGCAAGATTGATTACGGATGCAAACGCTCGAAAGAGCCGTCCTGCAACACTGCGAGTCCCAAGTCCAATAGCCGACTTCAGCTTGAGTGTTTGTATCTGACCTTCGATGTCGCCCAGAATCTCGATGTAGGGCTGCGGGTCGATACCCTCCTTGTCCATCTTGTCCCAAAGCTCTTCGCAAAAAGATGCGGCGGTGCTCAGCAGCCTGTCGCGTTCGGCGGCGCTTAGTTTCGGAAATAATGCGTTAATGGTTTTAAGCTTTGCCAACAGTCTGACAAGCATTCGATCAAACGAATGGTTCATGCTCCTGCCCCCAGTTAGAAGCAATATTATCTAAGTACTGAAGGTAAGGCAGTATTTTACTGGGAGCAATCAGCTTCAAGCGCGGCGAGAAGACGCTGCGCATCGGATGCTTGCGATGTCTCCGCCGCTTGGTCAGTGCCCCATCTGTTTCGGATCGTAGAAGAACTTTTCTTCGGCGATCCGGCCGCCGTGCCAGCGTTGCCAGGCGATCTCGTCGAGCGTGAAGGTTGCGCCGTCCTGCCGCTCGAAGACGAAGGACCAGCGGATGGCGACCTGATCGCCGTCGATCAGGACCGGCCCGGCGCGCTTCGCCGCGATGGATTTGAAGCCCGCCATCACCATGCGCTCGCTTGCCACCAGGACATCGCGGCCGACCCGCGGCGGCTCGTTGTTCTCCTGGATCGAGGCGTCTTCGGCATAGTAGCGCTCGAGCGCTCCCACGTAATCGCCGCTCTCGACCAGCGCGACAAATCCATCGACGACATCGCGGTTTGGCATGATGTTCTCCCGGCGTGTATAAACCGACTGACAGTCTGAAATTACCGACTGAGAGTCGGTTTGTCAAGGCGAGGACGCATGGCGACGCAGGCGGAACGAAGCGAAGCGAGTCGCAAAGCGATCGTCGCGGCGGCCGTGTCGCTGTTCGGCGAGAAAGGCTTCGCGGCGACCAGCATCGACGCGGTTGCGGCGGCGGCCGGCCTCGCCAAGGGTGCCGTCTATCACCACTTCGCCACCAAGCAGGCGCTGTTCGACGCGGTCCTGCAGCAGGCGAGCGCGGCGCTGGCGGCCGAGATCGCCACCAAGGTCGCGGCGTCGCCGGACGTGCTGATCATGTTGGCGCGCGGCACGGAGGCCTATTTCGACGCCTGCGCGCAAAAACCGTACGGCCGGATCATCCTGAAGGATGGGCCCGCGGTCCTGGGCTGGGCGCGTTGGCGACAGATCGATGAAGACCATTTCGGGCGTGCGATTCCCGCCGCGCTGACGGCCGCGATGGAACAGGGCCTCATCGAACGCGCGCCGGTCGGTCCGCTGTCGCGCCTGCTGATGGGCGCGGTGACGGAAGCCGCCGCGGCCTGCGCCGACAGCACCGATCCCGCGGCAACCGGCCGCGCGCACGCGGCGGCGTTCGAGCACCTGATCCAAGGCCTCAGGAGAAAGGCCCAATAGACCAAAGCGCCGGTTGCCCCGAGGGGCGCAATTGCTATAGTCCCGCCCGCTTGGTTTACCGCGATCGGTTATCGCGATTCAGGGGACAGACATGGCCGCGCACGGCGATTCGACTGGCGACTACACTCCCGGCACGATGGACATCACCGCCCATCAGAAGGCCTGGATGGGCTTCACGAAGTTCGTGAAGTGGTCGATGGGTTTCATCATCCTGATCATGCTGTTCCTGGCCCTGTTCCGCACGCACTGAGCGCGCAACACCTATGAAACTCGCCATCCTCAAAGAGCGCCACGCGGGCGAAAGCCGCGTCGCGGCCTCGCCCGACACGGTGAAGAAGCTCAAGGCGCTGGGGCTGGACGTCGCGGTCGAGACGGGCGCCGGCGCCGGTGCCCACATGGCCGATGCCGATTATCTCGGCGCCGGCGCGACGATCACGCCGGATGCCACAGCGGCCTTGTCGGGCGCCGACATCGTGCTGACCGTGCGCACGCCCGAAGCCGATGCCATCGCGCAGATGAAGAAGGGCGCGGTGCTCGCCGCGCTCCTCTCTCCGTATACGGACAAGGACGCGCCGGCCAAGCTGGCGGCGCAGGGCGTCGACGCTTTCGCGATGGAGCTGGTGCCGCGCATCTCCCGCGCCCAGGCGATGGACGTGCTGTCGTCGCAGGCGAATCTCGCCGGTTATAAAGCCGTGATCGACGCGGCGGCCCAATTCGGCCGCGCCATGCCGATGATGATGACGGCGGCGGGCACCATCGCGCCGGCGCGCGTGCTGGTGATGGGCGTGGGCGTCGCGGGGCTTCAAGCCATCGCGACGGCGCGCCGCCTCGGTGCCATCGTGTCGGCGACCGATGTGCGGCCGGCGACGAAAGAGCAGGTGGAATCGCTCGGCGCCACCTTCGTCGCGGTGATGGACGACGAGTTCAAGAACGCCCAGACGGCGGCGGGTTATGCCAAGCCGATGAGCGAGGAATACCAGGCCAAGCAGGCCGCGCTGATCGCCGAGACGATCAAGAAGCAGGACATCGTGATCACCACCGCGCTGATCCCGGGCAGGAAGGCGCCCGTGCTGGTCAGCGAGGCGATGGTGCAGACGATGAAGCCGGGCTCGGTGATCGTGGATCTGGCGGCGGAGCAGGGCGGCAATTGCCCGCTGACCGTCGCCGGCGAGGTGGTCGAGCGCCATGGCGTGACCCTCATGGGCTACACGAATCTGCCGGCGCGGCTGGCGGTGGATTCGTCGTCGCTCTATGCGCGCAACCTGTTCAATTTCGTATCGCTGATCGTCGACAAGAAGACCGGCGCCCTGGCGCTGAACTGGGACGACGAGATCGTGAAGGGCGCGGGTCTCACGCGCGACGGTGCGGTCGTGCATCCGGCGGTGAAAGGCTGATTTCATGGACGTCGATCCCATCGTCTTCCGCTTGACGATCTTCGTGCTGGCGATCTTCGTCGGCTATTTCGTGGTGTGGAGCGTGACGCCCGCGCTGCACACGCCGCTGATGGCGGTGACCAATGCGATCTCGTCGGTGATCGTGGTCGGCGCGCTCGTTGCCGTGGCCGTTCCGGCCGTCGGCGCCGCGTCGTGGACCTCCAAGGGTCTCGGCTTCGGTGCGCTGGTGCTCGCCAGCGTGAACATCTTCGGCGGCTTCCTCGTCACCCAGCGCATGCTGGCGATGTACAAGAAGAAAGAGAAATGATGGCGAACGACGCGCCATATATGGGCTCCGCGAAGACGCGCGGCCTGCTGATCGGCCTGGCGGTGGCGGTCGCCGCCGCCGGCGCGGTGCTGGCGATGACGTTGCCGCGCGGCCTGGCGTTCGCGGGCTTCACGCTGGCGGACGATGCCTATCTGCTGATGGCGGTGGGCGGGGTGCTGTTCATCGCGGCAAGCCTTCTGGCGCCGATGTCGCCGGGCAAGATTCCGTATGTGCCGGTGGCGATGGGCTTCCTGATGATCGCTCTGGCACTGGGACACATGTCGCACAAGTTCACCGGCGACACGGCCGAGCTGCTGCAGCTCGGCATGGGCGTCGCCATCGGGCTGGAGTTCGGCCTGTTCCTCGCCTGGGGCATGCAGCAGCGCGCGGAGAAATCGTGAAGCTCCGCGCGGATCAGAAAGAGCTGGCGCAGCAGCTGCTGGTCGGCGCTCTGCTTGGAGCGTTCGTGCTGGCCGTCGTCTATGGCCCGCCACCGTCGCACCGGCCCATGCCGGCGATTTTCGGCGTGTCACTCGACACGATCGGCGACGTCGCGTTCGTGGAACTGCTTGTCGGTCTGCTGCTGCTGCAGTCCGTCCAGGTGCTGACGCGGCACAAGCTGATGAAGGTTGGAGAGCTGCTCCTGGGCGCCGCGCTGATGTTCTTCATGCTGCTCCTGAATTCGGGCAAGCATCCCGTGCTGCTCGTCTTGATCGCCGCGGGCGTGGCTGTTCAGCTCTTCACGGTGGCGCTGGTGTGGCTGCGCGACACGCAGCGGGGGATTACGACATGACGGCCGGCGCCAACATCGCAGCGATCCTCTATCTCGTTTCGGGCGTCCTGTTCATCATGGCGCTGCGCGGGCTGTCGTCGCCGGCGTCGAGCCGCGCGGGCAACCGCAACGGCATGATCGGCATGGCCATCGCGATCCTCACGACGCTGTGGGTCGGGGGCGTCACCGATCCGCTGACCTGGGGCCTCGTCCTCGGCGGACTCGCCATCGGCGGCGGTATCGGCGCGCTGACGGCGCGGCGCATCGCGATGACCGACATGCCGCAGCTGGTCGCGGCGTTCCATTCGCTGGTCGGCCTCGCCGCGGTGCTGGTGGCGGGGGCTGCGTTCTATTCGCCGGCCGCGTTCGGCATCGGCGCGGAGGGCGCGATCCGCACCCAGAGCCTGATCGAGATGAGCCTCGGCGTCGCGATCGGCGCGATCACCTTCGCCGGCTCGATCATCGCCTTCGCCAAGCTCAACGGCAACATGAGCGGCGCGCCGATCATCCTGCCGCTGCGCCATGCGTTGAATATCCTGATCTTCCTCGCCATCGTGGCGCTGATCGTGATCATGGTGCTGCACCAGCCGGTGTGGGCGTTCTGGGCCATCGCGATGCTCTCCTTCGTGTTCGGCATCACGCTGATCATCCCGATCGGCGGCGCGGACATGCCGGTCGTCGTCTCGATGCTCAACTCCTATTCGGGCTGGGCGGCGGCGGCGATGGGCTTCACGCTGGAGAACACGGCGCTGATCATCACCGGCGCGCTGGTCGGCTCGTCGGGCGCGATCCTGTCCTACATCATGTGCAAGGGCATGAACCGCAGCTTCGTCTCGGTGATCCTCGGCGGCTTCGGCGGCGAGGTCGGCGGCGTCAAGGGCCCGGCGGAGACGCGCCCCGTGAAGCAGGGTAGCGCCGACGACGCGGCCTTCATCATGAAGAACGCGGGCAGCGTGATCATCGTGCCGGGCTACGGCATGGCGGTGGCGCAGGCGCAGCACGCGGTGCGCGAGATGGCCGACATCCTGAAGAAGGAGGGCGTGAAGGTCTCCTACGCCATTCATCCGGTGGCGGGGCGCATGCCGGGCCACATGAACGTGCTCCTGGCCGAGGCGAACGTGCCGTACGACGAGGTGTTCGAGCTCGAGGACATCAACAGCCAGTTCGCGCAGGCCGACGTCGCTTATGTGATCGGCGCGAACGACGTGACCAATCCGTCGGCCAAGACCGATCCCAAGTCGCCGATCTTCGGCATGCCGATCCTCGACGTCGAGAAGGCGAAGACCGTGCTCTTCATCAAGCGCGGCATGGGCTCGGGCTATGCCGGCGTCGAGAACGAGCTGTTCTTCCGCGACAACACGATGATGCTGTTCGGCGACGCCAAGAAGATGACCGAAGAGATCGTCAAGGCGCTGGGCTGATGCTCCGCCTTTTGGAGCTTCTGTTCGGCATGCCGTTCGGGCGCGAGGACAGGCTCGCCGCGTTCGACAAGATGGTGGGCGGCCGCTCGCCCCAGGACGCGGCGGATATCCTGCGTTGGAGCGCGGGGCACAACACCGAGAAATCCGGCGCGCTGCTCGGCGCGCAAGCGATATTCGTCGTTGTCGACACATTCGTTCTGGACCGCGGGTGGCCGAGAGGCGCGGTGCTTGCCGCGTTATTCCTCGTGCTCGCCGCCGCGCTGATCCTGATGACGAACCTCCGCAGCACGATGATGGCCTATCGCCAGAGTGAGGACGTCGATCCCAATCGGCATATCTTCGGCATGCTTCTGGCGCGCACCGTCCGCTTCAACCTCGCGCTCTACATGACGTTCCTCTCGATCCTGTTCCTCGGCGCTGCGGCGTGGCGCTTCGTGTGACGCCATAACGGCGCGGGGCGTGGCGCGCACGACACGATCCGGCGTGCTAGGCAGCGCGCATGACGACGCCCTTCTCCATCCGCCCCGCCGAATTTCCGCGCGACCGGTCGCTGGCCCTCGCCTTCATCGATGGGCTGCAGGAATTCGAGTACACGGTCGAAAAGAACCGGCGGCTCGACGCCACCGTCGCGGCGGAGCACTTCGCCATGCTCGAGCGCGACTTCGCAAAGCACCCGCATGCGGTGTTCATCGCCGAAGCGCCGGACGGCGCGGCGCTGGGCTGGGCCGTGGTGGTCGAGCGCGAGATGGACGTCTATGTCGTGGAGGCCGACCGGCGCGTGGCCTATCTCCAGGAGCTCTATCTGGTGGAGGCGGCGCGCGGCATCGGCGCGGGGCGCGCGCTGATGGCGGCCTGCGAGGATTGGGCGCGCGCGCACAAGATCCCGGTGATGCATATCGGCGTGGTGGCCGGCAACACGCGGGCGCATGACATCTACAAGGCGGCCGGGTTCGTCGACTACGCGGTCGACCTGCGGAAGTATCTGTAGGGAACGGCGCGTTTGCCCGGACCACGGCAAACAGGCATTGTCGGCGCATGAAAATCGCGCACGATCCCAATGTCCCCGCCCTGCGCCGCGACTGGCTCGCGGCCCGCATCGTCGGCACGGCCGGCGCGCTGCTGATCCTGGCGGCGGTGGTGTTGGCGGCGGTCGCGCTGTGGGTTCCGAAGAAGACCATTGCGCCGCAGGCGCCGCCTGCGCCCTCCGCCGCGCGGCCCGCGCCGTCGGCCGCCGAGGTCGCACAGGCACGGCGCGCCGAGGGCACCGCGATCTGCGACTCCGCGCTGGCGGCGGCGCAGAAGATCGGCATCGTACCCGGCTTCGCGGTGCGCACCAGCGACGACACGGCGCCGGCGCCGCAAGGGCGCTATACCTGCACGGCCAAGACCGACGTGTCGGCCTATGCCGTCACCTTCGACCTGGGGTGTCCCAAACAAGGCGGAAACTGCGTCGTCGTGCCTTATACGATCACGCAGGACGGGGCGAACATCTACCAGCGGAAATGACGCGGCGGCCCGTGTAAGATGGGTGCCGGCAGGAGGAGCAACATTTGATCGGGCGTATCGGCCTTGCCGCGCTGGTTGTTCTCGTGCTGTCGAGCGCGGGAAGCTTCGCGGGCTCGCCCATCATCACCGAACGCGTCAATCATTGCGCGCTGCAGCGGTTCTCCTCCGGCGTTCAGGCGCGGTTCTGCGCCACCTCGGTGCTCACGCCGCAGCGCGACGCGGCGGGGCGGCCGGCGACCTATGGGCCGGAGCATCTGTTCGACGGCAATCCCGCGACCGCATGGTGCGAGGGCGTTCCGGGCCCAGGCAATGGGCAGCAGATCCAGATCGCCTTCTCGCGGCCGCAGGTGGTCAAGGCGATCACCTTCATCAACGGCTATGCCCGCTCGGGCGAGGCGATCACGCGGGCGAATTCGATTCGGACGCTGGACGCGGTGTGGCCGGACGGCACGATGTCGTCGATCGCGATCCCCGACCGGCGGGAGCCCTTCACCTTCATGCCGGACCACAAGGGTGCCGTGGTGGGCTTCACCTTGCGTATCGACCAGGTGAACGGCAGCAAATGGCCGGACACGTGCCTGACGGAAGTGCGCTTGTCGTTGGCGACGCCGTAGCACGTTCTCCTTGTCATCCGCCGCATTCGCGGCGGATGACAGAGGGTGAACTACGTCACGCCGCCCATCTTGCAGACGTATTTCCACTGT
Source organism: Rhizomicrobium sp. (assembly GCA_035551495.1). Classification (GTDB taxonomy): domain Bacteria; phylum Pseudomonadota; class Alphaproteobacteria; order Micropepsales; family Micropepsaceae; genus Rhizomicrobium. Next base: position 37,606 of record DASZMT010000034.1, on the reverse strand, counting down.
TCCGGCGTCACCGCCTGCACCGACAGCCGCGCTTCGCGCACCAGCACCATGTCCTTCAGCTTCGCGTCGGCCTTGATCGCGGCGAGCGTCACCGCTTTCGGAACGTCCTTCACGGCCTTCACGTCGACCAGGCCGAACTTGCCGGTCTCGTCGGTCGGGTCCGGTTTGTATTCGGCGATCACCTCGACGATGCCGACGATCTGCTTCTCGCCGCCGGTGTGGTAGAAGAAGCCCTCATCGCCTTTCTTCATCGCCTTCATGTTCTTGGCGGCGGCGTGGTTGCGCACGCCGCTCCACGGCTCGCCCTTGGCGCCGCGCTCCTTCTGCATCTCCCAGGAGAAGGTGTCGGGCTCGGTCTTGAACAGCCAATAAGCCATCGGCGTCTCTCCCTTACAGCTTGGCGTCGCAGGCGTTGAACGTCGCCTTCCACGGCCGCACCTCGGACTGCGCGAAGAGGCCGGCTTTCTTGTAGGGATCGCCCTCGTGCCAGGCGCGCGCCGCGGCGAGATCCTCGGCCTCGAACAGGATCAGGCTGCCGGCCATGTCGGCATTGTCGTCGAGGAACGGCCCGCCCAGGCGGATCACGCCGGTCTCCCGGGCATAGGCGAAATGCGCCTCGCGCGTCGCCATGCGCAGGGCGAGCGAATTGGGCTTGTCGATGGCGATCATGGCGAACAGCATGGCGAAACTCCGAGGACGACGCGCGAGCTTAGCGCCGAAGCTGCGCCAGCAACACCGGATGCAGCACCGCCCACACGCGGGTCTCCCATGCCTTTTCGCCGGCGCCCTGGTAGTGGATGCCTTCCGGATCGCCGTGCAGCACGAAGGCGCGGTCGCTGAGCGGGTTGGAATCGATGAAGGCGCAGCCTTCCGCCTTCACCGCGCGGCCGACGTCGGCGACGAAGCGCTCGTAATCCGCTTGCGGCTTGGTCCGCAGCGCGGCTTGCGGCGGGCCGATCCAGATGCAGGCGCTGTGGTGGCGCACGATGTCTCCGGCGAGCGCGGCGGCGCTCTCCAGATAGGTCTCGTAGTAGGCGCGGAAGGTGCCGGGCCGCGTCGTCAGCATGTTGGAGCCGAGCGAGACGATGGTCACGCGCGGGCGGATGTCTTCTTCATAGTCGCGCAGGGCGCGGTAGCGCACGCGGCCGGGCCGGTCGAGCGGGCCGTGATCGCGGGCGCAGTCGCCGGCGCCGTTGCAGGTGCGGATGCCGCAATAGGAGACGCCGCCGCGCTGCCACGTCGCCACGTCGGAGCCGCAGGTCCAATAGCTCCACACGGTGAGCGGCTTTCCGGAGCGTGGATCGGGCTCGGTGGCGAGGGAGCGGTAGAGCTGCGCCCCGAAATAGCCGAGGCTTTCGGAATCGCCGATCACCATCACGTCCGAGGGGCGGATCCAGCCGCTCTCGTCCACGATGTCGGGATCGTCCGTGCGGTCGACCTTCTCGCGCGCCGCCGCCGGCGCCAGCACGCACACGCTCACCAAGGCCGCGAACAGCAGCCGCCCCCAACGCCCAACCATGTGCCCCTCATTCCGGCTTTAAGGGCCGGGACATCAGCTTTGCCAATGCCTGCGCCGCGGGCAAGGCTCCGGAAAGCACAGTCGCGATGGTTTCGGCGATGGGCAGCTCGATATCCTGCCGCGCCGCGCGCGCGACGAGGGCGGGCGCGGTCGCGAAGCCTTCCGCCAGCGGCATGCCCGGCGCGGTGAGGGTGGCGAGCGGGGTGCCGGCGCCGAGCTTCCGGCCGAAGGCGAAGTTGCGGGACGAGGGACTGGAGGCGGTGAGCACCAGATCGCCCAGGCCCGACAGGCCCATCAGCGTCTCCGGCCGCGCGCCCAGCGCGTCGCCGAGGCGCGTCAGCTCCGCGAAGCTGCGCGCGAGCAGCGCGGCGCGGGCGCTTTCGCCAAGGCCCAAGCCGTCCGCGATGCCGCAGCCGATGGCGTAGACGTTCTTCGCCGCGCCGCCGAGCGCCACGCCCGTCGGATCGTCGCTCGCATAGGGGCGGAATTGCGCATGCGCGAGGCTCGCCTGCAGGCGCTGCGCGATCGCCAGGTCGGACGCGGCGATGGTGATCGCGGTCGGCAGGCCCAGCCCGACATCGCGCGCGAAGGAGGGGCCGGAGAGGATCGCGGGCGTCGCGGCCGGCGCCGCCGCCTGCAACACTTCGGTGAGGAGCAGGCCCGTGCCGCGCTCGATGCCCTTGGCGCACAGCGTCAGCGGCGTGGCGGCGGCCAGATGCGGCGTCAGCCGGGCCAGGACCGCGCGCAAGTGCTGTGCGGGGATGACCAGCAGGAGGGCTTCGGCGCGCGCGGCCTCGGCGAGGTCGGTGGTGGCGCGGATGGCCGCCGGCAGGGGAACTTTCGGCAGGAAAGCCGGGTTTTCATGGACGGCATTGATCGAATCGACGACCGCGGATTCGCGCGCCCACAAGGTCGTCCGGCGCCCGGCCTGGGCTGCCACCAAGGCCAGGGCAGTTCCCCAGGCACCGCCGCCGATCACGCCGATATGATCGTAAGGGATTGATGTGTCTGACGCTTTTGCCATGTTCGGAACGTTAATTCACAGAGGAAGATTGAACGGTTTGTTGATTATTCAGAAATCCTCACTATCTTGAATCCTTACAAGAAAGCACCCGCTTGGGTAGGGAACATCCGATGGCCGAAAAAGACGCCGTGCGCGAGTGCATCATCGACGCCGCCAAGAAGCGGTTCTCGCATTTCGGCTATGCCAAGACGACGATGGCCGAGGTCGCGGGCGACTGCGCGATGTCGCCGGGCAATCTCTACCGGTTCTTCCCCGGCAAGCTCGACATCGCCGAGGCGATCGCGACCGAGGACTACTCCAAGCATCTGGAACATCTGCGCAAGCTCGCCGTCGCGCCGAACAAGAACGCGCGCGAGCGGCTGCATGGCCTTCTGTTCGAGGAGTTGCGCCGCACCTACAACAAGCTGGAGAAGGATCCGCGCGCCCTCGACATGGCGCGGACGATCAGCCAGGAGCGTCCCAGCTTCGCCAATTGGATGCTCGAGAACGAGCGCAAGATCCTGGTCGAACTGATGCAAGAGGCAGAGCGCCGCGGCGAGTTCTCGATCGCCGACAAGGAATTCACCGCCGAGATGGTGCAGTCGGCGACGATGAAGTTCCGCTATCCGCAGCTGTGGACCAAGCTGACGCTGCCCAAGCTGGAGCGCGAGCTGGAGGGCGTGCTGACGCTGCTGATCGAGGGCCTGTGCCCCCGCGCCGCCGAGGCCCGCCGCGCCGCGATCATGGCGCACGCGGCGGAGTAGGGCTTCCGCTTCAACAAAAAAGTTGTCATGGCCCGCCGGAGAGCGGGCCATCCAGTTGGTGCGCCGCGAGCCCCGAAAGAGAGCGCAGACGTCACCTGGATGGCCCGCTTTTGCAGGCCACGACAATTGGGCTTAGGTGCTCGAACGCAAACCGCCTAGCCTCCGCCACAAACCGGCGCTAAACACCGCGGATGCGCCGCATCGCTCTCGCTCTCGCCGCCGTCCTGCTCGCCGCGCCCGCCGCCGCGGCCGGCTTATTCGTGTCGTCCGCTTCCGCGGCCGATAATGGCAATTCCATCTTCCCGGGCCTTCGCCATGTCGAACTCTCGTCCAAGGACCGCGACGAGCTGGACGCGATCAGCGCCTATCTCAATTCCATCGTTACGCTGAAGGGCGGCTTCCTGCAGGTCGAGCCGAACGGCAACATCGCCGAGGGCACGGTCTATATCTCCAAGCCCGGAAAGATGCGCTTCGAGTACAAGCCGCCGGTGCCCACCCTCGTCGTGTCCGACGGCTCGACCGTCGCGGTGGCGAACACGCGGCTGGGCACGGTGGACAAGTACCCGCTGTTCGAGACGCCGCTGTCGCTGATCCTGGGCAAGACGATCGATCTGCGCCACAGCCCGAACCTGGTGAGCGTCGAGCACCAGGGCGGCCAGTTCCTGGTCCATCTGCGCGGCAACCAGAAGCACACCAAGGCCAACATCACGCTGACCTTCGCCGAACCGCAATACGAGCTGCTGCAATGGACGGTGGTGGACGAACAGGGCCTGACGACGACGGTGGCGCTGCGCAACCTGACCCCGGGCGCGGCGCTGGCGCCGTCGCTCTTCGTGCTCCCCGACAAGAGCGCCGCGCCGCGGCGGGGGAATTGAGTGCACGCGCGACACCCCATCGTCGGCTTTTCCTGCGACCGGCGGATGGTCGGGCTGCATCCGTTTCATATGGTCGGCGAGAAATACATCACCGCGGTGCGCGACGGTGCAGACGCGATGCCGGTGCTGCTGCCGGTGCTCGAGCCGCCGCTCGCGATCGACGACATCCTGGCGAGCGTCGACGGACTGCTGTTCACCGGCTCGCCGTCGAACGTCTCGCCGGCGCACTACGGCGGTCCGGAGCCGCGCGCGGGCAATGTGCAGGATCTGCACCGCGATGCGTTGTCGCTGCCGCTGCTGCGCGCCGCCGTCGCGGCCGGCAAGCCGGTGCTGGCGATCTGCCGCGGCTTTCAGGAGCTGAACGTCGCGCTCGGCGGCACGCTGTACCAGCATGTCGAGGAAGTGCCGGGCCGGCGCGACCATCGCGAGGACTATGACGCGCCGCTCGATATGCAATATGGGCCGGCGCACGATGTGACGGTCGCAGAAGGCGGTGTCCTGGCGCGCATCCTGACGGAGCGGCGCTTTGCGGTGAACTCGCTGCACAGCCAGGGCATCGACCGGCTGGCGCCGGGGCTGTTCGCCGAAGCGCTGGCGCCCGACGGGCAGATCGAGGCGGTGTCGTTGCCGGCCGCGAAGGGCTTCCTGCTCGCCCTGCAATGGCATCCGGAGTGGAAGTGGGCGGACAATCCCCAATCGCGCGCGATCTTCGCGGCGTTCGGTGCGGCGCTCCGGACAACTACGTAGCCCGCGAAAAACGAGCAACGTTTACGCCATGCTAAGAGCGGCCATGCAGTTTTGGCGGGATGCTCTGAGCGCTTTTTCCGCATGGTCGACGCCGCGCGCTTCCTCGGCTTCGCGTTCGCCAACGCCGATTATCTGTTCGAGGTCGACGGCCGCGGCACGGTGGTGTTCGCCACCGGTGCGGCGCGCGATTTCGTGCCGGGCGCCGATCCCGTCGGGCGGCCGGCGGCGCGCCTGTTTTCGACCGCCGAAGCCGTCAAATTCGCGACGCTGACCAAGGCGCTCGGCCAAGGCGATCGCGCGGGACCGTTCCGCCTGAAGCTCGCGGGCGGCACGGACGTGCAGCTCGCCATGTTCCGCCTGCCGGGCAAGGACGGGCCGCTGTGCTGCACGCTGTCGAAGCCGGGCGTGCGCGGCGTCGAGCATGCGAAGCCGCAGGGCAGCCTGGCGACACGCGCGGGATTCCTGGCGGCGGCGGCCGAACTGGTCGGCGAGGACGACGCGCTTGCGCTCGTCGATCTGCCGCAGCTGCCGGCGATGTGCGCCAAGCTGAACGCGGACGGCCGTGCCGCGCTGGTGAGCCGTATCGGCGGCGCGCTGAGCAAGGCCGGCGCCAAGACGGCCGGTCAGCTGTCGCCGTCGCGCTTCGGCCTGATCGCCGACGCCGCGGGCGGCATGGAAGCGCTGGGTCGTCGCATTCGGGCCGCACTCACCGATGCGGGCGAGGGCAAGCTCGTGATCGCGGAGACGCTGATCGCGCTCAAAGGCCGCGACATCAGCCCGGCGCAGCGCGACCTGGTGGTGCGCTATGTCGTCGACAAGTTCGCCGATGGACGTTGGGACGACGGCGAGCCGGCCGACATCGCGGCGCAGTTCGACCGTATGATGGATGCGACGCAGAGCCAGCTGCGCATGTTGACCGGAACGGTGGCGAGCGGCGATTTCGGCGTCGTCTATCAGCCGATCGTGAAGCTCGAAGACGGCGCGCTCTCGCATTACGAGGCGCTGGCGCGGTTCTCGGGCCAGAACACGCAGGATACGATCACCTTCATCGAGGCGCTGGGCGTGTCCGACGCGCTCGACCTCGCGGTGGCGTTCAAGATCGTGGGCGTCGCCGAGAGCAAGGCCAGCCATGGCTGCCGCATCGCCTTCAACATCTCGGGCAAGACGATCTGCTCGCCCGCCAATTTCGGCTTGCTGGCCGGTTTCCTCACGCGCAAGCGCGCGCTGGCGCCGCGCCTTCTCATCGAGATCACCGAGACCGCCGAGATCATCGACCTCGAAGCCGCCGGCAAGGCGGTGGCGGCGCTCAGGGCGATGGGCTTCCGCGTCGGCATCGACGATTTCGGCGCCGGCGCGGCGTCGATCAACTATCTCCACGCGCTGGCGGTCGACTTCGTGAAGTTCGACGGCGCGCTGGTCGCCAAGATCGGCCAGTCCAAGCGCGACGACACGCTGCTGACCGGCATGGTGAAGCTGTGCACCGAGCTCGGCATCGAGACGGTCGCCGAGCGCCTCGAGACCGCGGAGCAGGCGGCCGCCGCCAAGGCGATGGGCTTCACGCTCGGCCAAGGCTGGTTCTACGGCAAAGGCGAGCCGGAGATCCCGGCGCCGGCTCCGAAGATCGCCGCGCGCCGCAAGGGCGCGCGCGATAGCTGGGAATAGCGCTCCTGTCATCCGCCGCATTCGCGGCGGATGACAATTGTGCTTGATTAGTTGTAAGTCGCTGATTACCGTTAGTCATGGCTTACGAAAATGCCTTGGAAGCGCTTGCCGATCCGACGCGCCGCCGGGTGTTCGAGCGGCTCAAGGGCGGGCCGAGCGCGGTCGGGCGGCTCGCCGAGGGGCTGCCGGTCAGCCGGCCGGCCGTGTCGCAGCATCTCAAGGTGCTGAAGGGGGCGGGGCTGGTGTGCGAGGAGCAGGACGGCACGCGCCGCATCTATCGCATCGATCCGAACGGGCTGGGCCCGCTGCGCGCCTGGCTGGATCAGTTCTGGGATGTGGCGCTGAACGCTTTCAAGGCGGAAGCTGAGCGCGACGCGGGGGAGACGGCATGAGCAAGACCATTTCGATCGCGCCGGTGCGCAAGACGCTGATCGTCGCCGCGTCGCAGGCACACGCCTTCGAGGTGTTCACCGCTGGCATCGATCGCTGGTGGCCCAAGGGGCACAACATCGGCGGTTCGCTGCCGCTCAAGTCGCAGATCGAGCCGCGTGTCGGCGGCCGCTGGTACACGCTGCACGACGACGGCCGCGAGGTCGTGGTCGGGCATGTGCGGGCGTGGGAACCGCCGTCGCGCTTCGTATTCTCGTGGGAGATCAGCGCCGAATGGAAGCCGGACGCGACCGTCGCGTCGGAGGTCGAGGTGCTGTTCGTGGCCGAGGGGCCGAAGCAGACGCGGGTGACGCTCGAACATCGCGATTTCGAGGCGCTGGGCGCCGAAGGCGGCGAGAAGATGCGCAGCGAGGTCGGCAGCGGCTGGCCGACGATCATGGATCTGTTCAAGGCGGAAGCCGAGAAATAACGGGGAGAGGGATCATGGCCCGAATTGTCCAGATCGCGGCGGGCTTGGCCGTCGCGCTGTTGCTGTCCTATCCGGCATGCGCCGCGGTGGACGGTGTCGGCAACGGCGGTTTCGCGCTGAGCGAGACGGTGCACGTCGCGGCGCCGCCGGCGACGGTCTATGACGCGTTCGTCACCCCGTCGCATTGGTGGAGCGCGGTGCATTCCTATTCGCACGATGCGGCGAACTTCACGATGGAGCCGCGCGCCGGCGGCTGCTGGTGCGAGAAGCTGCCGGATGGCGGCTCGGTCCAGCACATGACGGTGGTGGCGGTGATGCCGGGCAAGATGATCCGCCTCACCGGCGCGCTGGGCCCGTTCCAGGAATGGGGCGTGAGCGCGGCGCTGACCGTGACGTTCAAACCGGCGGCGGATGGCGGCACCGACCTGGTCGCGACCTACAACATGGGCGGCTACAGCAAGAGCGGCTTTGTGGGCGGCGCGGCGGCGGCCGACCGCGTGCTGGGCGACAATTTCCTGCGGCTTAAAGCGTTCGTCGAGACGGGTTCGCCGGAGAAGACGTGATTGATCCTCCCCCGATAAATCGGGGGAGGATCAGATCGTGCCTCGTGCTATCCTTTCGCCCATGACGAAGCACATGCTCCTCATCCTTTGCGCGCGGATCGGGTTCAATCCCTAGCGGTTGTTCGGCCCGATCCCTTTCCTCTCTCACGCAAAAGGAGTGCGCGCATGTCCTCGCACGGCAGCAACCAGACCAAGCATTGGCAGGCGCTCGACGCCGCCCATCACGTCCATCCCTTCTCCGACACCGCGGCGCTCAACAGGGAAGGCGTGCGCGTCATCACGCGCGGCGAAGGCGTCTATCTGTGGGACAGCGAGGGCGCGCGCGTCATCGACGGCATGTCGGGGCTGTGGTGCGTGCAGGTGGGCTATGGCAACGCCGAGATCGCGGAAGCGGGCGCCGAGGCGCTGCGCACGCTTCCCTACTACAACCACTTCTTCAAGACCTCGAACCCCTACACCATCGAGCTGGCGGCGAAGCTCGCGACGCTTCTGCCGGATGGCCACGACCGCGTGATGTTCGCCAATTCGGGCTCGGAAGCGAACGACACGGCGCTGAAGCTGATCCGCTATTACTGGAACCTCAAGGGCAAGCCGAACAAGAAGATCCACCTGTCGCGCGAGTATTCCTATCACGGCGTGACGATGGCGGCGGCGTCGCTGTCGGGGCTGACGCCGATGCATCCGCAGTTCGACCTGCCGCTGCCCGGTTTCGCGAAAGTGCCGGCGCCCTATTGGTACGGTGCCAAGGCGGCCGGTCATGGCGACATCGCGCCCGAGGCTTTCGGACAGCTGATCGCGCAACAGCTCGAAGCGAAGATCTTGGAGTTGGGCGCGCAGAACGTCGCGTCGTTCTCGGCCGAGCCGGTGCAGGGCGCGGGCGGCTTGATCTTTCCGCCGCAGGGCTATTGGGACGCGGTGCAGCGCATTTGCGCGAAATACGATGTGCTGTTGCATCTCGACGAGGTGATCACCGGCTTCGGCCGCACCGGCGAATGGTTCGGTGCGCAGACCTATGGCATCGCGCCGGACGTCATGACGATGGCCAAGGGCTTGTCGTCGGGTTACCAGCCGATCTCCGCGATCTCGCTGGGTGCGCGGATGGGCGCCGCCATCCTGAACGCCAACGAAGAGCTGGTGCACGGCTTCACCTATTCCGGCCATCCGGTGGCGAGCGCGGTGGCGCTGAAGAACCTCGAGGTGATCGAGCGCGAGGGCCTGGTGCCGCGCGTGCGCGATTCCATCGGGCCGCATCTGCAGCGGCGCCTGCGCGAGACCTTCGCCGATCATCCGCTCGTCGGCGAGGTGCGTGGACAGGGCTTGTTGGCGGCGGTGGAACTCGTGCGCGACAAGACCGAGCGCAGCTTCTTCCCTGATCCCGGTAACATCGGGACGCATTGCCGCAACCACTGCTTCAACGACGGCCTGATCTGCCGCGCGATCCGCGACACGATGGTGCTCGCGCCGCCGCTGATCGTTTCCGAGCGCGAAGTCGAGGAGATCGTCGGCAAATTGAAGTCGGCGGTCGACAACACGGCGCGCGACCTCGCCAGGCTTTGATCGCGCCAGCCCCATCCTTCGACAAGCTCAGGATGAGGATTGAGCCAAGACCTCATCCTGAGCCCGTCGAAGGATGGCAGACCCGCGCGTTTTCCGATCACAGAAGTGTCAGAAATATTGCGCCGGCGCGGCGCGTGCGCCGGCGTGACTCATGCGCCACAGGAAAAATCCCGGTTTCCTTGGCGCCAAGGCTGAGGGAAAATCCCCGTGGCAGATTTGCACCTGTCATTAAAAATCATTGAAATTCATCGGGCGGCCAAAAAAATCTTGAAATGTGTGGCGCCGTTGCATAGGTTGTTCTCGAAGGTTGAACACCGCCGGGCAAGCACTGCCCCCCCGCTCGCAAGCCTGGCGGCAACCTTCGCGGCACCGGTCATCCCCTCCCGGTGCCAGCGCGTAACGGCGCATCCGGTGCCCGGCTGGCCCCCCAGCCGGGCACCATTTTATCTGGTCCTTTTCTCATCAGAAAAGACCCGCCTCAACGTCAGATTCAGCCGCCCGCCGCCCGGGATCAGGGTCGACGAGCCCGCCACCACGCGGTCGATGCCGTGAAACATCCGCCGCGCCGGCCCGCCGAACACCAGGACGTCGCCGGACGACAGCGCGATGCTGCGGGTCGGTCCCTTGCGCGTGCTGCCGCCGAAGCGGAACAGCGCGTCGTCGCCGAGCGAGACCGAGACTACCGGCGCGTCGGCCGCCTTCTCGTCGCGGTCCTGGTGCGGGCCCATCTTGGCGCCGGCGCGGTAGAGGTTGACCAGGCAGCACTCCGGCGGCGCGGGGTAATCCGCGACCGCATTCCACAGATCGCGCAAGCGCGGCGGCAGCGGCGGCCAGGGCTTGTCCGTATACGGATGGGTGGGCCCGTAGCGATAGCCGGTGCGGTCGGAGATCCAGCCGAGTTCGCCGAAATTCGTCTCCTCGACCGAGAACGGCTTGCCGGTGTTCGGCATCACGGGTCTGTAGAACGGCGCTTCTTGCGCCAGCGCGAAGATCTCGGCGGTGAGCGCTTCCTGCATCGCGCGATCGTAATAGCCGCGCCACAGCATCACGCCGTCGGCAAGCTTCACCATTGCCGCGGATGTGCCGGGGCGGCTTTCTCGAAGATGCCTCTGAAGCTGTCGCCGAGGCCGCGCGCCGTCAGCCAGTCGCGCAGGCGTTCGGGCGCGTAGCGCGTGCGGGCCCATTGGGCGATGGGCTCGCCGGCCGCGTCGTCCGCGGCGAAGCGCACGAACTCTTTCAGCCAGCGCTGTTCGGGCTTGGGAAAATGCAGATAGGGCCAGCGCGCGAACTGGTTCGCCGCCGCCTCCCGCGCATCCCAGCCGTCGCGATGCAGGATATAGAGCGCGGACGCCAGGCTGGTGCGGTCCTGCCCACCGGAGCACTTCACCAGGAAGGGCTTCGGCGCCGTGTCGAAGGCGTCGAACAGCGCGTCCAGCTGCGCCCGTGTCGGCAGGTGGCGGGAATCGAGCGTCACGTCGCGATGCGCCGCGCCGGCGGCCTCGCAGGCGGCGCGCTCCTCGCGCCACCACGCATAGTTCGGATTGGGACCGCGCAGGTTGATCATCGCCTTGATGCCGCGCCCGCGCAGGAACGGCGCCAGGAATCCGCCCCAAGCCTGCGCCGCGCGCGACGCCTCGCCCGGCACGACCCAGTGAAAATTGTATAGGACATCGGCGGGTCCGCGCATGGCGGATGTGTAGCGGCGTGCGCTAGCATCCGCAAATCGAGGGGAGAGTTTCCATGCGCCTGCGCACGCTGATCCGGCTGTGGCTTTGGACGACGCTGATGGCCATCGCGGCCCTGGCGGTCCTGATCGTGATCGACGGACGGCTGAAGGCGGCGACGGGCTTCGGCACGGCCGACCTGCAGAAGCTGTCGAACGCGGCGCAGTACGACGCGGTGTTCGGCGCCTGGACCCTGCGCCAGCACGCGGCGGCGGCCGGCTTCGCGCTCGGCTTCGACTATCTGTTCATGCCGCTCTATGCGACGGCGTTCTACTTCTCCGGCATCCTGGCGCGCGAAGCCTTCGCGCCCAAGCGCGGGAGCTTTCGCCGGCTGATCGACTATCTCGGTTTCGTGCCCCTGATCGGCGCGGTGGCCGACGCGACGGAGAACGCGCTGGAATATTCGATGCTGGCGGCGGCCAAGGCGGACGACGGCACGGCCTATTCGGCGTTTATCGCGACCAATGTGAAGTGGAGTTGCATCGCCGTCGGGATGGTGCTGCTGGTCGCGGCTATTGCGGGCGTGATCAAGCTGCAGCTGCCGAAGAAGGAAGTGGCTTAAAACCAAATGTCATTCGCCGCGAATGCGGCGAACCCAGGTGGCACCTTGCACCTATGTTGCAGAACCCAACTGGGTCCGCCGCATTCGCGGCGGATGACATTTGGGGCTAAATCTTCTTCCCCATCCGTATCAGCGGCACGCGCACGCCGGACGGCGTGTCGCTTTCGAAGGGCGCGATGTCCTCATACCCGCAGGCACGGTAGAGCGGCACGCCGGCCATGGTCGCGGCCAGCTCCACGCGCTTGAAACCCTCGCGCGCCGCCGCCGCTTCGCACAACGACAGAACCAGCCGCCCGACGCCGCGTCGCGTGAAGCGTGGGCCGGTGTACATCGCGCGAACGCGGGCGGCATCTTTCGCCGGATCGAGCAGCGCCGCGTCGCGTCCGGCCGAATGATCGCCGCCGAACAGCGTGGCGCGCCGGCTCCAGCCGCCGCAGCCGGCAATGACGCCGTCACTCTCCACCACGAAATAGGTGCCGTCGTCGATCAGCTGGGTGTCGAGGCCCATGACGGAATAGGACGCCGCGACCACCTCGGGCGTGAGGAACGGCTTCAGCAGTTCGCCGATGGCGGCGTGCATCAGCGGCTTCAACGTCGCGACGTCGTCGCGTGTTGCGAGGCGGTGTGTGAGGGGGCTCATGCGCTCAATCTTTCAACATGTCATTCCCGCGTCGGCGGGAATCCAGGGCAAGCGGCACAACGCCAAGTCCCTGGATGCCCGCCGACGCGGGCATGACAAAAATTACAGCCCGATCGTCAGGCTCACCGCGCCGAACTGGTCGCTGCCCTTCTGGGTGTAGAACTCCTTGGTCCGCACATCGTGGGTGAAGGCGAGGCGGCCGAATTCTGTCTCGATCGCGGCGCCGAACACCACGTCGCCGACGAAGGGCATCTCGCTGACATGCGGGCTCGGTTGGAAGCTGTTGCCCTCGAGGAAGAGGTTGCGCAGCACGGCGCGGCCGTCGATGCCGGCGAAGAGATAGGCGCTGAACGGATGGCGCGGCTCGAAATAGTTGGAGCCCGGCAGGCTGGGGTTCAGCCGCATCGGCCCGAAATCGTCGGGCAGGTTGAGGCCGGCGCGGAAGGTCCACGCGGCCTCGGCATAGTCGTAGACGTTGCCGATGGCGCCGCCGAGGCTAGGGCCGGTGTCCCACTCGAACCACAGCACATGGATCGGCGAGGTGCGGTAGGAGCGGTCGTAAGTGAACTCGAGCGCCGGCTCGTCGCGCAGCTGGTGCGACCAGCCGAGGTCCTTCTTGTCGCCGAGGATGCCGTGCACGAAGTTCTGCGCATCCTCCGCCAGCGATGCCGGGCCGACCACACCGACCTGCATCAACAGCTGGTCCTGGCGGTTCGAGGTCTTGGACAGGACACCGAGCCCTGCAAAGAGGAAACCGGCATAGGGCCGGTCGGTCGGATCGGGCGTCGCGATCTGCGTGTTGGCCGGCGTGAAGATGTCCTGGCCGAGTTCGTAGGTGGCGCGGACCTCATAGCCTTTGCCGTGATCCTGGAAGAACGGCAGGAAATCCGCGGCGCTCACCGCCCAGTTGTCGTGGCTCAGCGCCGGCGTGGTGTACGCCAGTGCCGTGCCGTTGGTGTAGTGCTTGTCGGTGTTGAAGAAGATGTCGTTCTCTTCGAGGATCGACAGCGAGCCGTGCGTCGGATCGCCCGGCGGATCCTGCGCCAAGGCCGGCGCGGCCGTGGCAATGGCCAAGATGAAGGTCGTGTAACCTAAACGCATGACAGCCCGCTCGGATGATCTCACCCGATTGTGCCGTGTCGCGGTCAGATACGGAAGGTCAGGTCGACGGAACCGAACTGATCTGCCGACGCCTGTGTCGCAAATTCCTTGCTGCGGAACACATGGGTGAACGACAGGCGCGCGCCGCCGATCTGCATCGCGGCGCCGAGCTGCAGGTCGCCGACCAGCAGACGCTTCTCGACGCTGGGGCTGGCCTCGAAGCTGTTGCCGTCTAGGAAGATGTTGCGGCCCACCACGCGGCCGTCGACGCCGGCGAACAGATAGGCGCTGATCGCGCCGTTCGGCTCGAAGAAGCTCGAGCCCGGCAGGCTGGGTTCCAGCCGCGGCGGTCCGAAATCGTCCGGCAGGTTGATGCCGACGCGCGCCATGGCGCCGGCGTTGAGGTAGTCATAGGCGTTGCCGACCGCGACGCCGGCATGCGGCTCCAGATCGAAGAAAACGCCGAACAGCGATTTCGGCGGGATCAGCTTCCAGCTGCGCTCGTAGAACAGGTTGGCGATCGGCTCGTCGCGCAGCTGGAAATGCCAGCCGAGCGCCTTCTGGTCGCCGATGACGGTGTGGACCCAGTTCTGCGCGTCCTCCGCCAGCGAGGCCGGACCCGTGGTGCCGAGCTGCAGCTCCGCCTGGTCGAGATGGTTGTCGCCCTTCGACAGGATGCCGAGGCCGACATAGAGATAGCCGGCATAGGGCCGGTCCTTCGGATTGGGTACCGCGGCGCTGGTGTTGCGCGGCGTGAAGATGTCCTGGCCGAGCTGGTAGTTGGTGCGCACCTCGCCATGGTCCTCGAACAGCGGCAGGTCGTGCGCGAAATCTTCCAGCCAGGTCGGGGTGTCCTGGGGCGCGGTCGTATAGTTCAGCTGCACGCCGTTGGTGTAGTGCTGGTCGGTGTTGAAGAAGATGTCGTTCTCGAACTGGATCGACAGCGCACCCGAGCGGGTGTCCTTCGTGTCGTCGGCCGATGCCGGGCCGGTGCCGCAAAGAGCCGTTCCGGCCAGAAGCGCGGCAACCATGAAACTACGCATGCCGAAAAACTCCCCTTCCACGAAAGAATAATGCGCGGTGGGGGCGCCCGGTTGCAGCGCAGCAGATTACCGTTCGTATATTTTGTGGGCAGCCTTGACCCGCGAACGCCCCTCAGTATATTGCGCGGCTCCCGGCGAACCTGTGTTCGGCGGGAAAACACGCTTTTTCAAGGACTTAAGGTCATGTTCGCGGTTATCCGCACCGGCGGCAAGCAGTACAAAGTGGCCAAGGACGACGTCCTGAAGGTCGAAAAGCTGATCGGCGACGCCGGCGGCACGATCACCCTGGGCGAAGTCCTGATGCTGGGCGGCGACTCGCCGAAGCATGGCGCGCCGCTGATCGAGGGCGCCTCCGTGGCCGCCGAGATCGTCGAGCAGGGCAAGGGCGAGAAGGTCATCGCCTTCAAGAAGAAGCGCCGCAAGAACACGCACCGCAAGCGCGGTCACCGCCAGCCCTTTACCAAGATCAAGATCACCGGAATCACCGCCGCCTAAGCATCACGGTTTGAAGGACTAGTCTCATGGCACACAAGAAAGCAGGCGGTTCCTCGCGCAACGGCCGCGACTCGAACCCGAAGATGCTCGGCGTGAAGCTGTTCGGCGGCGAGAAGGTCGCGGGCGGCAACATTATCGTGCGCCAGCGCGGCACCAAGTTCTGGGCCGGCGAAGGCGTCGGTATGGGCAAGGACCATTCGCTCTTTGCGCTTACGGACGGTCAAGTCGCGTTCCGCCAGGGCTTCAAGCGTCGCACGTATGTTTCCGTAATTAATGCGACGAACCCGGCGGCGAAGCGCGCAGCGGAATAGGCGGCTGAAGACATAGGCCGCCCGAGAAATCGGCGGCCCAATAATCGAGGGAGTTGGTCCGCCCAACTCCCTTTTTCGTCCCTCCCCAGGAGGGACGTCATGTGCACCTTGGAAACAGAGCGACTGCTGTTACGACCGCCCGGACGGCGCGATATTCCCGCGATCGTGCCGTTGGCGAACGATTTCGACGTCGCCAAGAATCTCGCGAAGCTTCCCCACCCCTACACCGCGCAAGACGGTGAGGACTTCGTGGCGATGGCAGAGCAGAAGCGGGCCGCCGGTACGGATTTTGTGTTCGCCATCACGCGAAGATCCGACGGCGCGTTCATCGGCTGCACCGGCTTGCATGTGTCGGGCGGCCAATTCGAGTTCGGCTACTGGCTCGGCAAACCGTTCTGGCGCCAGGGCTATGCGACGGAGGCGGCGGCGCGGCTGGTGGCCTTCGCGTTCGACGATCTCGCCGCCGACGCGGTGCATGCGGGCTGGTTCCACGACAATCCGCGCTCCGGCAACGTGCTCGCAAAGCTCGGCTGCGAGGCCAAGAGCTTCGACAAGCGCTTCTGCCTGGCGCGCGACATGGAGATCGGCTGCAACTGGACGGTGCTGAGCCGCGAGGCCTATGGCCTGAGGAGGGCGGCATGAGCTTCCATCCGACGACCCAGCGCCTCGTGCTGCGCACGCCGGTGATGGCGGACGTGGCCGACATGGTGGCGATCCTGAACGACTACGAGGTGGTGAAGAACCTCGCGCCGGTGCCGCATCCGTTCACGGAAGATGCCTGCCGCGAACGCATCGTCGTGAGCGCGGCCGAGCGGGCGGCCGGCAACGGCTATTGGTTCGCGGTGACGCGGGCGATGGACGGCGCGTTCCTGGGCCTTTGCGCGGTCGACAAGCTGGCAGGCGGGGTGTGGGAGTTCGGCTATTGGTACGGCCGCACCTTCTGGGGGCAGGGCTATGCCACCGAGGCGGCGCAGCCCGTGCTGCGCTTCGCCTTCGCCGATCTGGGGGCGGAGATGCTCACGGCCGGCTGGTTCGTGGACAATCCGGCCTCGGGCCGCGTGCTCGAAAAGCTCGGCTTCACGCCCACCGGCGTGGTCCAGCGCAACGCCCTGGCGCGCGGCCATGCGGTGGCCTCCAACCGGGTGCAGTTGACGGCAGCGCAATTTGCGCGAAAGAAGGCGGCATGAAACGGGATTTCGCGCGCCGGAACAGGACCACATCATGAAATTCCTCGATGTGGCGAAGGTCTATGTGCGGTCGGGCAATGGCGGCAATGGCTGCGTCGCGTTCCGGCGCGAGAAGTTCATCGAATATGGCGGTCCGTGGGGCGGCAATGGCGGGCGCGGCGGCGACGTGGTCGTCGAGGCGGTCGACAACCTCAACACGCTGATCGACTTCCGCTTCCAGCAGCACGTCGAGGCCAAGAACGGCACGCCCGGCATGGGCAAGGAGATGACCGGCGCCAACGGCGACGATGCGATCATGAAAGTGCCGCCCGGCACGCAGGTCTATGAGGACGACGGCGAGACGCTGATCGCCGACATCGCGACGGTCGGCCAGCGCTTCAAGCTGCTGCGCGGCGGCAATGGCGGCTTCGGCAATTCGCACTTCAAGAGCTCGACCAACCAGGCGCCGCGCCACGCCAATCCCGGCCAGCCGGGCGAAGAGAAGACGATCATCCTCAAGCTGAAGCTGATCGCCGATGCGGGATTGATCGGCATGCCGAACGCCGGCAAGTCGACGTTCCTGAGCCGCGTCTCGGCGGCGCGGCCGAAGATCGCCGACTATCCGTTCACGACGCTGGAGCCGCAGCTCGGCGTGGTGAAGATCGACGCGACGGATTTCGTGCTTGCCGACCTGCCGGGCCTGATCGAGGGCGCGCATGAGGGCGTCGGGCTTGGCGACCGCTTCCTGGGCCATGCCGAGCGCTGCAACGTGATCCTGCATCTGATCGACGGCACCGAGACCGCCATCGCCAAGACCTACAAGACGATCCGCGGCGAGCTCGAAGCCTATGGCCATGGCCTCGAGGACAAGCCGGAGATCGTGGCGCTGAACAAGATCGACGCCGTGCCGAAGGCGGCGCTGGCCAAGAAGATGGCGGCGCTCGAGAAGGCGTGCGGCCGCAAGGTGTTCGCGATCTCGGGCGTGACGGGTGCCGGCATCGACGATGTGCTGCGCGCGCTCGCCAAGGAGATCGTCAAGCGCCGGTCCCCGAAAAAGGCGGAGGCCAAAGCGAAGAAGGCGTGGTCGCCGTGACCTCCGATGCTTTGAGGGGCGATCCCTTTTCTTCGGCGAAGCTGATCGTGGTGAAAGTCGGCTCGGCACTTCTGGTGGACCGCGAGAGCGGCAACCTGCGCCGCGGCTGGCTGCGCGCGCTGTGCGCCGATTGCGCCGCATTGGCGGGGCAGGGCCACCGGCTGATCGTGGTGTCGTCGGGCGCCATCGCGCTCGGACGGCGGAAATTGAAGCTCAAGGCCGGCGCGCTGAAGCTCGAAGAGAGCCAGGCGGCGGCGTCGGTCGGCCAGGTGCAGCTCGCCGAGGCCTATGCCGACGGCTTCGCGGCGCACGACGTCGTGGCGTCGCAGGTGCTCCTCACGCTGGGCGATACCGAACAGCGCAACCGCTATCTCAACGCCCGCGCGACGCTGAAGACGCTGCTCGATCTCGGCGCCGTGCCGGTGATCAACGAGAACGACACGGTCGCGACGGCCGAGATCCGCTATGGCGACAACGACCGGCTGGCGGCGCGCGTCGCGAGCATGATGCAGGCGGACCTTCTCGTTCTGCTGTCGGATGTCGACGGCCTCTACACCGCCGATCCGACGCGCGACGCGTCCGCGACGCACATCGCCGATGTCGGCGCGATCACGCAGCCGATCGAGGCGATGGCGGGCGAGTCCGTCTCCGGTTTCGGGCGCGGCGGCATGGCCTCCAAAGTCGCGGCGGCGAAGATCGCGACGGCGGCGGGCTGCGACGTGCTGATCGCCAAGGGCAAGGACGACCGCGCCATCGAGGGCTTGCGCCACGGCGCGCGCCACACGCGGTTTCGCGCCAGCACCACGCCGGCGCAGGCGCGCAAGCGCTGGATCGCCGGCGTGCTGAAGCCGGAAGGCGCGCTGATCATCGACGCGGGCGCGGCGCGGGCACTGCTCGACGGCAAGAGTCTGCTGCCCGCCGGCATCCGCCAGATCGACGGACGCTTCCTGCGCGGCGACGCGGTGGTGGTGAAGGACCAGCAGGGCCGCGAGATCGCGCGTGGGCTCGTCGCATACGGCGTCGAAGACGCGGAACGCATCGCCGGCAAGCGTTCGGCGGAGATCGAAGCGATCCTCGGCTATCGCGGCCGCGACGAGATGATCCACCGCGACGACCTCGCGCTGACGGCGGCGGTGGAATGAGCCTGCGCGATCAGATGCTGGCCCTGGGCGCCGCCGCGCACGCCGCGGCGCGCGCGATGCGCGAAGCATCGACCGAAACGAAGAACAATGCGCTGCGTGCGGCAGCAGTGGCGATCCGTGCGCGCACGAACGACATCCTGGCCGCCAACGCGAAAGACCTCGATACGGCCAACAGCGCGTCCGCGATGCGCGATCGGCTGATGCTCGATGCGGCGCGCATCGAAGCGATGGCGGCCGGCATCGAAGCCGTCGCCGCGCTGCCCGATCCGGCGGGCCGCGAATTGGCGCGCTGGACCGTGCCGAACGGCCTCGACATCGCGCGCGTCGCAACGCCCATCGGCGTGATCGGCATGATCTACGAGAGCCGGCCGAACGTGACGGCGGATGCCGGCGCGCTGTGCCTGAAGTCCGGCAATGTCTGCATCCTGCGCGGCGGATCGGATTCGGCGCACTCCGCCGCCGCGATCCATGCCGCGATGATCGAAGGGCTGCGCGCCGCAGGGTTACCGGAGGCGGCGGTCACGCGCGTCCCCACGACGGACCGCGAAGCGGTCGGTCTCATGTTGGAGGGCCTCGGCGGCGCCATCGACCTCATCATCCCACGCGGCGGCAAAGGCCTGACGAGCCGCGTGATGACGGAGGCCCGCGTGCCGGTGCTCGCGCATCTCGAAGGCGTCTGTCACGTTTATATCCATGCGGCGGCCGATCCGGCCAAGGCCCGCGCCATCGCGGTGAACGCCAAGATGCGGCGCACCTCGGTGTGCGGCGCGGCGGAGACGCTGCTGATCGATCGTTCTGCGATGACGCTGGGCGTCGAGGTCCTGCGCGATCTTGTGAAAGCCGGCTGCGAAATCCGCGGCGATGCCGAGGTGCGCGAAGCGGTGCCCGCCAAGGCGGCCACCGACGCCGACTGGTCCGCCGAATATCTCGACGCCATCATCGCCGTGAAGGTCGTCGGCGGCGTCGAAGAGGCCATCGCACATATCGAGCGCTACGGCTCGCATCACACCGAGAGCATCGTGACGGAGGACGCCGCCGCCGCAGAACGCTTCCTGTCGGCGCTCGACTCGGCCATCGTGCTGTGGAACGCCTCCACGCAGTTCGCCGACGGCGGCGAATTCGGCATGGGCGCCGAGATCGGCATCGGCACCGGCAAGCTGCACGCGCGCGGCCCGGTCGGCGTGGAGCAGCTCACCACGTTTAAATATATCGTTCGCGGCACGGGGCAGATCAGGCCATGAAATTCTTCGCCAGCAAGCCGACGCGTCTGGAACGGGCGCATGCGCAATGGGTGCGTCCACCGGGGCCGGTGGCCGACGGCCTGCGCATCGGCCTGCTCGGCGGCTCGTTCAATCCGGCGCACGAGGGGCACCTGCATGTCAGCGAAGTGGCGCTGAAGCGGCTTGGCCTCGACTATGTCTGGTGGCTGGTGACGCCGCAAAATCCGCTGAAGGCGCGCGCCGGCATGGCATCTCTTTCCGAGCGCGTGCGAAGTGCACGGGCTGTCGCGCGCCATCCGCGCATCATCGTGATGGACATCGAGCACGATTTCCGCACGCATTATTCCTACGACACGCTGGTGGCGCTGCAGAAGCGCTTCCCGCACCTCAAATTCACCTGGCTGATGGGCAGCGACAACCTGCAGATCTTCCGCCGCTGGCACCGCTGGGCCGACCTGGCGCGGCGGGTGCCGATCGCCGTGATCCAGCGGCCGGGAACCGTGATGGCGATGGCCAGCGCCAAGCCGCTGCTGCGCTTCGGCCGCACCCATGCCGAGCGCCGGCTGTGCGGCGAGAGCCCGCCCGCCATCACCATCCTGGAAGGCAAGCGCAACGCGCAGAGCGCCACCGCCATCCGCGCCGCCCAGCGCTTCGGCGACGCCTTTGTCGGCGCCCTGCCGACATGATAATTTGCCGCTTCGAACCGGAGTACGCATCCTGACCGCCCAGACCAAGACAAAGTCCAAGACCGCCGCCAAAAAGCCCGTGAAGGCCGTCAAAAAGGCTGCCCCGAAGAAGAAAGCGCCCGCGAAGAAGGCCGCGCCGAAGACCGCCAAGAAGGCCGTCGCGCCCACCCCGTCGGCGATCGACGCGGTGCTGCTCGAGCGCATCAAGACCTCGCTCGACGACGACAAGGCCGAGGACATCGTGGTGATCGACATGTCGGGCCGCTCGGCGCTGGCCGATGCCATCGTGGTGGCGAGCGGCCGGTCGTCGCGTCACGTCGCCTCGATCGCGGAGCATCTGGCGCGGCGCCTGAAAGAGGCGGGCTACGGCACGCGGCCGGTCAACGGCGCGCAGCAGGGCGACTGGGTGCTGGTCGACGCCGGCGACATCATCGTCCACGTCTTCCGGCCCGAGGTGCGCGAGTACTACGACCTCGAAAGCATGTGGTCGGTCGAAGAGCCCCAAACCGAATCCAATAAGCGCGCTGCTCCCAGGCGCGGGCGGGCGTGAGACTGCACATCCTCACCATCGGCTTCGGGCGCGGCACGCCGGAAGGCGCGCTGACCGAGGACTTCATCGGCCGCGCGCAGCAGATGGGCCGCCGCCTCGGCTTCTCGGCCGTGGCGTGCGAGGAGCTTGCGGTCTCCAAGGCGCGCGACGTGAAATCGCGCATGGCTGACGAGGCCGAACGGCTGGCGCGCCGCGTGCCGGAAGGCGCGCATATCATCCTGCTCGATGCGCGCGGCAAAGGCATGACGAGCGAGGACTTCGCCGAGCTTCTCGGCACCATGCGCGACGCGGGCACGCGCGACCTCGTCTTCGTGATCGGCGGGCCGGACGGGTTGGCGCCGCTGCCGGGCAAGAAAGCGGGCCGCAGCCTCGCCTTCGGGCCGCAGACCTGGCCGCACCTGATGGTGCGCGCGATGCTGTCGGAGCAGGTCTATCGCGCCCTTACGATCCTCGCCGGGCACCCCTACCACCGGGCTTAACCCGTCCTCCGCCGCCGGCGAAGGATGGCCGTTCCGCACGATGGCGAAGGCCGGGGATATCGAGCTAACCCTTCCTTAACCACGATCTGAGAGTGTGTTGTGTCGCAATGGGACGAAGGCCCATGGAGATCAACGGTCCAAGACGCATCGATTCCGCCAATGTCCGGCGCGTCAGCAAGGGCGCGGGCGGCACGTCGTCGGCGTTTTCCCTCGCCGACGCCGGCGAGACGCGCGGCGCAGCGGTGAGCAGCGGTCCGGGCCCGATCGGCGCGCTCGATTCCATCCTGATGCTGCAGGGCCTCGACGATTCCACCGACGGCCGCTCCAAGGGCGTGAAGCATGGCGAGGATCTGCTCGACATGCTCGACCAGTTGCGCGACGGGTTGCTGGCGGGCGGGGTGCCGCGCACCACGCTGAACCGGCTCGCCGCCGCCGTGACGCGCCGCCACGACCAGTTCAACGATCCCGAGTTGCAGAGCGTGCTCGACGAGATCGAGCTGCGCGCCCATGTCGAGATCGCCAAGCTCGAGATGATGGACAAGCGGGTCGCTTAGCCTAGTCGCGCTTCTCGACCGCAGCGGCGATGCGCTCGAGCACCGCGAGCTGTGCCTTCAGTTGCGCCAAAGACTCGGCTTGGTATTTCGTGCGGAAGTCGCCCTGGCGCAACCGGTTCATGAAATAGATCCACACGCCGATCAGCAGCAGCATCGGCAGCGCGTTCAGGAACACGCTCATCCAGTCGATATTCGCCATCGCATCGTCCCCTTCGTGAGGCGGCGATGTGAGCGGACCGCCCGCGCGATGTCCAGCTAGTTCGCGGTGGCCAAATCTTTCAGCTCGGCGATGCGCCGGCGCGTCGCCCAGGCCTTCCAGCGCTCGGCCGGGATGTGCGGATAGCGCGCCGCCGCGAATATCACCCAGCCGTCACGATAGGCGAGCCAGAGCCGCTGCGTCTTGCGGATACCGCCGGCATCCACGGTGCCCATCCCGCTCCAGTCCTTGCGCGCCAGGACCGTGCGATAGAGCGCGTTGAGCGTCTTGTCGGCGGCGGCGAAGCCGTCCTGCGGCGGCGGATGCGCTGCTTCGAAGGCGCGCAAATCCTTCAAGAGGCCGTCGTGCTGGCGGCCGACCGCTTCGAGATAGAACGCGCCGCCCAGCGTGCCGGAGTTATCGACCTCCGAGCCGGCATGTTCCTCGAAATAGGCGTCGGCCGCTTTCTTCAGAACGATGAAGGCGGCGCGCTGCGGCACCGTCCAATCTTGCATGAGGTGCTCGAGTGCCGTCTTGCGCTTGCGATCCGCGGCGTCCGACGCGATCTGGGCGCACATCGCGCTGTTGCTGCCGCTCTCGGCGTAGTCGCAGAAGCGGAAGGGCTTTTGCAGCCGCGCCTGGCCTTCGGTTGCCGTCAGCGCCGCGACCATCTCGTTCAATTCGGCGGGGACCTCGGCGCCATGGCAGACCAGCGCGAGCGCCAATCGCGGGTCGCGCTTCGCGCCGGTGCCGTTGGCATAGCGCTCGGCGAGGCCGACATTGTCGTCGGGATAGCGCGCCGTCGACGCGGCGCGTTGCGCGACCAGCGGGGGTGTGCCCGCGGCATAACAGGCATCGACCGTCTCCAACTCCGAGGCGCCGAAGAAGCCGAGATCGGCCTTGGTCTTGCGCGCCAGATCGGCGATGCGCTTGGCGGCATCGACGTCGGCCGCCGGGCCGGCACGGAACAGCGCGGCGTCGAGCGCATCGTTGAAGCCCGGCGCATAGCCCATCTCGGCGGCACGGATGATCGCTTGCGGCGCACCGCCCGGCGTCGTCATGCCGATCCGGTACCAGGCCTCGGCGGAGCCGTGCTCGGCCGCTTTCCGGTACCACGTGCGCGCTCCGGCGGAGTCGCCCTTGGCCTCCAGCGCCTTGCCGGCGGCAAGCTCGGCCGGCGCGCCGGTCTGCGCCAGCGCCGGCGTGGCGAGAAGGACGGCGAGCGCGAGCGCGAAGACCTTCATGACGCCGCGTTGGTGCTCAGATGTCGAGCAGCAGGCGCTGCGGGTCTTCCAGGTTCTCCTTCACGCGCACCAGGAAGGTCACGGCTTCGCGGCCGTCGACCAGGCGGTGGTCGTAGGAGAGGGCGAGGTACATCATCGGCCGGATCTCGATCTTGTCGCCCACCGCGACGGGGCGCGGCTGGATCTTGTGCATGCCGAGGATGCCCGACTGCGGCGCGTTCAGGATCGGCGTCGACATCAGCGAGCCGAAGACGCCGCCATTGGTGATCGAGAAGGTGCCGCCCTGCAGCTCTTCGAGCTTCAATTTGTTGTCGCGCGCGCGCAGGCCGAAATCGTTGATCTTCGCCTCGATGCCCGCCAGCGACAGCTGGTCGGCGTCGCGCACAACCGGCACCACCAGGCCGCGCTCGGTCGAGACCGCGATGCCCATGTCGTAATAGTTCTTGTAGACGACGTCGTCGCCCTCGATCTCGGCGTTGACGTTCGGCAGCTCCTTCAACGCCGCGATGCACGCCTTGACGAAGAAGCCCATGAAGCCGAGGCGCACGCCGTGCTTCTTCTCGAACGCGTCCTTGTAGGTGGTGCGCAGCGCCATCACGTGACTCATGTCGACCTCGTTGAAGGTCGTCAGCTGGGCGGCGGTGTTCTGCGATTCCTTGAGGCGCAGCGCGATGGTCTTGCGCAGGCGGCTCATCGTCACGCGTTCTTCGCGGTCGGCGCGGGCGCGCGGGCCCGCGTGAACGGGCGCGGCGGGGGTGGGACGGCGCTCGGCGGCGCGGGCTTCGAGCGCGCCCAGCACGTCGCCCTTGGTGACGCGGCCGTCGCGGCCGGTGCCGGCGACGGTCGCGGTGTCGACGCCGCTCTCCTCGGCGATGCGGCGCGCGGCCGGCATCGGCGCAGGGGCAGCGGCGGCCGGCTTCGGCGCATCGATCTTCGGTGCGGGAGCCGCCTTCGCAGCAGGCGCGGCCGGCTTGTCGGCAGCCGGCGCCTTGGGCGCGGCGGCCTGCGGGTTCTTCGCGACGGTGGCGCTGACGGCGCCCTTGGCGCCTTCCGCAATCGAGCCGAGCAGGGCGCCGACCTGGACGGTGTCGCCTTCCTTGACGCTGATGGATTCGAGCGCGCCGTCGGCCGGCGCCGGGACCTCGACCGTCACCTTGTCGGTCTCGAGCTCCAGCAAGGGCTCGTCGCGCGCGACGCTCTCGCCTTCCTTCTTGAACCAGCGCGCCACGGTGGCTTCGGTGACGCTCTCGCCCATCGCGGGCACTTTGATCTCGACGGTCATGGCCGTGTCCTTACAGTGTGAGCGCGTCCGCGAGGAACGATTTCAGTTCGGCATTGTGCTGGCTCATCAGGCCGGCGGCGGTCGAGGCGTATTCCGGACGGCCCGTATAGCGCGGCCGCGCCGTGCCGCCGAGCTGCGCGATCGTGTCGGCGATCTTCGGTTCGATGAAGGTCCAGGCGCCCTGGTTCTTCGGCTCTTCCTGGCACCACACGATGTCGGCCTTGGGGAAGCGGTTCAGCTCCAGCGCCAGCACGCTGTCCGGGAACGGATAGAGCTGTTCGAGGCGCAGAATCTGGACGCGGTTCTGGTTCAGCTTGTCGCGCGCTTCCATCAGGTCGAAGTAGACCTTGCCGCTGCACAGCACGACGCGCTTGATGTCCTTGTCCTCGGCCAGCTTGGTGGTCCAGGCGCCGGGCACGCATTCCGCCTGGTCGCGCAGCACGCGGTGGAACGACGAGCCGGGGCCGAAATCGGCCAGGAACGACGTGCACTTCTTGTGGCGCAGCAGCGATTTCGGCGTCATCAGGATCAGCGGCTTGCGGAACGGCCGGTGCAGCTGGCGCCGCAGCACGTGGAAATAGTTCGCCGGCGTCGTCGGATAGCAGACCTGGATGTTGTCCTGGGCGCAGAGCTGCAGATAGCGCTCGAGCCGCGCCGACGAATGCTCCGGCCCCTGGCCCTCATAACCGTGCGGCAGCAGCATCACCAGGCCGCACATGCGCAGCCATTTGCTTTCGCCCGACGCGATGAACTGGTCGATGATCACCTGCGCGCCGTTGGCGAAGTCGCCGAACTGCGCTTCCCACAGCGTCAGCGCCTTGGGCTCCGCCGTGGCATAGCCGTATTCGAAGCCGAGCACGGCTTCTTCCGACAGCAGCGAGTCGATGATCTCGAAATTCGCCTGGCCGTCGCGGACATGCTGCAGCGGGTACCAGCGCTTCTCGGTCTCCTGATCGACCAGCGCGGCATGGCGTTGCGAGAACGTGCCTTCGGTCGAATCCTGGCCGGAGAAGCGGATCGGCATGCCTTCGAGCATCAGCGTGCCGAAGGCGAGCGCCTCGGCGGTCGCCCAGTCGAAGCCTTCGCCCGACTTGAACATCGCGTCCTTGGCTTCGAGGTTGCGCGCCACCGTCTTGTGCACGGCGAAGCCTTCGGGCACGCGCGTCAGCGCTGCGCCGACCTCGCGGACGAGATCCAGCGGCACGGCGGTGTCGCCGCGGCGGTCGCCCTTGGGCGCGACGCCGAGGCCGGTCCAGCGGCCGTCGAGCCAGTCGGCGCTTTCGGGGCGGTGGGTCTTGGAGGCCGTCAGCTCGGTGTCGAGACGCTCCAGGAAGTCCTTGAGCATCGCGTCGGCCTCGGCCTGCGTCAGCGTGCCTTCGTCGACCAGCTTCTTGGAATAGAGCACCAGCGTCGTCGGATGATCCTTGATCGCGCGGTACATCAAGGGCTGCGAGAAGGTCGGCTCCAGCGTTTCGTTGTGGCCGAAACGGCGGTAGCACACCATGTCGATCACCACGTCCTTGTGGAACAGCTGGCGGAATTCGGTGGCGATGCGTGCGCAATGCACGACGGCCTCCGGATCGTCGCCGTTCACATGGAAGATCGGCGCCTGCACCATCAGCGCGATGTCCGTGCAATAG
Source organism: Rhizomicrobium sp. (assembly GCA_035551495.1). Classification (GTDB taxonomy): domain Bacteria; phylum Pseudomonadota; class Alphaproteobacteria; order Micropepsales; family Micropepsaceae; genus Rhizomicrobium. Next base: position 10,929 of record DASZMT010000034.1, on the reverse strand, counting down.
GGCGAGGAGCGCGAATAGGCTGGCGACGTGGTGAAGCCGATCTGGTTGTTGATGATGAAGTGGATCGTGCCGCCGATGCGGAAGCCCTTGGTGCCCGACATGGCGAAGCATTCCGCCACCACGCCCTGGCCCGCGAAGGCCGCGTCGCCGTGGAGCAGAAGCGGCATCACCGAGGTGCGCTCCGCCGTATCGTCGAGCTGCTGCTGCTTGGCGCGCGCCTTGCCGAGGACGACCGGATCGGACGCCTCCAGATGCGATGGGTTGGCGGCCAGCGACAGATGGACCTTGTGGTTGTCGAACTCGCGGTCGGCCGAGGCGCCGAGATGGTACTTCACGTCGCCCGAGCCCTGCACCTCGGATGGGTTCGCGCTGCCGCCCGAGAATTCGTGGAACAGCTGGCGATAGGGCTTGGACATCACATTGGCGAGCACGTTGAGGCGGCCGCGATGGGCCATGCCGATCACGATCTCCTTCACGCCGAGCTGGCCGCCGCGCTTGATGATCTGCTCCAGCGCCGGGATCATCGCCTCGCCGCCGTCGAGCCCGAAGCGCTTGGTCCCCAAGAACCGCAGGCTGCCGAACTTCTCGAAGCCTTCGGCCTCGACCAGCTTGTTGAGGATCGCCTTCTTGCCCTCGGGCGAGAACACGATCTCCTTGTCCGGGCCTTCGATCCGGCGCTGCAGCCAGTCCTTCTGCTCCGGATCGTTGATGTGCATGAACTCGTAGCCGATGCGGCCGCAATAGGTGCGCTTGAGAAGCTCGGTCACCTGGCGCGGCGTCGCGGTCTCCAGCCCCATCACGCCGTCGAGGAAGATCGGGCGGTCGAGGTCGGCGCCGTTGAAGCCGTAGAACGCGGGCTCGAGCTGCGGATGCTGCTGCGCCGGGGTGATCTTCAAGGGATCGAGATCGGCGGCGCGGTGGCCGAGCACGCGATAGGCGCGCACCAGCTGGATGGCGCGGATCGAATCCTGCGCGACCTTGTGCAGGTCGGCAGGCGAGGCGGTGGCGACCGTCGCAGACTTCCCGGCCTTCGGCGCGGGTGTCGCGGCGAGCTGTCCCGTCAGCGCGTCGACGAGATCGCCATTCGCAAGCTGGGGTTTTTGATCGCGGTGCCATTCGGGGCCGCGGCCGAGCGCGGCGGGATCGAGCTGGGTCTGGCCCAAGCCCGAAAAATAGGCACGCCACGAGGCATCCACGCTGTCGGGATTGTCGAGATACTGGGCGTAGAGGGATTCGACGAACTGGGCGTTGGTGCCCGACAGGAAGCTGGTCGCCTCGAGCAGGTCGTTGGAGCTGCGCTGCAGGCGAGAAGCGGACGATTGATCAGTCATTTCAAGATGTTAGGGCGGGGCTTCTTGGGTCCCGACCGATCCGTTTGCGGCCAAATGCCGAGGGGTGGCGTGTAGCGCCGTTGGGGCGCCAATTCAACGCTTCTTACGGTTAAATATGGGTGTTGTTGGGCGGTATTGCGACGGTTGGCGTATGGCCTCGCATTGTCGTTGATTGGCGCTGGCGCGCCGGGCCGCTATGACGGGCGCATGGAGCCGGAGCCCAAACGCCTGACCTCGCTGGACGCGCTGCGCGGCATTGCCGCGCTGTCGGTCGTGTTCTGGCATTGGCAGCACTTCTTCGCGATCAAGGGCGACTGGCAGGACGGTTGGTCCCACGGCCAGGAGCCGCTCTTCTGGCTGCTCAAGCCGCTCTATCTGCAGGGCTGGGCGGCGGTCGACCTGTTCTTCGTGCTGTCGGGCTTCGTGTTCTTCTGGCTTTACAGCGACACCATCCGCACGCGCGCGATCGGCGCCGGGCGGTTCGCGCTGCTGCGCCTGTCGCGACTCTATCCGCTGCATTTCGTGCTGCTGCTGGCGGCAGCGGGATTGCAGTTCGCGTTCTGGCGCCAGACCGGTCAGTTCTTCATCTACGGCGCCAACGACGTGCCGCATTTCATCGCGCAGCTCTTCCTGGTTCAGCGCTGGTGGATCGACGCGCCGCAGAGCTTCGACGGGCCGAGCTGGTCGATCTCGATGGAAGCGCTGCTCTACGTCCTGTTCTTCGCGCTCTGCCGGTTCGGGATGCGGCCGGGCTGGCGTGCGCTGCTCGTCGCGCTCGCGGCGGTGCCGCTGATCTGGGTGGACGAGGATATCGCGCGCGGCTTCATCGGCTTCTTCATGGGCGGCGTGATGGTGGCGTGCTGGAAGGGCCTGCGCGTGCGCGCCGATGCCGCCATCGTCACGCGCGTGCTGGGCTGGAGCGCCATCGCCGGATGGGTGGTGCTGGCGTGGCTGCTGTACCGCGACAGCCCGCTGGTCGGCGGCGACGAGACCAATGCCGGATTCCTCATCGTATTCGACATCGTGCTGTGCCCGCTGACGGTGCTGGCGCTCGCGATGCGGGCGAAGAAGGAGCACCCGTGGCTCGGCTTCCTGGGCGACATCTCCTATGCCACCTACATGATCCACTTTCCGATGCAGCTGGCGCTGGCGCTGATCGCAAACCGCATGGGCTGGACGCCGCAGGTGTTCATGCAAGGCTGGGTGATGGTGCTGTTCTATGCGGTGCTGATCGGCCTCGGCACGCTGTCGTTCCGTTATTTCGAAAAGCCGATGCAGCGCTGGCTCAGGCGCTTGAGCCCGGCGCGCGCCGCGCTGTCGGAAGCCTGAGATGCGGTGGTTCCTGGCCGCCCTGGCATTGCTCGCCACGCCGGCCGTCGCGGCCGAGCACACCTTCGACATCGTCGACCGCGTCGGCAAGTTCCAGACCTTCTATGTCGATGCGACGCGCGCGGCGCTGACCGGCGATGCGCGTTTCGCGCTATGGCAGAAGGAGGACGGCATCGCCGCCGTGCCGCCGGGGCCGGACGGCGACGCGATGGCGCGTACGCTGCTCGACGCCGCGTGGGACAGGTATCTGCCGCTGATGACGCAACTGCCGTCGCTGACCGTGCAGGCCGAACTCGATGCGCGCGAGGCGTTCGTGCGGATCAACACTCTGCTCAAGACCAAGGACGTGCCGATCCATTCGCGCCTGGTGCTCTATGTCGGCCAGTTCGACGACAACGCCTATACCCTGCCGCCGATGAACGGGGCGCCCGCGACGACGCTGATGCCGGTGGAGAACAGCCGGCTTCGCCTCATCCTGGCGCATGAGCTGACGCATACGGTGCATATCCACCTCGCGGGCGTGAAGAACAGCTTCGGCGCGCCGGTCGGCGAGACGATGTTCCTCGAAGGCCTCGCGATGCGCGTGGCGCAGCGCATCTATCCCGGCGAGGACGAGACCGCCTACACCGAGATGCCGGGCGATGCGGGCTGGCTTGCCAACTGCTACGCCAAGAAGGACGCGGTGCTGGCGGGCATCGTGCCCGATCTCGACAAGGCAGGGCGCGACGTCGCGACCAAATACACCTTCGGCACCGGCAACACCGGCATGCATCGCGAGGCCTATTGCGCGGCATGGATCGTGATGGGGCGGCTCATCGCGAACGGCATCAAGCTGGCGCCGCTGGCGCGCGTTCCCGAAAGCCAGATGGTCGATGTGATGCGCGCCGCGATCGCGATGAAATGATGCTCGCGGCGCTCCTTGTCGCGTCCTGCATTCCCGGCCCGCCGCCGGCGCATCATCCCTCGCTCGCCGCGCTGCCCGATGCCTATTGGCGCGCGCTGCCGCAATGGTCCGATTTGCCGGACGGCGACCGCGACCTGCTGGCGCGGGTCTCGATCGTCCAGCGCGATATCCGGGCGCGCAATCCGGCGCTGACGTTCTCCGACGAAGTCCCGCGCGACGTCGTGCCGCTCGCGACCGCGCCGGACCAGAGCTTCGCGGCCGGCGGCGCGCCGAAGCTCGACGCGCTGGTGCTTGCCGCGCGGGCCTATCTGAAGGGGCGCGGCACGTTCACCGTCGGCGACGGCTTTCGCAGCTATGCGATCCAGCTTGCGACCTGGCCGCGAAACTTGCGCAAATATCTCGGACGCATCCGCGATCAGCTGCATCCGGCGAATGGCCGCTACAGCGACGCCGACGTCTGCACGCTGCGCGCCTATGCGAGCACGCATTACGCCTTTCCCGGCTACAGCCATCACCAGTCGGGCCGCGCAGCCGACTTCCATGTGCGCATCGGCGATGCGCCGGAGCTGAACTCGGACTCCGCCGGCGACAACATCCCGCGCTGGTGCGCCAGCGACATCTTCGCCTGGCTGCACAGGAACGCGCGGCGCTACGGCTTCGTGCAGGCGAAGATCGACGAGCCGTGGCACTGGGTCTACGACCCGGCCGCCGCAGCGCGGCCCGCAGATGCGGATTACGTCGCCACGAGCTGCCGGCGCTGACGCTGCTTATTGGGTGGCGTTCTTCGGCGGCGGCACGACGTAAACGGCGGCCGGCGTGTCGCTGGAGTCGGAGGCGCTGCCCGGCGAACGGAACAGGCAACGGACGATCTGGCGCTGTGCGAGCGTCGTGTCGACGACGCTCGGCACGATATGGCCGAACACGCCGCCCGTCACGATGGTTCGGACGTAGACGCCTTCGCCCGCCACGACAGTGACCGGCGTCGATTGATCGGCCGCGCCGCCGATGCTGACCGTGTGCGAGCCCGCGGGCCGGTCGACATAGAAATAGTCGTGCGCCGTGGAGTTGCCGCCGGTGTCGGCGCCGTCGACCAGGATGGCGGGCGTATCTCCCGCACTGAAGAGGCCGGCGCCACGGTAGAAATAGATGCGGCCCATGCCGCCCGGAATCGCCGGCTCGTGGCGGTGCGCGTCGCGGTACTCTTCTCTCGCAAGTGCTTGCGAGACGGGCATCGCCGCCAGCAGCAGGACGGCAATCGCGATGTTGCGGACGTCCATGGCGTCTTTCTTCCGATGATGAGGGCGAGCTGCCGGAAAAAAATGACGGCCGGCGCGCCATCGCGCACCGGCCGCAAGACGGCAGATAAGCCTTAGTTCTTCTGATCGGGCGTCGCGGCCGGAGCCGGCGACGTCGCTGCCGGCGCAGCCGTCGCAGCCGGCGCTGGTGCGGACGGCAGCGCCACCGGCACAGCGGCGTTGCGCTGGAATTTCTCCAGATCGCAGTCGTTGATCTCCTTCAGCGCCGTGGCTTCGTCCACCACCGCCGGCGTGACGTGGCCGACCAGGAAGCCCATCGAGACATGGGTCTTCACATAGACCGCCTTGCCGGCGACGACGTCGGCCTGGGTCGTCTCTTCCTTCTCGGTCGAGGCGCTGACCGTGACGGAGCCGGCCGGATGATCGACGTAGAAGTAATCGCCCGGCACCGAGCTGCCGCCGGTCTCGACGCCGTCGATCATGATGGACGGCTGCACCGCCGCGCCCATGAAGCCGCCGTCGCGATAGAAGTAGATGCGGCCCATGCCGTCCGGAATCGCCGGCTCGCTGGCATGGCGCACGGCATAGGTGTCGGTGTCCGCCGCAAGGCTCGGCGAGACGGGTGCCGCCGCCAGCAACACGGCGGCAAACGCGAAGTTACGCATGTTCATTGATAGTCCCTTCCCCAAAAGATGACGCAACCTAGAGGGGCGCCGCACGGGCGACAAGGACGCGCCGCTGCGACAATCGCCTGCGCCTCAACTTGGGTAGTTGCGCTCAGGACCGTTTAACCAAGATCCGCAGATGCGCCGTCGCCGCGACGCAGAGCGTACCGTCGGGGGCATAGAGCTCGCCGCGCGTGACCGCGCTGCGTTCGTCGCGGCTGACGATCCAGGCCTTCGCGGTCAGCGCGCCGAGCGGCGTCGGCTTGAGGTATTCGGTCTCCAGCTTCGCCGTCACCGCAATGCGATCGACCGGAAGTTGCGCCAGCAGCGGCGTCATGGTCGCGGAGTCGAGCATCGCGCCCGCCAGCCCGCCCTGCACGCCGCCATGCCGGTTGGCGAACTCCGGCCGCGCGAAGAAGCGCAGATGCGCGACACCGTCCTCGTCGATGCGCACGATCTCGCGGCCGAGCAATTGCGCGGCGGGCGGCAGCTTGTCGAGATGTGCGCTCATGGGGATCTCTTGCGAACGATCATGACTTCGGTTTCCAAGTGCTCGTGGAACACGCCGGATGAATTGAGCTCTAGCAATGCCGCGTGCAGCGCGTCTTCGAATTCGCCGCGGCGGTCGCCGAACAGCGATTTCGCGGCACCGGACGAGGAATAGAGATTCCCGAGGATCGACGGGATGTCGCGCACGATCTCGCTGGCGAATTCGCGCGACTCGAAATGCGAGAAGTGCGCCGAGCGCAGCAGTGCCGGCTCGTGCGCCGGCTCCCGCGGATTGGCGCGCGGATCGCGCGGCCGCTTGCCGAGGAAGCGCGTCACCACCGCGGCGGCCGTGATCTCCCAGCTTTCCTGCGGCCGCCGCTTGCCGGGATTGAACAGCGCCAGTCCGCCGCCGTCCGCGACGACGCCCGACAGGATGTTCAGCACCGCGTCGCGATTCATCCAGTGGAACGATTGCCCCATCGTCACGACGCGGAACGTGCCGAGCCTGGGCGGCAGGTCCTCGGCGCGGCCTTCCAGCCACGCGATGTTCGCGCGGCCCGCGCTGTCGGCACGCCCTTGCGCCAGCATGCCGGGATCGGGATCGGCGGCGACGACCTCGCCCGCGATGTGGCTGAACGGAATGCTCAGCGTGCCCGGGCCGCATCCCAGATCGAGCGCGCGGTGCGTCCTGTCGAGCCCGAAGGCGTCGCGGACATGATCGAAACACGCAGACGGATAAGGCGCCCGGAAGCGGTAATACGGCGCCGCTTCCGCGAACGGCGATCGCTCGATCTGGGCCACTACTTTCCGCTCAACAGCTCCACCAGCGTGGTGCCGAGCGCCGCCGGGTTCGGCGACACGCGGATGCCGGCGCTCTTCATCGCCTCGATCTTGGAGTTCGCATCGCCCTTGCCGCCGGAGATGATCGCGCCGGCATGGCCCATGCGGCGGCCCGGCGGCGCCGTGACGCCGGCGATGAAGCCGACGATCGGCTTCTTGGTCTTGTTGTGCTTGATGAAGTCGGCGGCGTCTTCCTCGGCGCTGCCGCCGATCTCGCCGATCATGATGATCGATTCCGTCTCGGGGTCGCGCAGGAACATCTCCAGCACCTCGATATGCTCGGTACCCTTCACCGGATCGCCGCCGATGCCGACGCACGACGTCTGGCCCAGGCCGACCGCCGTGGTCTGCGCCACCGCCTCATAGGTCAGCGTGCCGGAGCGCGACACGATGCCGACCTTGCCGCGGCGGTGGATGTGGCCCGGCATGATGCCGATCTTGCACTCGCCGGGCGTGATCACGCCGGGGCAGTTGGGCCCGATAAGGCGCGTCTTGGAGCCCTGCAGCGCGCGCTTGACCTTCACCATGTCGAGCACCGGGATGCCTTCGGTGATGCACACCGCCAGCGGGATCTCGGCGTCGATGGCTTCCAGGATCGCGTCGGCCGCATAGGGCGGCGGCACGTAGATCGCGGTGGCGGTGGCGCCGGTCTTCTCGACCGCCTCGCGCACCGTGTCGAATACCGGCAGGCCCAGATGCGTCGCGCCGCCTTTGCCCGGCGAGGTGCCGCCGACCATCTTGGTGCCATAGGCGATGGCCTGCTCGGAGTGGAAGGTGCCCTGGTTGCCGGTGAAGCCCTGGCAGATGACCTTGGTGTTCTTGTCGACGAGGATGGACATGGTTTTGGTGCTCTCGGTGAAACGTTGGCGTTCTTACTTATCCTCCCCGTGAAACGGGGAGGTCGCGCGGCGCAGCCGCGCGGGTGGGGGCTGTCTGAAGTGCGTGCAGGATCGTGTCGAGGATGGCGTGTTCCGTCATCGCGCGGCGCTTTTCGCGCGCGCGGACGGTTTGGGCACGGGTCCAGGTGTAGCCGGTCGCGCCCGTCATGCGACCAACCCCACCGGCCCGGCTTCGCCGGTCCACCTCCCCGTTTCACGGGGAGGATTGGAAACCCGCCTCGCCACGCTCAGCCCTTCACCGCTTTCACGATCTTCTGCGCCGCATCCGCCAGGTCGTTGGCCGAGACGATCGGCAACCCGCTATCGGCCAGTATCTTCTTGCCGAGGTCGACATTGGTGCCTTCTAGCCGGACGACCAGCGGCACCTTCAGCGACACCTCCTTCGCGGCGGCGATGATGCCTTCCGCGATGATGTCGCATTTCATGATGCCGCCGAAGATGTTGACCAGGATGCCCTTCACATTCGGATCGGCGACGATGATCTTGAACGCCTGCGTCACCTTCTCCTTGGTGGCGCCGCCGCCGACGTCGAGGAAGTTGGCAGGCTCGCTGCCGAACAGCTTGATGATGTCCATCGTCGCCATGGCGAGGCCCGCGCCGTTCACCATGCAGCCGATCTCGCCGTCGAGCTTGATGTAGGAGAGGTCGTACTTGGATGCTTCGACCTCCGCCGGATCCTCCTCGTCGAGATCGCGCAGCGCCTGGATGTCCTTGTGGCGATAGAGCGCGTTGTCGTCGAAATTGATCTTGGCGTCGAGGCAGATGACTTTGCCGTCCTTGGTGACGACGAGGGGATTGATCTCCAGCAGGCTCATGTCTTTCGCGATCATCGCGTCGTAGATCGACTTGACGACGCCGCCCAGCTGCTTGACCTGGTCGCCCTTGAGCTGCAGCGCGCTCGCGATGTCGAGACCGACATAGTTCGAATAGCCGACGGCGGGCTCGATCTGGAACGTCTTGATCTTCTCGGGCGTCTTGTGCGCGACCTCTTCGATGTCCATGCCGCCTTCGGTCGAGGCGATGAACGCCACGCGCGAGGTGGCGCGGTCGACGAGGGCCGAGAGATACAGCTCGCGGTCGATCGCCGAGCCGTCCTCGATATAGAGGCGCTTGACGAGACGGCCATGCGGCCCCGTCTGGTGCGTCACCAGCGTCATGCCCAGCATGCGCTTGGCTTCCTTCTCGACGTCCTCGATCGACTTCACGACCTTGACGCCGCCGCCCTTGCCGCGCCCGCCGGCGTGGATCTGCGCCTTGACCACCCAGACCGGTCCGGGCAGCTCTTTCGCCGCGGCGACCGCTTCCTCGACGGTGAAGGCGGCCTTGCCGCGCGGCACCGGCGCGCCGAAGCCGCGAAGAACCTCTTTGGCCTGATATTCGTGGATGTTCATGAGAGCTACCTGTGCACGAAATGGCGGGATGCGCGGCACAATAGCAGCCGATCCCCCTCGTGCAAGGCGGACAAAAGGCGAGGGCGTCGCAGGGTTTTAGGCGCCTGCCGGCTGGGTGTTCAGGGCGGGTGACGCAGCGGCGCGGGCCGCGTATCGGGCGGTCACATCGGCGAAGCGGATGGCGAGCGCCGCGACCGCGAATCCCGCCAGGACGTCGACCACGTGATGTCCGCCCTGGATCGGCGTCGCGACCAGGACCATCGTGTTGATGCCGAGCGCCAGCCAGCGCATCACGGGCAGCGGCCGCGCATACCACACGACCAGGAGCGCCAGCGTCGCGTGATAGGAGGGAAACCCGATCAGGCCCTTCGCCGCGCTCGGCGAGATGCGCCCGGGGCCGTCCGCCAGCAGGCCGACCAGCTCATGCGCGTAGTGCCCGTCGAGCGAGAGCGCGAGATGGCTCGCGACGCCGGGCGCGAGATCGTAGACGCTGAAGGCGCCGAAGGAGGGCGCGACGGTCCACACCGTCATCGCGATGGCGGCGCCGGCCGCGACCGAGAGGCAGAGCTTGTAGATGCGCTCCGGCGTGCCGAAGAAGCCGTGGCAGAGCACCAGCACCGCGATCTGCGGCAGCACCGAGACGTAGACGAGCTGCAGCACGATGTTGGTGCGCGGATAGTGCGCGACGAGGGCCATCAGCGCCGGCCAGTCGACACCCAGGGCGCGGTCGGCGGCGGCAAGCGTTGCATCGATGCGCGCGCCCGCGACGGTGAGGAGGAGATAGTTGAGCACGCTGAAGCTCGCCGACATCGCGATGAGGAAGGCGGTGGCGCTCAGCATCGCGGCGAGACGCTCGTCCTTGCGGATGTGGGAGTAGTACGCGGCGCCGCCCGCCAGCGCCGCCGCGAGGGCGGCCAGGCCGGCATAGGCGCGGCCGTCGACGTCGAAATGTCCGGCGAGCGCCCACACGACATCGACCCCGGCCACGACGGCGACCAGAACGAACAGGATCAGCTGCAGGCGCGCGATCACGGGAGCTTCCGCTTGCGAGGCGCGCGGAGGATGCGGGGTTTCGCTTAAGGAAGGATTAGGCGGAGGGGAACTTGATCAAAGTGTCATCCGCCGCGAATGCGGCGGACCCGGTTTATGCGCCACGAGCCTTGGCAGGTTCGCGAAGACGTCACCTGTCATCCGCCGCATTCGCGGCGGATGACAGGTTTCGCGCGAACCCCGTGTGAAATTTATTTTCGCGCAATTCTGTTTCGTCGCGTGCGGTGTAGCGTAGAAACTTATCCACGCGCTCCGCCGCGCGGATCCCGCGGGATACGGACGATTTTGCAGTGATACTTGTTGGATAAGTCGCACTTATCCACGCGCCAAAAGATTTTCGCACCCCCTCTTGAATCGAAACGCTGCGAACACCAAATCTCCCAAATCCCCACAGTTGTAACCGAACCGACGCGCCGGATTTTTCCGCTGCGCGATGGAGCATGTCCGATGTGAACACACCCTTTGAAAAATTCGAGACCGCGATTCCGTTCGCGCCCGGATTCCGTCTTGTGGGCCGCGCAAAAAAGAAAACGCCCCGCTCTTTCGAGCGGGGCGCACTGGTCAAACCGCCTTCGACAGCGGAACGCCGACCGGTTCCGTCTTTACGGCGCGCTGTCGCCGACGCCGCCGTCGAGGCTCATGCCGCCGACCGTGGCTTCGGACTGCTCGGCCGCAGCCGTGGTCACGCACACATTGGCGCGGAAGGAGAAGAAGAAGTCGCCCGTCCCGAAACGGCGCAGGTTGGTGCGCTCGGTGCAGTCCGGCACCGGGATCG
>DASZMT010000033.1:0-31245 GCA_035551495.1 Rhizomicrobium sp. | reverse complement strand
CAGACAACCCCGATAAATAGGCTTCGAGACTGTCATTCTCCCATTGAGAGGGCTTGGCCTTAAAATCCGCATTCAAGCGCTCAATGAAACGGATGAAATCCGCCCTCGAGCCGATCGTTTTTGCATAAGTATATAGATCGTCGCCGTTGGTCACTTCCCGCACCTTCCGATCATCCGCTTATGCCGACAGTTCAAGCGTCTTTGCGCCCTAGCTTCTTTTCAATCTGATCCAAAACACCAGATAGCCACTGATGGTAGGATTGTCCGCTCGGGGTAGGATCATAATATGCTCCGGCACGATCAAGCATAATCGCACCCAACTCCCTGTCGCTTAGACCAGCACTAAGCAATGCGCGCAGCTCTTTCGATACTGAATCAAGCTGCGCTTCCGTCTCGGAAGCTATCATTGCGTCAATTGCTGATGACACGTCACCGAACTCCTCGGTCATATCTTGATGGAGATAAGCGCCGAACAATTGGCGAAGAGTGTCGTCCTCACTATGTGTCACTTCGTGGGGTATCCTGTCAAAATTCGGTAGCCGGTTGGCAGCGCCGTGCTGCGAAGCAAGACTACAGTATATGAGCTTGCGTCGACGGCAGTGGTGGAACCACGAGCGACCGTTATTCCTACCGCATCTCCACTCGAGCTCGTGGAGTCAATCACTAAGCGAGGCCCAGATCCAGCAAGCCAATTTGAAATTTTCGTACTATTTGCGTCGAGCGCGTCCGAGACGGCGGCCTCCGCGGTGGCACGATCAGTAAATGACGATGCAGCGGAAATGTTCGGTTTTGCGGCGAGGCGCGCCACCAAGTCCGCCTCGGTCTTATCGATATGTTCAAGAAGAAGATGACCATCAGCGTCTTCATGAGCCTGAAGTCCACCACCATCCACAATCGGACTATAAGGCGCATCGGGATCAGAAACCACAAACGGGCGGGTGGCGGCGGCTATCGTCGCGCGCGCAGCGAGAGGTACACCGACACCAGCCGTCAAATCCGCGCCGAACTGGATATAGGTGGCGACGTTGGACGGGACTCCGTTTTGGACAAGAGCCTGATGGATGACGGAATCTTGCGGTTGACCGGTCCAGCCTTCTTTGATCCCGGTCCAAATCTTGTCCCCTCCGCTTGTGAAATTGTAGAACGCTGCACCGCCGAGCACGATGGGGCCAATGACGGTCTCGCTCGATGCTGCGGCCCCGGCGGCGAGCGGCACGCTGCTAAGGGCTTGAAGCGTTCCCCCGACAATCTGAAGACCAGCGTGAATTCTCACGCCCGTCGGCGTTTGCCAGAACGACGGCTCTTCAGGCACATTGTGACGCGACCATTCGTACAATCTGTCCGGGCCGGGCGGTATCGATCCCCAGGTGATCTTTCCCGGCGGCTGATGGATGTTGGTCAAATCAACGGGCGGCGCGCGATAGACGGTCTGCGGATCTGGCGCGGTGACCGCGCTGGCGGGATCGAGCGCCGCGCGCTCTCCCGTGACGACCACGGTCTCAACCTCGGTAGTCCCATCCGCATTCTTGGCCAGATCGACGGCCTGACCACTGTTGGTGCCCGACAAGACGATCGAGCTGTCCGCGCTTCCTGCGCTGCCCACGGCCGTCGCCGTGCTGACGGTCGTTGGGATCTTGATGGCGCCGGGGTCTACCGCCGCAACCTGCAACATGCCTTTGATGCTGCCGTTGGCCTGGTCCGCACCGCTCGGGTCGCGGAAGCTGTTGAAAGCGCTCGGATCCGCCGACAACAGCGTGTTCAGGCCCGGACTCCGCGGCCCCGTAACGTGGACAAGCTCCACCGGCCCGTCGTCGTTGCCACCTGCCGACTGCGTATTCGCCTGATATTCCGGCGATCCGGGCAAATCGGAGTCGAAAGGCGGCGGCGCCGAGCCGGGATTGGGCTGCGGTTGGCGCTGCGGCGTAACCGTGACCGTCGGGACCGGCGTGTTGTTGTGGAAGATGTCGTCGACATCCTGCTTGAAATAATCCCCCAGCTCGCCGCCGATGAACGAGCCGACGGTGTTGGGCAGGGTGGCGAGGAGGTTGTCGCCGAAGTCGGTGCCGTTGATCAGGCTGCGCGTCGCCGCGCTGACGATGTTGCCCGCCATGCCGCTGACGAACAGGTTGGGCCGCGTCGCCGGCACGTAGTCCGCCGTCCCCACGCCGGTCGCATGGCCCGTGATCGACTGGCTGACCGCCTCCGTCACGCCGGCGCCGATGCCCGCCGCCGCGACCTCGCCCCAGTTGAACTTGCTCTGCAGGCCGGTGGCGACGCCGATGCCCTGGCTGACCGCGTCGCTGAGCGCCGCCTTGATCGCCGTGTCGGCCACCAGGTTGCCCGTGATCTCGCCGATGTCGCCGAAGCCCGCGGTCACCGCCGACGTCACGGCGGCCATGCCCAGCTCTTTCCAGTTGAAGCTGCTCTGCGAGCCGTCGGCGAGGTTGACGCCCTGGCCCACCGCGTCGCCCAAGACCGCCCAGAGCGGCGCCAGATAGGGAAAGAACACCGACAGCACCACGGTGAGCACCGTTGCGATGATCTGGCCGACATAGGCGCAGCCGCTGGTGTGCTTGGGCTTGGGCGCCGTCGGCGAGGTGTTGCCCTGCGCAACGTTGGGGTCGTAGACCTTGAAGGTGTCCGCGTTGTTCGCGCTGACGCTGGTCACCCCGTTGGGGATGCTCAGCACCTCGCCCGCCACCAGCGGGTCCGACGCGCTGAGGCTGTTGGCGTTCGCGATCAGGTACCACAGCGAGCTGTCGCCCCAGATCGCCTGCGCGATCGAGCTCAGCGTGTCGCCGGTCGACACCGTGTAGTTCGTCGACCCGTCCTGGCCGTTGAAGCCGTTCAACGCGTCGTAGGCCTGGTCGAAGTTCGCATAGGGGATCGACGAGCCGTACTGCCACGGCGTCGTGCCCGGCGAGGTCTCGTGCTGGTCGATCGACGAGGTGTAGTTCAGCTCGATCTGCGGCGCACCGTTGTTGCCGACGGCGCCGACCTGGATGCCGGAGATGTAGAAGTGCATGTCCTTCGGATCGCCGGTCGAGCCGACATTGTCGGTCTCGTCGCGCTCCTGGATCAGGCCGTTGGCGTCGGTGTAGTAGTTCACCGTCCGCGGACGGCCGTCGCGGATGTCCACCGACTGCAGATGACCCGCCGCGTCGTTCTTGTAATAGGAGTGGTTGACCGTGCTCGGCGAGCCCGTGTTCGGCGTGTAGTCCTGCTGGGTCTGCACCGCGCCGTCCCAGAAGGCGTAGGAATTGATCATCTTGGTGCCCACCGTGGTCGCCGATCCGTGGGCCGGCGTGGTGGTGGCGCTGGAGTCGATCTCGATGGTCGCGCCTTCGTCGTAATTGCCCGCGCTGTCGACGTAGGTGTAGGTCGAGGTGGTGTCGACCAGGCCGGCGGTCTGCGTCGCCTTGGTTTCGTCCGAGGTGACCTGGTTGTCTTGATTGTAATGGATGTTGAAGTGCTCGTAGACGGTGTCGAGGCCGCCGGCTGGGTCGGCCGCGAACTCCTTGTAGTCCGTCAGGCGGCCGAGCGCGTCGTAGGCGTATGACGCCAGCTCGTAGTCGCCCTCCATCCGGCCGTCGAAATACACTTCGGTGAGGCGGCCGTCGTCGTCATAGCTGTATTCGTTGCTGTTGAGGACGATGTGATTGGGGGTGCCGTCCTCCTCCAGGCCCCGGTCCCAATGCGACGTCGTCTCCGACGCCCGCGTTCCGTCGAAATTGTAGGTGATGTACGTGCCGGTCGCGCCAACCGTCCCGCCAGAGCCGGGCAGCGCCGTCGGCGCGAAGGTGATGTAGGGCGTGGGGGCGTCGGTGGTGTCGAGCACGCCCTCGCTGACCGTCGTGCGGTTCATCGTATCGTAGGCGTACCAGTAGTCCTGCGGCGCGGCGGCGGCCGACGTCGTGCCGCCCGCAGAGATGGTGGTGTAGGTCGCCGTCATGCGCCGGACATTGCCGGCCTCGTCGTAGAGATATTTGATGTCGGTCGGCTTCAGGCTGACCGCGCCGTTGTCGTTGTACTCGGTGACGCGGTTCATCGCGTCATAGGTGATGACGGCGCTCTCGGCGACGTTGCTGAACGACGACGTCGAGCTGGTGTACCAGATCGAATGCGTGCCGACCTCGCTGTCGACCTCCTGTATGCGGTTGCCATTGGCGTCGTAGCCGGCGGCCATGGTGTCGGTGTAGCTGAAGCCGGTGCCGGTATAGGTCGACTGCTCCGTATGGAGGAATCCGGCGTTGTAATAGGTGAAGCCGGTGGTCTCGGTGCCGACCGTCGCGGTCACGAGCTGGCCGGCGGTGTTGTAGGCATAGGTGTAGCTGTGGCCGCCGAAGTCCAGCTTGCCGACGGTGCGGCCGAAATAGTCGTCGGTCTCGGTCTCCGTGCGCGACAGGAGGGTCGAGCCGGTATATTCGTTCGTCGTCTTGACCCAGCCGCCATAGGTGCTGGTGCTCATGCCCGAGGTCAGCGCGGTCGAGACGGCGTAGCTGTAGGTGGTGACGTTGCCGGCGAGGTCGACCGTCTTGGTGACACGGCCGTCGGCGTCGTAGTCGGTCGTCAGGTAATAGGTCTCGGCGTTGTTGGACTGCTTCACCCGGTTGCCGACGGAGTCGTAGGCATAGGTGGTGACCAGCGTGCCCAGCTGGTCGGTCTCGGTGATCACGTGATCGAGCGCATCGTAGGTGTAGGCGATGTCGCGCTCGCCGGTGGCATAGGTGCCGACGATGCCGTTGGTCGATTTCGCGCGCAGGTCGCCATAGACGTCGTAGCGATTGATGAACGCACCGCCGTCCGGATCGAACGTCTCCACGGTGAGCGCGTCGCTGCCGCCATAGCCGGAGCCCGCGAGCAGCGTGCGCGTCGTGGTGTAGCCGTTGGCGTCGGTCGTGGCGACGACGCGGCCGGAGGCGTCGTAGGCGGCGGCGGTGGTGATGACGGTGGTGCCCGCGGCATAGGTCACGCCGCTGACATCGGTGTAGGCGGTCGACGGCAGCGTGGTCAGCACCACCTTGCCCATCGTGTTGTAGGCGTAGCTCGTGAGGGATCCGCGCGCATCGGTCTGCGTGAGGATCTCGCCGAACGCGTCGTAGGTCTGGCTTGTGCTCAGCGTCGACGTGGCACCGGTCGCGGTCAGCACGCGGAACGGCGCGGCGGTCGTCAGCGCCTGGTTACGCTTGTCGAACGTCGTGAAGGTCATCACCATGCCGGTGGTGGCCGTCGCGCCGATCGCGTTGGCGCCGGATGTGGTGAGCTGCTGGATGACCTGCGTCTGGGTGATCGTGCCCCAGTTCAGTCCACTGGCGAGCGGGGTGCCGTCGGAGGTGACCAGCGCCGTCTGGTTGCCGTTGAGGTCGTAGAAGTAGAACTTGACCGTGCCGTCGCCCGCGGTCGAACTCGTCAGGCGGCCGGCGGTGTCGTAGTTGAAGACCTGCGCGTAGACGCCGTTGGCGCCTTCCTTGATGACGTCGCCCCAGGCGTCGTACATCATGTTGTTGGTGTCGACGACGCCCCAGCTCGCCGCCGGCGAGGCACGTTCGGCGGTCGACTGCGTCAGCGTGTGGCCCGCGAGATCGTAGGTGTACAGGATCGCGTCGTAGACGACGGTCGTCAGGTCCGACAGCTTGCGGCTGTAGCTGTCGATCAGCTTGTGGCCCGCGATGTCGTAGCCATAGCTGTGCGTGTTGCTCAGCGCGTCCGTCATGGACGTCATCCGGCCGTTCTTGTCGTAGGTATAGCTCGTAGTGTGCGTGCCGATGGTCGAGCTGAGCAGGTTGTTCAACCCGTCATAGGTGAAGGTGGTGGTCGGCGTGACAAGCGTTCCGGTGTTGTCGGTGTAGGACGGCGCGGCGATCTGTGTCTGCCGGCCGCCGTGGTCATAGGTGTAGGTCGTGGTGTCGCCGGCCGCCTCTTTCTTCGAGGTCACCTCGCCCATCGCGTTGTAGGTGTAGACGACCTGCGAGCTGACCGTGGAGCCGGTGAGCGCGCCGCCGCCGCTGATCGTGCCGATCGCGACGCCCTCGCGCGTCTCGGTCTTGCGGCGGCCCATGTTATCGTAGGTGAAGTCGGTGATGCGGTCGTTGCCGTGCGTGTCGAGGGTGCCCGAGGGCAGGACGCCGACCGTCGGTGTGGCGATCGCGTTGTAGAAGCGCGTCTCCTTCAGCACGTTGCCGTTGAAGTCGAGCCCGTAGCTCGTGAGAAAAAGATTGGCATCGACCTGCGCGACCTTGCCGCCGCGGCGGTCGTAGTAGGAATAGGTGAGGTTGCCGTTCGCGTCCTGCTGTTCGACGATGTTGCCGAACGCGTCATAGGTGTTGGTGACCGTGGCATTCGCCGTCAGCGGCGAGCCCGTCATGCCGGTCTTCCAGTACAGCGCGCCGACGATGGACGTCGTCTTGAGCAGATTGGTCTTGGTGTAGCTGTAATCGGTCTCGCGCGGCGTGCTGGTGGGCGTGGTGGGGTGCGCGCCGCCCGGCGTGGCGGGGATCGTGACGGCATCGCCGAAGACGCGCTGGCTCGTCACGTTGCCGTTCGAGTCGTAGCCCAGCAGCGTCAGCGTGCCGGTCGTGCCGGCGACCGGCGTGAGCGTGATGATCTTGCGGTTGTCGGCGTCGTACCAGTACAGCGTGCGCGCGCCCGCCGGATCGTCCTCCTCGATCAGGTTGCCGTTCGCGTCATAGGTGTAGGTCGTGATCGGATTGGCCGAGGCGATCGACGCATAGGTCGTGGACGACACCAGCGACTGTGCCAGATCTTCCTTCGTGCTGGTCAGCCGGTTGTCGGGGTCGTAAGTATAGAGCGTGGTGCGCGCCTCGGTGCGGCCCGAAGCCTCGACCATCGACGTGCGGTTGCCGCGGCCGTCATAACCGTAGGTGTTGACGATCGCCGCACCACCGTCGACCACCGTGGAGGTCGGCAGCGTCTCGGACGTCACCAGGCCGCGCTTGTTGTAGGCATAGGTCGTCGTGCCGAGCAGCGCGTTGGTCTCCGACGCGCGGTTGCCGAAGACGTCGTAGGTGCAGGAGGTGACACCGCCCGCCGCGTCGGTCGTCGAGTTGAGGCGGTTCAGCGTGTCGTAGCCATAGGTGGTGGTCGCGTCGCGGCCGAGCGTGTCGGCGGTGACGGTGGGCGTGGTGCCGGCCGTGATCGTGCCGGTGACCGGGTTGTAATAGTGCGTGACGGTCTTGAGGTTTCCGGCGACGTCATAGGTGCTCTGCGTCGCGTATTTCTCGCCGTCGATGGTCATCGTCACGCGGCCGTCGCGGTCGTAATCCGTGTAGACCGTGTCGTCGATCGCGGCATTCGCCGTATAGGCCGGCACGGTGCTGACGGTCAGGCCGGTGGTCGAGATCTTGGTCGCATAGCGCGTCTCGGCGATGAGGCGGCTGTCGACGTCGTAGACCATGCCGGTCACGTCACCCTCGCCGTCGACGGTGAGGGTCAGGCGATTGGCCTTGTCGTAGTAATTGAAGACCTTGTTGCCGTTGCGGTCGGTCGTCAGCACGACGTTGCCGAACGCGTCGTACTGATACGACGTGGAGACGCCCAGCGCGTCCTTCACCGATGTGGTGCGGCTATCGTGGTCGTAGGTGTAGCTCGTCACCCCGCCGAGCGGGTCGGTGACGCTCAGCAGCCGGCCGAAGTTGTCGTAGGCGTAGTGCGTCACCTTGCTGTTGGCATCGGTCTCGGTGAGGACATTGCCGCGTGAATCGTAAGTGTAGCTCGTCGTCGCCGCGTCGCCGGTCCCAACCGCGACCGTCTCGGAGGTGAGGTTGCCGTCGAGGTCGTAGACGTAATGCGTGTGGATATTGTCGCCGTCATAGCTGTCGGTGAGCTGGCCGGCGGCGTCATAGGTCTCGGACGTCGCGATGTCGTGGGTGGCGTCCGCCGTCACTGTCGGCGCGATGCCGGCCGTGATCGTGCCGGTGACGCGGTTGAAGTAATGCGTCGTGCCGGTCAGGCGGCCGGCCGGGTCGTAGGTATAGCCGGTCGCATCGCCGAGCGCGTCGATCGTCAGGCTCACCTGATCGCGGTCGTTGTAGAAATCGTAGGTCTTGTTGCCGAGCGCGTCGGTCGTGAGGATGACGTTGCCCCGCGCGTCGTACTTATAAGTGGTGGCATTGCCATCGCGGTCGGTCAGCGTCGTGACGTCGCCGTCGGGGTCATAGCCATAGGTCTCGGCGTTGGCGAAATCGTCCTTCGCGGCCGCGGTGCGGCCGAAGACGTCCACCGTGTTCGAGACCTGGTCGCCGAGCGCGTCCGTCGTCGAGCTCAGCTCGCCGTCGGCGCCGTAGGCATAGGTCGTGGTCTGGTCGTTCGCACTGGTCGGCACGGTGGGCGCCACGCCCGGCGTGATCGTCGCGGTGATCTTGGTGGCGGCGCGCTTTTGCGTCAGCAGCTCGCCGAACGAGTCGTAGGCGTTGACGGTCGCGTATTTCTCGCCGTCGATGGTCAGCGTCGCGTTGCTGGCGCTGTCGTAGTCGGTATAGGTCGTGATGTCGTTGACGGCATCGGCCGTGACCGACGGCAGCGTGCCGGCCGTGATCGTTCCGGTCACCAGATTGGCGTAGCGCGTGACCGAGGTGACCTCGTCGAACACATTATACGTGTAGCCCGTTGCGGCGCCGGCCGGATCGACCGTCATCACCAGACGGCCGAGGTCGTCGTAGAAGCTGTAGGTGACGTTGTTCAGCGGATCGGTCGTCTGGATGACGTCGCCGAAGCTGTCATAGGCGTAGCTCGTCGCGCGGCTGAGCGGATCGGTCACCTTGGTGAGCTGATTGTCCGCGTTGTAGGTGTAGGTCGTGAGATGGCCGGTGGCGTCGGTGGCGGTGAGCCGGTTGCCCTTGCCGTCATAGGTGTAGGTCGTGGTGCCGCCGAAATCGGTCTGCGTCAGCACGCGGCCGGCGTCGTCATAGGTGTAGCTCGTCGTCGCCGAGTCGGTCGTGCCGGAGGCCGCGACGACGCTGGTGACGCGGTTGTGCACGTCGTAATTGGTCAGGGTGATTGCGCCCGCCGGGTCCGTGGTGGAGATCAGGCGGCCGAGCACGTCGTAGGCATACTTGGTCTGCAGCGCGGTCGACGGCGTCGTGCCGGGCACCAGCGTCGAGATATCCGCCACGGGCGTGGCGGCGGTCGGATAACGCGTCTCGAGCGTCACGCGTCCGGCATAGTCGTAGGTGTAGGCCGTCAGGCGGCCTTCCGGATCGAGGGTGACGGTCAGATTGCCGGCGGCGTCGTAATTGTAATAGGTCGAGCGGTTGCCCGCATCGGTCGCATGCGTGGTCTGCCAGCCGACCATCGTGGAGTACGCCGCGGCCGACGCGCCGAGCGTGTAGAGCGTGCTGTACTGCGTGACCGAGCTCTGTTCGCCGCGGCCGTCATAGGCATAGGACGTCACCGCGCCGTTGGAGGCGACGGTGTATGCGAGGCGGCCGGCGAGATCGTAGATCGTGTCGGTGATGCGCTTCGCATGCGAGGCGACCTGGCCGGCGATATAGGCGTTGGTGTAGGTCCCGGACGCGATCTGGCCATCATAGGCGATGGTGCGGACCAGCTCGCCCTTGAAGTCGTACTGGTACTCGGTGACGGCCAGGTTGCTGAGCGTGTACTGCAGCCGCTCGTCGGCGTCGTAGAAAAAGAGCACATCGTGATCGCGCGTCGCGTCGGGCGTGACGCTGCCGAGGGTCGCCGAGAAGCTCGCGCTCCAGGTCGCGGTGCCGGAATAGGTGACCTCGCGGGTCTTGTTGCCCACCGCGTCGTAGGTGATCGCGGTAAGATGGTTGTTGGCGTCCATCGTGCCGATCAGACGGCCGGCCGCGTCGTAGAAGGTGTGCGTCGTCGTGTCGGTGCCGGTCGTCGTCACCGTGACCGGCGCGGTCGGCGTGTATACCTCCATGGAGGTCATGGAGGCCTGCGACACGACATTGGTGAAGGTCGTGGTCGTGGCCAGCTGGCCCGTGCTGCTGTAGGTGTAATTGGTGACGTCGCCCGCGCCGTTGATCGTCTGGACGATCTGATTGGCGTTGTTGTAGATCGTGTAGGTCTCGATGTTGGCGGAATTGCTCTTCAGCGACAACGAGCTGATCTGCCCCTTGATATAGGCGACGGTGTAGTTCGCGGTGGGCGCGATCGCCGTGCTGTAGGCGATGGTCGCGAGCAGGTTGTTGGTGTACCAGTCGTACTGGTTCTCGACGACGTTCAGGTTGTCGTCGATCGTGTAGACCAGAAGGCCGCGGCCGTCATAGACGTAGTTCGTGGTCTCGTCATGCACCGCATCGGGCACGACGGCGTGGACCGTCGTCGCGTAATCCGCGCTCCACGCCACCGCGTTGGCGTAGGACGTCTTCTGCACCATGTTGCCGGCGGCGTCGTAGGCATAGGTGGTGAGGTGATTGTCGCCGTCCAGCGTGCCGATCAGGCGGCCGTCGGCGTCGTACCAGTTGTGCATCACCTCGTCGTGGGTGGCGTCGGCGGTGGGCGAATACGGCGTGACGGGCGCAGTCGTGCGCCAGGGCGACATGGTGGCCGAGGGCACGGCGGTACGGTAGCTGTCCGTGGACAGCAGCTGGCCGGTGCCGTCATAGGAATAGTTCGTGACCTCGCCGCCGGAATCCAGCAGCTGGACCAGCTTGCCGTCGGCGTCGTAGACGCGCCATTGGTAGTCGTCGTTGCTCGCGTCCTTGGTGAGATACGCTGCGCTCAGGGTCCCGAAGTTCACGCCGATGCCGCTGCTGGACGCCAACGACGTCATGCCGGCGGGCGCCAGCTTGTTGGCATAGTGCACGGTGGCGGCGAGCTGGTTGTCCGCAGTGTAGCGATACTCGGTCACCGAGCCGTCGGCGTCGATCTCCGCGGTTCTGTTCCCGTCGGCGTCGTTGAGATAGTAGGTCGGGTTGCTCTTGGCATCGAGCACCTTCGTCAGGTTGCCGAGCAGGTCGTAGGTGTAATAGGTGTCCGAAGGGGTCGATATGTCCGTGCCGGACACGTTGGTGTGCAGCAGGTCGCCGACGTCGTCATAGGTCGAGACCGTGACGAGGCCGGTCGCCGTCGTCACCGTGGTCTGGAACGCCGCATCGTTGTAGGCAAAGGTTGTCGTCAGACCGGTGATGTCCTTCGCCGAGGTCAGCCGGTTGAGCCCGTCGTAGTAGTAGTTCTCGATGTTCTTGCCGTCGATCTGCCGCATGACCAGATTGCCGTACTGGTCGTAGGTGTAGCTGGTGATCGAGAGCGGCATGCCCGTGTTCGGCGTGCCGTCGGCGTTCAAGCCCGCATAGGTGCGGGCCATCGTCACCTGGCCGCGATAGTCGTAATAGAAGTCCTCGCGCTGCGCGTTGCTCTTGTCGGTGATGTTGGTGGTGATCCAACCCGCCATGCCGCTCGCGGAGATCGGCGTGGTGCCGCTATAGGTATAGCCGGTATAGACGAGCTGCGTCCGCAGGGTGTGATAGGCGTCCCAGTCGTACTCGGTGATCTCGCCCTGCGGGCTGACCTGATAGACCAGCTCGCCGTTGTTGTAGGCGTAAAGCGTGGTCTCGCCGCCCGTCGGCGTCGTGCCCGCCAGGCCGGCGTCGGGATCGCGGCCGGTGTAGACGGTCTGCGATATGACGCGATTGCCGCTGTCATAGGTCCACACGGTCTCGTCGCCGGTCGGGCTGCGCTGCCACGTCCGGTTTCCGAGCGTGTCGTAGCCGTAAGTGGTCGCATTGCCCGCGCCGTCGGCGGCGCTCAGCACATTGCCGTTGGTGTCGTAGGTAAACGTCAGGCTCGGAACGCCGCCGTTCGCATTCGTCGGATAGGTGACGCCCGTGAGACGGCCATGCGCGTCGTAGGCCATCGTGGTGACGTTGTGATTGGCGTCGGTTATCGTGGTCGAGCCGGTGCCGTAAGACAGCGTCGTCGTCGCCGTGGCGCCGGACGAGATGGTCTGGGTATAGCTCGAAACCCGGTTGGACGTGTCGTAGGTGAAGCTCAGCAGACCGGTCAAGGTGCCGCCGGCCGCGAGGCTGGGCTGGCCCGCCCACTGCGTGATCGAGGCGATATCCGTCGAGCCGGGATCGCCCGGCGTGTCGTTGACATAGGTGTAGCTGATCGACACGACATTGTTGTCGGTGATCGAGTTGTCGTTGGGCGTCAGGTCCGTCGTGACCGACGTCAGGCGGTTCAGCGCGTCATAGGTGTAATAGGTGGTGGTGACGGTCGTGGTCGTGGCGGAGAAATACTGGTTCACCTTGACCAGATTGTTGCCGCTATAGGTGAATTGCACCCAGTCGCCGGAACTGTACATCGCCGTGATCTTGTTGCCCGACCACAGATAGCCGATGGCGCCGCCGTCCGGCCGCGTCGCCGTGGTCAGCGTGGCCCAATAGGTGTCGGTGCTGTCGGCCGGATTGACGCCGACGGTGTAGGCCTCCTTCATCTGGGTGGAGCCGTCGGTCCAGGTCCAGATTCCTGTGCCCGTGGTGTTCGAATAGGACAGCGTGTCGGCGGGACCGTCACCCTGCCTGCCGACATAGACCCCTAAGCTCGTGTTGTAGCTGAAGGTCGAGGAGGAGCCGTCCCAGTCGACGCGCGTGATGCTGCTGCCGGCCGTGTTGACGCCGGTGCCGCCGGTGAGGTGGGTGATCGTGCGGCCATTGCCGACCATCCAATTGTCGCCGTTCGGGTCCGTTCCGGTGCCCAGGCTGTTGTAGCTGCTGATCGCGTCCTTATCGATGTTGTTGGCGCTGATTTCGATTTCATCGGTGCGCGTGATGCTCAGATTGCCGGTGATGGCGTCGATGGTGACATTGTCACCCGTGTTGCCGAACGCGGCATCGCCGACCTGACCGCGCGATCCGAGCACGTAGCCGGATCCGCGCACAACGCCCAAGCCCTGAGTCGTGATGATTGCAACCATGATCAGCCCCAAGAAATGCGGGGCAGAACGCGCGACGCAACCACCCACGTTTAGTGATCGGCGGAACGCGGATTTCGTTTAGCGATTTCTTTGCACACGGCGGCGGGGCCGACGCGTCATCTCCTAACCGCCATGTTCAGGATTGGACACATATCCTTCATGATCGCCGCCGGCGCCAACCGGAAGGGGCGACCGGAATGCAGCCGCAAGATCACAGCCACGTGCCGAGTTTCTCCGCGAGGACCTGGGGATTGGCAGTGGGATCGCGCCGATACTCGTCGTTCGCATGCGCAAACGCATCGTCCAGCGCGGCCAAGCGCGGCCGGCCTTTGCTTACAAAAGCGGTCGCAAGCACCTCAACGAAGAGGAATTTCCATACCTGTTCCGGCATTTTGGCCGCGGGTCAGCCGCATTTCGATCGCGAGCGAGCCTATTCCCCCCGCACCATCTGCGGCTGTCCGTAGAAACTACCCGTGTCCAGGGTGGTCCGAAGCCTCGTCGTCCACCGACACGCGCACCAAATCGGCCAGCGTCCGGACGGCGAGCTTGTGCATCACGTTCGCGCGGTGAACCTCGACCGTCCTGGGCGAGATGCCGAGCTGCCAAGCCGCTTCCTTGTTGGAATGGCCGTGCGCGATCGCAGCCAAAATCTGCTTTTCGCGCGGCGTGAGATGGCGGACGCGGTGCGCCCGCATCGATGCCTCGCGGCGCGACATCGACAGGAGGATCGCCGATCGTATGGCCGACGCCATCTCGGCATAGTCGTAGGGCGCAATGAACACGTCGACCAGCCCGTGTTGCATGGCATCGACCACTTGGCGGATGGACGGGTGGCCGCCGAACGCGATGATCGGGACCGCGCTGTTTCGTGCCTCAAGCTCGCAGATGAGCTCCAGCGCCTGGTCGCCACCCGCATCGAGATCGACCAGAAGGCAATCGACGCATAGATCGCCGGCCAGCGCGGCGTCGAGCGACGCGTACCATGCGATCTCGTATCCTTCGCGGTCGCCCAGTCCTTTGAGCCAGCGGACCTCGTCGCCGTCGGGCCCGCAAACAGCTATGTTGTACGATGTCGCGGCGTTCTTCGCTGCATAGTGATCGGTCATGGAGCCTTCCACATTTCTATGGTCTTGCTCCGAAACATGATGACCGCGGCGAACGAATACATCCGCGCGGACTACGCACGCGTATGAAATACGGAAGATCGCTTTCGATCAGCAGCAGGTCTTGAAAGGACCGAACGCGCGAAGGCCGCAGCCGCCGCAAGGCGCGCGGGAGTCAGCCGCAAGCGAGCAATTGTCTTCGGCGAGATGGACGGCCTCGACACCCGCATCCTTCGCCCAGGCGACGGCCCGGCATGCGGCGCGGATATCGTCGCCGCTCTCGCCGCCGAAATAGAAGATCGCGCGGGTGTGCGCCTCATTTTCCGTATCGGAAGCGCTTCCCGGCCGGACCAGAGCGAAACGGTCCTCGGCCGGCGAGGTGCCCTGCGGCAGGCGATGTACTTGAACGTCCATCGCAAAAAGATAGCCCCCGCGCCGTATGAGGCCAGATCGGAGTTGTGCTGAGCGGAGAAATTACGCAGAGCGCAATGTTTGCGATCTTTGTAATGTTCATCAACCGATCAAATTTGGCGCGCTGCGACTCTCTGTAGTTCTGCGTACGCTTCTTCGCTTCAGAGAGTTCCATATCCGGAGTAACGTGCAACCCTGGATATAGGCTTGGGGCGATGACCGATCAATTGTTCGACACGCTGGCTGCAGCCTCTGTCGACGGCGTCGTGGTCGTTGACGACGCGTGCAACATCCGGGCGTTCAACGCCGCCTGCGAGCGGATGTTCGGCTGTGCGGCTGCCGAGGTTCTCGGCTGCAGCATCGCAATGCTTTTGCCGAACGATTTCGCCGCGCCGGGCGACGCTATGCCGGACTTTGCCGGCAGCGAACGGGAGCTGACGGCCAAGCGCAAGGACGGCTCGCAATTTCCCATCCTCTTCTCGTTCGCCGCGACCGGCTCCGACGCCGCTACTTTATATATCGGGATCATCCGCGATCTTTCGGAACTCCGCGACGCGGTGACGAAAGGCGAGAACGCCAGCACCTTCCTCGCGCAGATCGTCGAGGACTCCGACGATGCGATCTTCAGCAAGACGCTCGACGGCGTCATCGTCAGCTGGAACAAGGCCGCCGAGCGCATGTTCGGCCACAGCGCCAGCGAGGCCATCGGCAAGCACATCTCGCTCCTGATCCCGCCCGACCGCCTGCCGGAGGAAGATCAGATCATCGGCGAGCTTCGCGCGGGGCGGAAGATCGATCACTTCGAAACCGTCCGCCGCCACAGGGATGGCAGCGACATCTTCGTTTCGATCTCGGTATCGCCCCTGCGCAACGGCGCCGGGCAGATCATCGGCGCCGCCAAGATCGTGCGCGACATCGGCGAGCGGAAGGCGAATGAAGACCGTCTGCGTCAGATGCAGGCAGAACTCACCCATGTCGCGCGGTTGAGCATCATGGGACAGATGTCGTCCGGACTGGCGCACGAGTTGAACCAGCCGCTCACGGCAGTCAACAACTACATCCGGACCGCCCGCCGGCTGCTGGACATGGCGGTACCCGATGCGGCGCGGCTGCGCGACATGATCGACAAGGCCGCCAAGCAGATTCAACGCACCACCGCCATCATCAAGGGCCTGCGCGAATTCGTGGAAAAGCGCGAACGCCGCCGCGCCGCGGAGGACCTCAACGCCGTCGTCCGCGAGGCGGTGCAGCTGACGCATGCCGCGGCGCACGATCTCGGTGTCCGGATCGGCTTGGCCCTCGACCCTCGGGTTTCGCAGGTATCGATCAACAAGGTTCAGATCCAGCAGGTGCTGGTCAATTTGATCCTCAATGGGATCGAGGCGACGCACGGCCAGCAGCGGCGGGAGATCGAAATCCGCACCCGCGCGGAGGGCGACGCGTTCGCGCAAGTCTCCGTTCGCGACAACGGGCCCGGGCTGTCGGACGAGATCCGCAAGCGCCTCTTTCAGCCCTTTGCCACGACCAAGGAAACCGGCATGGGGATCGGGCTGAACATCTGCCAGACGATCGTCGAAGCGCATGGCGGCCATATCGAAGCCGCGGCGGAAAAGCAGCCTGGCGCCGTGTTCCGCTTCGTCCTGCCTCTCGCACAGGAGGCGCTGACAGCCGCATGACGGCCTCCGTGGTTCTCCTGGTCGACGACGACGAAGACGTGCGCGACTCGACGCGCTCGCTGCTCGAGACCGCCGGCTATGCGGTGACGGACTACGCGTCCGCGCGCGACGTGCTCGAATCCCCCATGGTGGGCGATTGTCTGGTGACCGACGTCCGCATGCCGGAGATGGACGGGCTGGAGCTGCAGCGCGAGCTGCGCCGGCGCGGTTGTTTCATACCGGTCGTGATCATGACGGCGCATGGCGATATCGCCATGGCGGTGCGTGCGATGCGCGAAGGCGCGATCGATTTCGTCGAGAAGCCGTTCGACGACGAGCTGCTCGAAAGCATCGGGCGGGCACTGGACTCGAAAGCCGCCCCATCGGCGCCGCCGGTGGCCAAGCCGAACGAGGTCGCCGCGGCCGAGAGCCTTCTGGAAAAGCTCACACCGCGCGAACGCGACGTGTTCGACCAGCTGATCCTGGGGCGGTCGAACAAGCTGGCGGCGTTTGAGCTCGGCTTGTCGACGCGGACCGTGGAATCGCACCGCGCGCGTCTTCTCGACAAGCTGGATGCGCGCAGCGTCGCCGATCTGGTGCGCATCTCGATGGCGGCCGCGGTCCTGTCGCTCAAGACAGGCTGACGCGCACCGGCGCACAGTCTGCGGAAGCCCTGCTCCGCCGGCTCGATACCGCCGGAGATGCGCCGCACGAATGAAAATGGGCGTGGAGCCTCGCGCGATCGCCTACGCTGCCGGAGCCGAGGGTTAGCCCAAAAATATGTGCCGGAAGATCGGAGATGTATCGAAGATCTTCGGCGTCTCGCCGCTGTCCAGCCACGCGATGATCTCGTCCAGATCCGCGCCACCGGCCGCAGGTGAGGCCATGGCATGGATTGCCAGCAATTGGCGCGCCAGTTCCGCCGGCGGCATTGCGGCAGCACCGAAGAACGCCAGCAGCGCAGCCCGGTCCGGGCATGTGACAAGAACGCCGAGCAGCCGGCGCAGTCCGGTGTCCTGGCAGCGCCCGCGCAGCTCGATCACGCGGTCGCGAACCTGGCCGAACTGGATTGTCCGGATGAGGTCGCGTCCAAAGGGCCTCTCCAAAACGGCCGCCATCATGTCGCGGCGCGCCGGGGCATCGGACCGCATCCAGAGCTGGCTGCGCAGAAGCCAATACACCTCTTCCGCCGTGCCGTCGCGAAACCAGCGCAGCATGCCCGCTTCCGCCAGCGGCTGGTCGACGAGATGGGACATCTGCAGCGATTGCAGCATCTTCGTCGCCGCCAGGTCGGTGTTGGAGGTGTCGAGCGCGACATGCGGCGGATGGTAGTCCAGCTGGGGCTGGTAGCGCGTCGTCGCATAGGTACGCGCGACCAGCGACACGGAGGGCTGCGGCAGATGGAAGGTGGCGTGGATGAACGTGCTGCCGGGCGCGATCCTGCGGATATCGCCGACCTTGAGGTTCTCGCAGCCCGTGACGCCCATATCGCCGAAGAGGAAACGGGAATTGACGGGGCGCACGTTGCGGAACGCGTACTGGGTATGCACGCTTTCGCCGTGCAGCATGCAGAAGGCGCCGGCGAAAGCATGGTCGTGTATCGACGTCACGCCCTGCGCCCAGAACAAAATCTCGATGTAGAAGTGCCAATTGCGGAAGACGACGACCTGCAGATCGCCGAAGTTGCTCTGGAACTGGATGCCGGCGAGCTGGGGATCGTCGCGAACGGCCGCGAGCGTCTCGCGCAGGCTGAATCCCGTCCAGGGCTTGCACGTCTCGAAATGCGCGGCGCAGATCGTGGGAAAGGCCTCGTCGTCGTAACCGGTGCGCGACCACGCATGCTCGATCTGCGCGCCGAGATCCGCAAAAATTCCGTTCATGGCGAAGCTCCCGGCCGATCGTTCCGCCGCGCTGCGGCTTGCGGAAATTCGTATCTGGTGACGACGCAGACGTCGTAGTCGCCGTAGAGAAAAATGTGGCCCCTGGCGCATTGGTCGAACCGGACGAGCAGGACGCCGAGGTCCGCGCCCTCATTCTTGAAATACCAGCTCTTGGCTGCCCGGGTGAGGGTGACGCCGGGCATCACGCTCTGCGGCTGCGAATTCCACACCGACAGCTCGCCTGCGGCGCCGGCGCCGGACGTGAAACGCCCCGCCAAGGGCGGCGTCAGATCCTGGAGTTCGGCCGCACCGCCGCGCGGCGTGAAGGCGACCTCGCCGCCCGCGCGCGCCTGGCTGGCAGGAAGTCCAAGCGCGGCCGCGATCGTCGCGAAGTCGAAGCGCTGCGGCATGTCGGACGGCGGATCGCATTTCGCCTTGCAGTCTTTGACCGTCCAGCGATCGCCGTCGCGGACCAAGGTCGTGCGGCTGGCCGATTGCCCCACATCGACCTCGACCACCACGGTGTCGATTTGCGTCCCGCCGCCTTGCGCCGATGCGAAAAGCGGGACGAAAGCGAAGGCGACCCCAAAGATGGCTGCACGCTTCAAAGCCCACCTCTCGTCGCCAGGGCGTAGCAGATCAGGAGACTGACGATTGTGAACGGCACAGGCGATCGCGCGACACGGCCAAGCCCAATGGCCATCGCCGCCATCGCGGCGCTGCCGGCGACGCCCAGCGCCAGCGCCACGTCTGGCGCCACCACCGCGCGCAACAGCACCGCGGCCAGCGCGATCCAGCCGACCGCCGTGCCGGCCGCGAGTCCGACGACGGCATGGGTTCCAGAGCGAAGCGGCAGAGCGGCCATGACCGGCTGGAAGGTGCCGCCGGTCGTGCGCAGACCAAGATCGCCCAGCCGGAAAGACAGGAACGCCCAGGCACACGGAATCGCGACCGCCGACGCGAGCCTCAGCGGACAAATCGCGCCGACAACGACGATGCCCGCCAGCAGGACCTTCCACATCCCGCCGGCGCAAGTCTGCGCGATCTCGGTCCCGATCAACCGCAGGATCGACGGCCGTCGCGGCGCGGCGCGCGGCAGCGTCCGGCCTTCCGTGCCGGCCGCGGGCGTATTCGCCGCGCGCGATCCGGCCGCAGGCACCAACCAAAACGACGACAGCGCCGCCATCGCGGCGCCGGCGCAAAACCAGGCCACGCGGCTTGCGCCATAGTCGGCGGGCAACGCGCCTTGCGCAGCCGCCAGAGTCGCGAGCGGATAGCCCAGCGCGTTCTGGAATCCGAAAGCGATCGCGCGATGCGGCCCGGCGATCGCGCGCAGCGGCGCGGAAATGCCGAAGGGATCGGCGAACGTCGCGCCGCTCCCGGCGGCCGCGATACCGCAAAAGGATATCGCGGCAATCCAGGCCGCCAGCATCGCGACATCCGCCGCCCGCCCCCGCGTGACGGGATGTGCCTCGGCCAGCGCGCGGAAACCGGCAAGAAGGGAGATGACCGGTACGCCCACGCCGGCCAGCACAAGAGGCAGGGACCAGAGCGACTGGCCGCTGCCCGCCTCACCTCTTTGCACGGTGAGGATCGCACCGCTGACGGCGAGCGTCGCCAACGGCACGCACAGGACGGCGCAATCGGCCAGCCACCGCGCCATCCAGTAGTGCAGCCGTGTTATCGGCGCGGCAAAGACCAGCGCGAGAGGCTGGCGCGACAGCGGCGACACGACACGCAGATAGGCGAACAGGGCGGGCGTGAGCGTGACATAGCCCGTGATCGCCAGGACCAAGGCGACGAAAGCCGGATCGTAAGGCGGCCGGCCATATCCGATCTCGACGACGGCATAGCCCGCGGTGCGCGCCGGCAGTGCGAGAGTGCCGATCAGGCAGGTGACGATCGCCAATCCCGCGACCGCGCGCAGCTCCAGCGCATCTCGCATCATTGACCGGACGATTGTCGCCGCGCGCGCGATCATGACAGGCTCTAACCGTTTCCCGCCAGGATGGCGAGATAGGCATCCTCGAGCGTCGGGGTCTGCGGGATCGCATCTTCGCATGGCGGGCGGTCGCCCACGATTCGCACCTGATGCGCCTCGCCGGCGGGCTGGACGGCAATCACGACACCGGCGGCACACGCTTCCGCCGCCCGGTCGCGCGCGATCCGGAACGACCAGATACGGCCGTGCAGCTCGTCTTTCAGCTGGGCCGGCGCCGCGGTGCGCAGCACGCGCCCCTTCGCCATGACGACCACCGCGTCCGCGACCCATTCGATCTCGGCCATCAGGTGCGTCGACACGATCACGGTCGCATGCCGGGCGGTCTCCAGGAGAAGGTCCTGCAAGGCACGCCGCTCCACGGGATCGAGCTCGGCCGTTGGCTCGTCCGCCAGCAACACTTGCGGCGCGCCGATCAAGGCCAGAGCCGCGATCAGACGGCGCCGCACGCCGCCGGAAAGATCGACGGTCTTCTTGGCGATCCATGGACGCAGATTGAGGCGATCGCACAGAATCTCGATCTGCTCGCGCCGCGCCCGCGCCGGCACGGCCTTGAGCGCGCCGACGTAATGCAGGATGTCCTTGACGGTCGCGTGCAGCGGAAAATCCACCTGCTGCGGCGCGTAGCCCAGACGGTTGCAATAGGCGATGCGACCGGCGGCGAGATCGCGGCCCTCGAATGTGACGCGCCCCCTGTCGGGCGGCACGATCGTTGCCAAGACGGCCAGCAGAGTCGACTTGCCCGCGCCGTTCGGGCCCAGAAGCGCCGTCACCCCGCGCGGGAAATCCAGCGAAACGCCGTCCAGCGCCCATTGATTGCCGAAACGGACGCCGACATTCGTGACAGCGAGCCCCTGCGGTGCCGCAACCGGCGTACCAAGACCCATCGGTAGGTGCTCCCGCGCGAAACAAGGACGGCGTCGCTACGCACGCCATGGTACGGCTAGGAATTCGTCACAGGCCGTATTCTGTCGCGCGATCGCCTCGGCGACAAGGCGCGCGGCCTCTTCGGATCCGTAGCGCTGCCTGAGGACGATCTCCTCGTCGCCGAGATTGCCGTAGCCGCCGCCGGCGCTTCGGCGCGAGCGGACATACGCCAGCGCGGCATCGAAACCGGCAGCGAAGTCGCCGGCGCCGGGCATCTGCGAGACGCGCGCGAGGATCGTCGCGCCGCGATAGAGATCCTGCTGCCCGAGATTGGCCAAGCCCTCGCACAGCAGAAGGGCGTGGCCGCGGTCGCCGCCGAACGCAGACTGCTGCGCACCGCTGCGCTCCAGGAGGCGGAAGAAGAGTCCGGCGACCAGCATGGTGTGATAATGCGCGCGCCAGACGTCCATCGGCCGATCGCTGCGCGCCTCGGTACCCGGCGGCGGCGTCACGACGCCGTTCGACTCCAGCTGCGAACGGACCAAGTCGCAAAGCAGGATCGTCGCGGCCGACGGCGCGCCGGCGATCAAAAGCTGGCAGATGGCGAGCTCCAGCGCGACATCCCAGTGGCGCTCGCCGATGAAGCGCAGGATGAGGACCTCGAGCAGCGGCACGAAACGCCGGTAGTCGCCGGCGCGGCGAAAGCCCGGGCGGCCCGAGCCGAAATCGGTGGCATAGAAAACAGCATGCGTGAGCGCATAGGCGGACATCGCGCCGGCCTGGATGGCGCAGGGCGGGAAACGCAGACAGGACACTGCCTCGATCTCGTCCAGCGTCAGCGGAAAGCCTTCGATGCCGGCGGCGCGATAGAAATGCCAGATCTCCATGGCGCGATAAGGCGGCCGCTCGATGCCCATCAGCCGGATGGGATCGACCTCCTCGCAAAGGAGCTTGCGGATGCGCGGCACCACGGCGGCGCGGACGAGGGCATAGAGCAGCGGCTGGGCGTAGAGCGGCAGGTTCGCCCAGTCGCGCCGCACGAGATCCAGATAGCGGTCCGTGGTTGCGATGCGGACGAGATCGTCCGACAGCGCCTGCAGCGCCGGCGAGGGGCCGCCGCAGGTGTAGAGATAGATGCAGACCTCGCTGAACGCCTTGCGCTGCGCCTCGGCCTCGTCGGCGTCGCGCCACAGGAACGGATCCAGCTTGGCGCCGTGCGCCACCGTCCAGCTGTCGGCATGCTCGATCGCCGCGCGCGCCGACATCATCGCCACGGCGCGGGACTCCAAGGACCATCTTCGCGTCGAACGCCGGCCGCGATGCGCGTCAATCGATCACCATGCGTCCGCTGCCTGGTATTCGCACGGCCCATGGTTCCGCGGCCGGCGCGACGCGATCCGGTTCGGCGACGACGGCCGCCGCCGCCGATGCCGCGCTTCCCGGCGCGCGCGACGGCGAAACCAGATCCGGCCAAACGATGATGCCGTGGTGGCTGCTGCAAAGCATGTCGGGGCTGTCGCCCCGCGCGCCGAATGCGGGATCCCGGCCGCCGAGCACCGTGGACACCGGCGAGGCGATCAGCTCGATGCCGAATGCCTTCACGGCATCGGCCACTTCGGACGGCCCGGCATGTCCCGTCCGAACGCGCGTCGGCGGACCGTTCTCGCCGTCCACGCCCGTGCGCGGCGGCCTGCGCCGGCACCGCCGCGGCCTTGCCGGAAAGTGGCTTCAAAAGCACGCCGCGCTCCAGATGAATGAAAGGGCGGCGAGGCAAGGCGCAGTACCGGCCCTGCCTCGCCCGACCTTTAGCCGATCACGACCTGGCCGTTGCCGGCGAGACCGACCGTCCAGCGCTCACCGGGCGCGGTCATGCTGTCGAGCTCGGCGAGCACGTCGCCGACCGTTGCGTCTTCGCGGCGGGCGATACGATCGGCGACCAGCGCCGCGGCCGACGACGCCGTGGCGGGTCCCTGGGACGCCATCGTCAGGGCCGGCTTGACCACCACGCACCAGTGGGAGCTGTTGCAGACCAGGAGCGAGAGGCGCTCGCCGGCGCTGGGGTTGAGGCTGGCATTGCCCAGCACGTTCGTGACCGGCGAATGGACCAGATCCATGCCGAGCGCCTTCATGGCGTCGGCGACTTCGGACGGACGCACCTGCCCGGCCAGCGCACGCGTACGCAGATCGTCCATGCTGCCGATGGTGGCGGTGGGCGCGGCCGTCGTCATGGGGGCGGTGGACGCATGCGCGGCACCGGCCGCGAGCGTCATCCCGCCGGCAACGGCAACCACAAGTTTGGTCATATCGGTCATAGCGTATGTCCTTTTCCGTTGATGTTGAGAGAACCACCGGACCGCCGCTCATCGGCGACCGATGGCGATGCCGCAAGACGAGGAGCACGGCTCCGCGCCTGCATCGCGTCAGCCGGCGAAGATCCTTTCGCCATCGACGAGACACACGCCCCGAGCCGCGCCAGGCCGGGTGACGCGGTTGCGCCTGGCGAGATGCCCGCCTGGAGCCGCGTCCTTGCGCCTGGCGGTCCGGCCGGCCGCGTGCGCGCCGGCATCAGCAATCGCCATGGCGAATGTCGAGATCGTTTCCATTAAGCCCCCCACTTTTCGCGGGCGACGGATATCGTCGCCCGCCCGCCGGCGGCAGCGCCGCCGGGCGAACGCCCCGGAAGACAATGATCAACGCATACAGACGCGCGGCCGATGGCCGACAAGCACCCGACGGCGATCCATGGATCGCCGGTCTTCAACAGCCGAGCAGAAGGATACGCAAAGAGCACAAACCGGCAGCGTCATACTGCCCGCGGCAACGACAGAGACTTCCAACAATCGCTCGGAAACCGCAGGGACGCCCGTGACCCAGAAAACCCTGCGGTGACGATGTAATGAAATCTAAGAGCTATGTCCTATACTGTCAATATTATGAATACGGCGCGAAATTCTTGTGCCTTTACCGAATCCGTTTCAAACAATTGATAACGAATACTTTTCAGGTCATGGCACGCCCGCCCGTTGGTCCGAGCCGTTCTCCGTACGCACAAATACTGATGCCGATATCTTTCGGAAAATCTCGCAAATAGCGGGTTTTACTTTCATGTGCGTCCTGTGCACCAAGTGCGTTCCTTGATTTTCTTGGCGGAATTCTGAATTCTGATAGCGATCGGGCGTCGGCCGGTCGTGGCTCCCACAAGGCCTGGATCGGTAGCTTCATGGGATATTCGTCCGACCTGAAGGACACGCTGCGCCGCGCGACAATCGAAGAGATCGTATCGGGCCGCGCGCCCAGGCGCCGAGGCTGGATCGCGCTCGCCGCCGCCGGCGCGCTCGCCGCGGCGGCGATACTTGGGTTCATGCTGTTTTCCGGCAATGCGCCGCCGCAGATCGATACCGCCGTGGCGCGGCAAGGCACCTTGTCCGTCACCGTTCCGTCGATCGGGACGCTGAGACCGCAGCAGCGCGTCAATGTCGGCGCCGAGATCTCGGGGCTTGTCAGCAAGGTGCTGGTCAAGAATAACGACCGCGTCCGGGCCGGACAGATACTGGCGGTGTTCGATACGACTCTGCTCGAAACGGACGTCACCCAGGCCCGCGCCAATTTTCGCGCCGCGGACGCAAGCGCCGGCGTCTCAGCCGCGACGCTGCTGCAAACGACCCAGGACGCCCGCCGCGCCCACGGGCTCGCATCCGCCGATGCGATCACCCAATCGGCGATCGACGCGGCCGACGCCAACTTGGCCCGCGCCAAGGCGCAGCTGGCGCTGGATCAGGCGAATGCGGCAAAGGCCAAGGCCGCGCTCGACAGCACGCTTGCGACGCTGGCCAAAGCCGACATCCGCGCCCCGATCGAGGGCTTCGTGCTGGAGCGCCTCGTGGAGCCCGGCCAGGTTGTGGCCGCGAGCTTCGAGACGCCGCATCTGTTCACGCTGGCTGCCAATCTGGACACGATGCAGATCGAAGCGGATGTCCGCGAAGCCGACGTCGCGCGGGTGACGCCCGGCCGCAAGGCCACGTTCTATGTCGACGCCTTCCCGGACCACGCCTTCGACGCCGTGGTGGAAACCCTCGACCGCGAACCCAAGACGGAAAACGGCATCACCTCGTATCGCGCCATCTTGAACGCGCGCAATCCCGGTGCGGTCCTGCTCCCCGGCATGACGGCGACCATCACGATCCACGCCGCAGACGTGGTCCGCGGCATCATCGTTCCGGAGACCGCGCTTCATTTCACGCCGAAGACATCAAGCGGCGGCGAAAAGGCGGTGGCGCGTTCCAGCGTGTGGCTCGTGTCGAAGGACGGCCGCCTGAGCGAACATCCGGTTCGCGTCCTCGGTGCACAGGACGGAAACGTTGCGGTCGGCGGAGACATCCCGGACGGCAGCCAGGTGGCCATCGGTTATCACTCGGATTCGGAGTAGGTCTCGCGGATGGGCGCTCCGCTTCTGCAGCTGACGAACGTCACCAAGACATACGGTGCGGGCGCCGCCGCCTTCGCGGCGCTGAATGGGGTGAGCTTCGAGGTCGCCGAACGCGAGGTCGTCGCCTTGGTCGGGCCGAGCGGCTCGGGGAAATCCACCTTGCTCAACATACTGTCCTGCCTGGATCAGTTGAGCAGCGGCGCCTATCTGTTCCAAGGGCAGGACATGAGCGCGTTGGACCCGCGGCGGCGTGCCCTCTTCCGCCGCCATCTGCTCGGCTTCGTCTTCCAAGACTTCAAGCTGCTGGCGCGGATGACCGCGGCGAAGAACGTCGAGATGCCGCTCTTGTATCTGAGGGTCGACCGCGGCGAACGGCGCCGGCTTGCCTTGCAGGCGCTCGATCTTGTCGGATTGAGCGGCAAGGCGGACCGCAGGCCGGCCGAACTGTCCGGCGGCCAAAGACAGCGCGTGGCGATCGCCCGCGCCCTCGTCGCGCGCCCCAAGCTCATTCTCGCGGATGAGCCAACCGGAAATCTCGACCGCCACAATTCGCAGGAGGTGATGGAGCTGTTCCTGTCGCTGCGGCGCGACGTCGGCGCGACCTTGCTCTATGTCACGCATGACGAGCATCTCGCCGCAATGGCCGGCCGCCAGCTTCACTTCGAGGATGGCCGCGTGGTGGGCGACGATGCCGGATAGAACACTCCTGCTCGAGGCCATACGCACCAGCGTCGAGCAGATCCGCGCCGCACCGGGACGCTCGTTCCTGACGATGCTGGGCGTGCTGATCGGCACGGCTGCGATCCTGGCGGTCGCCGCGATCGGAGACGGCGCCGCGAACAAGGTGGCGCTCGACATTCAGGCGCTCGGACCCAATCTGGTGACCGTGACGCCCGGAACCGATCAGCGGTCCGGCCGCGGCGGACCGGCGCCGGCCTTCACACCATGGGACGTGGCCGACATGCGCCGCGCGATCCGCTCGGCACGCGCGCTGAGCGCGGCCGTCGAACGGCCGATCATCGCGTCCTCGAATGCGGCGCAGGCCGATACCACGATCACCGGCATCGACCCGTCCTACTTCTTCGTGCGCCACCGCCACGCCACCTACTCTCCCGGCTTCGACGATACCGTGATGGCAAGCACGCAGCCGGCTTGCATCCTGGGCGACACCGTCGCCAGGAAATTGTTCGGCGACACCGAGCCCTTGCGGCGCACGATCCGCGTGGGACGGCAGAGCTGCATGGTGATGGGACTTCTCGACGTCCGCGGGCGCACCACCATCGCGGAAGATCAGGACGACCTGATCCTCGCGCCGCTCGCGTTCGTGCAGCAACAGATCGCCGGCAGCCGCGGCATTTCGACGATATATCTGTCCGCCACGAACCATGCGGCGATCGCGGAGATCCGCTGGTTCCTGCGCGCGCGACGCGGCTTGCGCCCCGGCGTCCACGACGACTTCAAGATCGAGGATTCGAAAGACATCCTGCGCGACGCGGCCCGGATATCGGACACCGTGAACCTGTTCATCGTCATGGTCGGCGCGATCAGCCTGGTGGTGGGCGGCATCGGCATCTCCAACATCATGCTCGTCGCCGCCGCGGAACGAGTCGAGGAGATCGGGCTTCGGCAGGCGCTGGGCGCCGAACAAGGCGATATCCTCAGCCAATTCGTAATCGAGGCGCTGATCATCTGCGGCGCGGGCTGGGCGCTGGGCGCGGTCGCGGGTGCGTTGGTATCCTGGCTGTTCTGCAGCCTCGCGGGCTTTCCGCTCCATATCGGCGTGACGCTGATCTGTGGCTCGCTGGTTTTCGCGCTGCTGATCGGCTTGATCTTCGGCTACTGGCCGGCACGCCGGGCCTCCAGCCTCGATCCGATAGAGGCATTGCGTCATCCCTGAGCGCGGGGCGCCGCCGGCCGGGACCTATCGGGCAGCTGCTTTGACCGCCGGCTCAGGATATTGGCGCAGGGGCTGTCCGACGAAAACCTGCTCAGCTCGAACCGAAGACCGCGAGCGAATACCGCGGCGCGGAACGGCTTCATCTGCCGTTCGGGCAGACGCTGCCCCCGGGGGCCTTGCGCCGGAAAACTCTGGTTCGCGGCGGCCGCGATCACAGGGGGTTGACGGGATCTCCGCGCAGAAATGCGCCGACCGCGAACGCCATGCCCTTGTAGTAGAGCTGCATCGAATCGTGCGTGACGAAGCCGAGATGAGGCGTCAGCACGACATTTTCCAAAGCGAGGAAGGGATGGCCGTCCGGCAACGGCTCCCGGTCGAAAACGTCTAGCCCTGCGCCGGCGATCCTCTTCGCCTGCAGCGCCGCAAGCAGCGCGCCTTCGTCGACGATGGGACCGCGCGACGTATTCAACAGATAAGCGGAAGGCTTCATCGCCGCGATCTCCCGCGCGCCGACAAGCCCCAGGCTGCGCGGACCGAGCGCGTAGTGGATGCTGACGATGTCGCTGCGGTGGAACAGTTCTTCTTTCTCGACCCATGTCGCGCCTGCCGCTTCGGCGGCCTCGCGCGTGAGGTTCTGGCTCCAGGCCAGAACATTCATGTCGAACGCGCGGGCATAGTGCGCGACGCGCCGGCCGATCTTGCCAAGCCCAACCAGTCCCAAGGTGCGGCCGGCGAGCACCATGCCCAACGAGGATTGCCAGCGGCCGGCCCGAAGGCTTGCCGCTTCGGACGGAATATTTCTGACGAGTGCGAGGAGAAGGCCCCAAGCGAATTCGGCAGTGGCCGAGCTGGGCGTCGCCCCGCCCGGCAGCCGCGCTTCGCTGATCAGTATTCCGCGCGCCGACGCGCCTTTGAAATCCACGTTGCGGACGCGGGGGTCGGTGACAGTGATGAGTTGGAGCGCGGGAAGCGCCGCCATCAGATCGCGGGAAATCGTGCTGCGCTCCCGCAGCGTGCAGACGACCGCGAAATCGCGAAGAACGGCCGCCATTTCCTCCGGCGGTATGTGCCGGTCGAAGGCGGTGACCTCGGCCGACCGCGAGACCTCGGACCAGTCGGCGAGGCGAAGCGCGGCACCGGCATAGTCGTCCAGGATGGCAACCTTCATGTCATCGTCCTTCCTTCGGCCTTGCGGGCTTCGAAGGACGTGCGCACCGCGCCGGCCGGTAATTCAAAGGCCTCGCAATTTCAGGATGTTGAGCAGGTTTTCCGCGATGATGCCGCGATCGGTGTTGAACACCGCCAGCAGCCTGTCGCGATCGCGCCGGCGTAACGCCTCGAGCAGATGACGATCCGTCGAATTGCCTTTCGCCCGTGTGCTGGGATGTTGCACGGCGGCGAGCAGCGAACGGTAACGATCCGCCAAAGACCAGAGGCGCAGCGCTTCGCTCACCACGAACTTCTCTTTCGACAGTGCGAAGACCGATTCGCGAAACCGGCGATGCTTGATCGCCCAGTCTGCGCGCTGACCGGTGGCTTGGAGCTTTTCGATCTCGTCCACCGCCGCTTCGAACTGCGCGAGCGTCCCCTTGTCCGGCCATTCGACGGTGGAAAGGACCTCGCTCTCCACCAGCTGGCGGATGCGATAGAGCTGCCGCGCTTCGTCGCTGGAAACTGACGCGACAAAAAAGCCGCGATTCTGGTCGTGCAGCACGAGGCTTTCCGCGGCGAGAAGCTTGAGCGCTTCGCGTACGGGCACGCGGCTGACGCCGAACTGCTCCGCGAGTTCCGCCTGGCGCAAGTGTATCCCGGGCGCAAGAACACCCTTGGTGATCATATCGCGGATATTCTCCACGATCTCGGAAGGGATGCCCTCTTTGGATCCCCCAGCAGTATTGGCTGCCGCTCTCGCCATTGCCGCCTGCGCGCCCCACATGAATCGTCCGCAGACTCCAGTTAGGATAAGTATAAGGGATTTGCTATCCTTTTGTAGTCAAAGTGGTCATTTACGCCGTGGCGCGAACGGCCGCGGACGCGCCCGCAACGGGATGGCGGTCGAGGCGCATCCGCCCTGCCAGATGCCGATCAGCCCAGGCGGCTGAACACCTTTCGGGCATTGTTGGCGAACAGATCCGCACGCGCCGCCGGCGAGAGTTCCAGGCTTTCGATCAACGGCTTCAGATCGTCGAACGGACGCCCGGTCGACGGATCGACCGCCGACCCCACGCCCGGCACCTCGGTCCCGAACATGATGCGGTCCGGCCCAACGGTCCGGATGAGGTAATCCAGCGCGTCGCGGGAATAGAGCACGCTGTCGAAATACATGCGGCGCAGACTCTCGTCGAAGGTCTCGACCACCGGTTTCGACTGGATGAGGCCCAGATGGGGAGGATGCAGCAGACGCCCGGCGCGCCAGCGGCCGATCTGGTACGGCACCGAACCGCCGCCATGGCTGACCACGATCTTGAGCTTGGGGAAATCGTTGAAGACGCGCGAGTTGGCCAAGGACCAGCAGGCGATGGAATGCTCGGTGATCATATGATGGCTGTACGATTCCTTTTCCGTACAGCGGCAGCTGGCCGCGTGAATGAGCGCCGGGCAATCCAGCGCCACCAGCTTCTCGTACAACGGATACCAATACTCGTTGCCGAGGTTGGGCGTGGGTTCGCCTGCCCCCTCGCCCGGATCCGGATTGAGCACGCAGCCGACGAAGCCGAGATCGTTGATGCAGCGATCGAGTTCTTCGAACGTGTTGGTCGGGCTCACGCCGTAATTCTGCGGGATGCCCGCAATGCCGCGGAAGGTGCCTGGGAACAGGCGGCAGAGCTGCGCGATGAGGTCGTTGTTGGCCTTGATCCAGGCATGGACGATCTTCTCGGGCTTCTCCGAATGCATCTGATGAAACGGACGCGGCGATATCAGCTGCAGATTCGTCCCGACGCGCTTGAGCGTATCGACATGTTTTTGCGACGCCGCCATCACGATCTCGTCGGGAAGCTTCAATCCGCCCAGGCCGTGCACCCCCCGTCCCGCATGCAGAAGCGCCTTGTATTGATAGAACTCCGGCGGCGGCGATGCATGACCGTGAATGTCGATGACTTCCATGGCGAACCCATTGTCTAATTAGTTGCTATATCAAAATGAATACTATTTCGGATCGACTGTCAAATACAGCGCGGTTCCATGCCTGCGAATTCGGCGTCGTGTGCGCTTATGGCGTGACGGAAAGAGCCGCGCGCAACGCCGCGACAAGGCTCGCCGGCAGTGAGCCGTGGCAGGCAAAGCTCGCGATCTCCTCGAGCTGGTCTGCATTGGAAATTCCGACGAGCGCCGTGGAGACGTGCACGTCGAAAAGAGCGAACCGCGTCGCAGCCTCCTTGAGGCTGATGCCGGCGCGTTGCAATTCCCGCCGCAAATTCGTGTCCAGCAGGAAGCGAGCCAGCACTTCGGGATTGCGGTACTGGGCAATCGCGGCGTCGTCCACGAGGGCACCGCCTTCCAGGATGCGCAGCGCCACGATTCCCATTCCCCGCTCCGCCGCGGCGATGCCGACCTTCGCATAATCCGGTGCGACATCGGCGGGAACGCCGGCGAGCGCGGACGGATTCAGTGCGCTGTAATTGACGAGAACCCCGTCGAACGCGCCGGCGTCGATCACCTCGCGAACGGCATCCATTTCTCCGCCGAACGAGCAGCATCCGATCGCGTCCACCACGCCGCCGCGCTTGAGCGACTGCATGACCTCGGCGACCGGCCCCAGAACATCCTCGACGCGAAGCTGCGCGCCCACGCCGATATTCGGCCGCGGCGCCCGCTGCCGCCCGACCCGGTTGTGGAGATGCAGGATCGCGACACGGTGGCGTCTGAGCCGCTTCAGGCTGTCATCGACGGACCGCGACACCGCGCCCCGGATATCGCCAAGATCGTCCTCCTCGAGCGCAATCTTGGTGGCGATCGAAACGTCTGCGGCGCCGAGCGTCTCCAGCGTCTCGCCGAGATTGCGTTCTGAATGCCCGGCGCCATAGATCGGTGCGGTATCGAACAGCGTTATGCCGTACGCCACCGCCCGCGAGACGACATCGCAGCGCTCCTTCAGGCTT
>DASZMT010000032.1:0-199271 GCA_035551495.1 Rhizomicrobium sp. | reverse complement strand
CAATTCGGCCGTCATGCGGGTCGCGCAGCTGGCGGCCGACACGCAGTGGCATTGCGCGGTGGCCCTGTTCTCCTGGTCGAGCGAGGGGAAGTTCGACCGCTATGCCGCCGACATCGAGCGCAGCGGCTATTCGGTGCCGGAGTTGACGCTGGCACTGCGCGCCCTGGCGGCAGCGGGGATCAAGACCGAGATCGTGGCACATTCGATGGGCGCGCGGGTGACGCTGACGGCGCTGGCGGCGATCTGCGCCCGCCATCCGCTGGCGGTGTCGGATCAGCTCCTGCTGGTGGCGCCGGATGTGAGCGCCGAGCACGACAACGACGATTTCGGGCACCTGCTCGCCAGGAGCGCCCCATGCGTGTCGCGCGCGACGGTCTATGCCTCGGACAATGATCTCATCCTGGTGACATCGGAGGGGGTACATGGCGGCATCCCACGCGCGGGCCGCGTGCCGGCGCGCGACCTGCAGTACATCAGGGAGGGCAAGGTCGAGGTGGTGGATGCGAGCGCAGCGCCCGGCGATCCGTTCGGGCACGGCTATTTCGTCCTGTCCTACGAGATGATGGACGACATGATGTGGACGCTGGCGGGCCTTCCGGCCGCCGTCCGGGCGCGCCCCGATGCGCTGGGCGGGCCGACGCTTCTTGCGGACGCCAATGGGCGTTATGCGCTGAAGGTCGCGGCCGCGCGCGGGCCGGACCGCCAGACGCGGCTCTTGCGAGCGCTATGGCCGCTCATTTTCCGCGTTCAATGACCTCGACCTCGCCGGGGTGCGAGATCAGCAGGGTGGTGGCGACGCCGATGAAGAGGCCGTGCTCGACGACGCCGGGCACCGCGCTGAGCGCCGCCGCCAGCTTGGGCGCCGAGGTGATCGCGCCGAACGCGCAATCATAGATCACATTGCCGCTGTCCGAGCGCACCGTCGCGCCCTCGCGCGCGCGCAGCGCGACCGAGACGCCGCTATAGCCGAGCGCAGTGGCGGCCTGCGCGAGGCGGGCGGCGGTGGTCTTGTGGCCGAACTCCAGCACCTCGACCGGCAGCGCGAACTTGCCGAGGCGGGCGACGAGCTTGCTCTCGTCGGCGATCACGATCATGCGCTTGGACGAGGCCGCGACGATCTTCTCGCGCAGCAGCGCGCCGCCGCCGCCCTTGAT
Source organism: Rhizomicrobium sp. (assembly GCA_035551495.1). GTDB lineage: Bacteria > Pseudomonadota > Alphaproteobacteria > Micropepsales > Micropepsaceae > Rhizomicrobium. The sequence continues at coordinate 198,117 of DASZMT010000032.1, read as the reverse complement.
CAGCGTCAGCTCGCGGTCTGCCTCGTCGGCGCCGTCGACGGTCAGATCGAGCGGCGCCTGGTCGTCGAGCGAGGCCAGCGAGATGCCGAGCGCGCGGGCACGCGTCGCGGTCTTCTCCGAAGTCGGCACGCCCACCACGCTCAGCCCGCCGCGCACGCGCGGGCCCAGCAGCTCAAGGAACACCTCGGCCGTCGTGCCGGTGCCCAGACCCAGCTTCATACCCGCCTGGACGTATTCGAGGGCCTTGGCGGCGGCGGCGCGCTTCAGCGCGGTCTGTTCGTCGGGCGAGGGCATGGGGCGATCCTAGCAGGAATTTGAACGGCGGAATCGGCGCGGGCAGGCTATTGTCGCAGGGAACTCCGGAGATTTTCCATGGCGACGAAGATCTATCGCGCAAGCTGTCACTGCGGAGCCGTCGCGATCGACGCGGCGCTCGACCTGGCGGAGGGGACGGCGCGCTGCAACTGCTCGATCTGCCGCAAAAGCCGCTGGTGGGGGATCAGCGCCAAGCCCGACGCGATCAAGGGGATCACCGGCGAAGCGGCGACCGCCGCCTATTCCTTCGGCACGGGCTCGGTCCAGATGCACTTCTGCAAGACCTGCGGGCTGCGGGTCTACGGCAAAGGGCATGTCGAGCAGATCGGCGGCGACTTCGTGGCGATCAACGTGGCGTGCCTGGACGGGGTAAGCGACGAAGAGCTGGCGGCGATCCCGATCCACTATTCGAACGGCCGCGACAACGACTGGATGCACGCACCGTCGGTGACGGGGTATCTCTAAAGCGTCGCGACCGGGGCGCCGAGCGCGCGGGCACACTCCGCCATGCGGCTGTCGAAGGTGGCAAGCTCGGCACCAAGGCGGCGGGCGATGGCGATGTGCAGCGCGTCTGGCGCACGGAGAACAAGATCGAGACGGCTCGGGAACTGTTCTGCTGCAACGACGTCGAGGGATGTCGTTTCGGCAGGACGAACGGCTCCTCCGCGCCAGCCATCGAAATTCGAGATAGCAAGACGTGCCTCTGCATCGGACAATTCCCGCATGCGCAACCGCCGACCGACTGCAGAGATGAATTCAGCCGATGCAAAGTCGGAAACCACAACCGGGCGTGAGAGGCTTCGAAGGTAGGTATCTGCGCGATTGCTAAATCCGTCGATCAAGAAGATCGAAACAATTACGCCGGCATCGAGATAGATGCTCTCTCGGACTCTCTTCGTCACGAATCTTACGGATCAGCGTGACTGCGTCATCCTTCGGCATGATTCTGCCAACACGGCTGGCTTCGAGCCAATCGATAATTTCCTTCGACATTGGGCCAGGCATCGGCTTATGCGCCACGACCGTAAGCGCAATATTTGCGTCACCGTCGCGTGTGATCACAACGTCCTCGCCCTTTAGGGCGCGGTCGATCAGCTCGGGGAGCCGGGCTTGTGCTTCGGTGACGCTGTGCCTTGACATAATCGAGTGTATACAACTTTTGCGGCATCCCCGGAAGGGCAGCAGACGCACATGAAACCCCACGATGTCGCCGTCATCGGTCTCGGCGCGGCGGGCGCGGCCACGCTGAACGCGCTGGCGCGCGCCGGCAAGCGCGTCATCGGCATCGACCGGTTCGATCCGCCGCACAAGCTGGGCTCCAGCCATGGCGAGACACGGCTGCTGCGCGCCGCCTACGCCGAAGGGCCGTTCTACGTGCCGCTGGTCAAGCGCGCCATCACGCTGTGGAAGGCGGCCGAGCGGCGCAGCGGCAAGACGCTCTTCGAGCAGACCGGCGTCGTCTATGCCGGTCCATCGGGACACGTCTTCGTCGACGGCACGAAGGCTGCCGCCGGGCAGAAGCAAGTGCGGCTGGCACGCGCACCAGGTCTCGAGGAATGGTTCGACCTGCCGGAGGCGTGGGAGCGTTTTCGCGAGGTCGAGGGCGGCTATGTCTATCCCGAGCGCGCCATCGCGACGTTCGTTGGCGAGGCGCGGGCGCAGGGCGCGAAAATTCTGCGCGACACGCGGTGCGAGGGCATCGACCTGTCCGGCGCGGCCATCGCGATCCACACACCGCGCGGCACGATCGAAGCCGAGCGCGTGGTGATCACGACCGGCGCGTGGATCGGCGAGCTGGTGCCGGCGCTCAGGCCCGCGACCTTCGTCGAGCGGCGCGTGCTGCACTGGTTCGCCGATCCCGGGCGGCGCCACACGCGCAAGGCGGGTTTTCGTCCCTTCGCCATCGGCATGGAGGACGGGCAGATGATCTACGGCTTTCCGGCCGATGCGAAGGGCGAGGTAAAGGTCGCGGAACATACGACGGTCGCAGTGATCAAATCGCCCGACAAGCTCGACCGCAAGGCGCGGCGCGCCGACATCGCCGCGATCGCGCCGCTGGTGAAACGGTATGTGCCGGGGCTCGGCAAGCGGCTGCGCTCGGAGGTCTGCATGTATCCGATGGCGCGGGACGAGCGGTTCATCCTGGCGCGCCTTCCCCGCGATCCACGCGTGGTGATCGGCGCGGGGTTGTCGGGCCACGGCTTCAAGTTCGCGCCGGCGATCGGCGAGGTGTTGGCGAACCTCGCGCTGGGGCGCGCGCAGAAGGTCGATATCGCGCCGTTCGGCTGGCCTATTCGACCGTGACGCTCTTCGCCAGATTGCGCGGCTGGTCGACGTCGGTGCCCTTGGCGATGGCCGCGTAATAAGCGAGCAGCTGCACCGGAATCGAATAGAGCAACGGCGCGATCAGCGGATCGGCGTCCGGCACCTCCACCGCGTGCCACAGCTTGTCGCCGGCGCGGCGGATGCCTTCGGCGTCGGAGATCAGCAGCACCTTGCCGCCGCGCGCCATCGATTCCTGCATGTTGGAGATCGTCTTCTCATAGACCGCGTCGTGGGGCGCGATGACGATGATCGGCACGTTCTCGTCGATCAGCGCGATGGGGCCGTGCTTCATCTCGCCGGCGGCATAGCCTTCGGCGTGGACGTACGAGATCTCCTTCAGCTTCAGCGCGCCTTCGAGCGCGATGGGGAAGGACGAGCCGCGGCCGAGATAGAGCACGTCGCGCGCCTTGGCGATCTCCTGGCCGAGCTCTTCGAATTTGGGCTCCTGCTTGAGGAGCTCGGCGATGTGCCGCGGGGTCTCGAGCAAGGCGGCGCACAGGCGCTTCTCGTCGGCCTCGGAAAGGATGCCGCGGGCGCGGCCGGCGGCGATGGCGAGGGCGGCGAGCGCGGCGAGCTGGCAGGTGAAGGCCTTGGTCGATGCGACGCCGATCTCCGGTCCCGCGAAGGTCGGCACCACGATGTCGGCGTCGCGCGCGATGGAGCTTTCCACGACGTTGACCATGGCGAGCGTCACCTGGCCGTTCTGTTTGGCATGGCGCAGCGCCGCCAGCGTGTCGGCGGTCTCGCCCGACTGGGAGATGAACAGCGCGACGCCGTCCTTGCCGTAGACCGGATCGCGGTAGCGCAGCTCGGATGCGACGTCGACCTCGACCGGGAGGCGCGCGAATTTCTCGAACCAGTATTTGCCGACCAGGGCCGCGTAATAGGACGTGCCGCAGGCGGAGATCAAAAGGCGCGGCGCGCTGACCAGGGCGTGCGCCAGGCCGTGCTCGTGCAGCGCGACGTTGGGGCCGACCGCGTCGATATAGTGCGACAGGGTGTGGCCGATGACCTCCGGCTGCTCGGCGATCTCCTTCGCCATGAAATGCTTCTTGCCGCCCTTGTCGACGATGGCGGCGGAGGCGGTGGTGATCCGAACCTCGCGGTTGGCGGGGCGGCTCTGTTCGTCATAAATCGCGATGTCGGGACCCTGCACGACGACCACGTCGCCGTCCTCCAGATACGCCACGCGGTTGGTGAAGGGCGCCAGCGCGAAGGCATCGGAGCCGAGATACCCTTCCGTCTCGCCATAGCCGACGGCGAGCGGGGCGCCCTTGCGCGCGCCGATGAGCAGGCCCTCGTGCTCGTTGAAGATCATCGCCAGCGAATAGGCGCCGGTCAGGCGGCGCACCGCGGCGATGGCGGCGTCCTTCGGCGACAGGCCCCGGTCGAGATAATCGGTGACGAGATGGACGGCGACCTCGCTGTCGGTCTCGGACTGGAAGACATGGCCCTTGGCGACCAGTTCCTCGCGCAGCTCGCGGAAGTTCTCGATGATGCCATTGTGCACGACGGCGACCTTGGACGAGGCGTGCGGGTGGGCGTTGGCCTCGGTCGGCGCGCCATGCGTCGCCCAGCGGGTGTGTCCGATGCCGGTGTGGCCGGCGAGCGGATTGCCGGCGAGCACGTCGCCCAGCTTGCCGAGCTTGCCCGGCGAGCGGCGGCGCGCGATGTGGCCGCCCTCCAGCGTCGCGATGCCGGCGGAGTCGTAGCCGCGGTACTCCAGGCGCTTCAGCGCGTCGAGGATGACCGGTGCCACGTCGCGGGTGCCCGCGATGCCGACGATGCCGCACATGTTTTATATCCTTGTTTGATGCCCATCCTTCGACAAGCTCAGGATGAGGACCGAGACTGATACCTCATGCTGAGCTTGCCGAAGCACGGACGGCAAGCTCACTTTTTCTTCGCGGCCTTTTCGGCCTTCTTCCGGGTACGGAATTTCTCCGCCCAGCCCGGGATGTCCTTCTGCTCGGCGCGCGTCACGGCGAGGCCGTCCTTCGACGTGTCCTTGGTGATCACCGAACCGGCGCCGACAAAGGCGCCGTCGGCGATCTTGACCGGCGCGACCAATGCCGCGTTGGAGCCGATAAAGGCGCCGGCACCGATGTCGGTGTGGTGCTTGTCGAAGCCGTCATAGTTGCAGGTGATGGTGCCCGCGCCGATGTTGGCGCCCGGACCGACGCGCGCGTCGCCGAGATAGCTCAGATGGTTGGCCTTGGCGCCTTTTTCAATGAGGGCGTTCTTCACCTCGACGAAATTGCCGATGTGCACGTCGTCTTCGATCCGCGCGCCGGGACGCAGGCGGGCATAGGGGCCGATAACGGCGCCCTGCCCCACCACCGCGCCTTCGAGATGGGAGTGCGACTTGATCTGCGCGCCGCCCTTCACCGTGACGCCGGGGCCGAACACGACATAGGGGCCGACATGCACATCGGGCTCCAGCACCGTGTCGTGGGAGAGGAACACCGTCTCGGGCGCCGTCATGCCGACGCCGGCGTCGAGGGCGCGGCGGCGCAGGCGCTTCTGCATCTGGCTTTCGGCGTCGGCCAACTCGGCGCGGGAGTTCACGCCCATCACGTCGATCTCGCCGGCCATGGTGATGGCGCAGGCGGCGCCGGCCGCTTTCGCAATCAGCGGCACCTCGGGGAGATAGTATTCCTTCTGGGCATTGTCGGCCTTCAACTCCGCCGCCCAGCGGAAGAAATCGCGGGCGCTCTTGAACGAATAGGTGCCGGCGCAGCAAAGATCGACGGCGCGCTGCTCGGGCGTCGCGTCCTTGAATTCGACGATGCGGTCGAGCGTGCCGTCGGCGTTCTGCAGCACGCGGCCATAGGCGGCCGGATCGGCGGGGCGAAAGGCGACCAGCGAGAGACCCGACGCCTCCGCCGAGGCAAGCGACTGCGCCATCATCGCCGGCTGTGCCATCGGCATGTCGCCGTTGTTGATCAGGAGCGCGCCGTCGAAATCGCCGAGCGTGGCGGCAGCGGCGCGGGCCGCGTGGCCGGTCCCGAGCGGCTTGTCCTGGATCGCGTTCTCGCAGCCCTGCGCGGTGACGTAGGCGCGCAGGTTTTCCATGTGCGGGGCGCTCACGACCACGATTTTATCCACCCCAGCGCCGCGCAGCGCGGCGATGACGTGGCCCAGGATCGGCAGGTTCGCCACGGCGTGCATCACCTTGGGCGTCGCGGACTTCATCCGCGTGCCCTGGCCGGCGGCGAGTATGACGGCAGCTCTCTGCATGACGAATCCCTAAAGCGGCGCAGAAAAAGGGAGAAATGACGATTTGCGACGCTATATTGCTCCCACCTTTTGCCGGATTCGTAAACGGATGACGACACGCCCTGCCCTGATCTTCGATCTCGACGGAACCCTTGTGGACACGGCGCCCGACCTGCTCGGCGCGACCAATGCGGTGCTGCGCTCGGAGGGGCGGCGCGAGGTCGATCCGGCCACCTTGCGGCACATGGTGGGGTTCGGCGCGCGCTCGCTGATCACCCAGGCGATGGCGGCGGCCGGCGCGCCGGTGGAGGGCGAGGAGTATCTGGCCGAGCTGGTCGAACGGTTCCTGGGGCACTACAGCGCGCATATCGCGGACGCCTCGGTGCCGTTTCCGGGCGTGGAAGACACCCTGGAATCGCTGGCGCGCGCGGGGCGCCATCTGGGGGTGCTTACCAACAAGCCGCAGGAGATGGCGGAGCTCCTGCTCACCAAGCTGAATCTTGCGCGGTTCTTCCCGGTGATCTACGGCGCGGGGCGCATGAGCTATGTGAAGCCCGATGCGCGCATCTTCCATGACGTCGTGCGCGACCTGACGGCCGAACGCGGCATCATGATCGGCGACAGCAAGACCGATCTGGAGACAGGACGCGCGGCGAAGGTGCCGGTGATCCTGGTAAGCTACGGCTACACGCCCGATCCGGTCGAAACCATGGGCGCCGATGCGGTGACGGCGAATTTCCGCGAGATACCGATTCTGGCGGGCCGGCTCGGTTAGCCGAAGGTGAAGGAATAGGCCTGCACGCCGGGATCGAGGAATTCGATCGCGAAGGTCTTGTCTTCGATTGCACCGTTCTGGCGGATGAGCTGGTAGAGGCGCTGGCCGGTCACGATGCCGTTGCCGGCGGCGTCGATGTCGGCGCCGTGCGCGTCGCCGGGCGGCTTGCCGTCCAGCGTGACGCGGAAATGCACCGGCTTGTCGCCCGCGCCCAGCACCAGATGCAGGTCGCGCGCGTGGAAGCGGAAGACGATGTCGCCGTCGGCGCTATTCAGTACCGCCATCTGCTTGCCGACCGTCCAAGTACCGGCGAGGCCCCACTGGTTCAGCGTCAGCGCCTTGGGCGGCGCGTAGCCGTAGGCGCCGTCGAACTGGATCGCGCCATTCGCGAAGTTCTCCATGCGGTTGTAGCCGATATAGGTCTCGGGCGACTGCACCGCGTCGCCGTTGGAGGCCGCCTCGGCGCCCGAGGCGCCGGGCGTGACGATGCCGCCGGGCACGTCGCGATAGTCGGCCTCTTTCAGGAGCGTCTGGATGGTGCGCTCGGAAACGTCGTAATCGCCCTCGCCGAAGTGATGGGCACGGATGCGGCCCTGTGCATCGATGAAGTAATGCGCCGGCCAGTATTCGTTCTTGAACGCGTTCCAGATCGCGAGATTGCTGTCGAGCGCCACCGGATAGGTCACGCCGAGATCGTGCACGGCACGGGCGACGTTGCCCGGATCGCGCTCGAAGGCGAACTCCGGCGCATGTACGCCGATCACGACCAGGCCATGATCCTTGTACTTTCGCGCCCAGGCTTCGACGTAGGGCAGCGAGCGCAGGCAGTTGATGCAGGAATAGGTCCAGAAATCGACCAGCACGACCTTGCCGCGCAGGCTTTGCGGCGTCAGCGGCGGCGAATTGAGCCAGCCGGTCGCACCGGTGAGCGGCGGCAGCGTGCCTTCCACCGGCAGCGCGCTGCCCGCGACATGGCCGAGCGGCGCGGCGGACCGCGGATGCACGCTGTCGATCAGCGATTGCTCGAGCCGCGCGGTGTTGGCGGTGGAGATGCGTGTCAGCAGGCCGGTGTCGAGGCCGAAGGCGATCGCGACGACCCCGAGCAGCACCAAGGCGCCGAGGCCGCGGCGGATCCACGCGCCGGCGCCGAGCGACTTCTTCATGGCGGCGAAGACGCGCCCGCCGATCAGGAGCGCGACGGCCAGCGAGGTCGCGGCGCCGGCGGCATAGGCAAGCAAGAGCAGCGTGGTGCTGGCGCTGGCGCCCTGGATCGCGGCGCCGGTGAGCACGAGGCCGAGGATCGGGCCGGCGCAGGGCGCCCACAGAAGGCCGGTCGCGACGCCGAGCAGCAGCGAAGCGCCGATGCCGCGTCCCCGTCCCTGGCTGAGCCGGTCGCCGAGCGCCACCAGCGGCTGCGTCACGCGGTCGGCGATGGCGGGAAAGAGCAGCATGATGCCGAAGGCGGCGAGCACGACCATCGCGACGATGCGGCCATACTGGTTGGCATGCACCGCCCAACCGCCGCCGATTGCCGCGAGCGTCGCGACGGCGGCGAAGGTCAGCGCCATGCCGGCAAGCAGCGGCAGGCCGCTCTTCACGAAGGGCTGGTCCGAGCGTGCGAAGACGAAAGGCAGCACCGGCAGGATGCAGGGGCTGAGAATGGTCAGGACGCCGCCGAGATAGGCGAGCAGGAAGAGAAGCATTCGGCGCGGCTTTCGGTTCGGCGACACCGCTCACTTCGCCGCGCCGCGCGCGATAGTTACATGCCGCGCGGGCTTAGGCGAGCAGACCCGCGAACGTCCTGGCGAAGGTGTGTGCGTCGCCGGGCCAGCGCGCCGAGACGTAGCGGCCATCGACCACGACGAAGGCGGGGCGACTGTCGCCGGCTGTGTCGCGCGCAAGGCCGGAGGTCTTCGCGCGAAAATCCGGATCGGCCCGCGGCACGTCGCGAAAATCTTCCGTATGCTGTAAGGCGCGCGTGACCTCCTGCTGCACCGACATATAGCCGGCGGGCTCGCCCTTCGCCTCCAAATAGGTGCGATAGTAATTGCGGTCCCAGAAGCGTCCGATATGGGCGAGCGTGCTGGCGGCCTTCTCCTGACTCCAGGTCAGCGCCGTGGTCTTGCGGCCGTACAGGACGGAGTGGCCGTCTTCGCGCTTGCTGCGCGCGGCGAGAAGCACGCCATGACAGATCGCCGCGACGGGCTTTTGCGCGGCGAAGAACGCCGCCACCAATCGCTGCAGCTCGGCGCTTTCGAGATAGTCGCGCATGCCGCGCGCGCGATGGCCGCCGCCGAGCAACAGAGCGTCGAAATCCTCCGCCCGCAACGCATCCCAGCGCAGCGGATTGCGGAACGCGGCGTCCTGCTCCATCGCGCGATAAGCGGCGCGGCCATCCGTATTGGCCCGCAGCAGCAGGCCGAAGAGGCGCACATTGTCGAGCAGCGGAAGGAAGCCCCACGCGTCCAAGCCGCGTCCGGTGAGCATGATCGGATCGCACGCGCCGGGCCGGCCATCCGGCGTCGCGAACGAGACGCGGTGGCCGGCATCCTTGAGGATGCGCCAGCTCACGCCGACCTCGGTGGGATCGAAGTCGCGGGCCGGTATCGGGATCAGGACATGCGCCATGGCGCCCGTTCAGCGATCGACCATCGCCATGCCGCGCGGCGTGTAACGCGGGCCGGCGACCTTGATGCCATCGAGCCTGGCGACGTCGTCAGCGCTCAACGTCACAGAGACCGCGTCGAGATTGTCCTCGAGATATTTGCGGCGCTTGGTGCCGGGGATCGGCACGATGTGTTCCCCGCGCTGCAAGAGCCAGGCGAGCGCGACCTGCGCGGGCGTGGCGCCGTGCGCTTTCGCAACGGCGCGCACCGTGCCGGCGATGACGAGATTGGCGTCGTAGTTCTCCCCCTGCAGGCGCGGATCGTTGGTGGCGCGGAAATCGTCCTTGCCGTAATCCTCGGCGCGCTTGCTCTCGCCGGTGAGGAAGCCGCGGCCGAGCGGGCTGAACGGCACCAGGCCGATGCCGAGCTCGCTTAGCGCCGGAATGATGCCGTCTTCGAGATTGCGCTCCCAGATCGAGTATTCGCTCTGCAGCGCGGTGACCTTCTGCACCTTGTGGGCGCGGCGGATCGTGCTCTCACCGGCTTCCGACAAGCCGAAATGGCGCACCTTGCCCTGCTCGATCAGGTCCTTGACGGTACCGGCGACGTCCTCGATCGGTACGTTGGGATCGACGCGATGCTGATAGAGCAGATCGATGCGGTCGGTCTGCAGCCGCTTGAGCGAGGCTTCGACGACCTCGCGGATATGCTCCGGCCGGCTGTTCACCCCGCCGGGGACACCCTTGCCGCCGATCGCGAAGCCGAACTTGGTGGCGAGCACGACCTGGTCGCGCTTGCCCTTCAACGCGCGGCCGAGCAGCTCCTCGTTGGTAAAGGGTCCGTAGACCTCGGCGGTGTCGAGGAAGGTGCAGCCGAGCTCGATGGCGCGATGGAGCGTGGCGATGGACTCGTCGTCGTCGGGCATGCCGTAGGCATGGGTCATGCCCATACAGCCGAGGCCGATGGCCGAGACGCGAAGGGAATTGAGGGTACGGGTGGGGAGCATGTCAGGGACTCCGTGAAGGAGAAAACGAAGGCTGGCTTGCCAGGACGTAGCCGCGACAGCCAGGCCCAGCTTCGCCCTTCGGGCTACGCCGTGGCAGGCTTCACCGCTGCGCGGCGAAGCCTGGTGGGCGCGACAGGGATTGAACCTGTGACCCCTCCCGTGTGAAGGGAGTGCTCTCCCGCTGAGCTACGCGCCCGCCGAGCGGAGGAGCCGTATAAGGTCACCCCCTCCCGCCCGTCAAGGGAGCGGGCTCAAGGGTTCGCGGGCTTGGATTGCCCTTGAGGTTTGTCGCGCGCTTCGGGCGAACGGCCGTAAGGCGGGGTCTTGTCGCGGCGGTCGTCGGAGGACCGGGCGGCTTCGTCGTCCTTGGCTGGCGTATCGAACGCGCTGCGGTTCTTGCGGACCGGCTCGGCGCGGGCGGGCATGCGGGACATTTTTCGCTCCCTAGCGCGGATGGTTTGGCATCGCGGGCGTCGCCGCGCCGCCATGGCCGTGGATATGGTTGAAGCCGGTCGCCGTGTCGTGGCGGAAATGGTGCGCGTCGTCGCGATTCCACCGGCCGTCGCCGCTCGAATAGTAGAAGGCGCCGTCGGTGCCCCAATAGCCGTCGTTGAACGGACCGTAATAGCCGTCGTAGTAGCCGTCATAGTAATCGACCGCGACGCCGGGGCCGCCGACGCCAACCGCGACACTCGTGCCACCCGCGCCGACACCGACCGCGACGCCTTCGTCATGGGCACAGCCGGCGGCAAGCAGAAGCGCCGCACCGGCGAGCAAAAGAGAACCGTAGCGCATGGCGAAAAGACCTTGTCGTTGCGCGGAGGGAACGCGCGGACCCGGCATTTCGCTGCTTGCTCTAATGCAAAGCACGATGCACCCAGATGTGCATCGGCGGAATGTTGCGCCAGAACGTCGGCGCGTGGCTGACGGAAACATGCGCGAGACGCGGATAAGGCGGCCAGGGTGCATAGGAAAACTGCACGAAGGGCGCGCCGGGTTCGAGATGGGACAACGCGAGACGTAGCAGCGAGGCGCGCTGTGCCGTGGAGCGACCGACCACCGGCAGGCCGGAGACGATGCCGTCGAAGCGCGCACCGTGCGCTATCAGACGATCGAACGTGAAAGCATCGCCCTGGAGAACTTCGCTGCTCGGGTAACGCGTGCGCAAATGCGCCGCGAAGCCGGGATCGTATTCGATCGCCGTCGTCGTGAGACCGCGGGCGAGCAGCGCCTCCGTCACCGCGCCGGTGCCGGCGCCGAGTTCCAGCACGCGGCCGCGTGGCGGCATCTCTTCGGCGATGGCGGCGGCGAGGTCGGGGCTTGAGGGCGCGACCGCGCCGACGGCCAGCGGATGCGCGAGGAAGCCGCGAAAGAAGCGCGCGTCGTGGGTGAGAGCCATGCGAACGCAATGATCGGAGCGCTTTGCGGTTCCGCGCAGGCGTGGTCGAATGCGCTCGGGAAATCGGGGGGCATGCGATGGCGCGGTCGGCGGATTATATCGGGGCGGTGGGGATCGGGGTCAGCGACCTGGCGCGCTCGGCACGCTTTTACATCGAAGCACTCGGCATGACACAGAACATGACGTTCAAGCTCGATTACATGGACGAGATCGTGCTGAATCACGAAGGGCGCAACGCGGTGGTGCTAATGCACTACACCGACGGATCGGCGCGCAACTACAAGGACAATCCTATCAAGCTGGTGTTCTATGTCGCCGATCCGAAAGCAGTCGCGGCGAAGATCCGGGCTTTCGGGTGCGAGGTGACGCGCGAGCCGGCGCCGATCGAGACGCTGAACGGCGCAATCGTCGGGCTCGCGAAAGATCCCGACGGCTACGTCGTCGAACTTCTGCAGTCGCCGAAGGCCTAACCCTTCGTCGCGGCGCCTTCCGGTACGCCCTTGCCGGGCGTCGGCGTCACGAGACGCAGATTGCCGCTCTCGGGATCGACCGTCGTCGGGGGGGCGCCCACGAAGGTCTCGTCGGTGTCGGTCGGCGTCAGGCGCGGCTTGTAGATGTCGTCGCGAAGGTCGTGCTTTTTCGCTTCCTTGGCCATGGCGGTCTCGCTCGAAGGGTTCCGAGGGAGATAACGGGTCCGCGCCGCGCCGGTTGCGTTCAACCGGTGGGAACCAGGCCGCGGCGATACCGCGCCAGGCCCAGGTGGAACAAAACCGCCGCGAGCGCCGTGTAGCCCAGCGCCGATGCCAACATCACGGCGAGCGTCGCGACCGAGGGGCTGCGCAGAAAGCTCACCGGCGCCAGCACGACGAAGCCCGCGGGCAGCAGCGTGTACGCCACGATGCGCGTCATGCCGGTGTAGATCGAGCCGGGATAGGACGAGAACAGCAGCATGAAATCGGTGAGCTCGCGCGCGAAGCTGCGCGCCCCGGCGAACCAGAAGGCGAGGCTCGCATAGATCACGCTGGACGCGACATAGACCGCCGTGCCGCAGAGGATACCGATCGTCACCAGCGGGATGTCGCGCCACGACAGCGCGGCGAAGGTGCAGAGCATCCAGATGCCTATGACGAGGTCGCCCCAGGCGGTGGCGATGCTCTCGCGCGCCAGGAGCCGCGCCAGAACCGATTTGGGCTGGGTGAGCAGCGCGTCGATCTCGCCGCGCAGGATCGACGCCGCCATGTCGCGATAGCCGCCGAACGCGATGCCGGAGAGCGCCACGATGCACATCAAGATGCCGAGCAGCAGCGCAACGTCGTGCAGACCCCAGCCGCCGATGCGCTTGAAACCTGCAAAGAACATGTACCAGAGCGTCAGGAAAAAGAGGTCGTTGACCACCATGCCCGCCGCGTTGAGCGCGAAGTTTGTGCGATCCATCAGCGAGGCGCGGATCGCGGCGGCGACGTTGGCGGCATAGGCCGTGAGCGCATCCATCACACGCCCTCCCGCAGCACTTTGCGCAAGCCCGCGCGCCAGACGAGCGCGATGAGGCCCGACAGGATCGCGATCCACGCGGCCTGAAGCAGCAGTGCCTGCGCGAAGCTCGCTGCCGATGGCGCGATCATCTGGTCGCCCGCGACGAACAGGCTGGGCGCGAAAGGCGTCGCCATGGCGAAGCGGTAGAGCCAGGCGGGATAGAGGCTGATCGGCGCGAAGATGCCGCCAAGCAGGAACATCGCCTTCTGCATGAGCAGGTAAGGCGGCAGCACGCGGCGCACCCAGAAGGCGCAGAGTCCCACGACCGTATAGAGCAGCACGCCGATCGCGGCGGCGAAAATGCCGAGGATGACGGCGAACAGGAAGGCCTGCGGCGGCGGCAGGGCGCGGCCCGACAGGCCGAGCGCGATCAATGCGGCGGCGCCGATACCGATCATGCGGCCGAGCGTGTCGCCGAGGCACTCGGCGATCTTCTGCACCAGATACGACTTGGGACGCAGCAGGTGCGGCTCCAGCATGCCGAAGCGGATGTCGTCCTCCAGGCGCAGATGGATCGCCGCGACGCCGAGCGCGATCCACTCGGTGACGCCGATATAGAGCGTCAGTCCGCCGGCCGGCAGCGACGAGGCGAGCGTGCCCGCGAGGCGCGCCGACGACACCTTGTCCCATAGCGACGACAAGACGGTCATGGCGACGAGATAGAACAGTGCGCGGCCCATCAGCACCGGCCAGTTCGCGAAATTGCGGCGCAGACCGATGGCGAAGGCGCTCGCCGCGGCGGCGAGCGTGCCGGCAAGCGGAAATTCAGTTCGCGCGGTTGGCGTCATAGATGGCACGGACCACCTCCTCCATCGGCGGGTCTTCGATGGTGATGTCTTCGATGCCACCGAGTGCCAGCGCCGCTTCCACCACCGCGTCGACGCGCGTCGTGCGCGTGTCGACCTCGAAGATCGCGATATGCGGCTCGCTCGTGCGCGCGGTGACGCCGGGCAGCGAAAGTTCGAGGCGCGGCGCCTTGGAGCGCAGTGTGACCAGCCGATGGCCGAGAAAGCGGCGGCGCAATTCTCCGGTCGGCTGATCGACAACGATGCGGCCCTCGTTGATCACGATGACGCGGTCGCAGACGAGCTCGATGTCGCGCGTGTCGTGCGAGGTGAGCACCACGGTCTGGCCTTCGGCACCGGCGTGCTCGCGGATGAAGTCGCGGATCGCGGCCTTGGCCGTGATGTCGAGGCCGATGGTCGGCTCGTCGAGGAACAAGAGCGACGGACCGTGCAGCAGGCTGGCAACGATCTCGCAGCGCATGCGCTGGCCGAGCGAGAGGCGCTGCACCGGCTGGTCGAGCAGCGCGCCGAGGCCGAAGCGCTCGACCAGCGCAGCGAGCCGGCGTGCGAAGGTCGCGGCGTCGACATCGTAGATGCGCCGCAGCAGCGCGAAGGAGTCGCGCGCCGGCAATTCGGTCCAGAGCTGCGAGCGCTGGCCGAACACGACGCCGATGCGATAGGCGAGCGCGCGGCGCTGCTTCCACGGCACCAGGCCGAGCACCTGCGCCGCGCCGCCCGACGGCTCGAGGATGCCGCAGAGCATCTTCAGCGTGGTCGACTTGCCGGCGCCGTTCGGGCCGATGATGGCGACGCGCTCGCCTTGCGCAATTTCGAAGGAAATGCCGCTGACGGCTTCGATGTGGCGGATGTCGCGCGCGAAAAGCCCGCTCAGGCCCGGTTTGCGCCGGACATAACGATAGGTCTTGCTGAGATTTTCGACGCAGAGCACGGACATGGGACGGGTTCGAAGCAGGAGGACACGAAGCAGAGCATAAGCGCAGGCGCGCACATAAGCTGCGGTCGCGACATTATTGCTTTCCCCCATTCTCGATCCACGTCAGCGCATCCTGCCACACCGTGGGGCCTTCGAGATCCCGCAAAAGCATATGGTAGCCATGATCGTAGCGGTGGACCTCGGCCTTACCGCCCAGCTCCTTCAGCACCGCCTCGGTCGGCGCGGCGGGGATCACCTGGTCCTGCTTGCCATAGAGGAAGAGGATCGGCGGCGCGCGCGTGATGTGCTCCGGCGCGTGGCGCGCTTCGTCCATCAGGTTGACGAGGCCCCACACCGCGTCGGCGCGGGTGTCCTTCTGCACCAGCGGATCGCGCGCGTATGCGCGCAGCATCGCAATGTTGTCCGACGGCCAGATGTGGACGATGCCGCGGCCCGAGGCGTGCATGCCGGGCACGGTATGCGCGGCAAGCCAGAGCGCGAGGCGATAGGAGAGCGGCATGTCCTCGCGCGCCCACACCGCCGGCGCGACCAGAATGACGCCGTCGAGCTTCGGCGCATCGGGCTGCGCCAGTTCGGAGAGCACCACGCCGCCGCCCATGCTCTCGCCCAGCGCGTAAACGGGAGTGCCGGGATAGCGCGCACGGGCGGCCGCGACGGCGTCGACGAAGTCGTGGCGCATGACATCGCTGCCGGCCCACAGGCCCGGATGATCGGCGCCGCCGAAGCCGCGCTGGTCGTAAGCGAGCGTCGCGATGCCGCGCTGCGCCCAGAACGGCGCGGGCATGGCGAAGGCGTTGGAATAGTCGCCCATGCCGTGCAGCGCGACGATCACCGCCTTCGGGCGATCGGGCCCCCAGCTCCTGAGCGGCAGGCGGTCGCCGTCGCGGGTGACGAGCGCGTCCGTGGTCACGGCGGGCGTGGCCGTCTCGGTACCCACCGGCACGGTGATCGGCGCGCAAGCGGCAATCAGGACGAGAGCGCCGAGCGCACACGCTTTCGCAAATACGGCACGAGCTCGGTTTCGAACCATGGGTTCTTCTTCAACCAGCCATTGTTGCGCCACGACGGATGCGGCAGCGGGATATGGCGCGGCGCGAAATCGCGCCAGGCCCGGACGGTCTCCGTCATAGTGGATTTCGCGGCCTCGCCCAAATGCCATTGCTGGGCGTAAGAGCCGACCAGCAGCGTCAGTTTCATCGGCGGCAGCGTCTCCATCAGCCGGACGCGCCAATGCTGGGCACAGATGCGCGGCGGCGGCTTGTCGGCACCGGCGTCGTCGTAGCCGGGAAAGCAGAACGCCATGCCGGCGATGGAGACGCGGCGCGTGTCGTAGAAGGTCTCGCGGCCGATACCCATCCAGTCGCGCAAGCGATCGCCCGAGGGATCGTTGAACGGCAGCCCCGTCTTGTGCACGCGCATGCCAGGCGCCTGGCCGGCAATGAGGAGGCGCGCGGTATGCGAGACATGCACCACCGGGTTCGGTTCGAGGATGTCGGCGCAGATACGGCAGGCGCGGATGTCGGTGACGAGTGCGGCGAGTTGGGGCGCGGTGGCGGTCATCGGAAGAGAGAGACAGTAAGGCCGAGGCCAATGGTTGTCATTTCGCGATCCGAGGTCAGCACTTCGGCGCCGGCATTCACCAACCTATTCTCCCCGCAGCAAATTCCGCGCGATCACGATCTGCTGGATCTGGCTGGTGCCTTCGTAGAGACGGAAGATGCGCACGTCCCGGTAGAAACGCTCGATGCCGTAGTCGGCGACATACCCTGCCCCGCCGAAGATCTGCACCGCCTTGTCGGCGACGCGGCCCACCATCTCGCTGGCGAAGTATTTGGCGCAGGCCGCCTCCATCGTGACGTTCTGGCCGGCGTCTCGCTTCCTGGCGGCGTCCAGCACCATGCATTTGGCGGCGTAAGCCTCGGTCTTGCAGTCGGCCAGCATGCCCTGGATGAGTTGGAACTCGGCGATCTTCTGGCCGAACTGCTCGCGCTCGCGGGCGTATTTCACGCTCTCGTCGATCAGCCGCTCCGCGACGCCGACGCAGACGCCGCTGATGTGGAGTCGGCCGCGGTCGAGCACCCGCATCGCGACCTTGAAGCCCTCGCCTTCGGCGCCGAGGCGCAAGCTGGCCGGCACGCGGGCATTGTCGAAGATCACGTCGCAGATATGGGCGCCCTGCTGGCCCATCTTCTTCTCCGGCTTGCCGATCGAGATGCCAGGCGTGTTCGACGGCACGATGAAGGCCGAGATGCCGCCCGCGCCCTTGCGGTCGGGATTGGAGCGCGCCAGCAGCGTGAACATGCCGGCGCGGTTGGCATTGGTGATGAAGCGCTTGGTGCCGTTGACGACGTAATAGTCGCCGTCGCGGATCGCGGTGGTGCGCACCGAAGCAGCGTCGGAGCCAGCGCCCGGCTCGGTCAGCGCGAAGCTTGCCACCGCTTCGCCGCTCGCAAGCTTGGGGAGCCATTCGGATTTCTGCGTCTCGTTGCCGAACATCACGACGCCCTGGCTGCCGATGCCGACATTGGTGCCGATCACCGAGCGGAAGGCCGGCGAGGTGTGGCCGAGCTCCATCGCCACAAGGACTTCCTCCTCCATGGTGAGGCCGAGGCCGCCATATTCGGTGGGAATCGAGAGGCCGAACAGGCCGAGCTCACGCATCTCGCCGATCACGCTGTCGGGCACGCGGTCGTCCTCGGCGACCTTGGCCTCGATGGGCACGCAGGTCTCGCGCACGAAACGGCGTACCGTTTCGAGCAGCTGGTCGCGGGTATCGAGGTCGAGCGGCATGGCAAATCTCCTGGAGCGGCCTGGAGATTAGCAGAAGTTCAGACCATCTTGGGCACGTAGATGCTCACCACCAGGATGTGGTCGACCGTCGCGCCATCCTCGCCCAGCGGCAGGAAGCAGCTTTCGTAATAGGCGAAACGGGCATCCTTGATCTCGCGGCCGACCCAGCCGCGCATCGCGAAGGGCCCGGCGGTGGTGCGCACATGCTCGTAGATGTCCCGGACCATTTTGCCGAACTCGGGCGACGCCGCGATTACCTGGCTCAACCGGGCGTCCTTGATCGACGCACCATAGGCCTGGACATAAGCGTCGCCCGCGATGCGGTATTCATAGTCCGCGCCGCCGTCGAGAACGCGCATCAGTACGATATTGCGCAGGATGCCCATCATGGCGCGCGGGTTCAGTTCGGAGCGCGCCGGCATGACGCGACCGGCCTTTATGGAGCGCCAATAGGCGGCGCCCATGCGCACCGTCGCATGATCGAGCGCATCGAGGCCGATCACCTCGACGGTCGAACGGGCCGGCGCCCGGGCTGTGGCTGGAGTCATGCGATCCCCCGATTTGAGTAGGGTCGGCGATAACCGCTAACAATTGGTGCAGACGGCCCAAGGAACTCCGTACACGGAACGGTTGTGCACATGGCCGTGAGGTTGTGCTCAGACCGACGGGTTGGGAACGAAGAAGCTGGCGATCAGGATGTGATCGACGCGGGCGCCGTCGTCGCCGAAGGGCAGCAGGACCGTCTCGTGGTAGACGAAACGGGCCTGCGGCAGGTTGCGGCCGATCCAGCCTTGCAAGCCGATGGGCGCGGCGGTCTGGCGGACATGCTTGTAGAGCGCGCGCATGCGCTCGCCGTGCTCCGGATTGGCGGCCTCGACGTCGCTGAGGAAGAGACCGCGGAACTGGGCGCTGTAAGCCCACACGAAGGCCTCGCCCGCGATGCGGTATTGATAGTCGCGGCCGTCGTCGATCACGCGCAAGAGGACGACGTTGGAAAGGATCGCGCGCATGTCTCGCGGTTCAAGCTGGGCGCGAGCGGGAAGCGCGCGGTTGCGCTTGAGCGCAATCCAGTAAGCGGCGGCCGTGCGGGTGATCGCGTTCTCGACCGCGTCGTAGGCGACGACCGCGACGACGGACTGTTCGGGGCGGCGTTCGGCGCTGAAATCGTCGAGCATATCCCTGTCGACGTCCGGCAGGGACCGCGCGTTATCCGTCATAACGGTCGCGCGGCGTGTAGACCGCAAAATTCAGCACGTGATCGACAGTGCCTTCGTCCGGGCCCATCGGCATGAACAGGCTCTCGGAATAGATGTACTGCTTGGTCTTCTCGCCGCGCTCCATCCAGCCGCGGAAGGCGAAGACGTCGCGCTTGCGCACCGCGCGGTCGAACAGGCCCTTGAGCACCGCGCTATAGCCTGGCGAGAATCCGTCGATGTCGCTGACCTTGAGACCCTGCATCGTGTAGCCGTGGCTGATGACATGCGCGTCGCCGACGATGCGGTATTCGTAGTCCGCGCCGCCGTCGATCAGGCGGATCAGCACGATGTTGCGCAGCAGGGGCGCGACATCGCGCGGCCTCATGTCGGTGCGCGCGGGATAGCTGCGCTCGCCCTTGAGGGCGCGCCAGTAGTCGAGCCCTTGCTTCAGAATTGGGCTCTCGATCGCGTCGAGCGCGATGAGGCCGGATGCGCTCTCGGGCACGCTCGTGGAAAGCGCTATGACGCTGCGGGGCAATGACACAGTTCTGGACGTTTCTTGAATTGCAGGACCCGAGCCTGCGATAGTCATGGTTAAGGGAGTGCGAACGGCACTCGAAAGACAGGTTTTCCGCGATGCTTTTGTCGGTCCTCGACCAGTCCCCGATCCGGAAAGACGGCACGGCCGCCGACGCGGTGGCCGAAACCATCGCGTTGGCCAAGGCCGCCGACCGGCTCGGCTATCACCGTTATTGGCTGGCGGAGCACCACAATTCGAACTCCTTCGCCGGCTCGTGCCCGGAGATCCTGATCGGGCGGGTGGCGCAGGAGACGACGCGGCTGCGCGTCGGCTCGGGCGGGGTGATGCTGACGCATTATGCGCCGCTGAAGGTGGCGGAGCAGTTCCGCATGCTGGATGTGCTCTATCCGGGGCGCATCGACCTCGGCCTCGGGCGCGCGCCCGGGACGGATCAGATGACGTCGCGGGCGCTGCAGGCAGGGCCGCAGGCTTGGCCGATCGACGCCTTTCCGAGCCAGGTGAACCTGCTGCGCCAGTTCCTCGACGACGCGAACGGCCGTGCGCCGCTGCCCGACGATCATCCTTATCGCGGCATTCACGCGATGCCCAAAGTTTCTTTTGAAAAGGGCGCTACCACCCCCGGGCCGGAACTATGGATGCTGGGATCGGGAATCCATGGCGCGGTCTATGCGGCGGAGCTGGGGCTGCCGTTCAGCCATGCCTATTTCATCTCGACCGAGAACAGCGAAGATGCGGTGAAGGAATATCGCGACCGCTTCAAGCCTAGCCTCGATTGCCCGGCGCCGCGCGTGTCGCTGGGCGTCGCGGCGCTGGTGGGCGAGACGGAAGCGGAGGCCCAGCGGCTGGCAGCGTCGCGCAATCTGTGGGTCGTGCGGCTGCTCAGCGGCCGGCCAATCCCGTTCCCGTCGCCCGAAGAGGCGCTGGCACAGCCGCTGACGCCGCAGGAAGAGAAGATGCTCGGCAGCGTGGCACGGCGCTCGGTCGTCGGCACCAAGGAGAAGGTGCACGCGCAGCTGAGCGAACTGGCGGCGGCGCATCATGCCGACGAGCTGGTGGTGGTGACCATCACCTACGACTTCGCGTCGCGGCTGCGGTCCTATGAACTGCTGGCCGAGGCGTTCGGGCTCACGACCACAGCGCGATGAGGCCGAAGCAGATCGCGTACTCCACCACGTCGCTGACGTTGTGGCCGATGATCGGCGCGATCACGCTGCGCGATTTTTCGAACCAGTAGGCGTAGAGCACACCGAGCGCGAAAGCATAGACCTGCTGGCCGGCCGTCGCCCATGACGGGTGCGCGATCAGATTGTTGACGTGCGCCAGCGCGAAGATCGCGGCGACGACGATGCCGGCCCAGCTCATCGAATAACGCCCGACGCGCAGCTGCGCCGGCATGACGGCCATCAGGAAGCCGACGAGCAGGGAGCGGAACGGAATCTCCTCGGTCGGGCCGACATAGACGCCTTCGAAGAGCGTCCAGCCGACGATGCTGTCGCGGTTGACCGGGAAGCCGAGGTCCATCGGGCGGCGGGCGAGCAGGTCGGGCAGGTAATCGACCACCGTCATCAGCACGCCGAAGAAGACGCCCCATAGGATCGCGGGCACGATATAGCTCTTGTCCGGCGGTGGGTGCAGGCCCGCGTCGAACGGCACGAAACGCTTGAGGAGCGCGATGAAGACAAGACCCCAGGCGAGCTGGAAGGCGTGATGGATGTAGAGGTATTTCAGCAGCGAATCCGTCGGCTGCGCGAAGTGCAGCACGAGGTTCGCGTAGTGGACGCTGTAAGCCGCCAGATACGGAATGCCCAGGCCGAGCACGATCGTGACGATCAGGGCGAACGCGATCCAAAGGATGCGGAGAAGCGTGATCATGCGGCCAGTTTAGGCGTCACGGCCACGCCGTCTTGAACGAATTTGACTTACGTCACCGGCAGCAGGCCGATCATCGCGCCGGTCAAGCCGCTCGCCATCGTACCGGAGATCAGGGCGCGCATCGCGAGCGGCACGATCTCGTCGCGGCGGTCGGGAATCAGCGTGCCGAAACCGGCGATCAGGATGCCGACGCTCGCGAAATTCGCAAAGCCGCACATCGCGTAGACCATGATCTGCGTCGCGCGTGGGTCGAGACTGCCCGCGGGGAGCATGGTGAGGTTCGAATAGGCGACGAACTCGTTCAGGATCGTCTTGGTGCCGAGCAGGCTGCCGGCGGTCTGCGCCTCATGCCACGGCACGCCGAACAGCCACACCACCGGCGAGAAGATCCAACCCAGGATGCGCTGCAGCGTCAGCGCCGAACCCCAAACGGGGGGGAGGTGGCCGAGGATCGCATTGACGATCGCCACCAGCGCCGTCACCACGATCAGCATCGCGATGATCTGGAGATAGATCTTCAGCCCGTCCTCGGTACCGCGCGCCATCGCGTCCATGGTCGAATGGTATTTGTGCGCGTCGTCGGTCTGCTCGATGCTGGTGACCGCGTCGCCCGGCACCATGATCGCGGCGATCACGATGGCGGCCGGCAGCGACATCATCGAGGCGACCAGGATGTGACCGAGCGCGCCCGGCAGCACGCAATGCGCCCCGGCCGGCGGATTGGGGACGCAGCCGCCACCCAGCATGTTGGCGTAGACCACGAACACCGTGCCGGCGACGACCGACAGGCCCGTGGTCATCAGGATGAAAAGCTCGGTGCGGGTGATCCTGGGCAGATAGGGCCGCACCACCAGCGAGCCCTCGATGTTGCCGAGGAACACGGTGGCGGCAGCACCGAGGCCGACCGCACCGCCGATGCCGAGCGTGCGGCGAAGCACGAACGCCATGGCACCGACGATGATCGGCAGGACGCGCCAGTACCACAGGATCGCCGACAGCGCGGAGATGATGATCACCAGCGGCAGGATGCCGAAGGCAAAGGTCGTGAGGCCGGCGCCGGTCGTCAGCGCCTCGGGCTTGAAGGGCGAGGGACCGCCGCCGACGAAGCCGTAGACGAAACCCGTGCCGGCGCGGGTCGCATCCGTCAGCACCGTCACGATGCCGTTCAGGCCGAACAGCGCGTCGCGCGCCACCGGCACCTTGAGCAACAGGATCGCAATGCCGGCCTGGAGCAGAACGCCGATGATGGCGATGCGCCAGGGGAAGGCGCGCCGGTTCTCTGACAGAAGCCATGCGAGCGTCAGGATCACGAGAATCCCGAGCGCGGATTGCATTTGCGGCGTGATCATGCGGCCCCCGAAGCGAAGGCGCCAGCTTACGGCAAAACCCCGTCCACGGAAGGAGGGGTGGCGCAGAACACACAGGGGCGTGCTAGAACGGCGGCGCGTGGGCGCCGCGGGCGCTCGAGGGGCTTCATGTCGACGACCGAGATCATTGCCGCCGTTTTGGGCGTCGCCAACGTCGCGCTGCTGGTCCGGCGCAGCATCTGGAACTACCCGTTCGGCCTCGCGATGGTGCTGCTGTACGGCTGGGTGTTTTTCCAGGCGCACCTCTATTCCGACGCGGCGCTGCAGGTCTTCTTCTTCGTGGTCCAGATTTACGGCTGGTGGAACTGGCTCCAGGCGCGCGATGCCGAGGGCTTGGCCAAGGTCGAGCAGGCGTCGGGCATGGGCCGCGCCGTGGCGCTGGCCGTGATCGCCGCCGCGACGCTCGGCGAGGGTTGGTATCTGGCGCATTACACGAGCGACGCGGCACCGTGGATGGACGCCAACACGACGGCGATCAGCGTGGTGGCGCAGTACCTGCTCTCGGTGCGCAAGATCGAGAACTGGGCGCTGTGGATCGTCACCGACGTGGTGCAGATCGGGCTCTATGCCTGGAAGGGACTCTATCCGACGACGGCGCTGTATGCCGTGTTCCTGGTGCTGTCGGTGCTGGGCTTGCTGGAGTGGCGGCGGGAGCTTCGCCAGGCATGACGCGCGGCTTCCTGCTCGGCAAATTCATGCCGCCGCATCTGGGTCATGTCGCGCTGTGCGATTTCGCGCGCGCCACTTGCGACGCGCTGACCGTGCTGGTGTGCACGCGCCCCGGCGAGCCGATCGACGGCGATCTGCGCTTTCAATGGATGCGGGAGTTGTGCCCCGGCGCACGCGTCGTGCACTACGCCAAGGATGTGCCGCAGGAGCCATCGGAGCACCCGGATTTCTGGACGATCTGGCGCGATATCGCGCGCGCGGCACATCCGGAGAAGGTCGATTTCGTCTTCGCTTCGGAAGAATACGGTGCACGGCTCGCCTATGAGCTGGACGCCGATTTCGTACCGTTCGATCCCAAGCGGCTGAGCCTGCCGGTCTCCGCCAGCATGGTGCGCGACGACCCATTCGCCGCCTGGCGCTTCCTGCCGCCGCCGGTGCGGGCGCACTACGTCAAGACGGTATGCCTGCACGGACCGGAAAGCACCGGCAAGAGCACGCTGTCGGCGGCGCTCGCGGCGCATTACGACACCGTGATGGCGCCGGAATACGGCCGCACCTATTGCGAGGTGTTCGGCAACGAGTGCGACGCCGACGATCTGCGCGCCATCGTGCACGGCCACGACGCGCAGGATTTCGCGGCGCGGCGCCAGGCAAACAAGCTCTTGGTGCTCGACACCGATGCGGTGATCACGGCGGTATGGTCCGACATGCTGTTGGGGCACCGCGCCGAAGACCTCGACAGGGTATCGCGCACCGCCGATCTCTACATCCTGTGCGATATCGACATCCCGTGGCACTTCGACGGCACGCGCTACACCGAGCTATCGGCGCGCGAGGTGCGCGAGGACTTCTTCGCGCGCGCCAAGGGCGAGCTCGAGCGGCGCGGCCTGCCCTTCGTGGTCGCGCGCGGCAGCCATGAAGAGCGGCTGAAGACGGCCATCGCCGCGATCGACGCGAAATTCCCGGAGCTGAAACGGTGAGCGCGCAGAAACCCGGCGAGATCAAGGCATTGGCGGGGGCGCGGGCCATCCCGCCGCTGATTCTGGTGCTCTATCACTTCTGCGAGGGGCATCATTACCGCAACTTCAAGCCGTTCGATCTGTTGATCGGTCACGGTTACATGTGGGTGGAGTTCTTCTTCGCGCTGTCGGGCTTCATCCTGACCTATGTCTATGGCGCGCGGGCGTGGGCCTTCTTCAAAGGCACGACCTACAAGGATTTCGTCATCGCGCGGCTGTCGCGGCTCTATCCGCTGCATCTCGCTATACTCCTGACCATCCTGGTGCTGGTGGTCGTGCTCAACGCCTATGGCGACGCGACGCACACGCCGTCGATCTACCAGGAGAAGTATCATCCCATCGTCTCCTGGCAGAGTTTCATCCTGAACCTGTTCCTGGTGCAGGCGTGGAACGTGCTGCCGACGCTCACCTGGAACGGCGCGAGCTGGTTCGTCAGCGTCGAGTTCGCGCTGTGCCTGATGTTTCCGGTCTATCTGGTGCTGTCGCGGCGCGGCTGGATCAGCGCCTTCGGGCTGATCGCGGCAGGGACGTTCGGCCTCGCCTGGCTGTCGCTCACCGCCAAGCACGGGCTCGACATCACCTTCCACAACGGCATTTTCCGCGGCATGAGCGCCTTCGCAATCGGCGTCGGGATGTGCGTGCTGTACGAGCAGACAAAACCGGCGGTCGACCGCTGGAGCGACGGCACGGTGACGGCGCTGCAACTCGTCGTGCTCGCCTGGCTCGGCTGGGGGATGTTCGACAATGGCTGGTCGCACACGCCGCGCGACATCTATTCGGTGCTGCCGATGTTCTGGCTGGTCTATGCGCTCAGCTTCGACCGGGGCGTGGTGGCGCGGTTTTTCCAGCTGCCCGCGCTGCTGAGGCTCGGCGAGTGGTCCTACGCGATCTATATCGGCCAGACCGTGTGGCTGCAGCTGATCCGCTTCTGCGAGCGCTACTATCCCTGGGACGCCACCGTGTTCGGCGTGCCGTTCGGCGCAGCGATCTGGTGGGTCGAGCCGTTCGCGCTGCTCGCCATCTGCATCGGCTGGGGCGCCTTCCTGTGCGACAGGATAGAAATCCCCGCGAACCGCGCGCTGCGGCGGTTTTTCGCGCCAAAGCCCGCAAAACCCGCCGCCGCTTGACCGGCCAACGGGCCTGCGCCATCACTCCCGCCGGCTTTTCCAGAAAGGTTTACCCATGTCCATCGAGTTCAAAGACAAGGTCGCCATCGTCACCGGCGCGGGCGGCGGTCTCGGCCGCGCGCATGCGCTGGATCTCGCCAAGCGCGGCGCGAAGGTCGTGGTCAACGACCTCGGCGGCGCGGTGGACGGCTCGGGCGGCAACTCGGCTGCCGCCGAAGCGGTCGTCAAGGAGATCATCGACGCGGGCGGCGAGGCGATCGCCAACGGCGCCTCGGTCGCCGACGACGCGGGCGTGGCGCATCTCGTCCAGCAGACGATGGACAAGTGGGGCCGCGTCGACATCCTGGTCGCCAACGCCGGCATCCTGCGCGACAAGTCCTTCGCCAAGATGGAGCTGAAAGACTTCGACGTGGTGATGGCCGTGCACCTGATGGGCACGGTCAAGCCGGTCAAGGCGCTGTGGGAGATCTTCAAGAAGCAGCAATACGGCCGCATCGTCGTGACGACGTCGTCGACCGGCTTGTACGGCAATTTCGGCCAGACGAACTACGGCGCGGCCAAGCTGTCGCTGATCGGCTTCATGAACACGCTGAAGCTGGAAGGCGCCAAGGACAACATCAAGGTCAACGCGATCTGTCCGGTCGCCGGCACGCGCATGACCGAAGGTCTGATGCCGCCGAACGTGCTCGATATGCTGAAACCGGAATACGTCACGCCGGCCGTGGTCTATCTCGTCAGCGAAGACGCGCCGACCGGCACGATCCTGACGGCAGCCGCCGGCGTGTTCGCCGCGGCGCAGATCGTGGAGACCGACGGCGTCAACCTCGGCCACAAGGCGACAGCGGACGACGTGGCGGCGAACATCGCCAAGATCACCGACTTCACCGGCGCCAAGCACTACAATATGGGCGGCGAGCAGAGCCAGAAGTTCTTCGCCCGCGTCCAGGACAAGCCTGTCGTCGGCTAACTTGCACGACGCCTGAGCGGGTGGGATGCTGACGGGCTCTCGCGGGGTCCGTCATGCGCCTTCTTGCCGTCGCGTTTTTCATGATGGGATGCGGCGCGGCATCGGCCGCGCCGCCTGCCCTGCCCGATCCGCCGGCCTGCGCGGATTTCCAAACCAACAAGACCGGCGCGGTCGACGCGGCGTGCAATGCCGCGATCGACAACGCGCGCGATCCGGCGGCCAAATCGGTGCTGCTGTTTCGCCGTGCCTATGTTTTCGATGCGTCCGGCGATGCCAGAAAGTACCAGGCGGCGCTCGACGACCTGAACGCGGCGATCAAGCTCGAGTCGAAGAACTACAACGCACTGCACGAGCGGGCTTATCTCTACAATGAATACGGCCGCTGGGCCGAGGCGCGTGCCGACCTCGATGCGCAGCTCGCGCTGACGCCGGACGACTCGCAGGGCTGGCAGGAGCGGGCGCTGTCGCGCGCCAAGCTCGGCGACCTGAAAGGCGCCTATGACGACCGCAATGCCGCCATTCGCGCCGGCGACACGTCGCCGGATGCCTATCTGGCGCGCGCCACGGCGGCGATGTGGGTCGGCAAGTTCGATATCGCGCAAAGCGACATCGCGCACGCCGCCGGCGATGCCAAGCAAAACGCCGACGCGCTCGCCGCCGAGCTCGCGCTTTGGCAGGCGCACGGCGACAAGCCGGCCGACGCCTGCGCGACGGCGGCAAAGACCGGCGCCTTCCAAAAGGAATCGGTGGGCGACTGCACCGTGGCGTTCCTCGCGGCGGGCAACGACAAGGACCGCGCCGGCGCGCTGACCAACCGCGCCATGGCATGGCTGATCGGCCGGCAGAACCAGCTCAATTGGGTGCGGGATCTCGAAGTCGTCGCCGCCCTCGATCCGAGCCCGCACGCGCTCTCCAACCTCGGCTTCGCTTACATGGATATGCGCCATTCGGCGGCGGCGCTTCCGCTGTTCGAGAAATCCATCGCGGCAGAGCCGGCGTTCTACAACTATGCGGGGCTGGCGGCGGCGAAGCTCAACACCGGCGACCTCGCCGGCGCCGAAGCAGCGGCGCGCAAGTCGAACGAATACCGCAAGAACGACGTCGCGATGCTGGTGCTGGGCGACGCCGCCTATGCGCGGACCAAGAAATACGGCGACGCCAAAGCGTTCTGGATCGCCGCCTACAATCTCGGCGGCCATGGCGACGACGTGGTGGCGCGGCTGAAGGACGCCGGCGTGCCGGTCCCGCCGGGGCCGCTGAAATGATCACGGGGCTCGACCACGTCGCGATCATGGTGCGCGACTTCGACGCCACCGTCGCGGGCTATGAGACGATCTTCGGGCGGCGGGCGGATTGGCGCGGCTTTATGCCGGGCGGCCAGCATGCCTGGTTCCAATTCGCGAATGTCGCGCTCGACATCATCGGCGCGCATGGCGAAGGACCAGAGGCCGACGCGGCGCGGACAGAGACCGCACAATTCGGCGATGCGATTTGGGGTCTCGGCTTTTCGGTGCCCGATCTGGCGGAGGCGATGCGGCTCTACGAGCGGCGCGGGCTGGTTTTCCTGCCGCGGCACACCACGCGGACCAAGAACGCGGCCGGGGTCGAGCGCGCTTGGGAGCTCGGCACCATGAAGCGCAAGAGCGCCAATGGCGTTGCGCTATTTCTGGTCGAGAACAAGCCGGACGCGCCGCGCTGGCCGGTGTCGACGGCGACGGCGGCAGATGACGAAACCGTCGGCGATCTCGATCACATCGTGATCAACACGGACAATATCGAGCGCGCGGTGGCGCTCTATGGCGGGCGGCTGGGGCTCGACCTGAGGCTCGATCGTACGAACGCGCAATGGGACGCGCGGCAGCTCTTCTTCCGCTGCGGGAAGCAGGTGGTCGAGATCGGCGCCAGCCTGAAGAGTCCGCCCAGCGAGGCGAAAGACCGTTTCGGCGGCCTCGCTTGGCGCGTTCGGGCGCCGGAAGCGGCACAGGCGCGGATTGCGGCGGCAGGGCTCGACGTGTCGGAAGTGCGCAAGGGCCGCAAGCCGGGCACACAGGTCTTCACCGTGCGCAGCGGCACCGGCGGCGTGCCGACGCTGATGCTGTCGGGCAACGATTAATCGACGATCCGCGCCACCATCTCCGCCACCACCGTGCGCGCGTGCTCCGGCACAAGGTCCTGGTCGCGTCGCAGGCGGCGCCAGGTGTCGAAGCTCAGCACCAGATCGAGCGCTTCCAACCGAATACCGTCGCGCAGGCTCTTGGGCAGATGCGCCAGCAGCGTCTGGCGCTGCAGCGTATTGAGCGCGCGGGCCCGCTCGTCGAGGAAAGCCGAGCCGCGGCGGTTGGCATCGGCGGCGATCTTGATCGGCAGGATGCGCTCGAAGATATCGGCGCGGCGCAAGACGATCTCATCCAGCACGCCGCGCCAGGTGCGGGAGGTGAACGGCGCCTCGGCGAGCGGCAAGATCTCGGCGGCGATCAGCGCGTTCATCTCGCGGTAAAGGCTCTCCATGTTCTCGAACAGGCGGAAGACGGTGCGCAGTCCCACCTTGCCCCGCGCTGCAACCTCTTCCGCGCTGGGCGAAACATTCCCCTCGCGCACCAGCGCCAGCATCGCCGCCACGATGGCGCGGCGGCTGGTCTCGCTCCGCTTGTGGCGGCCATCTTGGGGAGGCGGAATCGGCATGGGCTTTACGCTTGACGCTACATCAAACTAATGGCACTTATAGTGCCAATAGTTCTGGGAGGCAATCGCCGTGAAGGTCGAAAACGCGCTCTATCCCGACGGCGCCCGCATGATGGCGCTGATGAACGACAAATCCGGCGAGCCGGTCGTAATGCTCAATCTGCTGCGTTTCCGCTGCAAGGCGGTCTATGCCGACGGCCGCGAAACCGCGTTGACCGGCATCGAGGCCTATCAGCTCTATGCCGGGCCGATGCAGACGCTGGTCGAGAGCCAGGGCGGCAAATTCGTGTTCGGCGGGCGCGTCGGCGGCATGGTGATCGGCGAGGTCGAGCAGATGTGGGACATCTGCGCGCTGGTGGAATATCCCTCCGCCGCCGCGTTCGCGAAGATCGCGATGTCACCGGAGGTGCGCGAGATCGGCGTGCATCGCGCCGCCGGGCTGGAGGGCCAGCTCCTGATCCGCGTCGCGCAGCGGCCGCTTTAGATGCTTAACGAAACCTTTCGGTTTCGCCGCGCAATGCCGCCTGCGTAAGCCCCTCTTAACCGCCGCTGCCTATCGTTCGCGCACAACCGAGAGGGCGCAGGGCCCGGCTGTGCGCCGGTCGCCGATCTCGGACGATCGGGGAGTAGCGTGTCGGAGTTCGAAAACCAAGGAGGCGCCGACGTCGAGATCGTTCTCGACGGGTGCGGTCTGGTGCTGAGCGTCAATGCCGCACGCGAGGGCTTGCGCCTGGTCGCCGACGTGACCGAAGGCGCGTCGCTGAGCGACAACATCCATCCCGACGACTACGAATTCTTCCTGTTCACCGCGCAATGGGTGCTGAACGGACCGCAGCGCGCGCAGACCATCCAGCTGCGTTGGGCGCGCGCCAAAGGCCGCTATGCCAAGCTGCTGGCGACGCTGTCGAGCGAGAGCGGCGAGACCGTCTCGCTGGTCTTCCATCCCGACGAAGCCGAGCAGGCGAACTGGCGCGAGGCGCAGCTGCGCCGCATCGTCGAGGGCTCGGCCCAAGGCGTTTGCGTGCGCACCAACACCGAGGTGCTGTTCGTCAACGAGGCTTTCGCGCACATGACGGGCTTCGGCTCAATGCGCGAGATGTCGGAGTTCTCCGAAGAAGAGGCCAAGGCCGGGCGCAA
The DNA here is from genome assembly GCA_035551495.1 of Rhizomicrobium sp. Taxonomy (GTDB): domain Bacteria; phylum Pseudomonadota; class Alphaproteobacteria; order Micropepsales; family Micropepsaceae; genus Rhizomicrobium. Next base: position 167,832 of record DASZMT010000032.1, on the reverse strand, counting down.
TATCAACAATTCCATCGCCATCCATCCCGACGACCGCGCCCTCGTCACCGAGCACATGCGCAAGCGCCTGGCGGGCGAGGAGGTGGTGTCGCACTACGAATTCCGCCTGATGCGGCAGGACGACACCGTCGTTTGGGTCGACGCGCGCGCCGCGCTGGTGAACTGGGACGGCCAGCCGGCCTCGCTGTCCTGGATGAGCGACATCAACGCGCGCAAGGCGATGGAGCTCGAACTGGTGCGCAGCAAGGAGGCCGCCGAGTTCGCCAACCGCACCAAGACCGAGTTCCTGGCGAACATGAGCCACGAGCTGCGCACACCGCTGAACGCGATCATCGGCTTCGCCGAGGTGATCCAGGGCGAGATGTTCGGGCCGGCCGGCACGCCGAAATACGTCGAATATGCCCGCGACATCCATTTCAGCGGGCGCCACCTGCTGGAGCTGATCAACGACATCCTGGACCTGTCGAAGATCGAATCCGGCAAACTGGAGCTGCGCGAAGAGGCCGTCGACGTCGGCGCGGCGGTCGAGGAATGCCTGACGCTGTTGCGCAACCGGGCGCAGAAGAGCGCGGTGGCACTTGTCACCGACGTGGCAGGCGGCCTGCCGATGCTGACCTGCGACGCGCGGGCGCTGAAGCAGGTGCTGCTGAACTTCCTGTCGAACGCGGTGAAATTCACTCCGGCCGGCGGCACCGTGACGACCGGCACGGCGCGCGCCGCAGATGGCGGGCTGACCTTGTGGGTGCGCGACACCGGCATCGGCATGAAGGCGACGGACATCGCCACCGCGCTGTCGGCCTTCGGCCAGATCGATTCCAAGATCGCGCGCCAGCACAAGGGCACGGGCCTCGGCCTGCCGATCTCCAAATCACTCATTGAGCTGCACGGCGGCACGCTGACGGTCGTCAGCGCACCCGGCGCCGGCACGACGATGACGGCGCACTTCCCCGCCGCGCGGCTGACGGCGCGGGCCGACGCCGCCTAACGCTTCAGGCGTCCGCCAATCACGGCAAGCAGCGGGAGCGAGACGAAAAACGTCAGGTGGTACCAGAGCGGGAACTGGTGCCAGATCTGCGTCACATGGATGTAGCCCCATCCGGCCAACAGCAACACGCCCGCGATCAGCGGCGCGGGATTGCTCGCGCCGCTCACCCATGCCGCGACGAAACCCACGACGAGCGTAGCGATGAAGCTGATCGCCAGCCGTTCCGCCGTCGCGGCCGTCGTGGCGTGCGCGACCAGCGCGGCGTTGAGCGCCGGATCGGCAGCCTTGATGACGAAGCTGACGCCCAGCACCACCACGAACCATGCGGCGATGCCGAGCACGACACCGAGAATTGTCCTGAGCATTGCATCCCCCTTTTGTACGACTAGCGCCCCTTGAAGGTCGGCTCGCGTTTCTCGACGAACGCCTTGGCCGCCTCTTTGTGATCTTCTGTCAGGCCGGTGTGGACATGGTGCGTCGCCTCGAGATCAAGGCAGTCGTCGACCTCTGCGCCGGAGGCCGCGCGGTTGAGATTTTCCTTCATGTAGCGATAGGCGACGCGCGGGCCCTTGGCGAGACGCTGGGCGATCTCCTGCGTCTTGGTCGCGAGCTGGTCGGCCGGCACCAACCAGTTCACCAGGCCGAGGCGCTGCGCCTCTCTCATGTCGATGCGGTCGGAGAGGTAATAGAGCTCGCGCGCCTTGGCGCTGCCGATCAGCTGGCTCAGAAACCAGGTGCCGCCGTAATCGCCCGAGAACCCAACCTTGGCGAAGGCGGTCGTCATCACCGCGCCCTCGGCCGCGACGCGCAGGTCGCAGGCGAGCGCCAGCGACAGACCGGCGCCGGCCGCCGGGCCCGGGATCGCCGCGATGGTCGGCTTGGGCATCTTATAGAGCTTGCCGGCGGTGGCGCGCTGGCTGGTGCGCTGGGCGTGGATGCGGCTGTCGAGATCGGCGCCGGCCGGGGCGGTCGAGCCGCCGCCCGTACCGTCCGCCATGCCCTTCACGTCGCCGCCCGCGCAGAAGGCGCCGCCCGCGCCCGTCAGCACCACGCAGGCCACGTCGGGTGCGCTTTCGACCTCGGCCAGCACCTTGGCCATCGCGCCGAGCATGGCGGCGCTGAGCGCGTTGCGCCGCTCGGGCCGGTTCATGGTGAGCGTCGCGACGCCGTCTTCGACATGGGCGAGAAGATCGGTCGTGCCGGTATCGAGCGTGCGTTTGGCCATGCGTCCCTCCGTTTATCAACGATTGGGCACAGGGTGGCATGGCCGTGCGATCCCTGGAACCCCCTGGGGCGCCGACGGTCAGAACGGCTGGCAGCTCTGTCCGGCCAGGCACTTGGCGCGCATCAAGGCTGCCGTAAAGGCCGCGTCCGTCGGCACGGGGGCCCAGCCGCCCCGCAAGCGCCGATGATTGACGATCTGGTCGCCCATGTTACCGCGCGCGAGATGAAGCCAGCCCAGCGTGCTGTCGATAGCGCCATATTCCTGCGGCGTGTGCCGCTGACCGTCACCGAGCGGATCGACGTTGTATTTGTACAGATACCAGATCGCCATATCGACATCGTCGTGCTCGACGTCGGTTATGCCCGGCGCATCGTGCTGGCAGTCGTTCTGGTCGAACCGAAAGAAGATGAAAGTGTTGCCGGTCCTCGCGAGGTTGGAGCAGGCGCGATAGATGTCCTGCTTCAGCCTCGCGCCAAGTTCGTCGTTGTCGGACAGATCGGGGAGCAGAAGAAGCCCCTGGAAATATACCTGCCAGTAGTTGCCGCTCTTGAGCTGGCTGTCGAGCATGTCGACGCTGGCGCGGATCTCTGCGGGCTCCTGCACATAGAACGGAATGTCGATCGTGTTCGGCGCACGGACATAGCCGGGAATCACGATCTGGACGATCGCAAGCGGATCGCCGCCCTCCGGACCCGCGACCGCGATCACGCCGGCAGTCTCGCCGGCGTTCGGATCGAGCACGCGCGGAAGGGACACGACCAACTTGCCGCCACTGCGCGTCAGAGGGTAAGCCTGATCGTGCACCGTGAACGTGAATCTGTAATCGCCGGCATGGTCACCGGCGTCGACGACGGAGAACGACAGCTTCCAGCAGGCCCCCTGGCAGGACGCCGGCGTCTGCGCGCCGGCCGGCGCGCCCATGGCGGCCGCAAGGAGAAGCAGGAACGTGGCGCAGGCGCCGGGCCGATACCAGGTCATTTCTCTTTCCCGAAGAAAATTGCCGACAGCACGCTGGCTGCACTCGTGATCAACGCCGTGCAATCGCGCTGCAATGGCGCGCTTACGCCGGCCTTGGTGGTCTTGAGATCGATGTTGACCCATTGCGACAGATGCTTGCAGTACAGCGACGCACTGCAAGGGTCGGCCGCGAAAATGTAGCGGCTCAAATACGCTACGACGATCGCCACGACGCAGGCCCCCACCAGCACCCAGGTCGTGACCCCGGTGGGCAGGCGCAGCGGAAGGCTCGGTCCCGCCGAGACCGTCACGGCAGTCGTCAGCACGAGCGCCAACATGACCGGCGCCTGCAGATAACTCAGCAGCTGGGCGAATGCGCCGTCATTGAGGACGAAAGTCAGTGCGAAGGCCGTCGTGTCCGTCGGATGAAAATCATTGCCGCGAATGCCGCCGAGCAGAAGCAGAAACGGGATCGTCATCAAGACGAAGAGCGCGATCGGCACAAAGCCCAGTACACGGTTCATTCATACCCCCAGCTGGAATGGTGGCGGCACGTGGATCAGCTGACGTTTCGAAAATTGGCCTAAGCCGGCCACCAGTCCCCACCCCAATGGTTAATTTTGCCCACGCTTCTTGCATCCCCCTCAAATATGGGGACTACCGGCGCTAGGGCGCCTTGGCCGACGAACAAGGGGCGGACGCATGTCTTTTCGGCATGGCTCGCATTCCGGCAAACAGCGGGTTTCCACTATTGCGGACTGCCCAGCACACCCCATTTCCCGGTCATGCCGAAACGGAGCGTTTCCGAACCGGCTCTTGAAAGAGAATGGAGTGGGCCATGACGAATGAAACACTGTCCGGCGAAACGATGGGCGCGAAGGCCCTGATGTTCGCCATGATCGCGGGTGCGGCGCTGCTGTTCATCGAGGCGACCTGGTCGCCGAGCTTCCAGCCGGCCGAGCATGCGCCGGTGGCGCACACGGCCACCGTGGCGCATCACGACCGCCTTGCCAGCAACTAAGCGGCGCGCTCTTCGAGCTTCACGTCATGGCCCCAGAGCCGCTCGACGTGGGCGAGGACGAGCTCCTTGGTCTGATTGTGCAGGGGAATGCCGCGATGCATCGTGTGAGTCAGGAACAGCGTGCGGTTGCCTTTGAGGTCGGCGCCGGTGACCTGAATGTTGGGGTCGGCGGCGCCGACGTCGTACTGCCGCGCCAGCTTGGTGCGCACGTCGCGATAACCGCCCTCATTGTGGATTGACGCGACCGTGAACGCGCCGGCTTCTGCCTTGTCGAACAGCGCGAAGAGGCGGAAATCGCGCATCAGCCTGGGCGACAGGAACTGCTCGATGAAGCTTTCGTCGCGATAGTTCGCCCAGGCGTCCTTCAACGTCCCCATCCAGTCGCCATTGCCCGCGAAGGCGGGAAACCAGTCGCGATCCTCCGGTGTCGGCGCCTCGCAGATGCGGCGGATATCCGCCATCATGCCATAGCCCAGCGCATAGGGATTGAACCCCGAATAGCGGCGGTCGTGGAATTCCGGCTGGAACACCACCGAGGTGTGGGAGTGCATGAACTCCATCCACGAGCCCTCGGTGATCAGGCCGCGGTCGTAGAGGAGGTTCATGATCGTGTAGTGCACGAAGGTGGCGCAGCCTTCGTTCATCACCTTCAACTGGCGCTGCGGATAGAAATATTGCGACAGATTGCGCACGATGCGCAGCGTCTCGCGCTGCCAGGGCTTCATCGACGGCGCGTTCTTCTCGATGAAGTAGAGGAGATTTTCCTCCGGCAGCTTCATGTCGCCGCCGAAATCCTCGTCGTCGGGCGTCGGCGGCGCGGAGGGCGGCTCGATGCCGGCGGGCAATGTGCGCCACAGCTCGCTATAGGCCTCTTCTTCGTATTCGACGCGGCGGCGATGCTTTTCCGCCACGCGCTCCTTGGAGGGACGCGGCGGACGGCGGTAGCGGAACACGCCCTGCTCCATCAGCGCATGGGCGCTGTCGAGCACGGCCTCGACCTCGTCGCGGCCGTAACGCTCCTCGCAGGCGGCGATGTAGCGCTTTGCGAAAGCGAGATAGTCCATGATGCCTTCGGCGTTGGTCCACTGCCGGAACAGATAGTTGTTCTTGAAGAAGTGGTTATGGCCGAACGCGGCATGCGCCATGACGAGCGCCTGCATCGTCATGGTGTTCTCTTCGAGCAGATAAGAGATGCAGGGGCTGGAATTTATCACCACCTCGTACGCCAGCGCGGAATAGCCGGCGCGGTACATCGCCTCCTCGCGCGCGAAGGTCTTGCCGAAGGACCAGTGATTGTACATCAGCGGCATGGCGATGGAGGAGTAGGCGTCGAGCATCTGCTCGGACGAGATGATCTCGATCTGGTTGGGATAGACGTCCAGGCCGAGATCGTTCAACGCGATCCCCTCGATGGCCTTGTAGGTACGCTCGACGGTGGCGAAATCCCACTCGGAGCCGGTGAAGAGGAGCTTGCTCACGCGACGCCCTCCGCCTTCTTGAACAGTTCGCGGAACACCGGAAAGATATCGGCCGGCTTGGCGATGCGCTTGGTCGCAAAGTTGGACCAGTCGGCAGCCACCGTGCGATAGGCGCGCCACAGCTCGGCGCCGGAATCCTCGCTGGCGAAGACCTCCATCTCGCGCTCGTCCAGGATCTCGATATAGGCGTAGTACTGGCAGAGCGGCATGATCTGCTGATTCAGCATGTCCACACAGGTGCGCGCGTCGCCCGATTGCGTGTAGCCGTCCGAGGCCTGCGCGGCGTAGATGTTCCAGTCTGCGGTGGCGTAGCGCTCGCGCTGAATCTCCAGCATCTTCTCGAGCGCGGTCGAGACGATCGTGCCGCCGGATTGGCGCGAGTAGAAGAATTCGTGCTCGTTCACCTCCTGCGCGTCGTGGGTGTGGCGGATGAAGACCACATCCACCTTCTTGTAGCGCCGCTTCAGGAAAAGGTGCAGCAGCATATAGAAGCGCTTGGCGAGGTCCTTCTCGCGTTCACCCATCGAACCGGACACGTCCATCAGACAAAACATCACGGCTTGCGACGTCGGCTGCGGCTGCTCGGTGAAAGAGTTGAAGCGCACATCGATCGGATCGATGAAGCCGACCCATTTGCGCTTGGCGATGGCGCGCGCGAGGTCCTCTTTCAGCGCTGCGATCTTCGCGGTGTCGACCGGATCGGCACGCTCGGCATCGTCGAGCGCGGCTTCGAGCGCTGCGACGTCCGCTGTCGTGGGCCGCTTCAGCGCCAGACGGCGGCCATAAGAATTGCGCATCGTGCGCACGAGGTTGATCTGGGTCGGCGAGCCCGCAGTGGTGATGCCGGCGCGCTTCCACTGCTTGTTCGGCGTCTCCTTCAGCGTGGTACGCACCAGATTCGGCAGCTCGAGATCCTCGAAGAAGATGTCGAGTACCTCTTCCTGGGTCATGGTGAACTCGAAATCGTCCTCGCCGTCGCCGCCGTCGCCCGCCTCCTTGCCGCCGCCACCAGCGCCGCCCTTGGGCTTCTCGATCTGATCGCCGGGCGAAAACTCCTTGTTGCCGGGCAGCACGAAGTCGCGCTCGCCGGAGCTGCGCGGATCGAGGCGAAAGCGCGGCTCCCTTGTGCCCTTGGCGGAGATCTTGATCTTGCGGTCCTTGTCGAGGTCCGCGACGTTGGCGTCCTTCAGCGACTTCTGCACCGCTTCGCGGATCTGCGTGCGCGCGCGGCGCAGGAAGCGCTGCCGGTTGGCGAGGCTCTTGCCCTTCGGGTTGAGCCGCCGGTCGACGAAGTGGGTCACCTACCCCGCCTTGTTCACGCGCATGTACCACTCCACCAGGCGGCGGACCTGCCGCGGCGTGTAGCCGCGCGCCAGCATGCGCTTGATGAACTCGTTGTGCTTGTTGGCGGTCTCGTTGTCTTTCTTCGACTCGAAGCTGATCACCGGCAACAGGTCTTCGACCTGGGTGAACATGCGCTTCTCGATCACCGAACGGATCTTCTCATACGCGGTCCAGGCGGGATTCTTGCCGTCGTTCTGGGCGCGGTAGCGCAACGCGAACTTCACGACCTCGTTGCGGAAGTCCTTGGGATTCGCGATGCCCGCCGGCTTCTCGATCTTCGACAGCTCGTTGTCGAGCGCGTTGCGATCGAGCAGCTGGCCGGTGTCGGCGTCCTTGTAGTCCTGATCCTCGATCCAGGCGTCGGCATAGGCGATATAGCGGTCGAACAGGTTCTGGCCGTATTCGCCGTAGCTTTCGAGATACGCCTTCTGAATCTCCTTGCCGATGAACTCGGCATAGCGCGGCGCCAGCTCGGCCTTGATGAATTCGAGATATTTCTTCTCGGTGTCATCGGGATATTGCTCGCGCTTGATCGCCTGCTCCAGCACGTACATCAGGTGCACCGGATCGGCCGCGACCTCGGTGTGGTCGTAGTTGAAGGTCTCCGACAGCGTCTTGTAGGCGAAGCGGGTCGAGATGCCGGTCATGCCCTCGTCGACGCCGGCCGTGTCCTTGTATTCCTGCAGCGTCTTGGCCTTCGGATCGGTGTCCTTCAGCTTCTCGCCGTCATAGACGCGCATCTTGGAGACGACATTGGAGTTTTCGTGCTCCTTGAGACGCGTGGCGACGCAGAACTTGGCCAGCATCTCCAGCGTCTCGGGCGCGGTGGTCGAAGCGCCGAGGTTCGAGCCTTCGAGCAGCTTCTTGTAGATCGCCGTCTCCTCCGTCACGCGCAGGCAGTACGGCACGGTGACGACGCAGATACGATCGAGGAAGGCTTCGTTGTTGCGGTTGTTGCGGAAGACCGTCCACTCCGCCTCGTTGGAATGCGCCAGGATCGTGCCGTTGAACGGGATGGGCCCGAGCGTCTCGGTTCCGGTGTAGTTGCCCTCCTGCGTCGCAGTGAGCAGCGGGTGCAGGACCTTGATCGGCGCCTTGAACATCTCGACGAATTCCAGAAGGCCCTGGTTGGCGTGGCACAGCCCGCCCGAGAAGGCGTAAGCGTCCGGATCGTTCTGGCTGAAGTGCTCGAGCTTTCTGATGTCGACCTTGCCGACGAGGGCGGAGATGTCCTGGTTGTTCTCGTCGCCCGGCTCGGTCTTGGCGACCGCGATCTGGCGCAGCTTGGAGGGATAGAGCTTGACGACTTCGAATTTGGAAATGTCGCCGCCGAATTCGTCCAGGCGCTTCACCGCCCAAGGCGACATGATGCCCGACAGGCGATTTCGCTCGATGCCGTAGCGCTCGTGCAGGAGATTCATCAGCTCGGCGGAGCGGAAAAGGCCGAGCGGGCTCTCGAACACCGGGCTGATGTGATCGCCGGCCTTGAGCACATAGATCGGATACTTCTCCATCAGATCCTTGAGGCGCTCGGCGAGCGAGGACTTGCCGCCGCCGACGGGGCCGAGGAGGTAGAGGATCTGGCGCTTCTCTTCGAGGCCCTGCGCGGCGTGCTTGAAGTAGCCGACGATGCGCTCGATGGTGTCTTCCATACCGTAGAAGCCTTCGAAGGCCCGGTAAGTCTTGATCGTTCTGTTGGAAAAGAGACGCGCAAGGCGCGGGTCCTGCGCGGTGTCGACCAGTTCGGCTTCGCCGATCGCGGCCACCATGCGCTCGGGAGGGGTGGCGTAGAGCATCTTGTCATCGCGGGCGGCGAGCAACCAGTCTCGCAAGGACATGGTCTCGAAGCGCTCCCGCTGATAGTCGCGGGAGAAGATGTCAAAGACGTCGAGCGAACTCATGACTCTGACTCCTGTTGCCGCCGCCCAGCCTTTTTTGACTTTGGGCGCGGCCGCTATGCCGGTTAGAACCCCACTACGTCTCTCTCTTCTTCTCCATACGGATGATCGCGTAATTCGGATGAACTAAAGCTGAACAGCCAAACGCCCACAAAAGTTCCCACTTTCGTTCACCCACGCGCCATCGTCTGCCCGCGCCCTCCGCGGCGCGACTGCAAGCCTGTCGTTTCCTCTTTCGCTTTTCTCACAGCCCATATGCTTAAGCCCCAGCAGGACAGCATGGCCGATTTTGATTCGAGCATACGCCTGCTGTTGAATTTGTCACGCGCCTTGAAGCATCTGCCCAAGCCGGCGACAGCGCATTGCGTTCGCCCTCCGGTGGATTGCGCAGCGCACTGACACGCCGGCACGCCGCGCGCAGGCCGCGCCGTTCATCTTCGCGTTCATCCTATAATTCCGCTTGCGAGGTCCGAAATGTTGCGCGAAGCTTTGCGGATGGATGACCTCGCGCTCTCGATTAGAGTGGCACGCCCCAAGGACGCGGCGGAGGTTGCACGCATCTATATAGAAAGCTGGCACGACACCTATCCCGCGGTGCTCTCGCGGCAGATGCTGTGCGCGATGACGCCGCAGGGACAGACGGCACGCTGGAACGCCGCGATCCGCGCGCAGAAGCGCGAGAATGTTCTGGTGGCGGAAGATGCGAAGGCCGGCCTCGTGGCGATGGCGAGCCTCGGTCCGGCACGCGACAAATCGCTCGGCTATGACGGCGAGGTCTACACGCTGTATGTCGATCCGAATTATTTCGGGCGCGGCGTGGGAAAGACGCTGCTGCAGGGTTGCTTCGTGGCGCTGGCGCAACGCGGCTTTACCTCCTGCGTGATCTGGGCGCATGCCAAGAACAACGCGCGCTTCTTCTATGAGACGATGGGCGGCCGCGCCGTCGCGGAGCGCACGGCGCGCATGATGGGCGACATGGTGCCGGAGACTGCCTTCGGCTGGCAGACGCTGGCGCTCGCCGAGCGCAGTCACGCGCGATGAGAAGCACTCCGGTCGCGAAGAACGCGATCGTCCTTCTGCTCGACAGCCTCAACCGGCACATGGTCGGCGCCTATGGCGGGCGCGAATTCGCGACGCCGAACATCGACCGGCTGGCGAAGCGCTCGGTGCGCTTCACCAAGCATTACGCGGCGTCGCTGCCCTGCATGCCGGCGCGACACGATATCCTGTGCGGCGCGTGGGATTTTCTGTGGCGGCCCTGGGGCTCGGTGGAGTTGTGGGAGGACGCGATCACCTATCCGCTGGGCAAGGCGGGCGTGGCGAGCCAGCTGATCAGCGACCATCCGCACCTGTTCGAGACCGGCGGCGAGAACTATCACGTCGATTTCACCGCGTGGGACTACCAGCGCGGCCACGAGGGCGACGCGTGGAAGACCAAGGCCGATCCGAGTTGGGCCGGCGCACCGCATATCGGCATGCAGCGGCACATGCCTTACGACAAGTCGCGCGGCTATTTCCGCGGCGAGGCGGATTTTCCGGGCCCGCGCGTGATGCAGAGTGCCGCGAACTGGATCGCCGACAATGCCGGGGCGCATGACCGCTTCTTCCTGTTCGTCGACGAGTTCGATCCACACGAGCCGTTCGACACGCCGGACGAATACATCCAGCGCTACGATCCCGGCTGGGACGGGCCGCCCCTGATCTGGCCGCCTTACGGCGCGGGCCTCGTCAAGCGCGGCGTGATGACGGCGCGCGAGGGGCAGCAGATCCGGGCGCGCTATGGCGCCAAGCTCACCATGATCGACCACTGGCTCGGCAAGGTTCTCGACGAAATCGATGCCAGGGGACTGTGGAACGACACCGTCGTCATCCTGTGCACCGACCACGGCCATTATCTCGGCGAGAAGGACATCTGGGGCAAGCCCGGCGTGCCGCTTTATGAAACCATCAGCCATATCCCGATGCTGATCGCGGCGCCCGGTGTGCCGGCGGGCGATTGCGACGCGCTGACGACAAGCGTCGACATCCACGCCACGCTGGCGGCGCTGTTCGGCGTCGAGCCGCGCCAGCGCGTCCATGGCCGCTCGCTCCTGCCGCTGTTGACGCACGAGACGAAGACGGTGCGCGACTGGCTGCTTGCGGGCGTGTGGGGACGCGAGGTGCACTACATCGACAGCCGCCACAAATATGCGCGGGCGCCCGCGGCCGCGAACCGTCCGCTCGGCGCATGGTCGAACCGCTGGTCGACCATGCCGACGCATTTCCTCACCCGCGAGCAGGAAATGCCGTTGCCCGACGAACGCGCACGGCTCGATCGCATGCCAGGCAGCAAGGTGCCGGTGATCCGTCAGACCTGGGACGAGAGTGACGCCGTGCCGTATTGGGCGGCGGCGAAATTCTCCGGCAACCACCTCTACGATCTCGCGAGCGATCCGGGCGAGGAGACCAATCTCGCCGGCAGCGGATTGGAGAAAGACCTTGCCGACGCCTTGCGCGCGGCGTTGAAGGCCGTCGAGGCGCCTGCGGAACAGTTCGCGCGGCTAGGGCTCGGCTAACGGCCGTACCTCTTTCACCATGAAGGCCATGAACTTGGCCGGCTCCTCGAAGTTCGGGTTGTGGCCGGACTCCTCGAACCAGACGAATTCCTTCTTCGGCGCCGTCAGCCGCTCGTAGAAGCGGTGCGCCAGGCTCGCGACCGAGTACTCGTCGTAGCGGCCGGCCATGATGAACATCGGCACGTCGAAATGCGGATGCCCGCCGTCGAGCGTGAAATGCGCGAACTCGCGGTTCAGCATGTCGTTCGAGTAGGTATGCGCACCATAGAGCGCCGCGATGTCGCGCCAGTTCACCTCCCGCGCCGTAAGGCTGAGCATCACCATGCGCCCCAGGCTGAGATTGCCGCGCGCGAAGCCGCCATATTTGTTGATCAGGTCGCGGGGCGTGAAGATCGATCCGGCGCGCGGCGGCGGGCCGAGGTCCGTCAGCGTCTTGATATCGGCGGCGTCGCCCCGCGCCCCGGCTTGCTCGAGCACGAACGCGTAGGACAGCGCCTCATTCTCCGGCGTGTTGGTGACCTGGCCGATGCCGACATAGGCGGCGACCTTCTCCGGATGCTGCTGCGCGTACAAGACGCCCAGGACGGTGCCCCAGGATTGTCCGACGAGCACGACCTTCTCTTTGTGGAAACGGGCACGCAGGCGATCCACGACGACGTCGAGGTCGCGGACATAGCCGGCGATCGTCAGGCCCTTCGGCAGCGGCAGCGACGGATCGTAAGACTGGCCTGCGTAACGCTGGTCCCAATAGACCACGATAAAATCGTTCTCCAGATCGCCGTTGAAGCGGCGCGCGACCGGCGTTTGGCCCGAGCCGGGGCCGCCATGGAGCCACAGCAGGATCGGGCCCGACCTGTCGCGGCCGCGGATGATGACGGACTGCGAGAGCCCGCCGACATCCCAGCGCTCGACCGCCGCGATGCTGTTCGGCGCGTTCGCGAAAGGCGCGGTCGAGATCGGCAGGAACAGCCGCAGCGCCACGATCACAAGCAGGACGAGGAAGACGCCCGCAATCCATACAACCATGCGCCGCATGCCCCTGCCCCGATCAGCCCCTCAAAACCTAGGCGTCGGCGCGGGCATTTCAAGGGCTAGAAGCCGAGCCGTTTCAAGTGTCCGTCGAGCTCGGCGAGGGCCTGCTCCGGCGGCAGATTCCATTTCGCCTTGTCGCCATAGGCGATTTGGCTGATCAGATAGCGCACGAAGGTCCAGTGCGACCGCGTCTTGAGGCCGGTGTCTTCGGCGGCGAGCGCATAGCGTTCGAGGACGAAGTCGAGCCGCGCCTCGCCGAGGCGCCAGAACCAGGCGAAATCGATCGCCGGATCGCCCCAGGCGGCGTCGGTGAAGTCGATGATGCCGGCCAACGTGCCGTCGGGGCGCAGCAGGATATGGTCGTCGCTGAGATCGCCATGCGCGAGGCGCGGGACGAAGGGCCGTTCGGTCTCGAAGGCCGCGTGGAAAGCGTCGAACCGAGCCAACATGCCGGGCGGCGTGACGCGGGCGATCTTCGCCCGCCGCATGCCGCGATAGAGCGCCGCGAATTGCTCGCCGCGCCAGGTGCGCTGAGTCATGCCGTCGGGCTGGCGGATCGTCGCTTCGGGCAACGCATGCAAGGTCGAGAGGAAATGCGCCAGCTCGTTCAGCACGTCGCGCTGCGCCGCGCGGTCGAGCAGCGCGAAGACCGGCGGCGTCATCTCGGCGCCGTCGATGCGGCGATAGGCGCCCATGCTGCCGTCGGCTGCGATGCAGCCGTAGCGCGGCACCGGCACCGCGGCGATCGGGCCGAGCGCGGCCAGCAGATTCAACTCGGCGGCGAAGCGGCTGCGGCCCGCCTCGTCGCGCGGAATGCGCACGATCCAGGCGCGGTCGATCTCCAGCACATAGTTGTCTTCGCCATAGGTGTTCAGCACGGCGCCGGTGAAGGCGAGACCCGGCAGCGCGTCGCGCACCCGTCCTTCCAGTGCCTCTCGCAGCTCGTCGTCGGCGGTCATGTCGTTAAATATCCCTGGGACGTACGAAGTCCTTCAGCGCGCCCTCACCCGGCGCGATGTCGCGCCAGCGCGCGACGTCGAACTCCAGGACGGCAAGCGCGGCGGTGGGGAATTTTTCCTCCAGCTGGTCGAAGCGGTCGCGCTCCTTGCGTTTGACGGGCTCGCGCCCCAGGACCGAGGCCAGCAGCTCGAGCCCGGGATTGTGGCCGACCACCATCAGGCTGTCCGTCTTATCCGGCGCCAGCCGCACGATGGAGAGGATGACGTCCGGCTCCGCGAGATAGAGCGCTTCGAGATAGTCGACCCGCGCGGTGCCGGCGAAATGCTCGCTGGCCTGCTCGACCGTCTCGGTGGTGCGGGCGGAGGTCGAGGCGAGGATCGCCTCGGGTGTGTAGCCGTTCCCGGCGATGTAGCGGCCCATGCGCGAAGCATCGTCGCGGCCGCGCGGCACCAAATCGCGCTCATGATCGTCGATGCCGGCGCCGCCGGGCACCGCCTTGGCGTGGCGCAGCAGCAGCAGCCGTTTCACGCGATCTGGTACTTGGCGCGTGCGCCCCGCTCGATGGCGGCGCTGGTCAGCTTGTCGATCGCCAGATGGCGGCGCAGCGTGTCGAGCATCCGCACCTCCTCCAGCGCGATGCGCCGGTCGGCGAGCGCGACCTCGAGCGCCACCCAATAGGCGGTCTCGTGCAGCACGTCGGGCAGGCCATCCTTGATCAAGCCGAGGATGGCGTCGATGCCGTCCGGCTCCTTCAGGATCTGGGCGCAGTCCTGGCACACCGCAAGCAGACGCGAATGGTCGAAGCCCTGGAAGGCCGGCAGCGTCTTGGACAGCTCACCGATGATCTTGAGCTCCTTCTCGCTCATGGAACCGTCGGCGGCGGACATGACCACCATCACATAGATGAGGGCTGTGTGATGGCTGATGGTGTTCATTTCGCTCATGGCTGCCTCGAATGCGGCGCGACCTTATGAAACTTGACCCATCCGGACAAGCGCGCAACAAAACTGCATGACTACGAACAAAAAGCCCGGAAAGTGGCGCGCTCGCACATTGGCCGTGCGGGCCGGGACGATGCGCACGCCGTTTCAGGAGACCAGCGAGGCGCTGTTCCTGACCTCGGGTTATGCCTATGAGGCGCCCGAGGAGGCCGAGGCCCGCTTCAAGGGCGAGATCGGCGGTTATCAATACAGCCGCTTCGGCAATCCCACCGTCACGATGTTCGAGGAGCGCATGGCGGCGCTGGAGGGTGCCCCGGTGGCGCGCGCCACGGCGAGCGGCATGGCGGCGGTGAGCGCGACGCTGCTGTCGGGTCTGTGCGCCGGCGATCACGTCGTCGCGGCCAAGGCGATGTTCGGCTCGTGTCGCCACGTGATCGAGGCAATCCTGCCGCGCTTCGGCATCGCTTCCACGCTGGTGGACGGCGGCGATGTCGATCAATGGGCGCAGGCGATGCGGCCCGAGACGAAGATGCTGTTTCTCGAGACGCCGTCGAACCCGACGCTCGCGATCGTGGACCTGAAGGCGGTGGCGAAGATCGCGCATGACGGCGGTGCGCGGCTGATCGCCGACAACGCCTTCGCGACGCCCAGCCTGCAGCGGCCGATGGAGTTCGGCGCCGACATCGTGGTGCACTCCTCGACCAAGTACATCGACGGCCAGGGCCGAGCGCTGGGTGGCGTGATCCTCTGCAAGGAGGATTTCCTCAAGGACCACCTGCAGAGCTTCATCCGCAACACCGGTCCGTCGATCAGCCCGTTCAACGCCTGGGTGCATCTGAAGAGCCTGGAGACGCTGGACCTGCGCATGCGGGCGCATTCGGAAGCCGCGACGCAGGTGGCGGATTTCCTGGCGCGGCAGAAGAACGTGACGCGGGTGCTCTATCCGTTCAGGCCCGACCATCCGCAGCACAACCTGGCGCGGGCGCAGATGGAAGCGGGGGGCGGCGTGGTTGCGTTCGAGGTCGAGGGCGGCAAGGCGGCGGCGTTCAAGCTCGGCAACGCGCTGAAGCTGATCGACATCTCGAACAATCTCGGCGACACCAAGAGCCTGATCACCCACCCGGAGACCACGACGCACCAGAAGCTGGCACCCGCGGCGCGCGCCGAGTTGGGTGTGACAGCGGGCCTGCTGCGCCTGTCGGTCGGGCTCGAAGACCCGGCCGATCTTTGCGAAGATCTTGAGCAGGCGCTGAAGGTCGCCTAAGGCGCGTCGCCGGGATCGCGCAGGACGAACGGGTCTTGCGGATGGGCGGCGAAATAATCGCCCAAGGTGCGCTCGCATTTCAGCGGCACGATCGTATCACCGATCACAGCGTAGGACTCCACACCGTCCGTCAGCAGAAGCTCACCGCGCGGCGACAATGCGTGCGCGGCGGGAAATCCCGGCAGGATGAGGCGGCGTGTCGCGTGCCACGCGCCGTCCGGCCCGCGCGCGATATCGAATAGCACGCCGCCGTCTCCGACGGCCGCTATCTCGATGCCGAAGGCCAGAATGCGGCCACGGATTCGCGCGAATCCGGTCATCGTCGCCTCGCCGGACCCGAGGCCGAGATTGTCGATCGTGCCGTCGCGCGCGACATGGGTGAGCACGCCTTCGTCCTCGAATCCCATAGAGCCCATCAACCAGCCGTCCGGCACCTGCAGGAACTGCTGCGTGCCGACCGTCTGCACGATCGGCTGCTTCGGGTGAAAGCCGCGCGGTAGGGGTTGATACAAGGGCTCGCGCCAATGCACCGCGAACCAACGCGTGCCGTCGAGGCTGTAACGCGCCTTGGGATCGCACCAGGGCAGGCCGTGGTCGATGCGCGGCGGCGGGCCGCCGGTGGAGACGACCACGATCTGCGGCCCGATTTTCGGCGGTAGCGGCAGGACGGGCCGCGCGCCCAATCGGCCGAGCGCCCGCGCAGCGGCCTCTCGTACCTTCGACGACCAATGGCGGGCGGCCAACCGGTCGAGCACGGCTTCGGCCTGGGCATCGCGAACGCCGATCCTGCCGATGGCCGTTGCGACGGCCAGCGTCAGCGCCCAGTCGTTCTCGTCCAGCATCGGCACGAGCACGCCGAGCGCCTTCACCGATTTGATGCAGCCGAGCGCGGCCGTCGCGCGGCGCCGCACGCTCGGCCAGTCGGAATGCGTGGCGACGTCGATCAGCCGGTCCTCGGCGGCGATTGCGACGGGACCGAGATGGCAGAGTTGCTCGTCCCAATAGCCGAGCCATGCGTGGTAACCGATCGTCTCGATCACCGGCGAGACCGCGGCGGCGTCGTGCAGCGCGACCAGCGGGCGGATGGCATAGAAACGGATGTCGGCGTCGGGGCCGACGGTAGCTTGTTCCAAAGCCGCGCGCGCCGGCTCGAGATTTTCGGCCGGCAGGCCCGACAATGCTTGCGCCGCCTCGCGGCGCTTCTGAAGACTAAGCCTGCCGTCGCCCAAAATGCGCGCCAGAAGATCGACCGGTGCGGATTGCGAGAGCCCGTAGTTTTGATAGGCGTAGCCCATCATATCCGGCGGATACTCGATATCCGGATCGAGATAGAGCGTCGCCATCAGCCGCGCCGACTTGGCGAGAAAGTCCTTCCAGGGTTGCTCGGGCGGCAGAAGCGATGGCGGGAGCGTGTGGCGGAAATCCGCGCCGGCGACGCTCTGGCAGGAGACCGCGCCGTAGGCGAAGTTGACCCAGCCTCCCACGTCGCTCCCGAAACGCTTCTCCAGCGTCGGCAGCGCCGCTTTCGCCGAGGGGCCGAGCAAGCCGATGACATAGGCCGCGACGTCACGCACCTCCTGCCGCGGCGCGTCCAGCGCGCGAACCAGGCCGGC
This sequence comes from Rhizomicrobium sp., assembly GCA_035551495.1. Lineage (GTDB taxonomy): Bacteria > Pseudomonadota > Alphaproteobacteria > Micropepsales > Micropepsaceae > Rhizomicrobium. The sequence continues at coordinate 150,559 of DASZMT010000032.1, read as the reverse complement.
GAGATCGGGATCGCCGGACGCCAGCGGCGGCACGGCCGTCTTGTCGTCCATCTTTCCGATCAAGACGCCGTCCTCCGGGCGTGCCGGATTGCAGACCGCGGTGTAGCGCGGCGCCATCGCGGCATGGATTCGCGCCGCCATGGCGCGGTCCTGGCGTGTCAGTCCGCCGATATAATTCGGCGTGTCGAGCGCGGTGAGAGCATCCAGCGGCGCCTCGCCCCGCGCGAAGAGAAGCGCGAGCGCCGCGACGGCGAGCCGGCCCACCGTCATGCGTCAGGCCGCCGCACTGGGCGGCTGGTCTTTCGATTTGCCGAAGAGGCGTCGCAGCCAGGCGAAGCCGCCGGCCGCCGCGGTCGCGATGATCACGAAGAACTTCTTGGCGAACAGCAGCACGACGCCGATCAGGCCGAGCTTCTGCGCCAGCGCCACGCCGATGCCGGCCGCGACGAGCCCGCCGATGCCGTAGGCCGCCTTCTTGTCCACGCCGGACTTATAGTCGGCGTAGTGATAGCCCGGATCGAACGTGCCGACGTTCTGCAGCCGGTTCGCTGCGGCGCGCACCTCGCCGATCTTGCTCATGTTCGACAGGATGTTCATCGACAGCACGCCGCCGCGCCCGAGCTCGCGCACATCGTAGTTCAGCGCGTTGTCGGTCTGGTTCTGGAACGCGATCTCTCGCGCCCAGATCAGCGAGTGATGCGGCTGGTCGTAATAGGGCGGCTGCGCCCAGCCGACCAGGTGGATCGAGTCGAGACCCTCTTGCTTGCGCCGGTCGTTGATATCGCCCTCGTGATCCTGTGCCGATTTGATCATCTCGCTGTAATCGACGGTCTTGGCATCGCCGTCGGGGATGTAGCCCTGGTCGTCATAGGTGATGACCGCGGCCCAGGTGTCGCTGGCGAAGCCCTTGCCGGCCGGGAACACCATGCCTGCGATGCCGTCGGCCGCTTCCTTCGGATTGCGCCACGCATCGACCAGCACGAGGCGCGCTTGGTCTGCCGGAAGGAAGTAATAGGCCTTGCCCAGGTGCAGCGTGGCGTGGGCGCCGGGCACCGGCACGTCGCCGAACTGCGGATGCAGCTTGGCGGCGATCGCCTGATATTTCTGCAGCGTCGCGAGTTGCTCGGCCGACATGCCGGGTGGTGGCGCTGCCGGCGGATTGTCCGCCCAGGCCGTGCCCACGGTCAGCGCGAATGCAAATGCCGCAATGATCCCCGAACCCAAACGCATAACGCCCCCAGCACATTGTTTTGCCGGTAGGCTATAGAGTGGGCCTCGACAAACCAAGCACCGGAACGGGTATGACGCAGACCGACGCGCAAGGATCCGAGTTCGACGCTCCGATGACGCGCCGGATCGTTGCGTTCCTGCGCGAGATCGGTCTCGCGGTGCGCGCCGGAACCGTCGCGGCCGAGACCGCCCTGCCCGGCATCGACATCGATCGCGGCACGCTGGTGGTCGATGAGAGCCGGATGACCTATCCGGGCGACCTGCTGCACGAGGCCGGTCATCTCGCGGTGACGACACCGGCGCGCCGCGCCGCGTTCCATCACGATGTCGGCAACGCGCCGAGCGAAGAGATGGCCGCCATCGCCTGGTCCTATGCCGCAGCGCTGCATATCGGGATCGCGCCGCAGATCGTGTTCCATGACGGCGGTTATCGCGGCGGCAGTAAAGCGGTCCTGGCGAGCTTCGAGGTCGACCTGCCTCCGGGCGTGCCCATTCTTGCATGGCTGGGCATGACGCATGGCGGGCGGCGCAGCGCGCCCAGCGGAACGACGCCATTTCCTCACATGACCAATTGGCTTTGCCTGCGGGAGACTCTCGAATGAGCGAACATCATGCCGGCGTGCGCTGGACGCGTAGCTCGACCGATTTCACGTACGACTCCTACAACCGCAGCCATGCCGTGCGGTTCAAATCCGGCGCGGTGGTGCTTGACGGTTCGGCGGCGCCGGCGTTTCGCGGCGACGCACAGCGGATCGATCCCGAAGAGGCATTCGTCGCATCGCTGTCGGCCTGCCATATGCTGAGCTTCCTCGCGATCTGCGCCCGCAAGCGATTGACGGTCGACGCCTACGAGGACGACGCGGTCGGCCATTTGGAGAAAGGCGACAACGGGAAACTGTGGATTTCGCGCGTAACGTTACGTCCACATGCCGTCTTCGCGCCGGGAACTTCGCCGGATGCCGCGCAGATTGCGGCGATTCATCGCCAATCGCATGAAGAATGCTTCATCGCGAACTCGGTAAAGACAGACGTGTCCGTCGCGCCACAGTCCTGAGCGCTCGTTAACGACGCGTTCGCCATCCACTTGCGCGCCACTGTCACGCTACCGATAATTTGCGCCATGTACGAACGCTCGACTCGCAACATCCGCGTCGCGGTGCAGCCGGCTTTCCTGGCCGACCAGTCGGACCCGGACGAGCACCGCTATCTGTGGTCCTATACCGTCACCATCGAGAACCGCAGCGGGGAAACCGTTCAGCTGCTCTCGCGCCATTGGCACATCACCGACGGCCATGGGCAGATGAAGGAAGTGACGGGCCCGGGCGTCGTGGGCGCGCAGCCGGTGATCGCGCCGGGGCAGAAATTCCAATACACCAGCGGTTGCCCGCTGCCGACCTCGTCCGGCTATATGAGCGGGCGCTACAAGATGCGCTCCTCGACCGGGGAAGCGTTCGACGCGGAAATCCCGGCATTCCTGCTCGAAAGCCCGCACGAACAGCGGCGGATCCACTAGATCGGATACCTTAGACCACGTATGGCGCAGGGTCGTTCCCGCGCGGCCGGGTTGCAAAAGCGCGGCTTGATCTTTCGGGATGGTGCGGAGGAAACTCCGGGCTTCCCCTTCACTCCTGAAAGTTCGTTTCCATGTCCGATCTAACACGCCCGAGCCGTGACGAGGCGGAAGCCGCCGTCCGCACGCTTCTGCAATGGGCGGGCGACGATCCGACGCGCGAGGGCCTGCGCGATACGCCAGCGCGCGTGGCGCGGGCGTTCGAGGATTGGTTCTCGGGCTACGAGCAGGATCCGGAAGCGTACATGCGGCGGACCTTCGAGGAGGTCGAAGGCTACGACAACATGATCGTGCTCCGCGACATCCGCTTCGAAAGCCATTGCGAGCATCATCTGGCGCCGATCATCGGCCGCGCCCATGTCGGTTATCTGCCGAACAACAAGGTGGTCGGAATCTCCAAGCTGGCGCGCGTGGTGGAAGCCTATGCACGGCGCCTTCAGGTGCAGGAGAAGATGAACGCGCAGATCGCCAACACCATCCAGAAGGTGCTGGAGCCCAAGGGCGTGGCTGTGGTGATCGAAGCCTCGCACCAATGCATGACGACGCGCGGCGTACACAAGACGGGCGTCAGCATGGTGACCTCGACGATGCTGGGCGATTTTCGCACCAACGAGATCACCCGCCGCGAGTTCCTCGCTGTGATCGGCAATCCCACCTCGAAGATGAGCTGAGCCGTGGACGGTCTTGCGTTGACGCAGAAGCTGATCGGCTTCGACACCACCAGCCGCGGTTCGAACCTCGCGCTGATCGACCATGTCCAGGAGATGCTGGAGAGCGCCGGCGCGCGCTGCCGCCGTTCCTTCGACGCCGGACGCATCAAGGCCAACCTGTTCGCGACCTTCGGGCCGGAGGAAAGCGGCGGCTATGTCCTGTCGGGCCATACCGACGTGGTGCCGGTCGACGGGCAGGAATGGTCTTCCGATCCGTTCGCGGCCCAGGTGCGCGGCGACAAGCTGTTCGGGCGCGGCGCCTGCGACATGAAGGGATTCATCGGCGTGGCGCTGTCGCTCTTGCCGGAAATCGCAAAGGCCAAGCTCAAGCGGCCGATCCATTTCGCGCTGTCCTATGACGAGGAAGTCGGCTGCGTCGGCGTGCGCGGGCTGCTGGACGATCTCAAGGATGCCGGGATCAGGCCGGCGCTCGCCATCGTCGGCGAGCCGACGCTGATGCGCGTGGTCGGGGCGCACAAGGCTGGCGCGGTGCTGCACACCCATTGCCACGGCAAGGAAGGCCATTCAAGCGCGCCGGAGAAAGGCGCCAACGCCGTGATGATGGCGGGCGAGTTCGTCAAGCTGCTCGACGACGTGTGGAACGAACTGCGCGCCGACGCCGATCCGCGCTTCGACCCGCCGCACACCACGCTGCAGGCCAACATGATCACCGGCGGCTCGGCGGTGAACATCCTGGGCCGCGACGCGACGGTGACGTGGGAATACCGCGCCCTGCCCGACCGCGATGCCGCCAAAGTGGTCGAGGCGGTGAAGAGCCGCGCCGCGTCGACGATCCTGCCGAAATATCGTGCCCGCGCCCCCGAGGCCGGCTTCGACACCGTGCTGCATGCGAGCTATCCGGGCCTTGTGATGGACGAGGCGTCGCCCGCCATCGCGCTGGCGCGCGCGATCACCGGCGCAAACCACGCCGAGGCTGTCGCCTACGGCACCGAGGCCGGACACTTCCAGCGCGCCGGCATCCCGGCGGTGATCTGCGGCCCCGGCTCCATCGACCAGGCGCACAAGGCGGACGAGTTCGTCGCGCTGTCGGAGCTCACCGCCTGCGAGGGCTTCCTGCGCAAGGTGATCGCGCGGGCCGCGGCGTGAGCGGTCTGCCGCCCGAGCGCATCGAGGTCGTCGGGCTCGATCACCTTTACTTGACGGTTGCCGACATGGCGCGGTCGGAGCCGTGGTACGACACGGTGTTCGGTCTGCTCGACTACCGCAAGATCGACGTTCCTATCGCGGGCGATCCACACGCGCACTATTTCAACCGTGTCACGCAGATCAGCATCCGTCCGGCGAAGACGGCCGCCGCACACGATTCCTACGCGCCGGGCCTGCATCATGTCTGCCTGCAGGTGGCGGATAGTGCGGCTGTCGATGCGTTTCATCGTCTCGCCACCGCGCAGGGCATCACGGCGACGGCGCCCAAGCTCTACCCCGAATACGCCGACGACTATTACGCGACATTCCTCGAAGATCCCGACAGCTTGCGGTTCGAGATCGTCGGACGGCGCATCCGGCGCAAGTTGATCGTCGAGCGCTGGTCGGAACTGACTCGCTGGCTCAATCCCTTCGGCTGAGTGCGGCGCGCAGGTCGTCCGCGCTGCGGAAATGATGCGCACGCCAGCCGAACGCCGTTGCCGCCTCGACATTCGCAAGCGAGTCGTCGAGGAAGATCACCTCGCCCGGCGGCAGCAGCGCCTGGCTGCGCTCGTAGAACGCGCGGTCGGGCTTGGCCGCGCCGAGCGCCGCCGCGTAGTGGATGCCGTCGAAATGCCTGGCGAGGCCGAGCGTGTCCATCAGGTAGCGGGCGCGGTGATGCTCCTGCACCGTGGCGAGATAGGCCTTGCGGCCGACGGCGCGCCAGGCGTCCACCTGCGCCAACACGTCGCCGTCGAGGCGGCTGTCCATCGCGAACCAGTAATCGACGAACGCGCGCGGCGTGGCGGTGGTCTCGAGCTGCGGCCACGCCGCGTCCAGGGCATCCATCAGATCCGCTTCGCCGAGAACAACCTTCCGGAAATGCGGCTTGAAGAAGCGCGTCTGCACCAGATCGGCGCGCAGGCCGAGGTCGCGTTCCAGATCCTTGTCCCAGCGGCCGCCTTGCGGATGGCCGTGCACCACCACGCCGTCGCAATCCAACAGCAGAACCGTCATGCTCACCGCCTCTTGAACCCACAAGCTAGCGGCGAATAAAGTCGATGGCGAGATGTCCAGAAGATCCCTCATCATCCTTGTCGTGCTGGTGGTCGCCGTGTCGGGCGCGCTGTTCGGCTTCGTGCAGATCGACCGCGCCAATTTCGGCATTCCGCGCTTCTATGTCTGGCGCACGCTGAGCGGTCAGTTCCATGGCGGGCAGCGCGCGCAGGTCGATGGCGTCAGCATCTATTACGAGACCTATGGCGAGGGACCGCCGGTCCTGGTGCTGCACGGCGCGGGCGCGTTCCTGGAGACGATGCATCCGTTCATCCACGCGCTGGCGTCGACGCATACGGTTATCGCGGTCGACAGCCGCGGCCAGGGGCGTTCGACCGACGCGCCAGGTCCGATCCGTTACGATCTGATGGCCGGCGACATGCTGGCGCTGATGGACCATCTCCACATCAAGCGCGCCGACGTGGTGGGTTGGAGCGATGGCGGCATCATCGGCCTCGCCATGGCGATGAAGCGGCCCGACCGCATCGACAAGCTGATGGCGATCGGCGCGAACTTCGACGTGAAGGGCATAGATCCCAAAGCCTTCGATCCGGCGCAATTCAAGCAGGAGGCCGCGCAGGTCGAGCCGTTCTACGACGCCATCGCGCCGGACCCGCGCCACTTCCAAACGATGTTGAGCAAGATCACGACGCTGGTCACGACCGAACCGCATTACACCGTGCCGCAGCTGTCGCGCATCCGCGCCAAAGTGCTGGTGGTGGCGGGCGAGCACGACATGATCCTGCGCGCCCACACCGATGCGCTGGCGAAGGCGATCCCCGGCGCGCGCGAAGTGATCGTGCCGGGCGCGAGCCATTTCGGCCCGCTGGAGCAGCCGCAGGTTTACGGGGCGATGGCGGTGCAGTTCCTGAACGCGCCTTAAGACTTGCGCGTCGACAGCGCGACGACTTGTTCCAACAGCTGACGCGCGGCAGCCAGCACCGGCCCGCCCAACCCGTCGCGCGCCAGATCGGCATACGGTCCTTCGCCGAAATACAAGCCATCCGACACCAGGAAGGTCAGCCGCACATTCCCGGCCTTCGGCGGGTTCAGGCGCGGCTTTTCCCACGGCCCGATCTTGCCGACGAGAACCCGCGACGCCGCGAGCAGCGCGTCGATCGTCGGCTGAAGCGCCGCCACGCCGCCGTCGAACACGCCGATCTTGCCGCTCTGATTGATGTAGCGGACCCCGCCGTCGCCGAACGCCGCCAGCGTGTCGAGGCCGCCCTGCAGCGGCACCTCGACGACGGTGCCGAGCAGGGTTTTCGCCGGTACCGCCTGGCCATGCCGCCGCAGCCAGTTGAAGGCGAGCGCGCGGATGCGGCTTTCCACCGCCTCGTCATCGGCGACGCGGCGCACGTCGGCCGGCGCCGAATCTTCGCGAAGGACGACGGCAAGCGCCGATCCGTCGGACGTCGTTCCATTGCGCCAGATTTCGGGATCGTCGCAGAACAGCAGATTGTAGACGTGGTTGGCCGGTCCGTCTTTGTAGGGCGCGGGCAGGCTCGGCGCCGCCACCGAGGGCTTCGGCGTCTCTTTCTTCCACCACGCCATGTCCGCTACTCCGTTTGCGCCGCAAGCTTGGCGGGATCGATGACGTGCACCGTGCCGCAGAACTCGCAGCGCGCGCGGATCATGCCGTCGGGATCGGCGAGGCCTTCGCGTTCCTTCTGCGGATAGGACTGGAGCACCGCCGCCACGCGCCCCGCATCGCAGCTGCAGCGAAATTCGGTGCGGGCGAAGGGCAGCACACGCGTTTCGTCCTCGTGGAACAGGCGCCACAGCAATTGCTCGGCGGGCAGCGCGGTGTCGAGCAACTCGAGATCCTCGACGCTGGCGAGGAACATCGAGAGGCGCTCCCAATCGTCCTCGGCGCCCTGCCCGTCGGGCGTCGCCTGCAGCATGATGCCGCCGGCGCGCCAGGTCGGCTCCTTCTGGCCGGGCACGAAAAGAGGCGCCGCCGCCAGCCGCAACACGGTCGGCAGCTGCTCGGACTGCGCAAAATACGTCTCGGCCGACGCCGCGATGCCGGCGGGATTGAGCGCGACGATACCTTGATAGGCCTGGCCGTCGCGGCGCGGCTCGATGGTGATCGCCAGGGAGCCGTCACCGGCAAGCGCGTCGAACGCGATGGGCGCGCTCAGCCCCGCAAGCCGCTCGGCATCGACGCGGCCGTAGCCGCGCAGGCCGATGGGCGTGCCGGGCTTGTCCTCCGGCGCGCCGTAGTAATCGGCGGTGGCGAGATCGAGCGGACCGTCGGACTTGGTCTGCACCGTCAAGCGCCCGTCGAGCTTGAGCGAGGTGCCGAGGATGGCGGCCAGCGCCAGCGTCTCGCCGACGGTGCGCGCCGCGGCCTCGGGCAGCGCGTGGGCGGCGAGGGCGCGGGTGACGGTGGCTTCGAGGCGCACGATGCGGCCGCGCAGGCCGACGCCGGGAAGATCGAACGGCAGCACGAAATCGGCGGCAGGCGCAGCGGTATAGGTGTGGGGGGCTTTGGGCATGGGTTACCTATATGGGATGGGAGGCCGCGAATTCAAACGGCGACGAAGACGGTTCCGCGGTGCGCATATGGAAACGGCCCGCGCCGCCGAAGCTTCGCGAAGCTTGCAGCGGCCGCCGGGCCGTTTCGGATCTCGCTCAAGAGGCAGGCCCGCCGTCGCCGCAGTTAAGCGGCGGCCGTGAGCGCCTTCGCGTCCCCATCCCCGGTTTGAGCGCCCGCCGGACCGTGCCCTTCCCTCTCGGAGCGCGTCTGCGCCGTCGGAAGCCGCCTTGCCCTTTGTCCGCACGAATGCGCGCGCGTCGCGCACCCTAGCCCTGTCTGTCTCGCGCGTGTTTCGACGGCCCTGCGCGGCCTAGCGCCCGCACGCGCGGCCGGCGCTGAGGCGGGAATGACGATCCTTTTCAAGTGGATGCGTGATGTGGGGTTGTACAACCGGAGGTTCAAGGGGTAGCGGGAGATATATTTTCGCGGGAGAGGTGGATGGCGATTGAAAGCCTGTACCGAATTTGGTACATCAGAAATGACTGAAAACCGCATTCCGATTGCCTTCTTCGCAACGCCATCAGGCACCGAGCCGGTGCGCGATTGGCTAAAGGGTCTCGACAAGCCCGACCGCGTGCGGATTGGCGAAGACCTGAACGAACTGGAATTCGGCTGGCCGGTCGGCATGCCGTTGTGCCGCCCGATGGGGCAAGGGCTTTATGAACTTCGGTCGAGTTTGAAGGACCGCATCGCACGGCTGCTGTTCGGGTTCGTCGAAGACAGGCTCGTGATCGTGCATGGCTTCATAAAGAAATCGCGAGCGACGCCGAAGAGTGATTTGGAGCTCGCACGTAGTCGCCTTAAGTCGGTGAAGGAGTGGAGATGAGCAAGCCTCGCAAAAACCCGCACATCGGTTCCAGCCTCGATTCTTTCCTGGAGGAAGAGGGCATACTGGAGGAAGTCAGGCTTCGGTCGATCAAGCGCGTGCTGGCGTGGCGTGTCAGCGAATTGATGAAGAAGCAGCGCATCACGAAATCGCAGATGGCCAAACGCATGAAGACGAGCCGCGCAGCGGTGGATCGGCTCCTGGATGCGGAGAACACGTCGGTGACGCTGCTGACGATGGGGCGCGCAGCAGCGGTGCTGGGAAAGTCGTTAGAGATTGGATTGAGGGACGCAGCTTAAAGTTCCCCCACAGGCAATCTTAAGCCGATCCCTAGGAACGACGGGCCTTGGGAGCGACTTCTGCACTATCGGTCAAGCGGCCTGTCCGGATTCCATTTTTCAACGCGCACGCTTATTCCGTTGGAGACACTCCATTCGACAAGCATGCCACCAAGCGTCCTACGCCGCTCAGATCGATCGCGCGCCGGCGGTAACCCGATGCGACCATCACCTTCCCGGCAGGCCAGCGCTTCCGAAATCAACTTTCCGATCGATGCGCCGCCGCGGATTTTGCCGACGCGCTTTGTCTTAAGGCCTGCAGCAGGCAGCGAGGTCACGCCATCTCGGCCGTATAACCAGACATAAGAGGCGCTCGTTTTACGGAGCATGCGGCGACAGCTCTCTCGCAAGCCTTTTGCGCCACTTTTTGTCAGCGGCTCATCCCATTTCGCTTGCACCAGGAGACCCTTAGATTCGGTCTCTCCGTTCAAAACTGTTTCAAGTCCAATGTAGAGATCAGCGCCGATACGGCTCTCAAGCGATCCTCGCCCATGATCAGGGATTTCTTGCACCACCATAGAAATATAAAAGTCGCCAACGCGGCTCGACCCAAATTCGCGTTCGAGCCGCCGCACGAACTCACTATCTATCGCCTGGGCAATGCGCGAGGTGAGCTGAGGTTCCTGAGTTATCGCGTCAATATGTTCTTTGCAGACCTCATCGGCGACGCTCTCAACTATCGCCCCTACGATATCGCGGATTCGCTTTTCCTGGAGCCACATGCGTAACCGATCTCTATTCTGCTGGCGCCCTACCCCAACGCCCAGCACAGCACGGCCTTCTGCGCGTGCAGGCGGTTCTCCGCTTCGTCGAACACCACGCTGTGCGGGCCGTCCAGCGCCTCGTCCGTCACCTCTTCGCCGCGATGCGCGGGGAGGCAGTGCATCAGGATGCAGTCCTTCGATGCGTGGCTCAGCAGGCGCTCGTTCACCTGATACGGCTTGAGCAGGTTGTGACGCTGGCGCGTCGTGTCCTCGTCGCCCATCGACACCCAGGTGTCGCACACCACGCAGTCCACGTCCTTCACCGCCGCCTCGGCGTCCTCGAGGAACTGGACCTTGGCGCTCTGCTCCTGCGCCCAGCGGCGCGTCAGCTCGCGCGGCGCAAGCTCCTTCGGCGTCGCCACGCGCAGGGTGAAGCCGAGCTTCGCCGCCGCCTGTATCCAGCTGGCCTGCACGTTGTTGGAATCGCCGACCCACGCCACGGCGCGACCCTTGATGGGGCCGAGCTTCTCTTCGAAGGTCATCACGTCGGCGAGCACCTGGCAGGGATGCGTCAGCTTGGTCATGCCGTTGATCACCGGCACCGAGGCGTTGTCCGCGAGCTCGTGCAGCATGTCCTGGTCCAGCGTGCGGATCATCACCGCGTCGACATAGCGCGACAGCACGCGCGCCGTGTCGGCCATCGTCTCGCCGCGGCCGAGCTGCATCTCGGCGCCGGTCAGCATGATCGTCTTGCCGCCCAGCTGCTGCATGCCGACGTCGAACGAGATGCGCGTGCGCGTCGACGGCTTGTCGAAGATCAGCGCCAGCATCTTGCCGGCGAGCGGACGGTCGGGATCCTCCATGCCCTTGGCGAGGCCGGCGCGCGCCGCCTTGCGCTTGCGCGCGTCGGCGATCAGGGCGTTCAACGTGGCGGCGTCGAAATCGGCGAGGTCGAGGAAATGTCTGGGCGGGCTCATGCGGCGGCTTCGGTTTTCTTCGTCTTGTCGGTTTCGAAATCGGCGGCAGCCTTGGACAAAAGAGCCACGCCTTCGCGCGCTTCCTCCTCGGTCAAGATCAGCGGCGGCAAGAGGCGAACGACGTTCTCGCCGGCGCCGACGATCAGCAGGCCGTGCTGGCGCGCGGCGGCGACGAACTCGGTGTTCGGCACCTTCAACTTGAGGCCCAGCATCAGGCCCTGGCCGCGCAGCTCTTCAAAGACGCCCGGGTGCTCGGCGATCAGGCCGACGAGCTGCTGGCGCAGGAAATTTCCGGTCGCCTGTACGGACTCGAGAAAGCCGGGCTCGAGCACGATCGTGGCGGCTTCGGTGCCGACCGCCATCGCCAGCGGATTGCCGCCATAGGTCGAGCCGTGCGTGCCGGCCGTCATGCCCTTCGCCGCTTCGGCCGTCGCAAGGCAGGCGCCGAGCGGGAAGCCGCCGCCGATGCCCTTGGCGACGCACATGATGTCGGGCGTGACGCCGACCCACTCATGCGCGAATAGCTTGCCGGTCCGCCCGAAGCCGCACTGGATCTCGTCGAAGATCAGCATCAGGCCGCGCTCGTCGCACAGCTTGCGCAGGGCGCGGAGGAATTCCGGCGGCATGGGATGCAGGCCGCCCTCGCCCTGGATCGGCTCGACCATCAGCGCGGCGGTCGCGTCGGTGATGGCGGCTTCGAGTGCCTTGAGATCGTTCGGCGGCACCTGGTCGAAGCCCTCGACCTTCGGGCCGAAGCCTTCGAGATATTTCTCCTGCCCGCCGGCGGCGATGCCGGCCAGGGTGCGGCCGTGGAAGGCGCCGGCGAAGGTGATGATGCGGAAGCGCTCGGGATGGTCGTTCACGAACTGATAGCGGCGCGCGATCTTGAAGGCGCATTCGCAGGCCTCGGCACCGGAATTGGTGAAGAACACCGTGTCGGCGAAGGTCGCATCGACGAGTTTCCTGGAGAGCTTCTCCTGTCCCGGCACGCGGTAGAGGTTCGAGGTGTGCCAGAGCTTCTTGGCCTGCTCGGTCAGCGCGGCGACGAGGCGCGGATTGGCGTGGCCGAAGGCGTTGACCGCGATACCGGCGCCGAAATCGAGATAGCGGCTGCCGTCCTCGGCGAACAGATAGGCGCCTTCGCCGCGCACGAAGGCGACGTCGGCGCGGTTGTAGGTCGGCAAGACGGAGGGGAACAAGGAACTCTCCTTAACAAGAGGCGGCTTTATCAGGCCATTGTGACGGCGGGGCAAGCGCACGAATGGAAACGCATGGCTGGGCCGCGTTGGCGACTCACCCGTGCGGTCTGCGCGCGGAAGATGTGCATTTCTTGCGCAACGCACGTTGCGGCGCACGCGACTCGGGTAAAAGTGCGAACGCGCGCTGCGGGCGGCGTGGCTTCGATAAGCCTGCGCGACTCCTGAGAGAATCGCGGCGCGCCGCACGACTCGGCCCTGATTCTTCTTGTGGACAAGGGCTTGTGGCACTCCTGTAAAGCTTGTGCGTTTTGGTTACCGAGATACGATATCTTGTGGCCTGAGCCCTAGGGGAGCCTCAATGAACGCCGCTTTGTTGAATTGGACCGACGACCGGGTCGAGCAACTCAAGAACCTTTGGACCGAAGGTCTTTCGGCCAGCCAGATCGCGCGCGCCTTGGGCGGCGTCACCCGCAATGCGGTGATCGGCAAGGTGCACCGGTTGGGCCTCGCGGGGCGCGCCAGCCCGTCGCGCGCGGAGCGTCCGCGCCTGCCGATGGCGCCGAAGGTGTCGCTGCGCACCCACACGCCGCCGGCGCCGGTGGTGGAAGAGGATCCGGTGACGCTGTCCGACGGCAGCCACGCGACGGTGCTGACGATCAACGACCGGATGTGCCGCTGGCCGATCGGCGATCCCTCGGCCGACGAATTCCACTTCTGCGGCCGCTCGCCGAAGAGCGGCTCGCCCTATTGCGAGGCGCATGCTCGCAAGGCGTACCAGCCGCAGCAGCAGCGCCGCGACCGTACACGGATGGCGGGCTAACGCCCGCGGGGGCCGGATGGCGGGCTAACGCCCGCGGGGGCCGGATGGCAGGCTAACGCCCGCGGGGGCCGGCTGACGTGGCGACAGGCTTGCCTGACACGGCATGATCGCGTTTCCTCGCTCCCGGTACCGGGGGCGAGGACGCCATGACATCGATTTACGACTTCACCGCTAAAACCTTGCAGGGCAAGGACGTCTCGCTCGCGGAGTACTGCGGCAAGGCGATGCTGATCGTCAACACGGCCAGCAAGTGCGGGTTCACGCCGCAATATGAGGGGCTCGAGAATCTCTACAGGGCGCACCAGGCCGAAGGACTCGTGATCCTGGGCTTCCCCTGCAATCAGTTCGGCGCGCAGGAGCCCGGCGGCGCGGACGAGATCGGCGCGTTCTGCCAGGCGAACTACGGGGTCAGCTTTCCGATGTTCGCCAAGATCGACGTCAACGGCGCCGACGCACACCCGCTCTACAAGCATCTGACGACCGAGAAGCGCGGCGTGCTGGGCACCAAGAACATCAAGTGGAATTTCACCAAATTCCTGATCGACCGCGCCGGCAATGTCGTGGGACGCTTCGCGCCGACCACCAAGCCGGCCGACATCGACGGCGCGATCAAGAAGGTGCTTTGAGCGTCCGCGCCTATGCGTTGGCGATCGCGTCGTCGAGCGAGTAGCCGGCAGAGCGGACGGTGCGGATCGGGTCGCGCACGCCGTCGATGTTCAACGCCTTGCGCAGACGGCCGACATGGACGTCCACGGTGCGCGCCTCGACATAGACGTCGGAGCCCCACACCGCGTCCAGCAGCTGCTCCCGGCTGAAGACGCGGCCGGGATGCTGGATCAGGTGGTCGAGCAGCTTGTACTCGGTCGGGCCCAGGTGCACTTCCTTGCCGGCGCGGCGCACGCGATGGGCGGCGCGGTCCATCTGGATGTCGCCGATCTCCACCGTGTCGGGCGCGAGCGAGGGCCGGATGCGGCGCATCACGGCGCGCAGGCGCGCCAGAAGCTCGGTCATCGAGAACGGCTTGGTCAGATAATCGTCGGCGCCGGTGTCGAGGCCGCGGATACGGTCGCTCTCCTCGCCGCGCGCGGTGAGCATGATGATCGGGACGTTGCGCGTCTCCTGGCGGCCGCGCAGGCGGCGGCATACCTCGATGCCGGAGAGCTGCGGCAGCATCCAGTCGAGCAGCACGAGATCGGGTTTCTCTTCCGCCGAGACCAGGAGGGCTTCCTCGCCGTCCTTGGCCTCGAGCACGCGATAGCCTTCGCGCTCCAGATTGTAGCGCAGCAGCGTGATCAGGGCGCCTTCGTCTTCGGCGACGAGAACGGTGGGCTTGAGGCTCATGCTTTCCTCTCGAACGGAACGCTGGTCTCGCTGGTGGTGTCGGCCTTGGGCCGGTTGAGCGACAGATGGTCGGCGCGGACCATGTGGTAGACAACCTCGGCGATGTTGGTCGCGTGGTCGCCGCTGCGCTCGATGTTCTTGGCGATGAAGAGAAGATGCGTCGAGGAGCCGATCGTGCGCGGATCCTCCATCATGTAGGTCAGGAGCTCGCGGAACAGGCTGTTATAGGCCTCGTCGATTTCGCCGTCCTGCTTCCACACCGCCTCGGCGGCGTCGGCGTTGCGGTCCGAATAGGCGTCGAGCACCTGCTTGAGCTGCCCGAGCGCCTGCTTGCCCATGCGCGCCAACGACGCGGTGAGGCGGATCGGCGGCTCGCGGTTCAGCACGATGGCGCGCTTGGCGATGTTCTTGGCGAGGTCGCCGATGCGCTCCAGCTCCGACGCGATCTTGATCGCGGCCAGCGTCTCGCGCAGGTCGACGGCCATCGGCTGGCGCAGCGCGAGGAGCTTCAGGGCGCGATCCTCGATGTCGGTCTGCAGCGCGTCGATCCGCGCGTCGCCGCCGACGGCGGTCTCGGCGAGGACAGTGTCGCGCCGCGCGATGGCGTCCACGGCGGCAGCGAACTGGGCCTCGGCCAGGCCGCCCATTTGGGCGATGGAGGCGGACAGCCCTTCGAGCTGTTCGCTGAAGGCCTTCACGGTGTGATCATTCATGTCATCGACCCGGGTATGCGCATCGGCGCGCCAGTTGCTCATTAGCCCCACCGCCATATGGATTTGCGACAGTTTTATAACAGTTATGTGACAGCGAGGGGAGCCGCCTAAGGGGCGATCGGCAGAAGCACGGTAAACGTGCTGCCCTCGCCGGCCCGGCTTTCCACGGTCATGCGGCCCTGATGGCGGTTGACGATGTGCTTGACGATGGCAAGGCCGAGCCCGGTGCCGCCCTTCTCGCGGCTGCGCTTCACGTCGACGCGGTAGAATCGCTCTGTGAGTCGCGGGATGGCGTCCGACGGGATGCCCTCGCCGTCGTCCTTGATGCCGACCGCCAGCATGGCCGCGGCGCCGCGGCCGCCGGACACCGGCGCGGGCGCGATCGACAACCAGACGTGACCGCCCTGCCTGCCGTATTTGATCGCGTTGTGGATCAGGTTCTGGAACAACTGGATCAGCTCGTCGCGCTCGCCGGTGACCTCGGGCAGATTGGGCGCGGCGTTCAGCTCCAGCGCGATGCCGTCGATCCGCGCCAGCGGCGACAGCGCGGCGATGGCCTCGCGCAGAATCTGCTCCAGCGAGACGCGGTGCGCCGGGCGCACATGCTCGTTCAGCTCGATGCGGGTGAGCGAGAGCAAGTCCTCGATCAGCCGGCGCATGCGCCCCGCCTCGACCGACATGATGTCGAGGAACCGGTCGCGCGCCTCGGCATCGTCGCGGGCGTGGCCCTTGAGCGTGTCGATGAAGCCGGAGACGGCGGCAAGCGGCGTGCGCAGCTCGTGGCTGGCGTTGGCGACGAAGTCGGCGCGCATCTGCTCGGTGCGCTTGGCGGTGGTGAGGTCGTGCAGCAGCAGCGTCACCACGGCGGGCTCCGACGCGGTGCGCGTGACATAAGCCTGGTAGTGGCGCTCCACCGGCACGGGGGTCGAGAACTCGACCGTGGAGGGCGCGCCCGTCTCGGCCGTCTTGCCGATGGCTTCCAACACCGCCGGCGTGCGCAGCAGGGCAGAGACGTGCTTGCGCTCGGTGTCGACGCCGACGACGGTGCGCATGGCGCGGTTCGCGAACAGCACCCGGCCGTCGCGGTCGATCAGCATCAGCGGATCGGGCAGCTGCTCCAGGATCTCGCGCGACAGCGCCGGCAGGCCGGCGCCCGAGGTCTCGAAGGTCGCGAGCGGCTGATCGGGCCGCGCCGGCGTGATGGCCTTGCGCAGGGACTGCCAGACGGTGGGCGTATCGCTCATGGCGGCATATTAGCCGCGTTCGTGACAGTTTTGTTCAGTGCTTGGGGGGGATTTGAGCCAGCCCGCATCCTTCGATCCTTCGACAGGCTCAGGACTCAGGATGAGGATCGCGCTAAAGTCCTCATCCTGAGCTTGTCGAAAGATGGCAGTCCCGCACATCCATCCACAGCTATCCCTTCCGCATCATCGCATTGATGTTCCCAAGCGCCCCGCCCAGCAGCGGCTCCGAGCGGCCGTCGGCGAGGAACTGTTGCGCCAAGCGGTACGCCTCGTTCAGCACCACTTTGCCGAGGCCGGAACCGGCGCTGAGCCGTCGAACGCCGGCCGCCTCCAGCGTCGCCCCGTCGGGCAAGCCCTGCCAGGCAAGCAGGTTCAGCGGCAGGACGACGTCCTCCACCAGCTGCGCGATGCGGGCATTGTCCGGGAAGGCGGGCACGAAGATCGAGCTGGCGCCGGCCTCGCGATAGAGCTTGGCGCGGCGGATGGTCTCGTCATACGCCGTGCCGGTGGGCACGAGATTGCGCAAATAGGTATCGATGCGGGCGTTGATCCAGAGCGCATCGGACGCCTTGCGCAGGTTCGCGATCTTGGCGGCGAGGAGCTCGGGCGCGTCGTTGCCGTCCTCGATATTGATGCCGACCGCGCCGGCGTCCATCACCCGCGCCACGGTCTCGGCGGCCGAAGCGGCGTCGTTGGCGTAAGCCGCCTCGATGTCGGCTGAGACGGGAATCGAAACCGTCTTGGAAATCTCGCGCACGCTGGCCAGCAGCGCCTCGAACGGAAAGTTCTGGCCGTCGGCATAGCCGTGTGCCCAGGCGACGGCGGCACTCGAGGTCGCGATGGCTTTGGCGCCGGCATGCTCGATGACGCGCGCGCTGCCCGCGTCCCAAGCGTTGGGCAGGACGAGCAGCTTGGGGCCGGCGTGCAGCGCGGCGAAGGTTTTCGCGTGGTCAATCGTCATGTGGTGTATTTCCTTTCGTGATCGATCAGCCAGCGCTTGCGCTCCAGGCCGCCGCCGTAGCCGGTGAGTGCACCATCGCTGCCCACGACGCGATGACAAGGCACGACAATGGCGATCGGGTTTGCGCCGTTTGCAAGGCCGACCGCGCGCATCGCCGACGCCTTGCCCATCTTCGCGGCCAGCGCGCCGTAGGTGGTGGTCGTGCCGGGCTCGATCGCGCGCAGGTTCTTCCAACAGGCCTGCTGAAATTCCGTGCCGCGCGCGTCGGTGCCGATCTCGTCGAGCGCGGCGATGTCGCCTTTGAAATAGCATGCGAGCTTGGATGCGATGACGCGGTCGCGCTTCTCGACGAAGGTCTTCTCGTCGAAATGGCGCCGGAATACGGAGCGCCAGCGTTCTTCCTTGTCGGCGAACTCCAGCATGCGCAGCTTGCCCCGCGCGTCACTGACGAGGAGAAGCTCACCGATGGGTGTCTTCACGCGATCCAAATAGAACTCAGACATGCTCGGCATCCGCGGTCCATAGATGCTGCGCGGCATAGGCGCGCCAGGGACGCCAGCGCTCGGCACGCTCAAGAAGCGCCTTCGGCGTCGGACGCTTGCCGCCGGTGGCGACGGCCGGGCTGCGCAACAGGCCGACATCGGCTGCGGGGAAGGCATCGCTGTCGCGCAGCGCGCGCAACGCCCAATACTGCGCCGTCCACGGGCCGAAGCCGGGCAGCGCGAGAAGCTTGGCGATGGTCTCCTCGTAGGAGCCGGCCGCCTCGATCAGCTTGGGATCGGCGGCGACGGCCTCGGCGAGCGCCTTGAGCGCCGCGATGCGGGCGCGCGGCATGCCGAGGCTCGAGATGTCGGTCGCCGCCATCTTCGCGGCGCTCGGAAAGACGCGGTTCAGGCGCGCGTCGCCGGTGACGTCTTCGCCGGCGCTCGTCCCGGCGAGGCCGACCAGCTTCACCGCCAGATTGCGCGCGCCGATGACGGTGATCTGCTGGCCGAGGATCGCGCGTACCGCAAGCTCGAAACCGTCCCACGCGCCGGGCGTACGGAGGCCGGGGCGGCGCTTGATCAAGGGCGCCAGCGCGCGGTCGGCGGCGAGATGCGCACCGATCGTCTCGATGTCGGCATCGAGATCGAACAGGCGGCGCAGCCGCGCCACGATGGGCAGGAGCGCGGTGACGTTCGGGAACCGGATGGTCGCGACGAGATGGGCCTTTCCCGGCGCGACGCCGACCGAGCCGAACGCGCCGTCGATCTCGATGGTGCGGCTGTAGCGGCCGTTCTCCACCAGCTCGACGCCGCTGACCGCGCGGTGCGACAGGAAATCGAGGATCGCGTCCCAATCGTAAGGCGCGCGATAGCCGAGACGCAGCGTGACGCTCGAGGTTTCGGGCGCGGTGGTCTGGCGGCGCAGCTCGCTGGGCGAGCGGCGGTAGAGCTTCTTGAACGCATCGTTGAAGCGGCGGATAGAGCCGAAGCCGGCGGCATCGGCGATCGCCGACATCGGCAGGCGCGTCTCTTGGATGAGCTGCTTGGCGAACAGGACCCGGCGGGTCTGCGCCACTGCGATGGGCGGCGCGCCGAGATGCTTATCGAACAGCCGGCGCAGCTGGCGTTCGCCGACGCCGAGGCGCTCGCATAGTCGCGCGAGGGAGGCATCATCGCCGTCGAGCCCGCCTTCGGCGATCAGCGCGAGCGCCCGGCTGACCGTGTTCGAGGTGCCGCGCCACGCCGCAGCATCGGGCGAGATCTCGGGGCGGCAGCGCAGGCAGGGGCGAAAGCCTGCCTCCTGCGCGGCGGCGGCGCTCGGCCAGAAGGTCACATTCTCGGGCTTGGGCGTGCGCGCGGGGCAGATCGGGCGGCAATAGATGCCGGTGGTCTTCACGCCGGTGAAGAGCCGGCCGTCGAAGCGCGCGTCGCGGGTGGCGATGGCGCGGTAGCAGACGTCGTGCGGAGGCATATCCATGGCGCGCAGTATAGCCGGCGCCCGCCCGCCGGTTGGCCATTTTCGGACGCCGATGGAGCAGCTGCTGACAGGGCGTGTCAGTAGTTCACGGTGATCGGTAGACCGTCATGTTCACCGAGCCGGTGTTGAGCAGATTCCGGTCGGCGGCAAAGCGATAATGGCGTTGAAAACTTGTTTCTTCATGACCCACCGTTCGTGCAACGTTCGGTTGCGAAAAGTGCTCATGGCCCCTGAACGCGTGCTTAATTTCGTGTGTACGCAAAATTGCGTAATGCCCGCAGTGCCATACCAAGTTTTCTAAAATGACGCCGGGCCAATTTCGGCGCCCGTTTAGGCACCGAATTCGGCTGCTATTTTCGCAAGCATGCACGAGGCGCGGGACGCGGCGGCGCGATACCGGATTTCCCTATTTGTTTGACAAGGCGCCGTGCGCCACGTCCCATAGGCGCGCGTGCGAACGCCGCAGCCGGAAAATCGGCGCGATCAAAGCCGGGTCCGCGAGACCGGCTGGGAGGCGAACAGGATGGCGCAAGCAGCGGTCCCACGGACCGGTCTGGGGACCAAGCTGGTCTACGGCCTGGGCTCTGTCGCGTTCGGCACCAAGGATTTCGGCTTCTCGGCGTTCCTGCTCATCTTCTACAGCCAGGTGCTGGGCCTGCCGGCGACGGCGGTGAGCTTGGCGATCATGCTGGCGCTGGTCAGCGACGCGATCTTCGATCCGATCATCGGCCAGATCTCGGACAATTGGCGCTCGCGGCTTGGGCGGCGCCATCCGTTCATGTACGGCGCCGCGATCCCGATCGCGATCTTCTATTTTCTGTTGTGGAATCCGCCGCACTGGCAGGGCGCACCGCTGTTCTTCTATCTCGTCGTCATCGCGATCCTCGTGCGCATGACCATCGCCTGCTACGAAATCCCGAGCGCCGCGCTAGCGCCGGAGCTGAGCACCGACTACGACGAGCGCACCTCGCTGATGGGCTGGCGTTTCCTGTTCGGCTCAGTCGGCGGCGGCATCACTCTCGCGGTCGCACTCATCTTCTTCATGGTCGCGACCAAGGCGCAGCCCTCGGGCATCCTGAACAAAAGCGGCTATTTTGCCTACAGCGTCATGGCGGCGCTGACGATGATGATCTCGATCCTGCTGTCGTCTTGGGGGACGCATTCTCGCATTCCCTATCTCAAGCAATTGCCGGTGACGGCGCGGCCGTCGCTCGTCCAGCTCGCGCGACAGATGGCGGAGAGCCTGTCGAACCGCTCGCTGCTGATCCTCGTGATCGGCGCCCTGTTCGGCGGCGTGGCGGGCGGTCTCAGCTCGACGCTGAATACCTATTTCGGCACCTATTTCTGGCGCTTCACGCCGCAGCAGCTTTCGGTGATCGGCGGCGCCGCGCTGCTCGCGGCGATGCTCTCGGTGCCGCTGGCGAACTTCACGGGCAAGCGTTACGGCAAGCGCGCCGGCTACATCGCGACCGCGCTCGCCTCACTCTTCGTGAACAACATCGCGATGACCCTCAAGCTGTTCGGCCTCTTGCCGAGCGGGCAGACCGCGCTGCTCTGGATATTCTTCTCGACACTGACCGTCGGCGTCGCCTTCGCCATCGCCTCGCTGATCCTGGTGACGTCGATGATCACCGACATCGTCGAGGACAGCGAGATCAAGACCGGCCGGCGCTCGGAGGGGCTGTTCTCCGCCGCGCTGAGCTTCATCAACAAATCGACCAGCGGCTTCGGCGTCCTGCTCGCGGGCGTGATGATCGATCTGGTGCATTTCCCCAAGCAAGCCTCGCTCGCCACCGTCGACGCCATCGCGCCGGACGCGCCGCGCAACCTCGTGCTTCTCTACATGCCGGTGCAGCTGGTGCTCTATCTCGCCGCCATCGTGCTCATCGGCCGCTATCGCATCGATCGCGCGACGCACGAGCACAATCTGAAGACCCTTGCCGAGACCGCGGCCATCGCCGAGGTATCGCCCGCAAGCGAGATAATGGCCGGCGGCAGCGGCAATCCGCGAGAAGCCGACGGCCTGCTGCCGTCGACGGCGCGAGACGCATGACGCAACCGGAGACAATGCGATGAGCCGCCAGCCCGTCACCCGCGCCGAGCTTTCCAGCTGGCGCGCCAAGCTGTTCTACGGCTTTGGCTCAATCGCCTATGGCATCAAGGATTTCGGCTTCGGCACGCTCTTGCTGTTCTACTACAATCAGGTGATCGGGCTGCCCGCCGCCGAGGTGAGCCTCGCGATCCTGGTTGTTCTATGGGTCGACGCCTTCGCCGATCCGACGGTCGGGCAGATCTCCGACAATCTGCGCACGCGCTGGGGCCGGCGCCATCCCTTCATGTATGCCTCGGCGATACCGGTCGCGATCGCGTATTATTTCCTGTGGACGCCGCCGCACGGCCTCAGCCATGGCGCGCTGATCGTCTATCTGATCGTAATGGCGATCCTGGTGCGCACCTTCATCACCATGTACGAGATTCCGAGCTCCGCCATGGTGCCGGAGATGACGGACGATTACGACCAGCGCACCACCTTCATCTCGCTGCGTTACGTCTTCGGCGTGGCCGGCGCGGTCCTGATCAACGCGGCGACCTTCGCCTTCCTGCTGCGCGGCAGCGCGGCGCATCCCGACGGGCGGCTGAACCCGGCCGGCTATCCCGTCTTCGCCGCCGTGTCGGCAGCGGTGATGCTGGTTTCGATCCTGGTGTCGGCGCGCGGCACCCACCGCTACATCCCAATGTTCAGCGCGCCGCAAGAGCGGCGCGCCAGCGTCGGCACGCTGATCCGCGAGATGCTCGCGACGCTGATGAACCGCCAATTCCTGATCCTGCTGACGGCGGCGATCTTCGGCACCATGGCGATCGGACTGGGCGCGGCGCTGCTGATCTACGTCAACACCTATTTCTGGGCATTCACCACCAAGCAGCTCGCCATCATCGCCTTTGCCGGCGTGCCGGCCGTGATCGTGCCGCCGTTCCTCGCCTGGCCGCTGTCGCGGATGATGGGCAAGAAGCCGGCGGCCATCGTGTTCTATGGCCTGTGCGTGACGCTGGCGGTGCTGCCGATCTCGCTGCGCCTGCTCGGCTTCTTTCCGCCGAACGGCACGCCGCTCCTGTTCTGGCTGGTGTTCGGCGAGCGCGCCCTGTCGACGACGTTCGGCATCGGCTGCCTGATCCTGTTCGGATCGATGACCGCGGACATCGTGGAGGACAGCGCCGTGCGCACCGGGCGCCGCTCGGAAGGGCTGTTCTTCTCCGCCGTCGCCTTCATCAACAAGCTGTTGTCGGGCGCCGGCACCTTCCTGGCCGGTCTTCTGCTCGCCGCCGCGAACTTCCCCGAGCATGCCAATCCGGCGACGCTGGATCCGGCGGTCCCGACGCGCCTGATCGAGCTTTACCTGCCCGCGATGATCTTCTTCTATGGTATCGGCATGCTCGTGCTGTCGCGCTATCGCATCGACCGCGCGGCGCATGAAGAGAATATCCGCCTGCTTTCCGAAACCGAGGCCCAGGCGGCAGTCGCCCTGGTCGCCGCGCCGCCAGCACAATGAGCACGATGGACACCACACCGATCACCGCCACCGCCCGTCCGCCCGAAGTCGAACGCGAGATCCGCAGCCTGAAGACCAAGTTGTTCTACGGCTTCGGTTCGGTCGCCTTCGGCGTGAAGGACAACGGTTTCCAGACGATCCTGCTGCTGTTCTACAACCAGGTGATGCACCTGCCGGCGCAGACGGTGGGCAACCTCCTGCTCGCCGCGATGTGCCTCGATGCGCTGCTCGATCCGGTGATCGGCCAGTTCTCCGACAATCTGCGCACGCGCTGGGGGCGGCGTCATCCCCTGCTCTATCTGTCGGCGCTGCCGGTGGCGCTGTCCTATCTGCTGCTGTGGAATCCGCCGGCCCTGAGTGCCGGCGCGCTGACGATCTATCTGTTCATCGTGACGGTGGTGGTGCGGACCTTCATCAGCTTCTACGAAATCCCGAGCTCGGCGATGACGCCCGAGCTGACCGACGATTACGACGGTCGCACCGCGCTCTCCAGCTATCGCACCTTCTTCGGCTGGGTGGGCGGCATGGCGATGTACCTGCTCGCCTTCGGCGTGTTCCTGCAGCCCGACGCGCAGCACAAGGTCGGACAGCTGAACGAGGTCGGCTACGCGCATTACGGCCTGCTCGCGGCCGTCGTGATGTTCGTCGCGATCATCGTGTCGGCGGCGGGCACGCACAAATTCATCCCCTATCTGCGCAAGGCGCCGGAGCGTGCCAAGTCGCTGTGGCAATACGTCAGGGAGCTTGGGGCCACGGCTTACAATCGCGGCTTCCTGATCCTGATGCTGGCGCAGATCGCGTTCGGCGCGGCCACCGGCCTCGTCTTCGCGATGGCGACCTATCTCACGACCTATTTCTGGGAGCTGACGGGCGGCCAGATCGTGATCCTGGGCCTCGCGACCGTCTTCGCGTTCACGCTGGCGTTCTTCGTTGCGCTGCCCGTCGCGAAACGGCTCGGCAAGCGGATCGGCGCGGTGACGCTGTTCGCCATCGGGCTGTTCATCTCGATCTTCCCGATCCTGCTGCGGCTGCTCGGGCTGTTCTGGCCGAACCATTCGCCGCAGCTTCTGCCGACGCTGTTCTGCTTCAACGCGATCTCGGGCGCGATGACCATCGGCAGCTCGATCCTGATGGCCGCGATGCTGGCCGACGTGGTCGAGGACAGCGAGCTCAAGACCGGGCGGCGCTCGGAAGGCGTCTTCTTCGCCGGCTCCAGCTTCATGGCCAAGGCGGTGTCGGGGCTGGGCGTGTTCCTGAGCGGGCAGCTGATCGGGTTCATCCACTTCTCGACCCATGCCGTGCCGGGCCACGTCGATCCGAGCATCATCCGCAATATGGGCCTGGTCTATCTGCCCTCGGTGGTGGTGCTCTACATCGTCGGAATCATCATCATCTGGTTCTTCCCGATCGACCGGTCGCAGCACGAGGAGAATCTGCGTAGACTGATGGCCGAAGCCGAGCACGTGCCGCCGCCTGCGCACCCGTGAGCAACGCCACCGACCGCTACAACAAGAAGAAGGAAGCGATCATCGCGGCCGCCGCCGGGATCTTGAACCGGCGCGGCGTGCGCGGCATGACGCTGGCCGACGTCGCGGCGAGCGTCGATCTGATCACCACGTCGGTCACCTATTACTTCAAGAAGAAAGAGGACCTCGCGGTCGCCTGCTTCCTGCGCGGCATCGAACGGTTCGAGGCGCTGATCGGCGATGCGTTGGACGCACCCGATCCGCCGGCGCGGCTGCTGAAATTCCTCGACCTCTACCTGGCGCTGCACCGGCGCATCCGCGAGGGCGAGGAAGCGCCGATCGCGGTGTTCAACGACATCCGCGCTTTGAAAGAGCCGCACCGGCCGATCGTCGGCAAGGCCTATGGCCAGTTCTTCCGCAAGGTGCGTTCGCTGTTCCGCGCGCCCGGCTATGAGTGGCTCGACCGGCGCATGTCGACGGCGCGCACGCATATGATCCTGGAGCAGATCTACTGGTCGGTGACCTGGCTGCCGCGCTCCGACCTCGACGACTACACGCGCGTGCGCGACCGGATGTTCGACATCCTGGCGCATGGCGTGGCGCCGCAGGGCGCACCGTGGCGGCCGACGCGGCTGCCCGAGCTGCCGCCGGCGGAAGGCGCGGACGCGCAGCGCGAGACGTTCCTGACCGCCGCCACAAAGCTGATCAACCTGCGCGGCTATCGCGGCGCCTCGGTGGAGAAGATCTCCGAGCAGCTCAATGTGACCAAAGGCTCGTTCTATCACCACAACGACGCCAAGGACGAGCTGGTGGTCGAGTGCTTCGAGCGCACCTTCGACGTGATGCGGCGCGTGCAGTCGGCGGCGCTCGCCGAGAGCGGCGACTACTGGCAGAAGATCTCCAGCGCGGCGGCGACGCTGGTCGAGTTCCAGCTGTCGGACCGTGGACCCTTGCTGCGCTCCTCCGCGCTGTCCGCCCTGCCCGAGCCGATGCGCATCGCGATGGTCGAGCGCGCCAACCGCGTGTCGGAACGCTTCGCCGCGATGATCTCGGACGGCGTGGCCGAGGGTTCGATCCGCGCCGTCGATCCCTACATCGCGGCGCAGATGCTGAACGCGACGCTGAACGCCGCCGCCGATCTCCCCTTCACGATCCCCGACGTGATGGCCTTCGATGCCCCCGCGCTCTACGCCAAGCCGATGTTGATGGGCGTGTTCTCGCGGTGAGAGATTGATCCTCCCCGCTTCGCGGTGAGGATCACGTTTTTCGAAAATTCGGTTTGCCCTCGCGGACCCGACTGATAATCTGTCAGCAACGATATCGGGAGGCCATTGTGGATCGTCTGAAGGACAAAATCGCCGTCGTCACCGGCGCGGCATCGGGCATCGGGCGCGGCACGGTGGAGTTGTTCGTGGCCGAGGGCGCACAGGTCATCGCCGCAGACATCTCCGACGAGCAGGGCCACGAGCTGGAGCGGCGCTTCAACGGCCAGGTGAAATATCACCGCTGCGACGTGACCAGCGAGGCCGACATCGAGAAGACGATGCGGCGCGCTGCAGACGAATTCGGCGGGCTCGACATCCTGTTCAACAATGCGGGCGCGGGCGGAACGGGGCTGACCATCGATCAGATGACCGGCGCGGCGTGGGACCAGACGATGAACCTCTTGCTGCGTTCGGTGGCGCTCGGCATGCGCTATGCGATCCCGCATATGAAGGCGCGCGGCGGCGGCTCGATCGTCAACACGGCCTCGGTGGCGGCGCTGCAGGCCGGCATGGGGCCGATTGCCTATTCGGTGGCGAAGGCGGGCGTGATCCATCTGACGCAGGTCGGCGCGGCACAGCTCGGGCGCAGCAAGATCCGCGTCAATGCGATCTGTCCGGGCTTCATCCAGACCGGCATCTTCGCCGCCGGCATGAAGGCGATGGGCATGAGCGAGGACATGGCGAAGACGGTGACGGCCGGCATGTTCTCGACCCAGGCCGACGCGCAGCCGATTCCGAAGGCCGGCATGCCGGAAGATATCGCGCGCGCCGCGCTCTATTTCGCCTGCGACGACTCGGTGTTCGTGACCGGAACGCATCTGGTGGTCGACGGCGGCATGACGACCGGTCCGCGCCACGCGTGGGATCCGGAAGAGCAGCAGCGCCGCATGCAGATGCGCGCGGCCGCGGTGGCGAGCTCCGCGCAAAAGCCGAGCTGAGGCACGCGTTCCGCGCAGGCCTCTCGCGCACGGATGGCGATGGCCGGGGCGAAGCGCGAGGCGCAAGCTTCATGCCATGATCGACCATGTCTCCGTCCCCGTCGCAGACTTCGACCGCGCGTGTGCGTTCTACGACGCGGTGCTCGCGACGCTCGGCTACAAGCGCACCAAACAGCGCGACGACGCCATCGGCTATGGCTTCCGCGACGGCTTTCCGCCGGAGTTCTGGATCCATCGCCGCGCCGAAAACGGCGCCGCGAGCGCGGGACTCGGCCTGCACATCAGCTTCCGCGCCAAGAACCGCGCCGCCGTGCACGCGTTCCACGAGACCGCGCTGCGGCTCGGCGCGACGGATGCCGGCGCTCCTGGCGTGCGGCCACACTACACGGCGGGATTCTATGGCGGCTTCGTGCTCGACGCCGACGGCTTCAAGATCGAAGCGGTGACGCGCGAGGCGCTGCCGGCGGATTGAAAAGACTGTCATCCTGGCCGAGCGCAGCGAGAGCCGGGATGACATGCTTTGAAAGCAAGCCGGTCCTAATCCTCGAACCGTTTCGCGCGCTGCTGCTTGGTCCGCCCATCACGCTTCTTGGAATCGATGCGGCGCTGCTTCGCGGCTTTCGACGGCTTGGTCGGCTTGCGCTTCTTCCGAACCACCGTCGCGGCGCGGATCAGCTCGGCGAGTTTCTCGCGCGCGACCGCGCGGTTGCGGACCTGGTCCCGGCTTTCGCGCGCGACGATGATGAGCACGCCGTCCTTGGTGAGGCGATGACCGGCCAGCCGCAGCAGGCGCACGCGAACATCGTCGGAAAGGCTCGGCGAGTGGAGCACGTCGAAGCGCAGCTGGACCGCGCTCGCCACCTTGTTGACGTTCTGCCCGCCCGCGCCGGAGGAGAGGATGAAGGATTCCGACAGCTCGCTGTCGGCGATGACGATCGAGGATGTGACGCGCAGGTCCGGCATGGTGCCGCTATACGCCTATTTCTTGTGTTTCGCGATGTGCGCGAACAGCGAGGCGACGAGATCGAAGTCGATCTTGTCGATGGCCTTGTAGCGGATGCAGCCCTTGCCGCAGTCGATGCCTTTCAGCGCCGCCTGGTGCGCCGCGACGGCCGCCTTGCCGGCGTAGAAGGCGATGTAGCCTTTCTGGTTCGCGAACGCCGCGATCATCGCGCCGCCGCGCTTGTAGACCGGCATGCCGTAATCGATCGCCTCGTCGCAATCGGGCAGCGCGGTGCGGGCGAGCTTGCGGAATTCGGTCAAGGCCGGGCGGCGGACGTCGCCGGCCTCTTTCAGATAAGCTGCGACAGTGGCGGCTTTCGATTGGACCATGGCGCGCTCAGCCCCGCATGATGCCGGCGCGTACGCCGCACGCCGATTTCCAACTGTCTATCAGTTGGCGCGCACCCCAGTCGCGCGGCGCACCCCCTTCCGCCGCCGCGCCTGGCAGCAATGTCCAGAAGCTGTACGTATCGCCCTCGTCGTGATGCATACGGTCGGCGGCGAACCGAAGCGTTGCGCGCTTTCCGAAACTGTCCGTCACGCTGTATTCCACAAATGGCCGAAACCAGACTGGCGGATTTTCCATCTCGTCGCTCATGGTCCAAAGATTACGACCACGCTCAACACCGGCCACGACGTGGTCGACTCCCGGTATCTTGCGCAGGAGATCGGCCATGCATGTGACGTCCCGGCGCAATGGCACGGGAAGATCGTCCAACGTCTCGCTGCGCGCCGCCGATGCCAGCAAGATGGTCAACAATGCAATGGCGCCGAATGAACCTGCCATGACATTTATATTGTCATGGCTCACAACGACGGGCCAGCCGGGCTAAGCGGGAAAATGGCGAGAGGTTCACGAGATCGAATCTCGCGAACCTGCTTTAGGCGCACAGAACCCAACTGGGTGGCCCGCACGTCATCCTGAGCGACGCCGCAAGCGGCGTGGAAGGGCGCGGGCCATGACAGTTGAGTTACTGCGGCTCGGCGAAGATCTTCTTCAGCTCGGTCTTGAGGATCTTGCCGTTGGCGTTGCGCGGCAGGGTCTCGGGCCAGAACACCACCTTCACCGGCACCTTGAACGCCGCAAGCTTGCCGGCGACGAACTGGCGCAGCTCCGCCTCCGTCGTGTGCATGCCGGGCTTCAAATGCACCACCGCCCCGGGCTCCTCGCCCAGCGTCTTGTGCGGCACCGGCACCAGGGCGGCGTCCATCACCGCGGGGTGCTCGTACATCACGTTCTCGACCTCGACGCAGTAGATGTTCTCGCCGCCGCGGATCAGCATGTCCTTGGCGCGGTCGATGATGAAGCAGAAACCTTCGTCGTCGATGCGCGCGAGGTCGCCGGTAATCACCCAGCCGTCGACGAAGGTCTTCTGCGTCGCCTCGGGCTTGTTCCAATAGCCCTTCACGATGTTCGGCCCGCGCGCCCACAGCTCGCCGACCTCGCCGCGCGGCAATTCCGTCTTGCCTTCGAGGTCCATGATCTTGATCTCGCAGGCGCCGACCGCCGGGCCGCAGGAATTGGGGCGGTTCTCGTAGTCCTCGCCGCTGTGCGTGGTGCAGGTCGCCGAGGTTTCGGTCATGCCCCAACCGTTTCCGGGGGCGGAGTTCGGCCAGGCCTGCTTGATCTGCTTCACCAGCTCCGGCGCCGACGGTGCGCCGCCATAGGACATCGATTCCAGCGAGGACAGATCGTATTTGCTGCGGTTGGGATGCTCGAGGATCTGCCAGGCGATGGTGGGCACGCCGCCGGCGCCGTTGATCTTCTCCTTCTCGATCAATGCCATCGCCTTCTCGGCTTCGAACTTGCGCATCAGGACGATCTTGCCGCCGCTGACCACCGTCGGCCCCATCACCGCGAAGCAGCCGGTGGCGTGGAAGAACGGGACCGAGAGCAGCATCGAGCGCTGCGGCGCGTCGAGCGGATTGGCGACGACCGGAACCGGCTCGCCCTTGCGCAGGAAGTTGCGCGCCGCCGAGAAGCCGGCCGCGGCGATGTTCGACGTCATGTTGCGATGGGTGCCGAGCGCGCCCTTCGGCCGGCCCGTGGTGCCCGAGGTGTAGAGGATGGTCGCGTCGTCGTCGGCGCCGAGCACCACGTCGGGCATCTCGCCCGCCGGCAGCGTGCTCCAGTCGTTGACCTTGCCGATCACGTCCTCCATCGGGAAGACGATCGGATGGGGCATGTCGTCGGGATAGCGCGCGACGTAGATCTTCTTGAGGTCCGGGCAGTTGACCAGGTGCTCGGAGATGCGGCCGAGGCGCTCGGCGTCGACGAAGGCGATTTTGGTGCCGGAGTCGACCAGGCCGTATTCCAGTTCGGGGCCTGTCCACCACGCGTTCAGCGGCGTGACGATCGCGCCGACCAGCTCGGCGGCATAGAACGCCACCGGCCATTCGGGGATGTTGCGCATGATGATGGCGACGCGGTCGCCCTTCTTCACGCCGTCGGCCTGGAGCTGCGCGGCGAGCTTCAGCGTGGCCCGGGCGAAGGATTCGTAGGTGGCGCGATCGTCTTCGTAGACCAGGAATTCGCGCATCCCGTATTGCCGGCCGGCGAGGAAGACCTCGCGGTTGGTCGGCGGGGCGTTCTTCCAAACCTTTGTCGGAATGCCGCGGATGGTCTCCATCGCGGTCTCGAAGCGCGAGCCGGGCGCGGTGAGCGCGGCATGCGCGTCGGCGAGGGACATGGCGGGCCAGTTGGCGGGAAGGGTCATCTTAAAAGGATCCTGGGCTACTAGAACTAGTGGGCCGGTTTCCGGTCTCCACATCGTATTGTTTTCGAGATCGCAGGTTCTGACAATGCGTCAGTCCCAGCCGAGGCGCACGTTATATAAAGGTGGGCGGCGGCGGCAAGCCGCTCACGCCGGCAAGCCGCTCACGCCGGCAAGCCGCTCACGCCCGCAAGCGTCGTGTGCCAACTCACGCCGGCAACAGCCGCGCCTCGCGGAAGGTGACGAGGCGGTTCTGGGCGTCGTCCCACAGCGCCAGTCGAGCACAGCGCAAGCTTTCGATCAACGAGACGCGCGAGACCTGGGCCAGCGTGATCTGGTCGCGCAGCACCTGCGGCAACCGGTAGTACGGGATGCGGGCGTAGAGGTGGTGGACGTGGTGGATGCCGATATTGGCGGTGAACCAGTTCAGGATGCGCGGCATCACGTAATAGGAACTGCCGCGCAGCGCGGCTTCGTGGACGTTCCATTCGTCGCCCTGCGCCCAGAACGTGTCGTCGAACTGGTGCTGAATGAAGAACAGCCAGATGCCGATGGAGCCGGCGATCAGCGTGATCGGGACCTGGGTGAGCAGGAACGTCTTCCAGCCGACGAGCCACATCGCGCCGACGACCACCGCCGCAATGCCCAGATTGGTCGCCATCGGACTGATCCAGCCACGCCAATTGGCGAACGTCGTGGCCAGCGGGAAACGATGCCGCAGGCCGAACATGTAGACCGGCCCCAGCCCGAACAGGACGATGGGATTGCGGTAGAGGCGATAGCGCAGCCGCCCGAGAAAGGGCAGCGCCCGGTATTCGCGCACCGTCAGGGTTTCCAGATCGCCGGTACCGCGCTTGTCGAGATTGCCCGACGTGCCGTGGTGGATGGCGTGCGAACGCTTCCAGGCGTCATACGGCGTAAGCGTCAGCACGCCGATAACGCGGCCGACCCAGTCGTTCGCCAGGCGGTGGCGGAAGAACGCGCCGTGGCCGCAATCGTGCTGGATCATGAACAGCCGCACGAGAAAACCCGCGGCAGGCACCGAGAACAGCAGCGCCGTCAGCCCGTAGCCATAGTGCCAAGTCGCCCATCCCAGCACCCACAGGACGACGAACGGAACCGCGGTGACGACCAGCTCGAACGTGCTGCGCGCGCCATTCGGCTCGCGGTAGCGGCTGAGGATACGGAGCCATTCGGCCGCGGAAGGTTGGGCGGCCGCGGAGGGTTGGGCGGCCGCGGAGGGCTCGGCGGCGGCCGGTGTTTCATGGTCTGACAAGCAAAAGCGCCCCTAAGCGCATACGGATGGCACGCGGTCATACCCCATCGGGGGTATACATGGTGTGTCGGCCGCCGGAACGCAATGGGCGGGATTCCGCGGAGGCTGTCCGGACGGGTCCGCCTTCACGATCCGTTAGACGCAAGCCGAAAAGCGTGGGGGCGCCATGGACGAGACCTTGCTGAACGCACTCCGCGCGGCTTTCGTGCATCGGGCATGGCCGGACATCCGGAGGGCCGAGGATTTCGAGAACGCCACAGCGAACCTGTACGCGGTGCCACCGGAGGGCGCGATGGCGCTGCTGCCGGCATTGCTCGCCTGGCCGCTCACCAACCCCACCGATGTGTCGCAGATCAAGGACCTGATCCTCGTGCTCGACATTGGCGTGTGGCGGCCCGACTGGAAGCCGGGCAGCCGTCCCGATCTCGCCCGTCCGGTCGGCCTCAAGCAGTTCATGGGACTGACCACGCGCGAAGTCCGCGCGGTGGGGGACTGGTTGAAGCATATGAAGCAGATGCATCCATCATTGGCGGAGCTGTACCCGCTGAATTCGGCCATCGCCCATTGGCAGGGCCGGGCGGAGTCCTTCGCCGGCCTCCGCGACAAGACGTTGATCGTCAGCGATCGCAACGGCAACGCCCTGCACGCGCTTACCGTCGACGGGCCGTTCGCGTTCGGCGATGCCGCTCTCGGCGGCGCGGATTTCTCGGGCATGCCGCTGGCGGGCGCGGATTTCATCGGCGCGGATCTGCGCGGCGCACGGTTCGACGGCTGCGATCTCTATTGGGCGCTCTTCTTTCGCGCCGACCTCGAAGGCGCAAGCCTGCGCAGAGCCGGTCTGTTCGGCTGCGACTTGAAGGATGCAAACCTGCGCGGCGCCGATCTGACGCATGCCGATCTGGGCCCGGACAATCTGGGCGGCTTCACGGACCTCGAAGGCGCGAACCTGACCGGATGCAAGATCGCGGGCACGCGGTTCTTCGGCGCGAGCTATGACGCAAAGACGCG
Source organism: Rhizomicrobium sp. (assembly GCA_035551495.1). Taxonomy (GTDB): domain Bacteria; phylum Pseudomonadota; class Alphaproteobacteria; order Micropepsales; family Micropepsaceae; genus Rhizomicrobium. The sequence goes on along the minus strand of DASZMT010000032.1, from coordinate 118,003 downwards.
CCTGCCCGCGGATTTGAATCCGCGAGACCACGCGATGACGTTCAAGCCCGATACCGGCGAACAGCGCTGATGGCGGCTACAGCGCGTCGATGCTCTGCGCCCGCGATGCCCACTCCGCCTTGAGTTCCTCGACGAGATCGGCGTGTTTCTCGCGCGCGGCATCGCGCACCTTGGGCACGTGGTAGCTGGGGAAGAGATCGTTGTCGGGGCGGAAGTCCTTCAGGATCTGCTTGGCCACCGTCACCTTGTGCACCTCGGTCGGGCCGTCGGCGATGCCCATCACCATCGAGGAGATCAGCATGCCGGTGAACGGCATCTCGTTCGACACGCCCAGCGCGCCATGCAGATGCATCGCCTTCGACACGATGTCGTGATAGACCTTCGGCATCGCGACCTTCACGGCGGCGATGTCCTTGCGCACCACCTTGTAGTCCTTGTGCTTGTCGATCAGCCAGGCGACATGCAGCACCTGCAGGCGGAACTGCTGCAGCTGGATGTAGCTGTCGGCGATCTGCTCCTGCACCATCTGATAGTCGGCGAGCTTGCCGTCGCGCGTGGTGCGCGACACGGCGCGCTGGCACATCAGGTCGAGCGCCTTCTGGCACTGGCCGACGGTGCGCATCGCGTGATGCACACGCCCGCCGCCGAGCCGCACCTGGCCGAGTTCGAACGCCGAGCCGCGCGGGCCGAGCAGCGCGTCGAACGGCACATGGACGTCGTTGTAGCGGATATAGCCTTCCGAGCCGCGGCTGCTGCCGACCCCGACATAGCGGATGACCTCGACGCCAGGCGTCTTGCGCGGCACGAGGAACATGCTCATGCGCTTGTAGGGATCCTTGTGATCGGGATCGGTGACGGCATAGACGACGAAGATCTCGGCGTTACGCGCGCCGGAGGTGAACCACTTCTCGCCGTTGATCACCCACTCGTCGCCCTTCAGCTCGGCGCGCGTGGTGAAGGCGAGCGGATCGGAGCCGCCCTGCGGCTCGGTCATCGAATAGCCGGAGGTGATCTCGTTGTTGAGCAGTGGCCAGAGATATTTGTCCTTCTGCTCTTTCGTTCCGTAGTGCGAGATGATCTCGGCATTGCCGGTATCGGGCGCCTGGCAGCCGAACACGACGGGCGCGAGGCCGACGCGGCCGAGCTTCTCGTTGAGCAGCGCGAGCTTGACCTGGCCGTAGCCCTGACCGCCGAGATCGGGCGTCAGGTGACAGGCCCACAGGCCCATGTCCTTGACCTTCTGCTGCAGCGGGCGGATCGCCTTTTGATAGGTCCTGGACTTCACGCCGCCGATGCCGACGCCGATATGGGTCAGCGGCTCGACCTCGGTCTCGATGAAGGTCTGCACCCAGTCGAGCTTCTTCTGGTATTCCGGATCCGTCTCGAAGTCCCAGGCCATCGTGTTTCTCCCGTTCTCTTTGGCGGGATTATCGGACCGCGCCGGGCGGCCCGCAACGAGAAAGATACCGATTATTCGAAAATTTCCGGGCAAGACCGAGAGGCGGGATTGTCGCGGGTTTGCCAGTTCCTCTGCTGTCATTCGCCGCGAACGCGGCGAACCCAGTTGACGCACGCGTGATCTCGGGAAGACTAAGCGCAAGGTGGCACCTGGGTCCGCCGCATTCGCGGCGGATGACAAGGGGTGCGTCGGGAGAGAACACATGGCCAAGCCTGAATCCGTCGGATTGTCGTCCAAGCGTCTGGAGACGCTCGATCGCGTCATGAAGGAGCGTTACGTCGACAGCGGCCTGCTCGGCGGCATTCACACCCAGGTGTGGCGCAAGGGCGAGCTGGCGCATAGCGGCATGGCCGGCCTGATGGACATCGAGCGGAACAAGCCGTGGCGCGAGGACGCCATCGTGCGCATCTACTCCATGACCAAGCCGATCACCGCCGTCGCGCTGATGATGTTGGCGGAGGAAGGCAAGCTCGGCCTCGACGACGACGTCGCGACGCACATCCCGTCGTGGAAGAATTTGCGCGTCTATGCCAGCGGCATGCCGAGCCTCGTGACCGACACCTCGGGCCAGTTCATCACCGTGCCGTGCCAGCGGCCGATGAAGGTGGTCGATCTCGTCACCCACACCGCGGGCCTCAGCTACGGCTTCATGACGCGCACCGCGGTCGATGCCGAATACCGCAAGCAGAAGGTCGGCGACTTCCAGACGCCTGGCGGCCTCGATGCCTTCATCGAGCAGCTGTCGAAGATCCCGCTCGACTTCTCGCCGGGCACCGCCTGGAACTACTCCGTGTCGATCGACGTGATGGGCTATCTCGTCCAGAAGCTGTCAGGCATGACCTTCGGCGAGTTCCTCCGTACACGTCTTTTCGAGCCACTGAAGATGACCGACACGTCGTTCAGCGTGCCGGCCGCCAAGATGGACCGCTTTGCCTCCTGCTACATGCCCAAGCAGGGCGGCGGGCTGAAGCTGCAGGACGATGCCGGCAAGTCGACCTATGCCGAGCCGCCCAAGCTGGAAAGCGGCGGCGGCGGCCTCGTCTCCACGGCGCACGACTACATGCGCTTCTGCCGCATGATGCTGGGCGGCGGCATGCTGGACGGCGTGCAGATTCTTTCGCCCAAGACGGTGGAGATGTTCTCGATGAACTTCCTGCCGGGCGGCAAGCTGCTCAGCGACCTGTCGGCGGCGGCAACGTTCAGCGAGGCCGGCTACAACGGCATCGGCTTCTCGATCGGCTGCGGCGTAACGATGGACCGGGCGCTGACGCGCATTCCGGGCTCGGACGGCGAATTCTTCTGGGGCGGCGCGGCCTCGACCGCGTTCTGGATCGACCCGAAGGAAGACCTCGCGGTCGTGTTCATGACTCAGGTGATGGGCACCGATGCGCGCCTGACGCTGCGCCGCGATCTGCGCACGCTGGTCTATTCCGCGATGACGGAAAGCTACGCGTAAAGCGAAAATCGGCGAGGCGTCCGCGCGGGACGCCTCGCCGCCGTTCTTCTCATCTCAGAACGCAGCTCGCCGCCAGACACTGGATGTTGGTGTGGGCGATTTCGCCGAAGTACATGTAGCCGTCGTCGGACTTGCCCTTGAGCTGCTCCTTGATCGACGCATGCACCGCGTTCTTGAGGCGGACACCCGTATCGGTGTGATTGTCGATGATGATGTCGGTGTGACCGCTGACGCCGTGGCTTATGCTCTGCATCGCCGCCTGCACCGCGATCACGCCGCCGGCACGGTTGACGCTCGCCATGATGATCATGTGATCGTCCTTCTTTACGATGCTGCGGCGCTGGTCGATCTTGCACGACACCAGGATCGCCGCGTCCTTGCGGCACAGCGAGTACGAGTGCCACCAGGTGCGGTATTCGAAGTCGCTGCCCTTGTAGTGCATCGCCTTGTCGCTGCGCTCGTTCCAGCCGTGGTTCTTCGAGTCGTGGACCTTGATGTCGTTTCGGCCGACCATGAAGTCGCCGAAACGGCCGTGGTCGAAAATCAGTCTGGTCATCGTCGTTCCCTCAGCCCGCGACCGAAACGGACGCTTTGTTCATGTTGTGGCAGATCTCGGCCGGGAAATTCAGCTTGCCGCCGTCCTCGCCGATCTTGTTCAGCTTGGTCATGATCTTGTTGAAGGTGTCGCAGAACGAATTGATGTCGGCGACGACCTCCTGCGCCACGACCTCGGAGATGCCCGCCGTCTCCAGCGCACCGATGGCGCCGAGCAGTTCGACGCCGATGTCCAGGGCTTTCGGAATCCAGGCCGGAATCTGGAAGGCGGAGCCCTCGCTGATCTGGAAATCGTGCGACAGCTCGATCAGCTTCCCTTTGCCGTCGAACAGCAGATAGGTGTCGGAGTGGTCGTCCGTCGACCCCTTGATGTTGTGATCCTGGGACAGCGTCACGCGCAGATGATCGCCGTTCTCGGTCTTCAGCGTACTCTTCTTGTCGTCCTTGCCGGGGATGTAGACCCGGTATTCGGAGTCCTGGCTTACATATTCGATTGCCGTGCCGCCCTTGGCACCCGTATTCGCGCCCGGATACAGCGACTTGAACGTCGCTTCGCTGAACTTCGCAGTCATCGTTCCTCCCGACTCAAAACCGATCCACCGCCGCGAAAAATCGCGAGGGCGCCGCGACTTTGAGGTGGCGCAAAGCGGGCAATCAAATTCAAATTCGTGGCGGAGCCATACGGATTCGGCATGACACCGATCGACCCAAGACTGCTCGAGATCTTCCGCGTCGTGGCCGAAGTCGGTTCGGCAACTTCGGCGGCAGTGATGCTGCACACGACACAACCGTCGGTAACGCGCGCCATTGCGGAACTGGAGCGGCGCTGCGGCTTCACACTGTTCGAGCGCGTGCGGCTGGGCATGCGGCTGACGCCGGAAGGCAAGCAACTGCTCGCGGCGGTGCGGCGGAACTATGAAGGCCTCACCTCGGTCTCCAACACCATCGATGCGGTCCGCCAGGGCGATGCCGGCATCATCACCGCGTGCTGCCTGCCGCTCCTGCCCGAGGTGATGCTGATGGAGATCGTCGGCGGGTTCCTGAAGAAGCACCCCAAGGTGCAGTTCAAGGTCGAGGCGGCGGCGGTGGGCCAGATGTTCGACCAGCTGGCGACCGGGCATATCGATTTCGGCGTGCTCACCGGCCCGCTTCCGAACGGTCAGAACTACGCGCTGCTGCCGGCGGGGCGCAGCCGGCTGATGCTGGTGGTGAGTCGCAAGCACCGCCTGGCCCGCCGCCGGAGCGTGCGCTTCTCCGACATCGACGGCGAGACGATCATCGAGCTGCCGGCGCCGCACAATCTGCGCGCCGCGGTCGACATGATGATCCTGTCGAGCGGCATCCGCCCCCGCCTGGTGCACGAGGCGGGCACCCAGCGGGCCAGCTGCAAGCTGGTGGAATATGCCGACTGCGTGACCTTCGTGGATTCGCTGATCGCGCCGGAACTCGACCGCCGCAAGGTGGTGGCGGTCCCGGTCGAGCCGCCGATCCAGTGGGACGTCAACCTCGTCTATCGCCAGGACCGCCGGCACTCCAAGACGTTCCTGAACTTCCTCGCCTATGCCAAGCGGTTCGGGAGCCCGCGTGGGGCGGCAAAAGGGGTGCGGGCGGGCTAGGATATAAGTGTATCCTTGACCCCCTACCCCCATCTGGTAAGACGAAAGAAAATAACGTCTGCCGCATAAGGTTTATCTGAAAATGCCCGCGAAAAAACCGCTGGTCATCGTCACGCGCAAGTTGCCCGACGCGATCGAGACGCGCATGCGCGAGCTGTTCGACGCCAAGCTGAATATCGACGACACGCCGATGAGCCAGGCGCAGCTGATCGAGGCGGTGCAGAAGGCCGACGTGCTGGTGCCGACCGTCACCGACCGGATCGACTCCAAGGTGATCGTACGCGCCGGTCCGAACCTGAAGCTGATCGCCAATTTCGGCACGGGCGTCGACAATGTCGACGTGAAGACGGCGCTCGACAAGGGCATCACCGTCACCAACACGCCCGGCGTGCTGACCGAGGACACCGCCGACATGACGATGGCGCTGATCCTGGCGGTGCCGCGCCGCCTGGTGGAGGGCGTCAAGGAGCTGGAGGACGACCGCTTCAAGGGCTGGTCGCCGAACTGGATGCTCGGCCACCGTATCTACGGCAAGCGGCTCGGCATCGTGGGCATGGGGCGCATCGGCCAGGCGGTGGCGCGGCGCGCCAAGGCGTTCGGCCTGCAGATCCACTATCACAACCGCAAGCCCGTCCATCCCGACATCGAGCACGAGCTCGAGGCGACTTATTGGGAAAGCCTCGATCAGATGCTGGCGCGCATGGACATCGTGAGCGTCAACTGCCCGCACACGCCGGCGACCTATCACCTGCTGAGCGCACGGCGCCTCAAGCTGATGAAGCCGAGCGCCTATATCGTCAACACCGCGCGCGGCGAGGTGATCGACGAGAACACGCTGGCACGCATGCTGGAGGCGGGGCAGCTGTCGGGCGCGGGGCTGGACGTGTTCGAGCACGAGCCCGCCGTGAACCCGAAGCTGCTCAAGCTGAAGAACGTCGTGTTGCTGCCGCATATGGGCTCGGCCACGATGGAAGGGCGCATCGACATGGGCGAGAAGGTGATCATCAACATCAAGACCTTCGCCGACGGCCACAAGCCGCCGGATCGCGTCATTCCGGCGATGCTGTAGACGCGCACCGCGATCAACTCCCTGTGAAGCGCGCTTTGGCACCGGTGCGGCGCCGTCTGCGATTTACGCCGTCCACGGCGGTTGCCGCGGTAGTTCGCGACGATGTTCCTTCCCCATGACGTGCATGCGCCGCGCCCGACTGGCGAGACACGCGCAGGCCGACCAACGATCGAGCCCGATGGGAATGGGGCGTGCATGACCGATTTGGCGGACTCGAAGATCGACCCGATGGCGCGGCGGCGCGCTTCGCGCGAGTTGATCGCCTATTTCGCGCTGACTTATGCAATTGCCTTCGGTATCGGCATCGCCGTGCTTCTTTTCCGGCCCCAATTCGAAGCGGTATTCGGCCAGCTTGGCCCGCTGCTGACCAGCTGGCCCTACTATGTCGCGGTTTGCGCGCCGACGATTTCGGCGGTTCTGCTGTCGGCCCTGTTTGGCGGGTTTGCCGGCGTGAAAACCTTGTTTGCCGGACTGATCCGGCCGTTTCGATTCCGCTGGGCGTTCGTGGCGCTGCTGGCATTTCCCGCCGGGCTTTTCGTCTGGGGTCTGGCGGAACGGATTCTGTCCGGCCATAGCGCAGCGCATGCCGTCGACATCCACGCGATCCTTATCGCTGCGCCGTTGATGTGGTTCACCACGGCGAAGATCGTCGTCGATCCCGGCCCCTGGGGCGAGGAGACGGGCTGGCGCGGATTCGCGCTGCCGCGCCTGCTGACCTGCTTCTCGCCGTCGGCGTCGGCTCTTATCCTGGGCGTCATCTGGGGTGTGTGGCACGCGCCGGCGTTCTTCGCCTCCGGTCTCACACAGCATGGCACCAATTTCGGCTGGTTCCTTATCTCGGTCACGTGTCTCACCATTCTCATGACGTGGATCTACGTGCACGCAAACGGCAACTATCTGGTGGCGGGATTCATTCCGCACGCCGTGAACAATCTGATGATCACGTCCCAGGTGGTCACCGACATCAAATACCAGGCGTTTGTCATGATCGGCATCGCGGGGTTGATCGTCGCGTCGTCAGGGCCGAGCCTAAGAGGCTGGCGAACCCCAGCCGCCGCGCTCGTTCATCAAACGACAAACATAAATCGTTGGTAACACCCAAATCGGGTACCCGGACGCCGCTGTCCCATTCCCCGCTTCGTGCCATGGGTTTAGTGTTCGCGCGCCTGTGGGGGCACGAATATTGGGGCGTATACCTATGAACATGCAGACCGTGCGTTTCGATCATGGAACGCCTTTGCCCAACGCGCGCGCCATCCTGCGCGCCGACGACGAAGCGATGCTGGGCCGGATCGCCATCGCGAGCGCACCACTCGACAACGCGTTCACGCCGACCATCATCTGGTACACGATCTTCGCCCAGAACGTGCACAAGCTGACGCGCTCGGCCGCCAATCTCGAATACGGCGCGGCCGATAGCGCGCCGCCCGACGCGCTGCGCGAACCGGTCAGCGTGCACGCGCTCGCCAAGATCCTGCGCATGCCCTACGAGACGGTGCGCCGCCAGGTCGTGGGCCTGGAGGCGCAGGGCCTGTGCACCCGCATCCCCGACAAGGGCCTGATCGTCTCGAACACCACCTTTGCCCGGCCGGAGCTGCTGCAGCAGGTGGCGCTCGGCAGCGATCTGCTCCGCACACTGCTCGTGGCGCTCGATCGCGCGGGCTTCGACTTCGCCGAGCTGCAGCGCGCCTGCGCCACGCCGGCAGCGGCCGCGGTGGCGCATCCGGCGCGGATGCGCGCGGTGATGCGGCTCGGCCTCGAATACACGCTCGAGCTGTTCGAGGTGCTGCGCCGCGCGATGGACGACGATCTGATGAAGGCCGTGTTCTATCTCGCGGTGGTGAGCGCCAACACGCGCGACGCGGCGGCCAATGTGGAAAAGGAAAAGGGCGCGGTGCCGGATTTCGGGCGCGCCGACGCGCTGGTGCCGGACGAACTGCGCCGCCCCGTGTCGGTGCTGGCGCTCTCGGGCGCGCTCAAGGTGCCGTACGAGACGCTGCGCCGCGCGCTCGGCATGCTCGAGGACGACGGCGTCCTGAAACGCATCAAGCGGCTCGGCCTCATCGTGCCCGCCGAGGTGCAGGCGCGAATCGAGAACGAAGGACTGGTGCGCAAGCGCCTGTCGCTCCTGCGCCGCTACATGGTCGACCTGCAGCAGGCCGGCGTCGCCTTGCCCGGCTGAACCGCATTTTTTGTTGTCGCGCAATTTACGGTCGAAGCTGAAATACGCTTCGCCCTATTGCGCTCGCCTACTTGAGCGTCGCGTCGAACAGCTCGACCAGCTTGCCGAAGGCACGCTCGGCCTGCGGCTCGTTGTAGGCGCCGACATGGCCCGGCACGCACCAACCATGCAGCGCGCCTTCATAGGTCTCGCTCTCCGATTGGCCGGGCCAGGCCTTGAGCGCGGCTTCCAGCTTCGCGATCGCCTCGGGCGGCATCGAGCGGTCCTGCACCGCGTGGCCGAAATAAAGCCGCGCCTCGATCCTGGGCAGGAGGAGATGCGGGCTGTCGGGTTGATCCGTGTACAGACCGCCACCATGGAACGAAGCCGCAGCGGCGAATTTTCCGGGCGCCGCGGCAGCGGCGCGCATGGTCATCGCCCCGGTGAAGCAGTAGCCGACGACGCCGACTTTGCCGCCCTTCGCCTCGGGCCGTGCCAGCAGCCAATCGGCATAAGCGACGCCGTCCGGCCCCATCTTGTCGTTCGGCAGCGCGGCGCGCAGTTCGCCCATGCGCTTCATCGTCTTCTCGTCGCCGAATTGCGGCACGAAATCGAGAACCGGCAGTTTGGCGCCGCGATAGAAGATGTTGGGCAGCAGCACGACATAGCCCTTGTCGGCGAGACGCTGCGCCATGCCGTGATAGGCGGCGCGGATGCCCATGATGTCGGTGAGATAGACGGCGGCCGGCCACGGCCCGCTGCCGGAGGACGGCGTGAAGAGGAACGCTTCCGACGTCCCGTCGGCGGTTTTCACATCGACTTTGCTCTCAGGCATCGTGCGGCCTCCCGGTGGTTTGGCGCAGAGTGTAGGAGGCGGCGGCGACTGCGCGAAGACCGGCGCGACAATCGCGCGATACGACGCGTATCGTTGCCATTTCGTTCGCGCTGTGACGTCATGCTGGCTACGGAGCACCCCATGGGCGACCTCTCGATCAAGAACGTGCCGGAGGCGCAGATCGCAGCCTTGCGGGCGCGCGCGGAACGGAACCACCGGACACCGGAGGAGGGGCTGCGGGCCGTCATCGACGAAGTCCTGCGCGACGTGGCGGAAAAGAACGAGAAGACGATGTCGATTTCGGAGCTTTCGGCCTTTGTGCAATCGCTCGGAATGCCGACCGGCGGCGAAGCCACGCAAACGATCCGTGAAGACCGCCGCAGTCGATAAGGTCGTCGACGCTTCTGCTATCGCTGCCATTGCGTTTGCTGCGCCGGCGCGCGGCGCGGTTGAACGCAGATCGGCAAGCGCCGCTTGCTATGCGCCGGAGTTCATCGACATCGAACTGGCCGGCACGTGCCTGAAAAAAATCGTCTGGGCATCTATTCGCGCGACACGTTGCCGTCGATGTATCAGGAGGGCGATGAAACGCGTGAAAATCGATCTGCCGGGAGCCGTTGTTTTGGCAGAGGAAAAGAAGCTGTCGCTTTACGACGCGCGTTGTCTCTGGCTCGCACAGTCACTGCGCGTCGAACTGGTCACACCGGACGCGCGCCTCGCCAAAGCGGCGCAGGTTTAGCTCTACGGCAACTCGTAGATCACCGCGTTCCAGTATTTCACCCGGTGGGTGCCGCTCTTGCGGAAGCCGCGGTGCCGGAGCTCGCGGCCGATCATCAAGTTGAAATAGCCGTGCGCGACCAGCGCCGTCGCACCCTCGGCGCTCGCACGCTTGATCAGGATGTCGGCGGCCTCGGCGGCGCGGTGCTTGGCCTTGCGGTAGTTCTCGATCTCGGGGTGATAGCCGGCATGCCACAGGATGCGTGCGACCACCGCCCAGGCCGGCACCTTCATGCGCAGCAGCGGGATGCGCGGGCTGGCCAGCGGCGCCTCCGCGAACAGGGGATCGGCGATCAGCTCCGCGTTGGATGCGAGCGCCTTGGCGCTGCCGGTCGAGCGCGGGCGGTCGGAGGTGTAGATCGCGCCCAGCTCCTTGACGAGGTCCTGCAGTTCCTCGGGCGGGGCGCTGGCGGGGTCGAGGCCCGCCGCCTCATAGGCATCGATATAGGTGCGGAATTCGGCGTGATTGGTGCGCGGATTGGTGGCAATCGCCGGCCGCCCATGCCGGATCAACACGATGCGCATCGACACCGCCGCATGCGCGTGGCGGCGCGGCGGGCGCGTGGTCACATCCGGTATCACGGCGGCGGAGGTTGTAATGACGGCTCCTTGGCGAGCTCACGGCCCGCACTGTACGATCCGGGTCAATTCAGCACCATAACATGACGGGGAAAAGGCACATGGAACACGGTGATCTGACGGGCAAGGTCGCAATTGTCACAGGCTCCGCCACCGGAATCGGGGCCGCGGTCGCCATCGGGTTGGCCAAGCGCGGCGCTTCCATCGTCGTCAATTACACCAAAAGCGAAGCCGAGGCGGCCGAGACCGCGAAGGCCGTCGAGGCCGCAGGCGCAGCCGTCCGCGTCGTGCAGGGCGACGTCGCGAAGGACGAGGATTGCCGCAAGCTCGCGGCGGCTGCGATGGATGCGTGGAAGCGCATCGACATCCTGGTCAACAACGCCGGCACCACCAAGTTCGTCACCAACCATTCCGATCTCGACGCGCTGAGCGCCGAGGACTTCCAGAAGATCTACGCGGTCAACGTGATCGGCCCGTTCCAGATGGTGCGCGCCGCCATCGAGGGCCTGCGCGCCAACCGGGGCTCGGTGGTCAACGTCTCGTCGATCGCCGGCGTCGCGGGCATCGGCTCGTCGGTCGCCTATGCGGCGTCGAAGGGCGCGCTCAACACCATGACCTATTCGCTCGCCCGCGCGCTCGCGCCCGACGTGCGCGTCAACGCGGTGTGCCCGGGCTTCGTCGACACCAACTGGTTCGTCAAGCAGTTCGGTCCCGAGATGGCCGAGCGCATCGCCGAAGCGGAGGGCAAGCGCAATCCGCTGCAGATCGTCGCCGACGGCGCGGAGATCGCGAAGACGGTGATGTTCTTCGCCGGCCCCGAGTCGGCGAACATCACGGGCGAGACTCTGCTGACCGATGGCGGCCTGCATCTGGGCATGAGCGGGGCGCGGCGTTAGCTGCGGTACCGCTAGGGCAGCGCCCAATCGGGCAGCGGTCTGCTCAAGCATGATGCAACTATGTGTTGCGTCGCAACAACGGTGGAGTGAATCCCGTTTTCCGGCGCACGAAACGTGCGCGCGGAAGCCCTTTCCGTATTGAATTTTTACGCCCCCGTCAGAAATGTGGGTCCGAGGCGCTGCGTATTGCTGCAAGCGCAAAAAACAGAAGGGCTGACCAACCATGAAGACCGCAAAAAACCTCCTGCTCGGCACCGCGTTCATCGCGGGCATGGCGGCCGCCAGCGGCAGCGCGCTGGCCGATCCGCTGTCGACGCCGTCGATGGCCGGCCCGCTTTCGAACAACCCCAATCCCTTCAGCGTCGATCTGCCCGATTGGCTCGGCCCGGCGGGCGGCAAGGTCTATGTCGGCGGCGTCGTGAGCGGCCTCGCCTATGCGCAGAGCAACGCGACGCACGGCGCGCTCGGCGACGCGGACTCGCTGCTCGATATCTCGAACGCGCAGCTCTACATCGAGAAGACCGACGGCTGGTTCCAGTTCTATGCCCAGTTCGGCGCCTACTCGTTCCCGACCGTCGGCGTGCCGTACTCCAAATCGTCGATCACGCCGGTTCTCAGCTTCGGCGACGTGCCGGTGGCCTATATCAAGCTGCAGGGCCAGGACAGCCTCGCCGACTTCTCGATCCAGGGCGGCAAGCTGCCGACGCTGATCGGCGACGAGTACCTGTTCACGTTCGAGAACATGAACATCCAGCGCGGCCTTCTGTGGAACATCGAGCCCGCGGTCTCGACCGGCGTGCAGGTGAACTACAGCCATGGCCCGCTGAACATCTCGCTGTCGGTGAACGACGGCACCTATGCGAAGGAGTGGAACAACCTCAGCGGCCTGATCTCCTACGCCTTCACGCCGACCGACACGCTGGCGTTCTCGGCCGGCGGCAATCTCGGCAGCGGCAATTTCAGCGAGCTGAACAGCGGCAGCCAATACACGCTGATCTACACCCACACCGACGGCGCGTTCACCATCAGCCCGTACATCCAATACAACGACAACCCCGACCTCGGGCTGTTCGCCAAGGGCTCGTCGGTGTTCGGCGGCGCGGTTCTGGCGTCCTACTCGTTCAGCGACAACTGGAAGCTCGCCGGCCGCGTCGAGTACGAAACCGAATCGGGCCATGCGGGCGTGTTCACCACGCCGGACATCCTCGGCTACGGCCCGGGCAGCAACGCGCTGTCGGTCACCGTCACTCCGACCTTCCAGTGGAAGCAGTTCTTCGCGCGTGCCGACCTCTCCTATGTCAGTCTCGGCAGCGCCTCGTTCGGCTTCGGTCCGGCGAACAACAAGTCCGACCAGTTCCGCGGCGTGTTCGAGACCGGCGTGATCTTCTAAGTCTCAGCTTCGCAGAAACGGAGAAGCCCGCGCATCGCAAGATGCGCGGGCTTTTTCCTTAACGGCGACGGGCGCCGCCTAAACCGCTTCCAGCGTGCGCTTCAGCGCGCCGATGTCGAACGGCTTGACCAGCGACAGCACGCCGGTGGGCAGGCCGCCTTCCTGGTTCTCGGTCGAATAGCCGCTCGCGATGATCACCTTCAGCTCGGGCTTGAGGCGCAGCGCCTCTTCCAGCAGCTGGCGGCCGTTCATGCCCGGCAGGCCGAGATCGGTCAGCAGGATCTCGATGTCCGGATCGTTCTGCAGCAGCGCCAGGGCCTCGGCGCCGTCGCCGGCCTCGGCGGTGTCGAAGCCGAGCTCGTCCACCATGTCGACCGTCGTCATGCGGATCAGCGCGACATCCTCGACCACCAGCACCTTGCGGCGGCGCCCGTCCGGCAGCGTGCTCGAGGAGCTGCCCTGCACGATCGGCGGCGCCGGTTCGGGCATATTGGCGCTTTGCGGCGTGCCGTCGAGCAGACTGCGCAGCTTCCGCGCCAGATCGTCCTTGCGATAGGGCTTGGACAGCAGATAGGCGTCGTCGTCGAGCCTTCCGTTGTGCACGATGGCGTTCTGCGTGTAGCCCGAGGTGAACAGCACCTTGAGACCGGGGCGCATCTCCTGCGCGCGGCGGGCGAATTCGCGGGTGTTGATCGGGCCGGGCATCACCACATCGGTGAAGAGCAGATCGATGCGCGCGCCGGACGAGATCACGGCAAGGCCCTGATCGGCGCTTTCGGCCTTCAGCACCGAATAGCCCAGATCGGACAGGATATCGACCACCGCGGCGCGCACGCCGGCATCGTCTTCCACCACCAGGATCGTCTCGTGGCCGCCGACGACCGTGCTGGTCGTGACGGGCCCGAGGCCTTCCTGCGGCTTCCTCGTACGCGGCAGGTAGATCTTCACCGTCGTGCCCTGCCCCGGCTCGCTGTAGACCTTCACATGGCCGCCGGACTGCTTGACGAAGCCGTAGACCTGGCTGAGGCCGAGGCCCGTGCCCTTGCCTTCCGGCTTGGTCGTGAAGAAGGGATCGAAGACGCGCGCCACGATCTCGGCCGACATGCCGAAGCCGGTGTCGCTGACGCCCAGCATCACATACTGGCCGGCGTTCACCTCGGCATGCTGCGCGGCATAGGTGTCGTCGAGATAGGCGTTGGCGACCTCTATGGTCAGCTTGCCGCCGTCCGGCATCGCGTCGCGCGCATTGATCGCGAGGTTGAGGATCGCGTTCTCCACCTGCGTCGGATCGACGAGGGTGTTCCAGAGGCCGCCCGAGACGATCGACTCGACCTCGACGCGCTCGCCCAGCGTGCGGCGCAGAAGATCGGTCATGTCGTTGAGGAGGCGCCCCAGGTTGGTCGAGCGCGGATCGAGCGCCTGGCGCCGCGCGAAGGCGAGGAGCTGGCCGGTGAGGCGCGAACCGCGCTCCACCGCGCTGATCGCGTTCTGCAGCCGCTCGGCGGTCTTGGGATTGGCGCGGGCATCGGCGACCGCGAGGTCGAGATTGGCGCTGATGATCTGCAGCAGGTTGTTGAAGTCGTGCGCCACGCCGCCGGTCAGATGGCCGACCGCTTCCATCTTTTGCGCCTGGCGCATCGCCGCCTCGGCGCGCACGCGGGCGCTGACGTCGGCGGCCGCCACCAGAAAGCCGGTGCCGGGCACCGAGGCGCGATAGACATCGAGGTCGCGCTCGCCGCGCAGGAAGCGCTCATAGCGGCTCTCGCTCGCGGCGGTGACGGCGACGTCGGAAAAGGTGCGCCGCGCGTTCGAGGCGTCGAAGTCCTTGAAGGCGTCCAGCGTGGCGCCGATGGCGGCCAGCCGCTCGGGGAAGTCCATCAGGCGGAAGAACACGTTGTTGAACGCCGCGACGCGGTCGGTCTCGTCGAACACCAGGACGCCGTCGCGGATGTTGTCCAGCGTCGCCTGGAGGATCGCGGCCTGGCGGCGGCGGATCGCCTCGCTGACCACCAGCCGCGTGTTGTTGCGCACCAGAAGCGCCGCGGCGCCGAGCAGCACGGCGAGCGCCAAGAGGCCGGCGAGGATGGCGCTGGTGATCTCCGCGTTCTCTACCGCGCGGCGCGCATCGATGCGCTGCTGCAGCAGGACCTTCTCGGTGCCGAGGCCGCCATCGACCAAAAGGCGTAACGTGATCATCACCTGCGTGCCCTGGTCGAGGATCGTCATGAGTGCCGGCGGTACGGGCGTCGCGAGTCCGCTGGCCGCAATACCTTTGTCGAGAATGGTGAGGCGGTGCTGGATCAGGCCGCGCAGGGCGACGGCGCGGCGCTGCTGGTCGGGATTGTCCTTGGTGAGGGCGTCGAAGGTGTCGAGGTCGTGCGCGATCCGGCCTTGCGCCGCGCGATAGGGCGAGAGGTAACTCTGCTTGTGGGTCAGCAGGTAGCCGCGCTGGCCAGTCTCGGCGTCGGCGGCGTCGCTGAGCAGCGCACGGAGCGAATCGATCACCTGATAGGTGTGGACGACCCAGCCCTGCTCCGTCCGCTCGTTCTGCGCGAACGAGACGGTGAGATAAGCGGCGCCGGCGAGCACCAGAAACAATGGGACTGCTGCCAGCAAAATCCAACGATTGGCGGCCAAAACTTCCCCCACCCCCAATGAACCGGGAGCTAAACGCGGATGTCGCGGATCGGTTCCATCCATGATGGCTGGCGGGGTGCTCGGTCGCGGGTTGAAGGCGGTCCAGCGCTTCGCGATGGCAGCGGCCGGGCTTGGGCCATTTTGCCGCCTCGGCCCAAAAGCGCAAGCGCCGGGCGGGTTTGCGCGGTGAAAAGGCGCCGCAGGGGAACCGGTTGCGCGCCCGGAAACGCCTCTATATAAGACGGCCTCCCGAAAAAATCGGAGAGTAGCTCAGCCTGGTAGAGCACTAGCTTCGGGAGCTAGGGGCCGGAGGTTCGAATCCTCTCTCTCCGACCATTTTCGCGCTACGCGCGAAAATGGTCTCCGCCCGCGAAACCTCCTGCCAACATCGCGCACCATGCCGCGCTATACAGCGCCCATGATCCTCGTCGGCCAATACGATTCGCCCTATGTCCGCCGCGTGGCGGTGGCGCTGCGCCTGCTCGGCATCGCTTATGAGCACGACACGCGCTCGGTGTTCGGCGATTTCGACGACATGCGCCGGACCAATCCGCTCGGACGCATTCCCTCGCTGGTGCTGGACGATGGCGCGGTGCTGATCGACTCGGCGGCGATCCTCGACCACATCGATGAGACGGTGGGACCCGCGCGCGCGCTGATCCCGGCGCGCGGCACGGCGCGGCGGGCGTGCCTGCAGCGCATCGCGCTCGCCTGCGGCGGCATCGACAAGATCGGCGGCGGCGTGGTGTACGAGCGTCTGGTGCGCCCGTCGCAGCATCGCTGGGCGGATTGGACGGCGCGCTGTTCGACGCAGGGCGTGGGCGCGCTGGCGGCACTCGATGCGGCGGACTGGCCGCACGCCGAGCGGCTCGACCAGTCGCAGATCACGACCGCCTGCCTGCTGTTCTATCTGAAGGTCAACGCGCCGGAGTTCATCCCGGCGGGGCGCTACCCGGTGCTGGACGCGCTGGCGGCGCGCTGCGCGGACATGGCCCCGTTCCAGGCGACCGCCTTCACCGAATACAACGTGCCGCGGGCGGATTGACGCGCCGGAACCGGACGTTGAAAGCGCCGCCGCGAGGCCCTATGGTCCGCCGCCTTTTCTGAGCTTTTTGGGGCGTCGCCAAGCGGTAAGGCACCGGATTTTGATTCCGGCATTCGAAGGTTCGATCCCTTCCGCCCCAGCCACCCTTTTACGAGATTGTTTGCCATTTCTCGGCAAGATCAGCGGCCGTTGCAGGCGCAGCCGACAAGCCGGGCAAACACAATGCGCGTCTATGCATTCAGAGCAGGATTGGTGGAGGGGCTGCGAGCCAACGACGACTACACCCTCGACCAGGCGAAAGAATGGGCCAATTGGATGCTTGGCTCGTCCGCAAGCACCACGCTCGTCGTAGAAACCCGCCTAGCAATCCGTCCCTTCAATCCGCACGCGCGAGAGCCAAGACCCACTCATGCGTTCGCCGCACGCGAGAAGCGGGAGCCGGAAACGGTGTTCTTCGGCATGATGCGTCACGTCGAGTATCAAAGCATGCTCCTCGAAGCAGGAAAGGCATGGCTTGAGCGTCAAGCGACGATTCGCCGAGGCGTCGAAGAAATCCGACCGTCGTCGATCATACCTGTGCGTTGGGAAGACTTGAGCGCCGCGCTTCGCGCCCGCCTCAAGGGCAGCGACCTTTCGATGGAACAATGCTGGCTATGGCGACCGCACCCACGACTTCGCAGGCGGGAGCACGATGCCGAGACGGAAGAGGCTGCGCCGTATCGCGAATTCTATGCGCATGTGAAGGGCGCTGTTCCGCCCGGCGTTGTTCTCCGCCACAAATGCGACAATCGGCTTTGCATGAATCCCAATCACCTCGAGCCGGGCACTGCCAAGGATAATGTGGACGATATGATGCGAAGGGGGCGGCACCCGGCACAGAAGAAAGCTCGCGCCCAAGCGAAGCGACGGGATGCCCATCTGCGCCGAAAAGAACGGTTAAAATCAGACCGGCGATAACCGATCGGCTCGCCTACTCCTTCGTCACCCGCCACACCGTCTCGCCGACATCGTCGGCCACGAGCAGCGCGCCCTGGTTGTCGATCGTCACGCCCACGGGGCGGCCCTGGGCGTCGCCCTTGGCGGAGAGGAAACCGGTCAGCACCTCTTGCGGCTGCCCGCTCGGCATCGTGCCGGTGAAGGGCACGAAGATCACGCGATAGCCGGCGCGCGGATTGCGGTTCCACGAGCCGTGCTGGCCGATGAAGATGCCGTGCGCGTAAGCCGCCCCGAGCTTCGCCTTGTCGGAGAAGGTCAGGCCGAGGGAGGCGGTGTGCGCGCCCAGCGCATAGTCGGGCTGGATCGCCTTGGCCACCAGGTCGGGGCGCTGCGGCTGCATGCGCACGTCGACATGCCGGCCGTAATAGCTGTAGGGCCAGCCATAGAAGCCGCCGTCCTTCACGCTCGTCATGTAGTCGGGTACGAGGTCGCTGCCGATCTCGTCGCGCTCGTTGACCGTCGTCCACAGCGTGTTGGTGCCGGGCAGGAAATCCATGCCGTTGGGGTTGCGGATGCCGAACGCGAAGACGCGGCTGGTCTTGGTCTTGGGATCGACCTCCCAGATGTCGGCGCGGCCCTTCTCGGCGTCGATACCGTTCTCGCCGACGTTCGAGTTCGAGCCGACCGTCACATAGAGCTTCGAGCCGTCCGGGCTGGCGACGACGTTCTTGGTCCAGTGATGGTTGATCGTGCCGGCCGGCAGGTCGACGATCTTCTCGCCCGCGCCGCTGATCGCAGTGGCACCCGGCGTATAGTGGAAGCGCAGCAGCGCGTCGGTGTCGGCGACGTAGAAGTCGTTGCCCACCAGCGTCATGCCGAAGGGCGAATGCAGACCGGCGAGGAACACGCTGCGCTGGTCGGCGACGCCGTCGCCGTTCGTGTCGCGCAGCAGCAGGATGCGGTTGGGGCTGTCGGTCACGGCGCCCGCGCCGCCCATGATCACGCCGGCGACCATGCCGCGCACGCCCTTCATGTCGTCGGGCTTGGGCGGCGAGTTGGTCTCGGCCACCAGCACGTCGCCGTTCGGCAGGACATAGAGCCAGCGCGGATGGGTGAGCTTGTCGGCGAAGGCGGCGACCTTGAGCCCCGCTGCCGGCGTGGGCTTGGCGCCCGCGGGCCAGCCGACGCCGGGCGCCTGGTTGATGGTCGGGATCAGCGTCGGGTTGGGCGCCGGCAATGTCGGGTTGGCGCCATAGCCCGCCAGCTCCGGCTCCTTCGCCGTGTCGCCGCGCGTGTACCAGAGCGCCGCCAGCGCGGCCGCGCCGAGCAACACCAGGACCAAAAGCCATCTCAAGACGCGCATGACATCCCCCTCGCTCGCCTTCTATGTCGGGCGAGAACCGAAACCTAACACATAAGTTCCAGCTTACGCCGTCGCATGCGCCCGCTTGGCGGCGGCGTCGATCGCATCGACCATCACGCCATAGAGCGCCGCCGGCAGGTCGTGGCCCATGCCCGGGATTTCGCGCAGCTCGGCGCCCGCGATGGCGGCGGCGGTGTCGCGGCCCGCTTCCACCGGCACGAGGGGATCGTCGGCGCCATGCACCACGATGGTCGGCGCGGCGATTTTCTTCAGCGCCGCGCGCCGGTCGCCATTGGCCATGATCGCCGCCATCTGGCGCGACACGCCGACCGGATAGGTCGAGCGATTGAGATCGGCGATCGCCTGGCGCTTCAGCGCTGCGGCGTCGGCCGGATAGCCGAGCGAGCCGATGACCTGCTGCGATTTCACGGCATGCTCGACCATCGCCTTGAAGTCGCTGCCGTCGGGGCGGCTCATCAGCACGGCCATCGCCTCCGGCTTGGCCGGCGGCAGGGCAGGATTGCCGGTCGACGACATGATCGAGACAAGCGACAGCGTCTTGTCCGGATGATTGGCGGCGACCAGCTGCGCGATCATCCCGCCCATCGAAGCGCCGACGATGTGTGCACGCTCGATCTTCAGCGCATCGAGCAGGCCGGCGGCATCGTTCGCCATGTCCTCGAGCGTGTAAGCCGTCGCGACGGGCTGGCCCGCCATGCGCGCCGCCATGACCGCCGTGACGTCGGCAGGACCGGCGGCATCGAACTTCGTCGACAGTCCGACGTCGCGATTGTCGAAGGTGACGACGCGGTAGCCCTTGGCGACGATCTGCTGGATGAAGGGCAGCGGCCAGCGCGTCATCTGCGCACCGAGCCCCATGATCAGCAGCACCGTCTCGGCGTTTTCCGGGCCGTAGGAGACGTATTCGAGCGTGATCCCGTTGGCGGCGATCTGCGGCATGGCGTTTTCTCCGAGAAGCTTTCCGCAATTCGAGCGCGCGGCTCCGCGAGCGTCAAGCGGCGCGGCTAGAGCCGCATGCCGCCCGACACCTCGATGCGCTGGCCGCTCACCCAGCGGAAGTCCTCCGACAGCAGCGACGCGATCATCGGGCCGACATCGTCCGGCACGCCGGCGCGGCCCAGCGCGGTGTGCGAGGCGATCACCTGCTGCACGCCGGGATTGTCGCGCACGATGCCGCCGCTGAAATCGGTGGCGATGGCGCCCGGCGCCACGACGTTCACCGCGATTCCGCGAGGACCGAGCTCCGCCGCCATGTAGCGCGTCATCACCTCGACCGCGCCCTTCAGCGAGCCGTAGACGATGCGGTTGGGCGCGGTGACGCGCGCCAGCCCACTGGACAGATTCACGATGCGGCCGCCGTCCTTGATCAGCGGCAACAGCTTCTGCGTCAGGAAGAACACGCCCTTGAGGTGCACGGAATAGAGTGCGTCGAATTCCTCTTCGGTGGTGTCTTCGAGGCCCTTGTTGTGCGAGGTGCCCGCATTGTTCACGAGGAAATCGATGCGCTCGGCGCCCAGCGTCGCCAGCGCCGCCTTCAGGCGCGTGACGAAGCCGTCGAAGGATTTGACGTCACCGGTGTCGAGCTGGAGCGCGACCGCCCTTGCGCCCGCTTCGGCGACGAGCCCGACGACCTTGTCCGCCTCGGCCTTGTTGGTGTTGTAGACGACGACGCTGTCGACGCCGCGCTTGGCGAGCGCGAGGACCGTGGAGCGGCCAAGGCCGCGGCTGCCGCCGGTGACAAGAGCGATCTGGGACATGGAGTGTTCTCCTTGGGGCTCGGATTCCTGCCTTTTAGGAGCCTCGAAGCCATGAAGGAATGCCGAAACCCGGCTATTTCTTGCCTGATCCTGCTTCACATACTAGTCTCGCCGCCATGAAAGCGCTCGCCGAGGCCATCGCGGCCTATATCGCCCGCCGGCCGGGCGAGAACCCGTACTTCACCGAGATCCCGGGTCTCATCCTGCTGCATGCCGATCAGGCGCGGCCGCCGGCGCATTATCTGCGCAAGCCCAGCATCTGCGTCGTGGCGCAGGGCGCCAAATGGGCGAGCTTCGGCGGCAGCGAATATGTCTATCGCGCCGGCGAGGCGCTGGTGGTGTCGGTCGAGACGCCGTCGGCGGGCCGCGTCACCATCGCGAGCCCCGAGGAGCCGTTCCTCGGCGCGATCCTCGAGCTCGATCTGGCGGCGATGCGCGAGGTGCTCGACGGGCTCGAGGCGCCGCCCGCGCCCGACGGCGAGTTCGGACGCAGCGTCTATGTGCGCGATTTCGGCGGGCCGCTCGCCGAATGCGTGCTGCGGCTGGTGCGGCTGCTCGACACGCCCAAGGCGATCGCGGCGCTGGCGCCGATGATCATGCGCGAGATCGGCTATTGGCTGCTGACGGGGCCGCAAGGCGGCGCGGTGGTCCGCGCGGCGCTGGCGCATGGCCGTCCGTCGCGGCTGATCGGCGCGATCGCCAATCTGCGCGAACGCTTCAGCGAACCGATGCGCGTCGCCGAGCTGGCGGCGGCGGCGAGCCTCAGCCCATCCGCCTTCCACCGCCAATTCAAGGCGCTGACCGCGCTGACGCCGCTGCAATACCAGAAGCAGCTTCGGCTGTTGGAGGCACGGCGGCTGATGGTGATGGAAGCCGCGAATGTCGAGCGTGCGGCGTTCGCCGTCGGCTATGAAAGCCCGTCGCAGTTCAGCCGCGAATATTCGCGCATGTTCGGCGCCTCGCCCAAGCGCGACTCCCAGACGATCAAAGCGGTGCCGCAGGTCGCCTAACGCAGGCCTTGCACGATCGGCTCGCCCTTGGCCTCGTGATAAGCGGAGGCGATGACGGGAGTCGCCCAGAAATCGTCGAACCAGCGACCGAGCCATGGATCGTCGCCGACGAAGCCTTTCTTCTGGCGCGAGAGGTCGACCTTCGCTTTCACCTGGTCCAGCGTCAGGCCTTGCGCCACCAGCGGCGCGACCTGCGCGCGGATGTCCTCGAGCGCGGCACGGATGCGGTCGAGCTGGACGCGGTCCGTCTGCGGCGCGCCGTGGCCTGGCACGAGAACCTTGAACGGCATCGCGCGCTCCTTCTTCAGCACGCCGATCCAATCGGATGGATAGCTGCCGAAGCCATAGGGGAACGGCGCGATCACGGTCTCGCCCGTCACCAGCACGCGCTGCTTGGGCAGCCAGACGACGGCATCGCCGTCGGTGTCGGCGCGGCCGAGGAACATCGCCTCCACCGGCGCGGCGGCGTCGGCCATGACCAGCTTGTCCGTGAAGCTTTCCTTCGTCGCGATGGTCAGCGCGCCGTCCATGTCGAGGCCCCATTGCGCGAACGCGTGGGCCGCCTGCGCGTAACGATCGCGCAGTTCGGGGTTCGATGCGGCAAGCGCCATCTTGCGCATGTAGTCTTCCGATCTGCGGATGAGCACTTGATAATGCGCGTTGGCGGCGGCGTCCGGCGCGCCGGGCGTGTTCATCGTATTGGGGTCTTCGAGATGCGCCTGCGTCGCCGCCGTCGCGATGGTGCGCGCGTTCGGCCAGGCCTTGAGGATCTCCGTCAGGCCTTGCGGCTTGTCGCCGTGCCACTGGCTGACGATGACGACCTTGACGGGCTTGGATGAAAGTCCGCGCACCATCTCGACGATGCGCCGGCCCGAACCGGGCGAGCCGCCGGCATCGATCAGCACCAGGCCGTCGCTCTGCTCGATGATCGTAACGTTGCCGTCGGGCTGGACTTGGAATTTCGGTTGGAGCAGCACCCAGACGTGCGGCGCGACCGGTCGCACGATCTGGAAATAACCGGTGTCGGCGGCCGGCGAGCCTTCGCTGCCGGGCGGCGGGCTCGCCACCTGCGCGGTGGCCGATGCTGCGCAGGCGAGCACAATGGCGAACGGAAGCAGACAATTTTTCATACGGCCCCCAGACGCGTCAGACTACGCGCGGGGAGATGCCGCAGATGTCACGTTCGCTTGAGATTACTTGTAAATCAGGCTGATCGTCTCGGCGACGCAGGCCGGGCGCGTCTGGCCTTCGATCTCGATCGTCACTTCGTTGGTCAGCTGCATGCCGCCGGCCTTGGGCTCGGCGCTGAGCAGCTTCTGGCGGGCGCGCACCTTGGAGCCGACCGGCACCATGTTGGTGAAGCGCACCTTGTTCGAGCCGTAGTTGATGCCGCGCGTCACGCCCTCGATCTGCAGCATGCCGCCGGTCAGGCCCGGGATCAGCGACAGTGTCAGATAGCCGTGCGCGATGGTCTTGCCGCCGGGCATCATCTGCTTGGCCATCTCGACATTGACGTGGATCCACTGGTGATCGCCCGTGGCGTCGGCGAACTGGTTGATGCGGTCCTGGGTGATCTCGAGCCAATCGGACACGCCGATCTCCTGGCCGGCAAGCGACGCCACGGTCTCGAAAGTTGACTTCATCTCGTATTCTCCTGATTTTCAGCGGGGTTCGTTGACGAGGCCGCGCACGCGCGCCTCGAGGGCGTGCATCGGGCCATCCTCGATGCCGAGTTCGGCGAGATGCTGCGCGGTGCGGTAGAGATAGTCACGATTGGTGCCGAGCGGGCCGGCCGCGGACGCGATGCGCGCCGCGGCGGCGTCTTCGGCGAGGGCGCCTTCATAGCGCGGATGATAGCGGTTGATCACGAAAGTCAGCGCGCGGGTGCGTCCCTTGCCCTCGACGTCGGCATTGACCCAGCGCGGCTCGTAGACGCCGGTCAGCATCTCGCGCATCCAAAGGATCGAAAGCTCGCTCTGCACCGCGCCCGCCGCGATGCGGTGCGCCACGCCCGTCACCGAGCCGCCGCGGTCGATGCCGAGCATCAAGCCCGGCTGTTCCACCGTGCCGCGCCCGACATGCAGCGTCAGGCAGAACATGCGGTGATAGCCGCGCACATGCGCCTTCTTCGACTCCGCGACCTCGATCGCCGGATTCCACATCAGCGAGCCATAGCCGAACACCCAGGCATCCGCGCCGGCCGGGATGCTGTCCAGCGCCGCCTTGAGCGAGGCGCGGCGCGCCTCCTCCGACATCAGCGGCAGACGGCCGCCCGAGATCGCAGCGTCGGCGATGCGGCGCACGCGCTCGGGCGTGAAGTCGTCGCGGCGCAGGTCGCGGCCGAGCGGCTGGAACGGATCGTCTTGCTTGGCGGCTTCGTCAGACATGCTTTTCGCTAAACAATGCGCGACTCGCGTTTTCCCCAGTACCGGTCCCGGATCAACCTCTTGTAGAGCTTGCCGGTCGGATGGCGCGGCAGCTCCGGGTCGAAATCGATGGACCGGGGGCATTTGATCGGCGAAAGCTGCGCACGGCAATAGGCAATCAGTTCCTCGGCCAGCGCCGGGCCGGCATCCGCCCAGTTCAGGGGCTGGACCACCGCCTTCACCTCCTCGCCGAAATCCTCGTTCGGCACGCCGATGACGGCGACGTCGGCGACTTTCGGATGGGTGATCAGCAGGTTCTCGGCCTCCTGCGGATAGATGTTCACGCCGCCCGAGATGATCATGAACGCCTTGCGGTCGGTGAGGTACAGATAGCCCTCTTCGTCGAGCTTGCCGACGTCGCCCAGCGTCGACCATTCGGGATTCCTGGGGTGGCGGCTCTCGGCCGTCTTCTTGGGATCGTTGTGATAGGTGAACTGCGCCGCGGAGGCGAAATAGATTGTGCCCTCCTCGCCCACGCCGACCTCGTTGCCCTCTTCGTCGCAGATATGGACCGGCGAGAGCAGCGACTTTCCGACCGTGCCGGGATGAGTAAGCCAATCGGCCGAGTTGACGTAGCACATGCCGTTGCCCTCGGTGCCGGCGTAATACTCGTGCAGCACCGGCCCCCACCACTCGATCATCTTGCGCTTGACCTCGATCGGGATGGGCGCGGCGGCATGGATCGCCGACTTCATCGAGGAGACGTCGTATTTCAGGCGCGCTTCCTCCGGCATCTTCAGCATACGGACGAACATGGTCGGCACCCACTGGCTCGCCGAGCACCTGTAGGTCTGGATCGCCGCGAGCGAGGCTTCCGCGTCGAAATGCTCCATCACCACCACCGTGGCGCCGAGGCGCTGCACCGTCATCGAGTAGTGCAGCGGCGCGGCGTGATAGAGCGGCGCGGGCGACAGATAGATCGACTCCGGCGTGATGCCGTAGAGCATGGTGACGAGGCCGAGCAGCGGCGCCGGCGCGTCGATCGGCAGGCCACTGAGCGGCTGGCGCACGCCCTTGGGGCGGCCTGTGGTGCCCGACGAATAGAGCATGGCGGCGCCCGAGGTCTCGTCGGCGATGCGCTCCGCCGGCATCTTCGCGGCTGCATCCTCGTAAGAGGCATAGCCGGGGATCGTGCCGCCGACCATCAGCAGCTTCACGCCGGGGATCAGTGCCGCGACCTCTTCGGCCACTTTCGCCAGACCGTGGCTCACGATCAGCGCCTTGGCGCCCGAGTCCTTGACGATGTACTCGACCTCGCCCGCCGTCAGCCGCGAGGACACCGCGGTGAAGTAAAGTCCCGAGCGCTGCGCCGCCCAGCAGATCTCATGAAAGCGCGCATTGTTCTCCATGAAGATCGCGACGGCATCGCCGGTCTTGAGGCCGAGCGAACGAAAGAGCTGCGCGGCCTGGTTCGAGCGGTCCTCGAGCTCCTTGAAGGTGACGGTCTCGCCGGTGGCCGCCATGATGATGGCGGGCTTGTCCGGCGTCTTCTGTGCGGCAAGCATCGGATGCATGAGCGTTTCCCGGTGTTCTAATAGCGTTGGCGAAATTTGTACGGCGCGCACGGCGAAGCGGCAAGGACGGCGCGCACGGTTGACAGCGTACCGCGCACCCCGCCTCATCCGCCCATGACCGGACTCGTGCGCAAGAATCTGACGCTCCCCGATGGCGAGGTTTCGTATCTCGAAGGCGCGGCGGACGCGCCGCTGCTGCACTTCGCGCATGCGACCGGGTTCAATGCCGAGACCTACCGCTCCTTGTTGACGCCGCTGCAAGGCCGCTTTCGCGTCGCCGCCTGCGACCAGCGCGGGCATGGATTCACCACGCTACCCGCGACGCCGGGCGAAGCGGCCGACTGGCACAATTTCGGCGCCGACCTCGCCGGCATCCTCGCCGCCCTCGATCCGGCGGCGCCTGCGGTGCTCGCCGGCCATTCGATGGGCGCGATCACCAGCCTGATGGTCGCGGCGAACTATCCCGAGCGCGTACGCGGCCTGGTGCTGGTCGAGCCGGTTCTGGTGCCGCGCTTCAGCCGATGGATCGCACAGCTGAACCGCCTTGCGGGTCGCAAGCCGCCGCCGGGCAGCAATCTCGCCGAGATGGCCGCCAGACGGCGCGCGATCTTTCCCTCCTTCGAGATGGCGCTGTCGTCCTATCGCGGCCGCGGCGCGTTCAAGACCTGGCCGGACGCGACGGTCGCCGACTATCTGCACGGCGGACTGATCCCGACCGGCAACGGCACCGAGATGCGGCTCGCCTGCGATCCTCTGTGGGAGTCGTCGGTGTTCCAGCACGCGCCGCCCGGCATCGCGCGGCTGGTCGCGAAGCTGCGCTGCCCGTTGACGCTCGTCTATGCCGAGGTGAGCAACACGACGGGCGCGCCGCAAGTGGCGCTGATCGGGCGGCTCAAGCGCGACACGCGGATCGTGCAGGTGCCCGGCACCACGCACTTCCTGCCGATGGAGCGGCCGGACATCGTGCAGGACGAGATTGCGCGGATGCTGCGCTAAGACGCGAAGTGCTTCTCCAGTCGCGCGAGCAACTCGCCGCGCGAATAGCCCAGCGCCTCCAGGCGTCCCGAGCGCTGCAGCAGCGCCAGGCCCGTGACCGCGGCGGCGACGAGAACGATGTCGCATTGCGCCTCGCGCGTCGCGAGTGGCTTGCCGGACGCTTCCGACAGCGCCTTCAGCGCGGCAATCATGCGGCCGTTGAACAGGCGCTCCGCATCGTTGGCGCGGCCGGCCATCGGCAGCGCACCGAGCGCGGCGGCGAGCGATTCCGTCTCGCCGAGGCTGGCCAGCGCGGCGGACGAAGCGGCGGCGAGGCGGCCCTCTCCGTCCTTGGCCACGGCCTCGCGCATCGTGCGCGCCAGGATCGCGAGGTCCTCGGCGGCGAGCGCCAGCAGGAGCTCGTCCTTGCCGGCGAAGTAACCGTAAAGCGCCGCCGGCGCGAAGCCGGCCTCGGCGGCGACGCCGCGCAGCGACAGATCGCGCGCGCCGTCGCGCGTGGCGACCCGGCGGGCCGCCTCCAGGATCGCGCCGCGCGTCGCGGCATGCGCCTGGGCGCGGCGTTGATTGCGTTGCTCGGCAAGCGCCG
This sequence comes from Rhizomicrobium sp., assembly GCA_035551495.1. GTDB lineage: Bacteria > Pseudomonadota > Alphaproteobacteria > Micropepsales > Micropepsaceae > Rhizomicrobium. The sequence continues at coordinate 90,919 of DASZMT010000032.1, read as the reverse complement.
GTCTGGTCATGACGCAACGATAAGCGATTCGAAACGAAAAAGGGCCGCGACATGCGCGGCCCTTGATCGAATCACATGCGATGAAGCATCAGCCCGGATGCTTGGCGTTGTAGGCCTGGGCGGCGGCATTGTATTCGGCGCCGACACGCTCCTTGAGCTTCTGGTTGGCCGCGACCTTGGCGCGGACGTCCGCCTCGAGCGCCGGATCGGGGTCCTTCTTGTCCTTCTTGGCGGCGTCGTTGGTGGCCTTGAGCTCGTTCCACAGGCAATCCTGGTAATCGTCGGACTGCTTGAGGAAGGTCTTCACGTCGCCGACGGCGGATTTGAGCTGCGCGGCGCTCGCAGTGCCGCCGTCGACGGCGGCGGGCGCGATCGGCTCCTGACAGGCACTTTCGGCCAGCGCGGGAACCGCCGAACCGAGCATCAACGCTGCAGCCAATCCCAAGGTCTTCGCCAATCCCAAGCTCTTAAAAGTCATAGAGTTCCTACTCCCCTTTCGGTTTGCGACCCCTCGCAAAACTGGGGCGGATACAAGCACACCGATGCGGCGGACGCTACCCGGTCAGCCCGGCATAGGGCGGGGCTTCTATGTAAGCGCCGCGTAGGGCGGCGCGGGATCGTACTCCATCGCGCGCTGCACCGCGCGGGCGAAGGGCGCGTCCTTGATCTGGCCGACCAGCCATAGCGCCATGTCGATACCGGCCGACACGCCGGCCGATGTGACAACATTGCCGTCCCGCACGTAACGATAATTGTCGAGCACCTCTGCCGCCTCGCCGCGCTCGCGCAGCGTCTTCGCGAAGGCCCAATGCGTCGTGACGCGCTTGCCGCGCGCCGGGCCCGCCGCCGTCAGCAGCAAGGAGCCGGTGCACACGCTGGTCACCCAGGTCGCGGTCTTCGCGGTCGCCGCGATCCAATCGAGCAGCGGCTTGTTCTCCACCCCGCGCCGCGTGCCCTGACCGCCCGGCACGAGGATGAGGTCGAGCTTGCCGCATGCCGCAAGCGTCGCATCGGGCAGTACGCGCATGCCCTTGGCGCAGCGGACGGGATCGAGGCTCTCGGCGACCAGCTGGATCTCGAACGCCGGATCCATGGACCGCGCCATGGTGAAGACCTCGAACGGGCCGACGAAGTCGAGCTCCTCGGCGTCGGCGAAGAGAAGGATACCGATGCGCATGGTCATGGCGTGTCTCCACTGGCTTGGAAGCGGGCGCGGAAGGCGCCGGGGCTGGTCTTGAGGCGGCGCTGGAACGCGCGGCGCATGCGCTCTTCCGAGCCGAAGCCGGCGCGCGCCGCCACCACGCCGACCGGCAGGTCCGATGCGGTGAGCAGCCGGCGTGCCGCGTCGATGCGGGCGCGTTCGAGATAGCGCGCCGGCGTGTCGCCGGTCTCGCGCTGGAAGATGCGGGCGAAGCTGCGCTCCGACATGTTCGCCTTCTGCGCGAGCGCGGCGACGTCGAGGTCTTCGCCGGCATGCTCGGGAATCCAGCGCAGCAGGCTCGCGAGCCGGCCTTTCGGATACGCGTCGGGCGCGAGGTGCGCGCTGAACTGCGACTGGCCGCCGGGCCGCATCACGAAGATCACGTGCTGCCGCGCGATGGCGAGCGCGGTCTCGTCGCCGAGGTCCTCGCGCACCAAGGCGAGCGCCAGGTCCATGCCGGCGGTGACGCCGGCCGAGGTCCACAGCTTGCCGTCGCGCACGAAGATCGCGTCGGGCTCCAGCATCACGTTCGGAAACTCGCGGGCGAATTGCGCGATGCGGCTCCAATGCGTCGTGGCGCGGCGCCCATCGAGCAGTCCGGTCTGTGCCAGCAGGAACGCGCCCGAGCATACCGACACGACGCGGCGCGCCGTCGCGGCGCCCTGCGCGATCAGGCGGATCAGCGCCGCGTCCTTGCGCGCCACGTCGACGCCCTCGCCGCCTGCGATCAGCAGCGTGTCGACGTCCCGCAGCAGCGCGGCGGTGAACGGCGCATCGGCGACGAGACTGAGGCCTTCGGTGGTGCGGAACGGGCCCGGCTGGGCGGCCGCGAGAACGATCTCATAGACCGGCGCATGGCGGCCGCGATTGGCCGAGCCCAGGATCTGGAGCGGCCCGGCGATGTCGAGGATTTGCGCGTCCTCGAACCCCAACATGACGATCTTGCGCGGTTTCCCCATGACCCCGCGAGGCTAGCCCGCGGCGGCGCTGGCGGAAATGACAATCAGGCCACTTTTCCCGCCACGGACCCGACGATGACGCGGGGGCTGCGGACATGCGTCACCAGCGTGTCGACGAAGCGGACCAAGAGCGCGCCGACCAGGAGCAGCAGGGCGATGCCCGGCCAGTTGTCCGGACGGTGCGGGCCGACCGCCTTGTCGAGCAGGATCAGGCTGAAGGCGAGCCAGAAATAGGCGGTGGCAATGCGTTGGAGCGTACGCCAGGCGCGCTCGCCCAGGAACCGCTTGGTGGCGGGGTGGCTGGAAGAGAGCAGCACCAGCACGATGAAGCCGGTGAGCGCGCTGTAGACCGTCACCGGTCCGGCCAGCTTCTCGGTCCCGAAATAGACCGGCGCCATCAGGCAGCCGAGCGACACGGCAGTGGCGAAGGCGAAGCCGAACATCAGGCTGGGCCGCTCGCGGGCGGCCGCCCCCGTGGCGTCGATCGGGATCAGCCTCCCGACCGGCTCGACCACCATGGCGGCGACGAACAGGACGAGGGCGAAGCGCGACACCATCTCGGCCGCGTAGGCCCAGGGCGTCACGCCGTCCGGCACCGCATTCATCGCGGCGACCGCGATGAGAGCCGAGATCAGGACGGAGAAGAGCGCGACGGTACCGGCATGCGGCCGCTCCGTCCGGGCTCGAGCGGCAGGGATGTCGTGCGAGCTGTCGAGAGCGACCATGGTCGTGTTGTCCGCTGATGGGGCAACGACAACAACGCAAGACCGATCTTTTGGTGCCTGAAGCTTGACGGGAGTTCATCGAGCTTTAGCGGTGGTTTAGCGATCGCGAGCGATGCCGCTGTGATCGCCCGTATCCCAATCTGTCATTCCCGCAAAGGCGGGAATCCAGGCAAATCCACGGTGCCCGGAGTCTGGATGCCCGCCCGCGCGGGCATGGCAGCGAAACTAAGCCGGCGTTTGCAGGGCGACCGCAAAGCCCGGCACCGGTTGTTTGGTCTCGAATCGTGGCGTGCAGGCCACAAGTCCGACGACGTCCAGCCCTGCTGCGGCGGCCGCCTGTCGCAAATAATTCTCCGAATGGTGCCACCGGCGCTTCTCGCTCTTCTCGAAGCCGTCGCCCCCGGCAGTCTCGACCGTGAAGAGGAAGAAGCCGCCCGGCTTCAGCCGGTTGCGCACGCCCGCCAGCGTCGGCGCGAGATCGCCGAAGTAACACATCGTGTCGATCGCCAGGACGAGGTCGCAGTCCGGCCCGCCCTGCACCAGCTCGGTTTCGAGGTCGGCGGCGCGCAGCCGGCGATAGATGCCCCGCGCCCGCGCCTTCTCCAGCATGGCGGGGCTGAGGTCGATGCCGTCCATCACGGCCGCTATCGGCGCGAACACCTCGCCCGACAGGCCCGTGCCGCAGCCGAGGTCGAGGATCGTCAGGTCCTTCGCCCCCGGCATCACCATGGCCGCCAGCTCGCGCAGGATTTCCGGCGCCTGGTACTGCAGCTGCTGGCGCATGTGGTTGTCGTAATAGGCGGAATACTCGTCGAACAGGTGGCGGATATAGCCGTCGTCCGACCGCGTACGCCCGCGCGCCGCGTCGATGCGGGCCATGAGCGCCGCGTGCTCGGGAACCTCGTCCGGATCGAGCCGGCCGAGCTCGATCAGCGCGTGCTCGATCTCGCCGATGTCGATCCAGGCCGAAGCCAGCATCACCCGCGCCGCCACCGAGCCGGGGTCGAGGCGCAGAGCGCGCTGCATCTCGGTGATGGCGTGGCCGGGATTGTGGGTGGCGAGCAGGGTCTGCGCGTAGAGCAGCGCCGCGTCAACCCGGTCGGACTGCAACATCACCGCCTCGCGTGCCGCGTCCATCGCCTGCACATTCTTGCCCGCCGCGAGCAGTGCGCGGCCCAGCAGCAGCTGGGCCGCGAAACCGCCCTCGCCCGCAGCGAGCCGCTCGCGCAGGAACCTGGCCGCCTCCCAGGCCCGATCGGCATCGATCAGATCCTGGGCATGCGCGAGCGGGTCGCCGCCTTCGATGTCGCCATTATCCTGCAAGCGTGCACTTGCCGTTGTTGAGCACCACCACGTCGCGTTCCTTGAGGCGGGAGCGGAACGACACGACGGAGCCGTCGACCCACATCTCGGTCACGATGGTCTCGCCCGGATAGACCGGCGAGGAGAACCGCACGTCGAAGCCGGTGATCCTGCTGGCGCCGTATTTCGCGAGCGTCGAGATCACCGAGCGGCACGCCGTGCCGTAGGAGCACAGGCCGTGCAGGATCGGACGCGGGAAGCGCGCCATCTTGGCGACGGCGGGATCGCGGTGCAGCGGATTGCGGTCGCCCGACAGCGCGTACAGGAACGCCTGGTCGGGACGCGTATCGGCCTCGTGCACGAGATCAGGCGCGCGGGCCGGAAGCGGATGCGGCTCGGGCGCGCCGTCCTTCGGGCCGCCGAAGCCGCCGTCGCCGCGCGCGAAGGTGGTGCTGACCAGCGTCGCGAGCTTGTCGCCCGTCGCCTTCTCCTTGATGACGCGCTCGTTGACGATGATCGCACCCTTGTCGGCGCCCTTGTCCCACACGCCCAGCACGCGCGTGTCGGAGACCACGTCGCACGCCGGCGGCAGCGTCTTGTGAATGGTGAGGCGCTGCTCGCCATGCACCACCATCAGGTAGTTGATGCCCGACATGGGATTGGCGCCCGCCGCGGCGCCGGCGCGCGGCCGGCCGGTCGGGATCACGGTCGCGAAGGTCGGCACGACCTGGAGGTTCTTCTCGTAGCTGAACGGCAGCTCGGCCTCGTCCATCGGATCGCGCTGGAAACCGATGCCGAGCGCGTAGAGCATCACCTCGCGGTCGCCATAGCTCGCCTCGAGCCCTTCCGACTTCGCCTGCATCATCTTTTCGTAGTCGATCGGCATGCCGTTTCCTCGCCTGTTTTTTGCTGTCGAAGAATAGAGCATGATCATCCCAACCTGTCATGCCCGCGCAGGCGGGCATCCAGCGGCGACAAGACTGGATTCCCGCGTTCGCGGGAATGACAACAGGAGCGGGCTTTGCGCGAACCGCGCGCGTATGGTTTGCTTGCGACGATATTGCCGCGAGGGAATCCTTTGAGCGACGCGCACGCCGCGCCAGGACCGCTTCCGCCGCCACCGCCGCGCGGCGGCCATGGCTGCCTGTGGGGCTGCCTGATCGCGGTTCTGATCGTTGCGGCCGCGGTGATCGGCAGTTGCAGCTATCTCGGCTGGTTCTGGACCACGGGCTTCAAGAACGACGCGTCGCTGAAGACGGTGGTCGCGGTGCTCAATGCAGATCCGGCGGCGCGCGCCGTGCTGGGCGATCACATCAAGATCACGGAAGTCTCGAGCTTCTCGATCGAGAGCAATCTGTCGGGCCGGCATGAGAGCTTCGTCGCCGCCGTCACCGGCTCCAAGGCGAGCGGACAGATCGCGACCGAGGTGAACAGCACGCCGAACGGCAAGGCGAACATCATCTCGCTGGTGCTGACCGGTCCGGACGGCCATCGCTATGTTCTCACCGGCGCGCAGCCCCAGGCGCCGCCCTCCGATACATCCATCTAGAACGAAGAGAGGAACGCCATGGCCTATCGCTGCTTCGCCGTCGACATCAAGGACGGCATCGCGCACATCCAGCTCAATCGCGCCGCCGAGCTCAACACCATGGTGCCGGAGTTCTGGACCGAGCTTCCCGCCATCGTGAAGGACATCGACGACAACGCGAAGGCGCGCGTCATCGTGATCTCGTCGACCGGCAAGCACTTCTCGGGCGGCATGGATCTGGCCGTGTTCACCGGAGGCAACTCGGCCGGCACGGCGGCATCGCGCGCCAAGACCGAGCGCGGGCGTATACGCGCCAGCCTGCGGCTCTCGGTGCTCGACATCCAGGAGTCGTTCAACTGTCTGGAGCGCGCCCGCGTGCCGGTGCTGGTCGCGATCCAGGGCGGCTGCGTCGGCGGCGCGGTCGACATGGCGAGCGCCTGCGACTGCCGCTATGCGACCGAGGACGCGTTCTTCGTGATCCAGGAAATCAACATCGGCATGACCGCCGACGTCGGCACCTTCCCGCGGCTGTGCAAGCTGATGCCCGAGGGCATGGTGCGCGAGCTGTCCTATGCGGGGCGCCGCCTGCCGGCCAAGAAGGCGATGCAGCTGGGCCTCGTCAACGAGGTGTTCGCGACGCAGGAAGCGATGCTGGCGCATGTGATGGGCCTGGCCAAGGACATCGCGGAGAAGTCGCCGCTGGCGGTCTACGGCTCCAAGGTGATGATCAATTACGCGCGCGACCACACGGTTGCGGACGGGTTGGACTACATCGCGACCTGGCAGGCCGGCATGTACCACCCCGAGGTCGACATGATGGAGGCGTTCAAGGCGAAGGCCGAGAAGCGCCCGGGCCAGTTCGACGAGCTGCTGCCGATCAGACGGCGCGGGCTGGCGGGGGAGTAGCGCGATCCTCCTCCACTGCGCGGGGGAGGGTCAGACCTTCATTCCGCCGCGTGGACGTGGTGCTCGATCGAGACCGCGGGGCCGTCGCTCCACACCTCGGTGAGCGGCACGCCGTGCTGCTCGATGCGCCTTAGCGCGTGCTCATAGCCCTCCGCGATGCAGCGGTCGAAGGCGCGCCAGTCGCGCAGGCCCACGCCCACCAGCGGCGGCTCGAACATGTAGTTCGCCTGCTCGCGCGCCAAGCGCCGCTGCACCTCCGAGCCCACCGTACCCGAGCGCATCAGGATCGAGACGATCGACGGCGTGCCCGCCATCTGCTGCGCGATCAGCTGCCACCAGGGGCGTTCGCCGTATCGGCTGTCCGTCGCCTTGAGGTCGATCTCGCCGGTCACGTCGGAGGCGATGATCGGGCCCGCGGCGCGCTCGGCCATCACGTCGACCGGCAGGTTGTTCATCAGGCCGCCGTCGACCAGCAGGTGCCCGTTATGCGTCACCGGCGGCAAGATGCCCGGCAGCGCCACGCTGGCGCGCAGCGCACGCCATAGCTGTCCGGCGCGGTGCACATGCACCCGGCCGGTGGTGAGATCGGACGAGACGGCGAAGAACGGCTTGGGCAGCTCCTCGATGCGCATGTCGCCGTAGTTGTTCTTGAGCAGCTTCGTCACCTTGGCGCCACGCACCAGCGCGATCAGCGGCAGCGTGTAGTCGTTCAGGGGATTGCCGGCGACGAAGGCCTCGCGCATGCGCTCGGTCAGCTCGTCGATGCTCCATTCGCAAGCGAGGCCGGCGGCGATCAGCGCGCCCATCGAGGTTCCGCCGATATTGTCGAACGGCACGCCCGCCTCGGCCAGCGCCTTCACCACGCCGATATGGGCGAAGCCGCGCGCGCCGCCACCGGCGAGCACGATGCCCACGGCGCGGCCCGCGATGAAGCGCGCCAGGCGCTTGATGTCGTCCGGCTGACCGGCGCGCACATGATGGTGCGATTCGAAGAGGCCCTGCCGCACCGCGAGATGCTCCGGCATCGTCTCGTTCTTGTGCGTCGGATGCAGCAGAAGAAGCTGCGGCAGGCCCGCGGCGCGCTCTTTGAACGCGGGGACATCGAGCGCGTGATCGGGCAGCGGCTGGTCGATGCGCGCCAGCATGAAGATGCGGTCGGCCTGGCGCAGGCATTGATGCGTCCAGGCGCTGTCGGGCGCATCGCCGCGATAGAACACGATATCGTGGCCGGCCTCGAAATTGTTGAACCATTCACCCGACTGGTCGGCGCAGCTCGAATCCAGCACCGCGGCCTTGGAGCCCATGTTGACCAGCGCGGTGGCGAGCCGGTTGGCGATCGTCGCCTGCTCCAGGCCCGGCTGCAGCGGTACGATGGCGAAGGTCTTGGGCCGCGCCGTGTCGGTGGCGCCGCTCTTGGTCGTATCCTGCAGGCGCTTCACCAGGATCCGCATCATATTGAGCATCACGCGCGGGTGACGGCCGATCAGTGCGTCGAACGCCGCCGGCGGCACGCGCAACAACTCGGTATCGCGCATCGCGACCAGCTGGGCGGAATGCTCGGTCGAACCGGAGATCAGCGACATCTCGCCGACCGTCTCGCCGGCCGGAATGTGCGCCACGAAGCGGCGCTTGCCGTGCTCGTCCTCGGCGAAGACGCCCAGGCTGCCGGTGATCACCAGAAACACCGCCTGGTCGTTCTCGCCGTCGCGCTTGAGCAGCGTGCCGCCCGGCAGGCCGAACCAGTTCGCCTCCGACAGCAGCTTCTTGAGCGTCGCGTCGTTCACGTCCTCCAGCAACGGAAAGTTGCGCAGCCGCTGGCGGAGCGCTTCGGGATAGGCCGTGTCGGGTCCGGCTTTGAAGGAGGAGAGGAACGCCATGTTCATCCGAGTCTAGCTCACCAGGCGGTCCATCCGCCATCGACCGTGAGCGCTTGCCCCGTCATGAAAGACGAAGCCCGCGACGCAAGGAAGAGGAGCGGACCGGCAATCTCGTGCGCGTCGCCGAGGCGGCCCAGCATGGTGCGGCCGGCAAGCCGGGCGGCGAAGTCGGGGGCGGCGGCCTGCACTTCCGGGCGCGGGAAAGGGCCCGGCACCAGCGCGTTGACGCGAATGTTATCGCGTCCGAGCTCGGCGGCGAGGTGGCGGGTGAGCTGCAGCAGCGCCGCCTTGGCGGGGCCGTAATGAAACGGGCTTTGGCCGGATGGCGAATCGTAAAGCCGCGCGTCGGGCGAGACGAGGCCATACATCGACGCGATGTTGACGACGCTGGCATGGCCGGAGGCTTTCAGGGCCGGCAGCGCGGCGCGTACGGCCTCGAAGCTCGCCGTGACCGAAGAGGCATAAGTCGTCGCGAAGTCGTCCGGCTCGAGCGCCGCGAAGGGCTTGCCGGTCATCGCAATGGCGTTGTTCACCAGGATGTCGAGACGCGGCAGCGATCCGAAGAACGCGCGCACGGCGGCGGCGTCCGCGACGTCGAACGCGGCGCGCGAGACATGGAAACCATCGCCGCGCAGCTCGCTCTCGAACGCGGCGAGCCTGGCGTCGTCGCGGGCGTTGACGATCACCTCCGCGCCCGCGGCGCACAGCGCGCGCGTCATGGCGCGGCCCAGATGGCCGGGCGCCGCCGAGACGAACGCGATGCGTCCGTCCAGCCGGAAAAGCGGCTGCGTGCCGATGGCGGAAAGGGCCGCTTCGTGGCGTCCCATGGATAAGCCTCCGTCCCCTGATGCCCGCCAGAGTGGCAGGAATGGGTAAACGCGGCGTTAGCGTGAATGGTTCGTTAAAGCCTTTATCAGGCGCCGAGAATTTTCCACACGCTCGACACTGCGAACACCGCCGCGCCTTCGACCGTGAAGTCCCCGCGCAGGAACAGCAGCGAGCGCGTCTTGCGGGTCACCACGGGCGCAACCTCGAGCCAGTCGCCTTCCTTCGCCGCCGCGAGGAACTGGCTCTGCATGTTCAGCGTCACGACGTCCGCACGGTCCGTCGCGTCCCACGCGGCCTGGCCGAGCGCGGCGTCGGCGAAGGTCATCAGCATGCCGCCATGGACGATGCCGCGCATGTTCACGTGCCGCGCGTCGATGCGCAGGCCAAAGCGCTTGGCGCCGTTCTCGATCCGCTCGTAGATCGGGCCGACATGCCGCTCGAACGGATCGAGCAGTTTCGTTTCGACGAAGCCTTCCGGCAGTGGCGGCGTCATACGATCTTCCACAGGCCCGTGGCGACCGCGACGGGGCGCTCGCCCACGACGATGTCGCAGAGCAGGAAGACAAGCGTGCGCGTCTGGCGCGTCACGCGCACGCGCGCCTCGAGTATCTCGCCCGGCTTTCCCGGCCCGACGAAGTCGCAGGTCAGCGAGACCGTGTTGCAGGCGCCGCCGGTCAGCGCCCGCGCGGTTTGGCTCATCGAGATGTCGGCGAAGGTCATCAGCACGCCGCCATGCACGTTGCCCGAGCCGTTGAGATGCTTGTCGACGATGGGCAGCGCGAAGCGCCGCACTTCGCCGTCCGCGAGCAGGCGCCAGATCGGCCCCGCATGCAGGTTGAATCCGCCGAGCGAGAGATTCTCCGCTTCGGGCGGCAATCCGTTCGGAACTTCGCTCATGGCGGCGTTTGGTAGGCGGTTTCTCGCTGCACTGCAATATCGCGGCGAGGCGCATTGGAATTGCCGCGCGGCCACACTAAAGTTGCAATGCCCAAGAAGATGCGCCAAGCGAGGGGTCGCTCAAGCGCACGATATTTTCCAGCCAGATGAGGAATTCCATGACCATGCGTTTCGCCCGCGCCGCTCTGACGGCATGCCTGTTGGGGACAGCCGCGATCGCCGCCGTCGCCGTTTCGATGACGCCCGCCATCGCCGCCAAGAGCAGCGGCCCGACTGTGAGCCCTGCCGTCGGCAAGCTGCTGCAGCCTGCGCAGAAGGCGCTCGAGGCCAAGGACTTCGCCACCGCCATGGGACTGATCAAGCAGGCCCAGGCGCTGCCGGACCAGACGCCGTTCGACACCTATTCGATCAACAACTTCCTCGCCAACGCGTCGCTGGGCACCAACGATTATGTGACCGCCGACCAGGCCTATGAGGCGATGGCGGAATCGCCGGCGATGCCCGATGGCGACAAGCCGATAACGCTGAAAAACGCCACCCTGCTCGCCAATCAGGAAAAGCACTACGACAAGGCGGTCAAATACGGCACGGCCTATCTCGCGCTCGGCACGCCGGACGCGATCGTCGTCGCGACGCTGGCACAGTCCTACTACTTCACCAACGACTTCACGAACGCCGCGGCCTATGCGCAGAAGGCGATCGATGCGACGCCGGCCGGCCAGCCGCCGAACCGCGCCGCGCTCGAGATCAAGCTGTCGAGCCAGATCAAGGCCAAGCACGAGGACGAGGCCGTCACAACGCTCGAGACCGTCGTCACCTATTACAACGATGCCGACGACTGGGGCCAGATCGTCGACTTCGCGCTCGGCGTGAAGGGCATCAAGGACGCCCAGGCGCTGCACATTTATCGTCTGCGCGTCGCGGCGAAGGCCAACGGCACCGAGGACGATTACCGCCTCGCCGCCACGCTGTCGCAGCAGCTCGGCTATCCGGGCGAAGCGCAGGCCTTCATCAATGCCGGCATCGCGGCCGGCAAGCTGAATGCGGGCAACCCGCTGGTGAAGAGCGTCAGTGCCGCCGCCGCCGCGGACCGCGCCGTGCTGCCGCAGCTCGAGAAGCTGGCCAAGACCGCGAGCGGCGACGTCGTGCTCAAGCTGGCCGAGACCTATTACGGTTATGGCCGCTATGCCGATGCCGAGGCGTCGGCCCGTGCGGCGATCGCCAAGGGCGGCGCCAAGCTCGACACCGCCGAGGCGCAGATGCTGATCGGCGAGGCGCTGCTCGGCGAAGGCAAGAACGCCGACGCGGTCGCGGCCTTCAACCAGGTGCAGACCTCGTCGCCCGCCTGGGCCAAGGCGCAGCACATCTGGCTGGTGTTCGCCAACCGCAAATACGACGCCTCGGCGCCGTCGCAGTGACGTCACGAACGGCCGGAGCGGCGCCGTGCGCGTCGCTCCGGCCTTTTTCTTTGCGGCATCGGCTTCTTTTCAGCATCGACGGGGGCGCAACACGTGAATCTGGTGCTCGGCTTCGTGCCGTTCATCCTGTTCGACGTCCTGATGCGGCTGTCGATCGACATGGCGCTGTGGGTCGCCTTCGCGGCGGCGTTCACGCTGGGCATACGCTCCTTTCTCGATACGCGCGTGCTCAAGACGCTCGACGCCGGCAGCACCGCGCTGTTCGGCGTGCTCGCGCTCTACAAGGGCTTCATCCAGCCGGGCCTGTCGGCGGAAGCGGTGATGCTGGCGGTCGAGGGTGGGCTGCTTGCGGTCATGATCGCCTCGCTGGTGCTGCATGAGCCGTTCACCCTGCAATATGCCCGCGAGCAGGTGGCGCCCGAGCAATGGGGATCCCAGGCCTTTCTGCGCGCCAATTACGTGGTCACGGCGGTGTGGATGGCGGCGCTTGCCGTGATGACCGCGGCGGACGCCGCCGCGACGCTGACGCCGGCGCTGTCCTCGACGATTGCGGCGCTGGTGGGCCTTGTAGCCCTCGCCGCAGCCCTTACCTTCAGCCTGAGATATCCGGCGTACCTCAAAGGCACCCCGGAGTAAGACACGATTTCATCGCGTCTTGCCGTTATTGGTGGTCGCGCAACGACAAGCCGGCAAAGCGGCACGGCCCCGTTGCGCTCGGAGGGTTGCCATGGGGTTCCTGCAGGCGTTCCGGCCGATCTTGCTCGACATGCTGGCGACGATCGTCTTCATCGTCATCCTCAAGGTCACGGGCAATGTCGTCATCGCCACGCTGTTCGGCATCGCAGCCGGGCTGGCGCGGTTCGTGTGGCTGAAGATCAAGAGACTGCCGGTCGGTCCGCTGCAATATGTCAGCGTCGCGCTGGTGATCGTGATGGGCTCGGCGACCATCTTCACCGACAACCCGCTGTTCATGGAGCTCAAGCCGTCGCTCGCCGGCCTCGCCGTCGCCGGCGTGATGCTGAGCACCAATTGGCTGGCGCCTTACCTGCCGCCGATCGTCACCGACAATCTCGAGCCGGCGATCATCCGCTGGACGGGCCGCCTCTGGGGCCTGTTGCAGCTGGTGCTGGCGATCGCGAACGCCGCCATCGCCTTCAAGGAGCCGGCCTGGTGGCCGGCCTTTGCCGCCTTCGTGCCGGGCATATCGAACGTGGCCGCCTTCGTGCTGCATTTCTCCGTGTTCCGCTTCCTGATCCGGCGGCGGATGCAGGCGCGCGCGGCACAGGCGCAAGCGGCGGCCTGAGCGGCATCATCGGCGTTGGCGCACGGTATCCAGATATCCGAAGACAAGACCCGACAGGACCAATACGGGTAGCGCGAGAAACAGCGGCAGGCAGCTCGCCAGGCACCCCAGCCCCTCGGATGCCGCCATGTGGGCGGCGCTGCCGTGCTTTGCCTCAAACATCCGCCACCTCTCCATGCCCCAACATATCTATGCGGCGGAGGCGCACCTTCAATCCACCCTTGACTCTATTTCGGTATTTTCCTAAATACCGAACATGAGCGATGTGTTCGATGCCCTGGCCCATCCGGTGCGCCGCAAGGTGCTGAAACTGCTCCGCAAGCGCGCGATGAGCGCCGGCGAGCTGGCCGAGAAATTCGACCTCGCCAAGCCGACGCTGAGCGGCCATTTCGCGGTGCTGAAGGCTGCCGATCTGGTGCGCACCGAGCGGCGGGGCACCACCATTCTCTACCGCCTCAACATGAGCGTGCTGGAAGAAGCCGCGGCGTCCCTGATGGACCTCGCCGGCGTCTCCGCCAAGGAGCAAAAGCCATGAGCCTGCGCTTTCCGCTGATCGTCTCCCTTCTGCTGATCGCCGCCATGCTCGCGGGCGCGGCGCATGCCTGGAGCCTGCTACCGCCGAATGCGGTGCTGGCGACGCATTGGGACGCGAGCGGCCACGTCAACGGCCACATGCCCAAGACCCTCGCGCTGTTCATCGCACCGCTGATGGGGCTGGGCATGATGGGACTGTTCGCGCTTCTGCCCTATATCGACCCGCGCGGCCGCAACCTGCTCGAAAGCGGCAAGTTCTACGTCGCGGGCTGGCTGGGTGCGATCGCGCTGCTGGCGACGGCGCAAGCTGGGATCGTCGCCACCGCCTTTCATCTGCCGGTCGACATGCGCAGCATCGTCCTGGCGGCGACTGCACTGCTCCTGATCGTGCTCGGCAACTATGCCGGCAAGGTGCGCGCGAACTTCTTCGCCGGCTTCCGTACGCCGTGGACGCTGTCGAGCGACTATGCCTGGGAGCACACCAACCGGCTGGGCGGCAAGCTGTTCATGCTGACGGGTACCGCGACCATCGCGGCGCTCCTGGTGTTCGACTCCCGCGTCGCGGTCTTCGTGATGACGATGGGCGTGCTGCTCGCGGCGCTGATCCCGGCGGGGATGTCCTATGTCTATTGGCGGCGCGATCCGGAGCGCACTGCCGCTCCCTAGGCGTTTCGCCGGCGTCGGGGTAGGTTCGCGCCACCCGTCCCGGAGCCCGCATGACCGCCGCCGCTATCCGTTCCGCCATGCGCGGCATCCGGTCCCTCCGTATTGGCCGGTATGCGCCGCTGTTCCTGGTGGTGGTGCTGGCGGGCTGCGAGACGGTGACCGCCGTGGTCGCGCCCAAGGCGCCGCCGCCGCCCGATCCCAAGACGCTGATGCCGGCGCTGGAGCAGCGTATTGCGGTGCTGATCGCCGACGAGCGTATGAAGCTCGCGCCCAACGCCAAGCCGCTCGCCATCGATGACGAACTCGCCGACGTGGCGAGGAAGCGCGCCGCCGACATGGCACAGAAGAACTATTTCGCGCACACCGCGCCCAACGGCGACACCTCGGCGACGATCCTGATGGCCGAGGATGCGCGCTTCCAGGGCCTGCTCGGCGAGAACATGGCGGCGCAGCACTACACGCCCGCGACCGGGGTCGACGTCGAGGCCTTCGCGCACCGCTTCGTCGAGACCTGGCTGGCGAGCGCGCCGCACAAGGAGAACCTCACCTTCTCCGACTACGACCGCACCGGCGTCGGCGCGGCGGTGAACGGCGACACCGTCTATGTGACGCAGCTTTTTGCGACCGACCTGGGCCTTGGCCCGCACGCCGACGATGCACCGCCGCCGGTGGTGACCGCGGTACCGAACGCCAAGGCCGGCAAGGATCTGCCGTCGCCCAAGCCCAACCCGCTCGCCGGGCTGCGCGGCAGCGAAGGCGGCCACTGATGGCGAGCACTGCCGGCCATAACCGCAAAATCGCGACCTATCGCGACTTCTGGCCGTATTATCTGCAGGAGCACGCCAAGCCCGCGACCCGCAACCTGCATTTTCTCGGCACCGGGCTGGCGTTGGCGAGCATCGTCGCGGCGCTCACGATCAATCCGCTGTTCGGCTTCGTCGCGCTGATTGCCGGCTATGGGCCGGCCTGGTTCGCCCATTTTTTCGTCGAAAAGAACCGCCCGGCCACCTTCACCTATCCCTTGTGGTCGCTGGTTTCGGATGTCCGCATGGCGTGGCTTTGGGCCACCGGCCATCTCGAGGACGAACTCTACAAAGCCGGTGCCAATAACGATTTGGGCCGCTAACGCCACATTAACGCTGATGGGTGAAATTGACCCGGTGCATCGGTGCCTCGGAGTGACCGCTGCACATCGGGAGTTTAACCATTCTTTACACCACATCTTGACACCGGTACTTATGTTAGTGGGTGCGGTGCTAAGTGAGTCGAAATGCGGCCTGACATTCCTTGGAACGTGGCGGGTATTCCGCCCGAGGCCCGCGAGGCGGCAAGAGCCGCCGCACGGCGCGAGGGACTGTCGGTCGGAGAATGGGTGACCCGGAAGATACTCCGCAGCTTCTCCGAGACGCCGGACGACATGACTCCTGCTCGCGAACAATGGACTTCCAACGGCAACGGCCCAAGCAACGGTAGCCTTGGCTACGGCTCGGATCAGCGCCCCGTGGCTTCGCGCCGCGACACCGACGACATGCTGGCCCGCGTCGCCAAGAGCGAAAGCGACAGCAACGACGTCTATCGCCGCATCGAGGAGCAGCTGCGCAGCGTCGCGCGGCGCCTCGAGTCCACCGAGCGCAACCAGACCGAAAACAACAGGGCCATGAGCAAGGCCGCTTCCGAGATCAACGTCGCGGCGCGCGAGCAGGCGCAGGCCTTCGACCAGCTCGGCGGCAGCGTGGTCAGCCTTGCCGACCGGCTGGAGCGCGTCGAGCGCAGCAGCAGCAATGACGGCACCCGCGACGCGATCAAGGGCCTGCACCAGGGCCTGTCGCGTCTCGCCGACCAGATCTCCAACACCGCGGGCCAGTCGGCCACGCAGATTTCCTCGCTCGCCAACAATCTCGAAGCGCTCGCCGCCCGCCTGGCCCAGGCGCGCAGCGACAGCGAGCACGCGACGCAGAACGTCGGCCAGCGCGTCGTCGACATGGATCATCGCCTCGGCGACATGGACAACCGGCTGGGCGACCGCGTCGCGGAGATGGATCACCATCTGGCGCAGCTCGACCAGCGCATGAGCCATGTCAGCGCCATCGACGAGCGCCTGCGCGCCGTCGAGCGCGCCACCCAGGCGAGCAACGACGTCCTCACCCATGCGGTGCAGAGCATCGAGGCACGCAAGGACGAGGAAGCCGCCGCGCTGCGCCGCGACACCGACACCGCCTCCGCCATCGCGCGCCTGGAAGACAATCTCTCGCGTCTCGACAATCGCGCGCCCGACCCGGGCATCGACCGCCGCCTGTCGGGCATCGAGCGCAGCCTGACCGACATCATCACCCGCTTCTCCGAGCCGGCCGGCGCCGACGCGATCGAGGACAACATCAAGCGCCTTGCCCAGCGCATGGACGCGGCCGAGCAGCGCCAGCGCGACCAGATCGCCGAGCTGCGCACGCAGATGGAGCGTCCCGCGGCGCCCGCGCCGCAGAGCCCATTTGCGCCCGCGCCGCAAAATCCGTTCGCCGCTGCCGCGCAAAGTCCTTTCGCGCCTTCGGCGGCGGGCCCGTTCGCGCCCGCCGAGATGGCGCCGCCGCCGCTCGCCACCGCGCCCAACGCGCCGTTCGGCATGCAGACCAGCTTCGAGGCGCCGCCCTTCCTCGATCCGGCCGATCACGCCGCGCTGCATGCCAGCGCCGATCCGTTCGCCGCCGCCCCAGCCTTCGATCCGGCGGCCGGCGGGTTCGACACCAACGCCTTCAATCTCGATCCTTTCGCGACCAGCGCCGCGCCGCCGCCGGTCGTGGGCGAGCCCGAGACCTTCCTGACCGCCGCGCGCCGTTCGGCACGCGCCGCCGCCGCCCAGGCCGAAGCCGAGCGCGGCAGCCGCGCCGGCGGCTTCTCCTGGGGTGCCGCGGCCGCCGCCGCGCCGCAGGGCGAGAAGGCAGGGTCGAAGAAGACGCTCATGTGGATCGCGATCATCGCGGTGGTCACCATCGCCGCGATCGCGGCCGGCGCGATGCTGAGCCGCAATTTGTCGTCGAGCTCGGGCCACACCATCTCGATGATGTTCCCGAAGGCGCAAGGCCCCGCCGCCGCGACGCCGGCCGATGCCAGCGTGCGCCCGACGCCGGCGGCCGACGCGCCGGTGACGACGACCACCAAGCCGATGCCGAGCGCGATGAAGCCGCTCGTGCCGCATGTCATCAAACCCGCGCCGGTGCACGCCGTGCCGGGCGCGCCGGTCGACGCGACGGTGGCGCCGCCGCAGACCGCGCCTGCGCAGACCAAGCCGGTGCAGACCGCCTCGGTCGCGCCGCTCGACAAGCTTACCCAGCTCGCCAATGCCGGCAACGCGAAAGCGGAGCTGGTGGTGGGCCTCAAATATCTCGACGGCGACGGCGTGCCGGTGAACGAGGCCGATGCCGCCAAGTGGCTCGAGCGCGCCGCCGAAGCGGGCGCGCCGGTGGCGCAGTATCGCCTGGGCACGATGTACGAGCATGGCCGCGGCGTCCCCGCCGATGCCGCCAAGGCAGTGCACTGGTATGAGATCGCGGCGCAGGCGGGCAACCGCAAGGCGATGCACAATCTCGCAGTGGCCTATGCCTCCGGCCAGGGCACGGCGAAGAATCTGCCCGAAGCCGCGCGCTGGTTCTCCAAGGCGGCGTCGCTGGGCCTCGCGGATTCGGAGTTCAACCTCGCGGTCCTCTACGAGCGCGGCCTCGGCGTGCCGCAGAGCCTGATCGACGCCTACAAGTGGTACGCCATCGCGGCGGCCGCCGGCGATGCGGAATCGAAGAACCGCATCGATGCGCTGTCGACACAGCTGTCGAACGACGACCGCGCCGCGGCGCAGCGCGCCGCCGAGTCGTTCAAGCCCGGTGCGATGGATCCGAGGGCGAACGTCGCGCCGCAGATGAGCGACGTGGCGGGATAACAACCCCACCCTCCCCTTGAGGGTCTGTGAGCGACAGCGAACAGACGCGTAGCGAAGCGGAGCAGGGGTCGATGACCCGTGCAAGGCGGCCCGCCCGCTGCTCCGCTTCGCTACGCGCCCCTCGAGGGAAGGGTTGGAATTACAACGGTTGACCCCGTCAACTCACACGCGCACATTCGCGCAACGCCGCTTCGGCGGTTCGTCTCCTGCCCAAGCGCGCGTTCGATGGAAATCTATCTCCCCATCGCCGAGATGTCGGTCCATTGGCTGGTCGTCTTGGGCATGGGCGGGGCGATTGGTTTTCTCTCGGGGCTGTTCGGCGTCGGCGGCGGCTTCCTGCTGACCCCGCTCCTCATCTTTTATGGCATTCCGGCCGAGGTCGCGGTCGCCACCACGTCGAGCCACATCACCGCCTCGTCGATCTCCGGCGCGCTGGCGCAGTGGCGCCGCCGCGCCGTCGATCTCAAGCTGGGCGCAGTGATGGCGGCAGGGGGCCTCGCCGGCACCAGCGCCGGCGTGTGGCTGTTCACCGTGATGCGCCGCTACGGCCAGATGGACCTGCTCGTTTCGTCGAGCTACGTGATCCTGCTCGGCACCGTCGGCGGGCTGATGCTGAACGAGAGCCTGGCCGCCTTGCGCGCCACATGCGGCGGCGCGACGCCCGCGCGCCGGGCGCCGCAGCACTGGATGCGCAACCTTCCCTTCCGCATGCAATTCCGCGAGTCGCGTCTCGTCATCAGCGTGATCCCGCCGGTGCTGATCGGCTTCGCGGTCGGCGTCCTGTCGGCGATCATGGGCGTGGGCGGCGGCTTCGTCATCGTGCCGGCGATGATCTACATCCTGCGCATGCCGACCAACGTCGTGATGGGCACCTCGCTGTTCCAGATCATCATCGTGACGGCGGCGACGACGATCCTGCAGGCGACCGCGAACTACTCCGTCGACATCGTGCTGGCGGTGTTCCTGATCCTGGGCGGCGTGGTCGGCGCGCAGCTCGGCGTGCGCGCCGGCGAGCGGTTGCGCGGCGAGCAACTGCGCCTGCTGCTGGCGCTGCTGGTTCTGGCCGTGGCGCTGCGCTTGTTCCTGGGCCTCGTGCTCAAGCCCGACGATCTCTTCTCGGTGACGACCGAATGAAGAGGATCGTTCTCGCCGTCGCGCTCCTGCTCGCCACGCCCGCGGCAGCGGACGAAGACATCGTCTCGGGCCTGTCGCAGGACACGGTGCAGATCACGTCGAACTACACCGGCACCGATATCGTGGTGTTCGGCGCCATCGAGAATCTCGAGGCGACGGGCGTCAACGACGTTGCCGTCGTGGTGCGCGGCCCGCCCGCCGACATGACGGTGCGCGAGAAGCAATGGGTCGCCGGCATCTGGATCAACCGCGACCAGGCGAAGCTGTTCGCGATGCCGTCCTATTACTACGTCGCGAGCACGCGTCCGGTCGAGAGCATCGGCCCATCCTTCACGCTCCAGTCCAACGCCATCGGCCTTGCCAATGTCGTGCCGGCGAAGTTCGTCAGCCATCACGACCCCGAGCCGTTCCGCCAGGCGCTGATCCGCCACAAACAGTCCGACGGCCTCTATGGCGAGGTGCCGGGTGGGGTCGAGTTCATCACCCAGGCGCTGTTCCGCGTGCGCCTGCCGGTGCCGGCGACAGTGCCGAAGGGGCAGTACAAGGTCGACGTCTATCTCTTCCGCGACGGTGCGCTGATCAGCGCGCAATCGACGCCGCTCTATGTGAACCAGGCGGGATTGGAAAAACGCCTGTTCGACTTCGCCCACGACTCGCCGCTGCGCTACGGCATCACCGCGGTGCTGATGGCGGTGGCGCTGGGTTGGCTGGGGTCGATGCTGTTCCGCAGGAAGGAATAAGGCCTAGCTCGCCGCGATGCGCTTCGCGATCGCCGGCCGCCCGCGCGCCGCCACCGCGTAAACCCGCCGCCCACCGAGCATGTAGGCCGCGTAGGCGCCCGCGAACAATCCGGCGATCGCGTCGTCCGCCACGTCGAGCCCACCCGCATAGGCGCCGAACGCCGGCATCACCAGCCGCGTGCCGTCGGACGCGAAGCAGCGGCGGCGCAGGCTCTTGCCGCGCATCGTCACTGTCGCGCAGGGATGCAGATGCCCCGCGATCTCGCCGGGCTGCGGCGCGTCCGACGGCTCGTGCCGGAAGACGAGGCCGCCGATGGCGATCTCCGCCGTGATCGTGCCGCCGAGCCACGCCGGCGGCTGCGGATCGTGGTTGCCCTCGATCCACACCCAGTCGCGCACGCCCGTGACGAACGCGGCCAGTGTCGCGCGCTCTTCGGCATCCAGCCGGTCCGCCGCTTCGCGGTCGTGGAAGCTGTCGCCCAGCGCGATCACGCGGGCCGGCGCATAGCGCGCGATCAGCTCCGCCATGCGCTTGAGCGTCGAGCGCGTGTCGTAAGGCGGCAGGAACGTGCCACGCCGCGCGAAGGACGAGCCCTTCTCGAAATGGATGTCGGAGAAGACGAGCGTGCGCTCCGCCGGCCAGAAGGCCGCGCCGGCGCAATCGAGCACCAGATGCTCGCCGTTCACGTCCGCGGTCATCTCATCCACATCAGTCGACACGCATCGCGTCCTCGATCAGCGCCGCTTCCGCCTCCTGCAGGATATCCTCATGCGCCTCGCCGGCCACCATCTCCTTGCTGATCTCCAGGAGGGCCGGCACGGCCAGGGGCGACACACGCTCCAGCCGCCGCGTCACGATGCGATTGCGGATTCGCTTGAGCATATCCGCCAGCCGCGCGATGTCGAGCAGGCCGGTGCCCGCATCCTCATATGTCGCACGCAGCAGCACATGGTCCGGCTCGTGTTCCCGCAAGACGTCGTAGATCAGGTCGGACGAGAACGTCACCTGGCGCCCCGTCTTCTCGCCGCGCGGATAGCGCCGCTCGATCAGCCCCGCGATGATCGCGCAATTGCGGAAGGTGCGCTTGTACAGCGCCGATTCCGCCAGCCAGGCATCGAGATCGTCGCCCAGCATGTCCTCCGAGAACAACGCCGCCATGTCGGCGCCGCCCATGTCGCGCAAAGCCCACACCGCCAGCGCATATTCGTTCGCGACGAATCCGAGCGGGCGCAGGCGCAACCGCTCCAGCCGCCGCGTCAAAAGCATGCCGAGCGTCTGATGCGCGAGGCGGCCCTCGAACGGATAGCAGACGAGGTACTGTTTCGAACCGCGCGGAAACGTCTCGACCAGCAACTCGCCGGGCTTCGGCACCACCGAGCGGAATTCCTGCATGCGCAGCCAGTCGCGCACCGGATCGGGCAGATGCTCCCAGCTGTCGGGATTGGAGACCATCTTGCGCACGCGGTCGGCGAGGAAGGTCGAGAGCGGAAACTTGCCGCCGTTGTAGGACGGGATCTGCGCCTCGGCCTCTGCGGTCTTCGACACATAGGCGCCGTCGTCGCGGATGCCCTCGAAGCGCAGGACGTTGCCGCTGAACACGAAGGTGTCGCCGGGCGTCAGCTGCTCGACGAAATACTCTTCCAGCTGGCCGAGCACGCGGCCGCCCGCGCCGGTGGGCTTGCCGCGCGCCTGCAGGCGGATGTCGATCATCGGATCCTCGACGATCACGCCGACATTGAGGCGATACTGCTGCGCCATGCGCGGATGGGCGAGGCGCCACAGGCCTTCGGGCGTGCGGCGCAGCCGCGCATAGCGGTCGTAGCGCTTGAGCGCGTAGCCGCCGGTGGCGACGAAATCGACGATGCGGTCGAAATCCTCGCGCGTCAGATGCGCGTAGGGCGAGGCGGAGCGCACCTCCTCGAACAGCTGCGTCGCGTCGAACGGCTTGGAGCACGCCATGCCCAGCACGTGTTGCGCCAGCACGTCGAGGCCGCCGCGCTTCAGCCGCTCGCCGTCGAGCTCGCCCGCCAGCACGGCGTCGCGCGCGGCGTTGCATTCGAGCACCTCGAAGCGGTTGGCGGGCACCAAGAGCGCGTCGCTCGGCTCGTCGAGCCGGTGATTGGCGCGGCCGATACGCTGCACCAGCCGCGCGGCGCCCTTGGGCGCGCCGACGCAGATCACCTTGTCCACCGCGCCCCAATCGATGCCGAGATCGAGCGTCGAGGTGCACACCACGGCGCGCAAGGCGCCCTTCGTCATCGCGGCCTCGACCTTGCGGCGCTGCGCCGGGGCGAGCGATCCGTGATGCAGCGCGATCGAAAGATTGTCGACGTTGATCCGCCACAGCTCCTGAAACGTGCGCTCGGCCTGGCTGCGCGTGTTGACGAAGACGAGCGCGGTCTTCGCGTCCTTGATCGCCGTCATGATATCGTCCATCGCGTGGCGCGCGAGATGGCCGGCCCAGGGCACATAAGAGTCCGAGGCGCTGATCGTGATCTGCGGCACCGCGCCGGCGCGGCCCAGCACCAGCGCGGACTGTGCTTCGCCCGGAGTCGAATTTTGGCGGGCTTCGCCCGCGAGCGGCTGCGGCACCAGATAGCGCCGCAGCGGCGCGGGATCGGCGACCGTCGCCGACAGCCCGACGCGGCGATGGGCCGGCGCCAGCGTCTGCAGCCGCGCGAGGCCCAGCGCCAACAGATCGCCGCGCTTGGAATTGTGCATTGCGTGCAGCTCGTCGAGCACGACGGTCTTCAGATCCGCGAACATCAACCCCGCGCCCGGGTTCGAGATCAGCAGCGCGAGCTGCTCGGGTGTCGTCAGCAGGATATCGGGCGGCGCGTGCCGCTGGCGCTGGCGCTTTGCGGTCGAGGTGTCGCCGGTGCGGGTCTCGACGCGGATCGGCAAGCCCATCTCGGCGACCGGCGTCTCGAGATTGCGCGCGACGTCGACCGCGAGCGCCTTCAGCGGCGATATATAGAGCGTGTGCAATCGCGACGCGCGCCGGGCCGGCTGGTTCGCCAGATCGATAAGGCTCGGCAGGAAGCCCGCCAGCGTCTTGCCGCCGCCGGTCGGCGCGACCAGCAGCACGCTTTCGCCGCGCGCCGCGTGCGCGATCAGCGCCGATTGATGCGGCCGGATGCTCCAGCCGCGCGACGCGAACCACGCAGAGAAGCGCGCCGGAAGCGGATCCTCCAGCGGCGCGTCCTCGACGATGGCCAGCTTCCCTGCCGTCATTTTTGCCAAACGGGGCTCCGCACCCCTATCGTGGTCCAGGATTTCGGGAGGAACATAACATGTACAATCTGATGCTCAAGGACGGCGCGATGAAGAACAAGCGCGTCCTCGTTACCGGCGGCGGAACCGGCCTCGGCGAAGTGATGACCGAGGCCTACGCGCAGCTCGGCGCCAGCGTCTATATCTGCGGCCGCCGCAAGGAGGTTCTCGACGAAACCGCCAAGCGCATCAGCGACGCGACGGGCTCGTCCGTCAAAGGCATCGCCTGCGATATCCGCGTGGCCGAGGCGGTCGAGGACATGATCGCACAGATCTGGGCCGATGGCGGGGCGCTGAACGGCCTCGTCAACAACGCGGCGGGCAATTTCATCTCGCGCACCAAGGACCTTTCCCCGCGCGGCTTCAATGCCATCGCCGACATCGTGTTCCGGGGCTCGTTCTACGTCACGCTGGCCTGCGGCAAGCGCTGGATCGACGAGAACGTGAAGGCGAGCGTGATCTCTATCCTCACCACCTGGATCTGGAACGGCGGCCCGTTCACCGTACCGAGCGCGATGAGCAAGGCCGGCCTCAACATCATGACCAAGTCGCTGGCGTCGGAGTGGGGGCCATACGGCATCCGCCTCAACGCCATCGCGCCGGGCCCTTTCCCGACCAAAGGCGCGTGGGAGCGCCTCAACCCCGCCGCATCGGGCAACATGGAAGCGTCGGCGCGCCAGACGGCCGGCATGGCGCGCAACGGCGAGATGGTGGAGCTCGCGAACCTCGCGGCGTTCCTGATGGCGGACGGCTGCGAATATCTCACCGGCCAGACCATCGCGATCGACGGCGGCATGCACCTGCAAGGCGGGAATTTCTCGCGTCTCGCAGCGCTCGGCGACGCGGAATGGGAGGCGATCCGCGGCCAGATCCGCTCGGCCAACGACAAGGACAAGGCAAAACGCAGCGTGTGAGCGGCGGTTCCGGGTTCCATCCGTGTACGGAATGAATCTTTGACGTTGACTTGAAACCGTCACGGGAGGACGCTGAACGGGTCGCCGAGACGGGCGTCACCGCGCGGAATCCACCGCAGAGCTTGGCCGGAACGGACCGGCGGCCAGCGGAACCCGCCGGGCGGCAAGAAACCCAAAGGGAGATTCCGCATGGAAGAGACTCCACCGGGCATAGAACCCAGGCTCCGCGCATGCCGCGGAGCCACGATCGGCTGAGACGCAAAGCCGACCGCCGCCCACAATCGAAACGTAAGACGAAACGGGCTTAGGCCCGTATGAGAGAGTCCTTTTTTAAGGGACGATCGAGACGCAGAGCGTCTTGAATGATGTTTCGTGAAGCCAAAGCCCCGCCGGCGAACGGAAAAAACGGCGGGGCTTTTATTTTCAATTATCGCGGCCCGCAACTGCGGATCACCGAGGTGAAAGCGGCAAGCTGCTCCTCGTTTTTGCGCGATACGATCTCGCGAACCTTCTCACGATGTGCAGAACCCAACTGGATGGCTCGCGGTCGCGGGCCATGACACCTGCGATTATTTCCAATGCGGCCGCGCGCTTGGGTCATACGCCGGCAGCTCGAACCTCGGCTCGGCGGGCTCATCCTTGAACTTGATCGCGGGTCCGATATGCGGGTTGCCGCCCGCGTCGCGCAACAGCATCGCGCGCGCTTGCGTATTCGCGTCGCCGAACCCGTCCTTCAGCGTGCGCACCGGCGCCCAGCACAGATCGATCGGCTCGAGGAACGCTTCCCACGCCGCACGCGTCTTGGTCGCGAACAATTCGGCGAAGGACGCGATCAGGGGTGCCTGCGCCGGTCCCGGCTCGCCCTTCGCCAAAGCGAGGAAATCCAGCCGTCCGATCGCTTTCAAGAAATTCTCGCAGAACTTCGGCTCGTTGCCTGCCAGCACGATGAAGCCGCCGTCCCTGGTCTCATAGATCCGGTTCATCGCCTGGCCGCCGTAATTGCGCATCGCGAGCGGCTCCGGCGCCTTGCCCTCGCCAAGCACCGCACCGGCGATGTTCGGCGTCCAGGCGAGCAGTGCGTCGTACATCGCGATGTCGATGTGGTCGCCCCTGCCCGTCTTCTCGCGCGCCAGCAGCGCCATCAGGATCGCCGACAGCGCGGTCAGCGACGACGCCATGTCGGCCGCCACCAGGTTGGGCATGTTCGGCTTGCCGTCGGAAAAACTGCGCGACAGATCGAGCGTGCCCGCCAGCGCCTGCACGCCGAGGTCGTGGCTGGGCTTCTGCACCCAGGGTCCGGTCTGGCCGAAGGCGCTGATGGAGCAATAGACGATGCGCGGATTGCGCGCCGCCACCGCCGCGTAGTCGATACCCAGCCGCCGCACCACGCCAGGGCGGAACGCCTCGACGATCACATCGGTCTCCTCGGCGAGCGCGAAGAAGGCCGCGACGTCGGCCTTGTCCTTCAGATCGAGCGCCACCGCACGCTTGCCGCGCGCCACGTTGCGGAACCACACCGTCGTGCCGTCGGCGGCGCGCGTGCCCATGGCCCGCACCGGCTCGCCCACGCCGTTCTTCGGCTCGACCAGGATCACGTCGGCGCCGTGATCGGCCAGCGTCATGGTCAGATGCGGCCCCGGCAGGAATTGCGAGAGATCTAGGACGCGGAGGCCGGAGAGTTTCATGTTCAGAACGGCTCAAAGCAATCGTAGTTGCGTTGGCGGTGGATGCGTCCGTCCGCGCCGAATTCAAGGAAGACGGCGAAATGCGCCCGCATCGTCTCGCCGGGCGGCAGCGATCCGATCGGTACCGCGAACGTCGCGCTCCAATCGACTTCGAGAATCACGGTGCGATCCTGCTCATAAGCACGGACGACCTCGTAGCGCTGCGCGCGCACCATGCCGCGGCCGCGTTCGGCGCGGCGCTCCTTCCCCACCAGATCGGAGCGGCCACCGTTCGGATTGAGCCGGTTGGGATGCTCGACCTGTTCGATATCGGCGGCGAGGAAGTCGCGCACCGCATGGTTGTCCTCGATCGCCTTGAGATAGGCGCGCGCGATGTCGGTCAGGCTGTGCATGCGGCCTCCCTAGCCGGCCGGAAGCCTACAAAAGCGCCGCGGGCTGCGATATAGCGGAGTCTCAATTTCATTTGAAAGCGAACCGATATGTCGTCTGAGAACCTGCACGCCCCGCGCGAACGTCTGTCGAAAGAGACGCTCGAGATGCATCACGCCATCGTCTCGCTGATGGAGGAGCTGGAAGCCGCCGACTGGTACCGCCAGCGTGCCGACGATTGCGACGCGCCCGCGCTGAAGGAGATCCTGCTGCACAACATGCGCGAGGAGATCGAGCACGCCGCGATGCTGATCGAATGGCTGCGCCGCAACAACGCGCACTTCGCCAAGCAGCTCAAGACCTATCTCTTCACCGACGCCGACATTCTGAGCGTCGAGAAGAAGGCCGAGGGGCACTAACCGGCATTCAGCGACCAGGTGCCCTGGCTCAGATGCTCATGCGCCACACGCCAACCGTCGGATTCCCGGCGCAGGAGGCGCGTGGCGCGGCCGCCACCGGACACCGCATTGCCGCCCGCCACACCCGACCAGCGGAAGCCATAGATCACCGCCGCCGCGCTATCGGATCGCATCAGCCAGAGTGCGTCATGGGTTTCGTATTTGTAGTCTGTGACGCGGCTCCAGTTCGCGCGCATCGTCGCTGCGAACGCGTCCTTTCCCGCGAGCGTCGTGCCGTTGCTGTAGAAGAACACGACGTCGACCGTCAGCAGCGCCAGCGCCGCGTCCATGTCGCGCGCGATCAGCGCCGCCGCGAACGCCGCATCGCAATCCTGGGGTGAGCGCGTCGCCATCAGCTGAACGCCTGGATGCCCGTCTGCGCGCGGCCGAGGATCAGCGCGTGGACGTCGTGCGTGCCCTCATAGGTGTTTACCGCCTCGAGGTTCAGCACGTGGCGGATCACCGGATACTCGTCGGAGACGCCGTTGCCGCCGTGCATGTCGCGGGCCTCGCGCGCGATGGCGAGCGCCTTGCCGCAGTTGTTGCGCTTCATCAGCGAGATCGCCGGCGCCGCCGCGTCGCCGCTGTCGATCAGGCGGCCGAGGCGCAGCGCGCCCAGAAGGCCCAGCGTGATTTCGGTCTGCATGTCGGCGAGCTTCTTCTGGATCAGCTGGGTCGCCGCCAGCGGCCGGCCGAACTGCTTCCTGTCGAGCGTGTATTGCCGCGCCGCGTGCCAGCACGCCTCTGCCGCACCCATCGCGCCCCAGGCGATGCCGTAACGCGCGCGGTTGAGGCAGCCGAACGGCCCGGCCAGGCCCTTCACGTTGGGGAGCAGGTTCGCCTCGGGCACCAGCACGTCCTCGAGCACGATCTCGCCGGTGACGGAGGCGCGCAACGAGAACTTGCCTTCGATCTTGGGCGTCGAGAATCCCTTCATGCCGCGTTCGACCACGAAGCCGCGGATCGCGTCGTCCAGCTTCGCCCACACCACCGCGACATCGGCGATCGGCGAATTGGTGATCCACATCTTCGCGCCGTTGAGGCGATAGCCGCCCGCCTCCTTCACCGCGCGGGTCTTCATGCCGCCGGGATCAGAGCCGTGATCGGGCTCGGTCAGGCCAAAGCAACCGACGAACTCGCCGCTGGCGAGCTTGGGCAGGTATTTGCGCCGCGTCTCCTCCGACCCATAGGCATAGATCGGATGCATCACCAGCGAGGATTGCACGCTCATCGCCGACCGATAGCCGCTGTCGACCCGCTCCACCTCGCGCGCCACGAGGCCGTAGCAGACATAGTTCAAGCCGGCGCAGCCATATTCTTCGGGAAGCGTCGCGCCGAGCAGGCCGAGCGCGCCCATCTCGGTCATGATCGCGCGGTCGAAGGTCTCGTTCCGGAAGGCGAGCTTGACGCGGCTCGCCAGCCGGTCCTGACAATAGTCGCGCGCGCTGTCGCGCACCATGCGCTCCTCGGCGGAGAGCTCCTGGTCGATCAGCAGCGGATCGGTCCAGTCGAACGGGTTCTTATCGAGCTTCGCGGAGGGTTTGTCGGCCATGGCGCTCACTTGCAAGAGATGTGGCATTTCCGATCTTTATAGGCGATGTCGACGCATAAGTGACGCAGAACATCCATGCCGAACGGCATGAAATCGCACCTGCGACAACCTTGCCGCGGACGTCACCGCCGTCAGCGCTCGGCGCGCAGGCTCAGATGCGCCGGCAGCGCCGCCGGCGGCTCCTCGGCGGCCGGCGGCAGCACCGGATGTTCGATCGTCGGCGTGACGTAGAGCCGCTGCTCCTTGTAGGCGATGTAGATGTGAAAGTGCCGCAGGATGCTCATTCCGATCAACATCGCGGCGTTGGCCTCGCGCTTCTTGGGATCGTCGATGCGCGTGCCGGTCGGCGGCAGGGCCGCGTCCGTTGCGACCTGGTGCAGAAGGTCGGGAATGATCTCGACCTGCGGGTTGTTCACCGCGATGCCTTCGAAGGCGAGCGACTTGAAGACGTGGTGATAGGTGAAAGCGTTCGGCTTGCCGGTCAGGTTGCCGGACCGCGGCGTATCCTTGTCGCCGACGCGCAGACCGAACTGCGTCTCCGCCGCCGGCAGCGCCAGCGTCGTGTGATAGGCCCCGGTGTCGAGGATCGCCGTCACCGGCTGACCGTCGAGCGCCACCTGCACCATGATGTGCCCGGAATGCAGGACGCGCATCGGGATCACCGCGACGCGTTCGGGTTGCCAGTAGATCACCTTGCCGGCGCAATGGTCCGGCGAGAAAAGGTTCAGCGTGTCGGAGCCGAAATCGACGTCGATGTCGTAGTGCTTGAGGATGTCGGGTGCCAGCACGCCCGCAAGTTCATAGTCCTCGCCGAACACATGGTCGCCGGGCGCGACGGCGAGCGCGACGCCTTGCGCCTTCAGCGGCCCGATCTCGAGCGAACCGACGACGAACTGGTCCGACGATTCGCCGTAGATGTTGTAGAGGCGGAAGTTGCCGTGCCGGCGCGCCAGGTGCAGCTCGTCGACGGCCTCGGTCGTCACCTCGGTCATCGCGCCGCCGGTGTCGAGCAGCATCAACTTTTGCACGCCGTTGATCGTGACCGGGACGTACTCTTCCTTCTTGTCGATGGCGGGCTCGAGCGCGAGCGTGGCGACCTTGGTCTGCGGCGCGCAATCCTGTGCACGCGCGGCCGGCAAAGCCGCCAGCAGGCCCGCAAAAAACGCTGCTCCTATTCCCGGTGCCCGCGCCTTGGTCCCCATAGTCTCTCAAGCATAACGTGTGCCTTGCGCAACGCCTAGGTTAACAGGAAGTCGAGCACCGCCTGTTTGTAGAGCTTGTCGCCGACCACGGTCATGTGGTCGCGGTTCGGAACCGTCACGGCGCGGCCGCCGGGAAAGGCGCGGGCCAGGGGATCGGGCGGGCCGGTCAGATCGTCCTTCGCGCCGCACACCACCAGCACGGGGCGCCGTGCCGTCGCCAGCGTCGCGGCCGGCAGGTTGACGCTCGGCGCGCTCATGCAGGCGGCCAGGGCGAGGCGGTCCTTGCCCGGCTGGTCGGCGAAGGCGCGAAAGCCCTTGGCCGTGGGATTCGCGATGCTCGACGGATCGTCGGTCCGAAGCGCCGCGACGATGCCGGCGCGCACCTGCGGATCCGCCACGCGATCGCGGACCGCAGCGGTACCGCCGAGATAGCTCTCGCCGACGCCGCCGACGACGAGCTTCTTCACCCGCTCCGGATGGGCGATGGTCAGCGGGATGGCGATGAAACCGCCCATCGAATAGCCCATGACGGTGGCCACCGCGACATCGGCATCGTCCATCACCGCCAGCACGTCGTTCGCCATCTCGTCGTGGCGATAGCCTTCGCTGCGATGCGGCTTGTCGCTCTCGCCGTGACCGCGGCAGTCCAGCGCCACGACGCGCTGCCCGGCCTTGGTCAGCGTCTCGTACCAGCCCGGATCGCGCCAGTTCTGGACGCGGGAGGAGCCGAAGCCGTGCACCAGCACGATCGTCTCGGCGCCCTCGCCGACGAGGTCGTAGGCGATGCGGACGCCGTCCTTGGCGGTGGCGAAATTGGTCATGCGCGACCTTCGCAAAGGGCGCGCGGACTGTCTATGATGCCCGCGCTGTCGCGAAAGGTTCCGCTATGTCTTTGGAACAACTCAAGAAAGACGTCTGCTCTGCAGTCGAAGGAATGCGCGGCGAGCTGCTCACCCTGAGCCATGCCATCCATGCCGAACCGGAGCTCGCGCTGGAGGAGTTCAAGGCCGCCAAGCGCCTGACCGACGGCGTGGAAAGCCACGGCCTGACGGTGCAGCGCGAGGCCTTCGGCCTCGCCACCGGCTATGCCGCGGAGTTCGGCAAGGCGTCCGGCCCCAACATCGCGATCCTCTCCGAATACGATGCCCTGCCCGGCATCGGCCATGCCTGCGGCCACAACATCATCGCGACGTCGGGCTATGGCGCGGCGATGGCGCTGGCCAAGCTGGGCGCCAAGCTGCCGGGCCGGGTGCGCTATCTCGGAACGCCCGCCGAGGAGCGCTTCGGCGGCAAGGAGATCATGGCGCGGCTGGGCGCCTTCGACGGCACCGACGCGGCGATGATGATGCATCCGTCGAACCAGAATCTCGTCACGATGCCGTGCATCGCCATCGCGGAAGTCGAGGCAATCTATCACGGCAAGTCGGCACACGCCTCGGCGATGCCCTATCGCGGGCTGAACGCGCTCGACGCCGTCGTCACCGCCTATCAGGCGATCGCGCAGCTGCGCCAGCACATCCGCAACACCGACCGCATCCACGGCATCATCACCGAGGGCGGCCTGGCGCCGAACATCGTGCCGGAGCGCGCCGCCTGTCGTTTCTATGTGCGCGCAATGGACGCGCATGAGCTGGCGCCGCTGAAGGCCCGCGTGCAGAAATGCTTCGAAGCGGGCGCGCTGGCCACCGGCTGCCGGCTCGAGGCGCTGTGGGGCGACACCGATTATCTCGACCTCAAGACCAACTGGCCGATGGCCGACCTTTACGAGACGAACGCGACCGCGCTAGGCCGCGAATTCTTCCCGGTGAAGGACCTGCCGGCCGGCTATGCCGGCTCGACCGACATGGGCAATGTCAGCCATCGCGTGCCCTCGATCCATCCGATGCTGGCCGTCGCGCCGGGCGGCGTGATCATCCACAATCCGGAATTCACGCGCTATGCGGCGTCCGACAGCGGCGACGCGGCGGTGATCGACGGCGCCAAGTCGATGGCGATGACGGCGCTCGACATGATGTTCGATCCCAGGCGCATGGAGACCGTGCGCAACGATTTCACCGCGACGGCGGAGCTTTCCGAAGCCGCCATCGCCAAGTCGCGCGAGCCGATGCATGTCGGGCATGACCATGGTCACGGGCATGCACACGGGCACGCCGGCTGCGGCTGCGCGCGATGAACACCTGGCTTCTGGTCGCCGCGATCAATGGCGGCCTCGCGGTGGCGTCCGGTGCCTTCGCGGCGCACGGGTTGCAGGGACGGCTCGACGCGCACGCGCTGCAGATCTTCGAGACCGGGGCGCGCTATCACATGTATCACGCCCTGGCGCTCGGCCTTGCGGCCTATGCGATACGTGACGCAGCGGCAGGTGCCGCAACAGTAGCGTCGATCTTTTACTTACTCGGTATAGTTCTGTTCTCCGGTTCGCTCTATCTTCTCGCCCTGACGGGCATGAAGGGGTTCGCGTTCGTCACGCCGATAGGCGGCCTGTGTTTCTTGATCGGTTGGGGCGCGCTCGCGGTCGCCGCGATGCGCTTGAAGGTGTGATGGCAAACGAAGAGCACGTCCTCATCGCCGGCAGCGGCATCGCCGGTCTCGGCGCCGCGTTGGCATTCGGCGGCGGCACGCGCCGCGTCACCATCCTCGACCGCGATCCGCCGCCACCGGCCGGCTCGGCGGAGGACGCCTTCTATCAATGGGAGCGCCGCGGCGCGACGCAGCTGCGCCACAGCCACGCCTTCCTGGGCCGCCTCACCTCGCTGATCCGCGACCGCTATCCCGACCTGATGGCCGAGCTGCTGCACGAAGGCACGCGCCTGTTCGGCTTCGAGGACGGGCTGACGCCCGCTCTGGCCAAGGGCTACAAGCCGGCCACCGGCGACGCGGACATGAAGCTGCTGTTCAGCCGGCGCACGACGCTGGAGCTGATCCTGCGGCGCTATGCCTCCAAGCTGCCCGGCATCACCTTCGTCACCGACGCCGGCGTGCGCGGGCCGATCGTGCGCCGCGACGGCGCGCGCCTGGTGGTCGAGGGCCTCAAGGTCGAGCGCAATGGCGCGGTGGAAGAGATGCGCGCCGGGGTCGTGGTCGACGCCACGGGGCGCAACACGCAATTCCCGCAATGGCTGCGCGAGGACGGCGTCGTGGTGCGTGAGGAATCGAGCCCGTGCGGCATCCTCTACTACACGCGCCATTACAAGCTGCGCGACGGCCAGGACGAACCGCCGCGCGACGGTCCGCCCGGCGGCGCCGATCTCGGCTACATCAAGTTCGGCGTGTTCATCGCCGACAACCGGCATTTCTCGGTGACGCTGGCGGTGCCGGAGATCGAGACCGGCCTGCGCACCGCGATCATGAAGCCGGAGACCTTCGACGCCGCCTGCATGGCGATGCCCGGCACGGCGCGCTGGATCGATGCGGCGCGAGCCGAGCCGGTCAGCAAGGTCTATGCGATGGGCGAGCTGCACAATGTGTGGCGGCACTATCTGAAAGACGGCGAGCCGCAGGTCCTGAATTTCTTCGCGCTGGGCGACGCGGCGATCCGTACCAACCCGCTCTATGGCCGCGGCTGCTCCTCCGGCGTGGTCGAGGCGCATATCCTGCGCGCCGTGCTCGACGCGAGCCGCGATCCGGTGGAGCGCGCGAAGAAATACGAGCGCGATCTGCAGGAGGCGATCCGCCCCTATTTCGACTCGATGGTCGGGCTCGACCTCAACGCCATCAAGCGCGCCAAGAATGCGCGCAATCCGGACTATCGGCCGAGCTATCGCGCCCGCATGACGCAGAGCTTCACCGAGGACGGCTTGATGCCGGCAAGCCGCGCCGACGTCGAGGTCAGCCGTGCCATGAGCCGCGTCTTCCACATGCTCGACGAGCCGACTGCCTTCCTCAAACGCCCCGCCGTCATCGCGCGCATCCTGAGCGTGTGGGCGACGTCCAAAGCCGAGAAGCAGCGCCGCGGCTTCTATCCGCCCAAGGCGGGGCCCGAGCGCGGCGAGATGCTGAAGCATTTGAACATCGCGGCGTAAGACCGCTTCGTCTTTTTTGGAGGGACACATGACAGCCTGGCCCGAACCCACTTTCGTCAAGACCAACGGCATCGACATGGCGGTCTACGAGGCCGGACCGAAGGACGGCGTGCCGGTCGTGCTGTGCCACGGCTTCCCCGAGCTTGCCTATTCCTGGCGTCATCAACTTCCGGCACTCGCCGCCGCCGGCTTCCGCGTTATCGCGCCGGACCAGCGCGGCTATGGCCGCACCTCGCGGCCCGAGGCCGTCACCGACTACGACATGGCGCACCTGACGGGCGACCTCGCTGGCCTGCTCGACGCGCTGAACCTCAAGGACGCGATCTTCTGCGGCCATGATTGGGGCGGGCTGGTCGTGTGGCAGATGCCGCTGTTCCATCCCGGCCGGGTGCGCGGCGTCATCGGCGTCAACACGCCGTTCCTGGCGCGCGGCCCGATGGATCCCATCGCCGGCATGCGCGCGGTGTTCGGCGAGGACATGTACATCGTCTACTTCCAGAAGCCGGGTCTTGCCGACGCGGCGCTGGCCAAGGACGTCGGCAAGTCGATGCGCTTCTTCATGCGCAAGCCCGGCATGAAGGCCGCCGACTACGCCAAGCTGCCGGCCGAGAACCGCAACCTCGCCCTCGTCAAGGCGCTGGAGGCCGACGAGTCGAGCTGGGGCGGCTCGGGCGATCCGCTGCTGACGCCGGAGGAGCTGAAAACCTTCGTCGACACCTACCACAAGACCGGCTTTACCGGCGGCATCAACTGGTACCGCAACTTCACCCGCAACTGGGAGAAGAGCGAGGGCGTCGAGCAGAAGGTCCATGTGCCGGCCCTGATGGTGATGGCGGAGGACGACGTGGTTCTGTCGCCCGCGATGGCCGAGGGCATGGAGCAATATGTTCCCGACCTCGAAAAAGCGCTGATCAAGGACTGTGGCCACTGGACCCAGCAGGAGCATCCGGACGAGCTCAACAATATCATGGTGGCCTGGTTGAAGAAGCGGTTCGGGTAGTGATCAAAGGCTCGCGGACGGCGCTGCTGGCGGCGCTGCTGCTCGGCACGAGCGCCGTTGCGGCACCGCTCGCGCCATCGCTGCAACACCGTATCGACGCGGATGTCCGCGCCAGTCTGCATCGTTTCGACACCCCCGGCGCGGTGATCGCCGTCGTCCGGGACGGCCAATTCGTCTACGCACATAGCTACGGCCTGCGCGATACGGTGCGGCATCTGCCGGTGCGGATCGATACGCATTTCGAGATCGGCTCGATCACCAAGCAGTTCACCGTCGCCGCGATCCTGCAGCTTCGCGAAAAGGGCGCGCTCGATATCGATGCGAAGGTCTCCACCTACCTGCCGGACGCGCCGCATGCGGCCGAGGTGACGCTGCGCCAGCTGATGAGCCACGTCAGCGGACTGCCCGATTATCTCGACGGCCCGGACGTCGAGCAGGCCGCCGTGAAGCCGGCCACCTTCGATGACCTGATGGGGCGAATCAAAGACAAGCCGCTCGATTTCGCGCCGGGCGCCAAATGGGCCTATTCGAACACCAATTACGCGATGCTGGGCCGCATCGTCGAGATCGTGTCGCACCGGAGCTATCACGACTACGTCAAGACGCATCTGCTCGACGCCGCCGGCATGACGCACACCTTCACCGTCGCCGACGAGCCCCGCATCGCGGGCATGGCGGTCGGCTATCGCCATGTCGACAAGCGGCTGGAGTTGGCGCCGACGATCCATGACTCGTTCGGCTGGGCCGCGGGCAACATCGTCTCGACCGTCGCCGACCTGGGCAAATGGAACGCGGCGCTGCGCTCCGGGAAGATCGTCTCGCCCGGCGACTACGCGATGATGGCGACCTCGGTCATCACGCAGCAAGGCGACGCCGGCTATGGCCTGGGTCTGTTCGTCGACCGGATCGACGGCCAGAAGCGCATCGGGCATACGGGCGGCTCGTTCGGCTTCACCACCGCGAACGAGTATTTCCCCGACCGGAAGCTGCAGATCATCGCCTTCACCAACTCCGGCGACGACGGGCCCGAGCCCGGCGAGACCCTGACCCGGATCGTGTTCGACGATCTCTATCCCGGCCTCGCCGCCCGGACCGCGCGTCCGGCGCCCGGCGCCGATCCGGCCACGACCGCGTTGGTCGAAAAGGTCTTCGTCACCCTCGAGGGCGCGAACGCGGACTACGGCCCGTTCGCGGCCCATCTTGGCGACAAGCTGAAGGCCGGCCTCGGCGAGCGCCTGGCGAAGGAATTTGCGTCCTACGGTCCGCCGACCGCCGCGATCTTCAAGGGTGCGCGAACGGCCGGCGACCTCAAATGGGCCGATTACCTGCTGCAGTTCGGGCCCGGTTGTTCCCTGTCGTTCAGCGTCGGGCTGGATGGCGCCGGCAAGATCGCCAGCCTCTCTTTCGGCTAGGCGCCCAAAATCCGCCGCCGTCGGGTGTTGGCCTGCCCCGGCTGCTCGTGACAAAATGGCCCATGGCCGAATCCGCCTCCGATATCGATACCTTTTCCTATGCCGACCCCGCCGATCCCCGGCTGAAGCGGCTGTTCATCCGCATCGTCGAGCGCGTCACCGGCCAGCCCTATCTGAAGTGGCTCTATGAGGACAACCGCGCCAACCCGGTGCCGGGCGAGGATTTCTGGGACGCCGCGGTGCGCAAGCTCGAGCTGCACCTGAAATACAACGAAGCCGCGCTGGCCGCCTGGCCCAAGACCGGGCCGCTGGTCGTCGTCGCGAACCACCCCTTCGGCGTGCTGGACGGCGTCCTGATCTGCCACCTCGTTGCCAAGGTCCGCAAGGACTTCCGTGTGCTGACGAATGCCGTGCTGCTGCGCGCCGAGGAGGTCAAGGAATTCCTGCTGCCGGTCGATTTCGCGGAGACCGAAGAGGCGCTGCAGACCAACCTCAAGTCCCGTGCCGAGGCCAAGCGCCATTTGATGAAGGGCGGCTGCCTGGTGGTGTTTCCGGCCGGCGGCGTCTCGACCACGCCGTCGATCTGGCACAAGCGCGCGATCGACGCTGAGTGGAAGAACCTCACGGCGCGGCTGATCGCCCAGGCCAAGGCGCCGGTGGCGCCGGTCTATTTCGCTGGCCAGAACAGCCGGCTGTTCCAGATCGCCAGCCATATCTCCTCGACCCTGCGCCTGTCGCTGATCTTCAAGGAGGTCCACGACCGCATCGGCAGCGACGTCCATATCCGCATCGGCGACGTGCTGCCCTATGAGCGCGTCGCGGGCATCAACGACCGCCAGTCGGTGATGGACAAGCTGCGCGAGATCACCTACTCGCTCGGCGACGGCGCGCCGGCGAAATACGAGCGGCGCGGCGGCAAGCGGCCGCGCCGCGATCCGCGCAAGAAAGTCTATCCGTGACGCAGCCTCCCCGCGTCGGTCTCTTCGTGACATGCCTCGTCGACCTGGTCCGGCCGCAGGTCGGCTTCGCGGCCGTGAAGCTGCTCGAAGCCGCGGGCTGCGACGTCGAAATCCCGCCCTCGCAGACCTGTTGCGGCCAGCCGGCGTGGAACGCGGGCGCCGATGCGCACGGCAAGGACATCGCGCAGGCGGTCATCGCCGCGTTCGAAGGCTTCGACTATGTCGTGGCGCCGTCCGGCTCCTGCGCCGGCATGATCAAGCGGCATTATCCGGAAGCGTTCGAGAACGACCCCGTCTGGCTGCCGCGCGCCCGCGCGCTGGCGCAGAAGACCCATGAGCTGATGTCCTTCCTGGTAAAGGTGCGCGGCATGACAGGAGTCGATGCGAAATTCGCCGGGACCGTCTGCTATCACGACAGCTGCTCCTCGCTGCGCGAGATGGGCGTGAAGGCCGAGCCGCGCGCGCTGCTCGCCTCGGTCGACGGCCTGACGCTCAACGAATTGACGGATCAGCAGGTGTGTTGCGGCTTCGGCGGCCTGTTCAGCGTCAAATATCCCGAGATCTCCGAGCGCATGGCGGACGACAAGATCGCCGATGCCTGCGCCACCGGTGCCGGCACGCTGATCGGCGGCGATCTCGGTTGCCTTCTGCATCTCAAGGGCCGCATGGCGCGCGCCGGCAAGGCGCTCCAGGTGCGCCACGCCGCCGAGGTGCTGGCCGATATGGGCGGCGACAAGGCGCTGGGCGAGCCGTGAGCCTCGATCCGACAGCCTTCCCGCAAGCCGCCCGCGCCGCGCTGGCGGACGCGTCGTTGAAGCCGGCGCTGGGGCGCCTGAAGACGCATTTCGGCGCGGGCCGCGCGGCGGCGACGCAGCGCTACGGCGATTTCGAAGGCTTGCGTGAGGCCTCCAAGGCGATCCGCGACTACGCGGTGACGCATCTCGACGAACTGCTCGTGCAGTTCGAGGCGTCGGTCAACGCGCGCGGCGGCACGGTGCATTGGGCGCGCGACGCCGGCGAGGCGCGGCGCCTGATCCTTTCCATCTTGCAAGACGCCGGCGCCAAAACCGTCACCAAGGGCAAGTCGATGGTGACGGAGGAGATCGCGCTCAACCCGTTCCTCGAGGCCAACGGCGTCACGCCGGTCGAGACCGATCTGGGCGAATACATCATCCAGCTGCGGGGCGAGCCGCCCAGCCACATCATCGCGCCGGCCTTCCACCTCTCCAAGGAACAGGTCGCCGACACCTTCAGGACGGCGCACAAGGATCTCGATCCGGCGCGCTCGCTGACCGAACGCAACGCGCTGGTGCAGGAGGCGCGCGCCGTGCTGCGCGCCCGCTTCGAGGCGGCCGACGCCGGCATCACCGGCGCCAATTTCCTGGCGGCGAGAGAAGGCGCGGCGATCATCGTCACCAATGAGGGCAATGGCGACCTCACGCGCCTGTTGCCCAAGACGCACATCGTCGTCACCGGCATCGAGAAGGTCGTCGCCGGCATGAACGACGTCGCGGTGCTGGTGCGCGCTTTGCCGCGCTCGGCGACGGGCCAGCCGATCTCGACCTATGTCAGCATCATGGCCGGCAAGCGCGGCGCGGGTGAAAACGATGGACCGCAGGCCTTCCACGTCGTGCTTGTCGACAACGGCCGCTCCAAACTGATCGGCACCGAGGCGCAAGACGTCTTGCGCTGCATCCGCTGCAGCGCCTGCATGAACCACTGCCCGATCTACGGCGCGGTGGGCGGACACGCCTATGGCGCGACCTATATGGGGCCGATCGGCGCGGCGCTGAACCCCGGCATGATGGGCATCGAACAAGCGGCGCACCACGCCAACGCCTCGACCTTTTGCGGCCGCTGCGCCGAAGTGTGCCCAGTGATGATCCCGCTGCCCAAGATCATGCGCCATTGGCGCGCCGTGGAATACGCCGGCGGCCTCGCACCGAAGGCGATCACGCGGGGCCTTGGGCTCTGGGCGTTCGCGGCGAAACGGCCGGCGCTCTATCGCTTCGGCGCGCGGCTGGCGGCGCGGATGCTCAAATGGATGGCGCGCGGCGGGCTGGTGCGCAGCGTGCCCGTCGCGAACGGCTGGTTCGCGGTGCGCGACTTCCCAGTGCCGCAAGGCAAGACCTTTCAAGAACAGTGGCGGGCACGCAAGTG
The DNA here is from genome assembly GCA_035551495.1 of Rhizomicrobium sp. Taxonomy (GTDB): domain Bacteria; phylum Pseudomonadota; class Alphaproteobacteria; order Micropepsales; family Micropepsaceae; genus Rhizomicrobium. Next base: position 51,969 of record DASZMT010000032.1, on the reverse strand, counting down.
ACGGCCCGTGACGAGATCCTTGCGAACATCCGCGCCCGCCGCCTGACACAGGCACCGCATCCGGCGCCTTACAGCGCGCCGAAGACGAGTGGCGATCTCGTCGAAGCCTTCGCGAAACGGCTGAGCGCGGCGCATGCCGAGGTTCGGATGATCGACGGCATGAACGATATCCCTGCCGCCATCGCCGACGTCCTGCGCGCGCGCAACATGGCGCCGCAGGTGCATATGCCGCCCGACGCGCCGCCGCTCGATCTTCCCGGCGTTCAAATTCTCGGCGACCCGCCCGGTCCGTTCGACGCCGCGGTGACACGCGCGCCTCTCGCCATCGCCGAGACCGGCACGCTGGCCTATGCCAGCGGCGCGGGCGCGCCGGCCTCGTGGCATTTCCGCCCGCTGCTGGAGATCGCGATCCTGCACGCGTCCGACGTCGTCGGCGAATTCGAGGACGTGCTGGCGAAGCTCGGCACGCTGCCCTCGACGCTGAACCTCGTCAGCGGCCCGTCCCGCACCGGCGACATCGAGCAGACGATGGAGCTCGGCGCGCACGGGCCGAAGGGCCTGGTGGTGCTGGTGGTGAAGGCCTGACCCGCATGGGAAACAGCCCGCACGCCGCCCAGCATGTCGCACTGATCTTCATCGGCGTCTTCGGCTTCGCGGCGATGTGGTTTTCCGGCGTCATCATCTCCACGCGGCGCGATGCGCAGCGGCCCTTGGATGGCACGTCATGGTATCTCCAACGCATGCACAACCGCCTGCGCGCCGTCCCCATCGGCCTGGCGATCGCGGCGTTCATCGGCCTGATCGTCTGGCTCTGGCAGTGAATGCTCAAACGATGCGCCCCGCGGAGCTCGGCGCGCACGGCCCGAAGGGGTTGATGCTGTCGGCGGCGCGCGGATGAGAGACGACGGCGCCTGGTTCCATTACCGGCACAACATGGTCGGCGAGGCGCGCAGCGGCTGGAACGCGATCTTTCCCGACAAGAGCCCGACCATCTGGCCGGTGCGTTGGCAGGGTTGGACGATGGTGCTGTTCGCCGTCTTCTACGGTGCCGCCGCCGTCATGCTCGACCGGCCGCCGTTCCGTCCGGCGATGCTGATCGCCGCACCGGTCCTCTATGTCGTGCTTGCGGTCGTCGGCCGTCTGCACGCCGAAGAGGCGCCGTATCGCCGCCACGCCAAGGACGATCTGCGCGGCGACTGAGACGGAGTCCGGGCGCGAACGGACATCGCGGTTTCGATTTCGATTTCGGTATTCACATGACATGCCTCCATCGCGAGCGGAAGATTTCCGCCGCGTTTCGTTCGCTCATAGCTGTGGGGATATGGGAGAATTGGTGTTCGGACCGACTCGGTTCAAGGGGTGTTCGAAAATTTCGACGGTGCGTGGATAAGTCCGAGTTATCCAACACCCATTGCACGATATCTGTCCGCATACGGCGAAAAAACCGGTGCGGGGTGCGTGGATAAGTTTTGCGCCGCGCCGCACGCGACGAAACGATGTTTCAAGAAAATAAATTCAGATTGTCATCCGCCGCGAATGCGGCGGACCCAGGTGACACCCCGCGCGAAGGTGCAGAACCCAGCTGGGTTCGCCGCATTCGCGGCGAATGACAATGGAGGGGTAGCGCGCTTCGCAGGACAAAAGGGCGTCACGCGATCCCCAATTGCTCACGCGCGAAGTTGGTCGCGCTTTTGTAGTCGGCCTTGCCGTTCGGGGCGCGCAGCGGCACGCCCGCCACGATCACGCGCTTGGGCGTCTTGTAGCCGGCCAGGTGCTCGCGCACATGGGCGCGGATCGCCGCCTCGTCGAAGGCGGCGCCCGGCGCGAGCGTCACCACGCCCGTCACCGCGCTGCCCCACTGCTCGTCCGGCACGCCCAGCACCAGAGCGTCCTCAACCGCAGCGTGCTTCTTCAAGACCTCCTCGACCTCTTCGGGGAACACCTTCTCGCCGGCGGTGTTGATGCAGTTCGAGCCGCGGCCGAGCAGCGTGATGCGCCCGTCGGCCTCCACGATGGCGTAGTCGCCGGGGATCGAGAACCGCTTGCCGGCGATCGATTTGAACAGCCGGTTGGTTTTCTCTTCGTCCTTGTAATAGCCGACCGGCAGCACGCCGCCGACCGCCAGGCGCCCCGTCTTGCCGCTGCCCGCCTCAATGACCTGGTCCTCGTCGTCGATCACGATGGCGTTCGGCCCCATCATGAAGGCGGCCGTCGGCGTCTCCACCCCGCGCGTCGTGGTCGACACGCCCATGCCCAGCGCCTCGGTCGAGGAGAAGCTGTCGGTCAGCGTGGCGCCTTCCGGCAGATGCTCGAGCAGGCCGTGCTTCACCTCGCGCGTCCACATCGCGCCGGACGAGCTGATGCCGATCATCGAGGAGACGTCGTACTTGCCCGGCGCCTCGTCGAGGGCGCGCAGCAGCGGCCGGCCGAAGGGGTCGCCGACGATCGCCATCGTGGTCACGCGGTTGTCCTGCACCGCCGTCCAGATCGCGCCGGCGTCGAGCGAGGCGTTGTCGACGGTGACGACGCAGCCGCCGGTCAGGATCGACGACATGGTGCCGAAGAAGCCGGTGCCGTGCATCTGCGGACAGGCCGGCAGGAAGCGGACATTGGCGTCGCCGGCCGCGATCACGAAGTCGACGATCTCCTGCACCGTCGCCGGGATCTTGCCGGTCGCCAGCATGATGCGCGCCAGAAGCGTGGTGGAGAGATCGCCCTGCGCGTACATCACGCCCTTGGGCATGCCCGTCGTGCCGCCGGTATAGACCATCACCTGATCGTGCTCCGAGCGCACGATGCCGAGCTTGGCGCCGTCACCCCTGGCGGCCAGCGCCTCGTAGGACGTTGCGAAAGCGGCGACGCCGGCATCGCCGACCTCGACGAACACCTTCACCTTGTCGAGCTGGTTGTGGATCTGCACCACCGCGTCGCGGAACTCGCGCGCATAGACGACGACCGTCGCGTCGGAATTGTCGACGATGTAGCGCACCTCGTCGGGCTTGTAGCGGTAATTGACGTTGACATGCGTCAGGCGGCCCAGGAAGCAGGCGCCGGTCATCTCGCCATACTCGATGCCGTTGCGCAGGTAGAACGCAACCTTGTCGCCCGGCGCGATGCCGCGGGCATGCAGGTTGCGCGCGATGTTGTTCATGCGCTTCGTCGCCTCGCCCCAGGCGATGACGCGCTTGCCGTGCACGAAGGCCGGCGATTCGGGTGAAACCGTACTCGACACCGCGTCCACGATGTCGCCGAAACTGAAGCCGGTCTGTGTGACCGGCATTTCCACTGTCAATTCGCGCATGCTTACTCTCCCGATGGTATTTCGATGCGCGCCTGTTCTTAAAAATCCCCGGTGTCATGGCCCGCGAATGCGGTCCACCCAGGTGACGTCTTGCGGGCGCTGCAATGTGGTCTCAGTTTCTGCTTCTCCGCTGGTGGCGCACCACCTGGGCGGCCCGCACTCCGGCGGGCCATGACAATTGAGGATCAGTGTGTCTTGTCGACGGCCTTGATCTTGCTCACCGAGATGTTGTCCGCCCAGTGCGAATGCTCGCGGCGGCGGAAGTGGCCGGGGCGGTCCGTCAGGTGGCGCGTCGCCAGCCACAGCCGCTTGAAGTGCCGCTTGTAGCCGGCCGCGACGTCGTCCCGGTATTCCTGGCGGCCGTGCAGCACGTGATAGTTGTTGATGAACTGCATCTCGCCCGGCGCCAGATCCATGTAGACGTTATAGCGCGGATCGCGCGCCATCGCGCTCACCGTCATCAGCGCCTCGCGCGCGGTGTCGGAGAGGCGCGGCGCCTCGTCGTGCTTTTGCGATGCCAGCACATATTGCGGGATGAAGCGGGTGAAGAGCCGCCCGCCCTGCGCGGTGAACACCGGCATCAGGTAATAGGGTTTCTGGCCCGCCGCCTGTTCCTGGCGCGCATCGAACGGCAAGGGCTCGTGCAGCGCCGCGATCAGCTCGGGCCGGCGCGCCGCCAGCTCGTTGTAGATCGCCACGACGTTGGCGACGCAGGAGAGCCCGCCGCTCCGCGCCTTGCGCAGGCACATCAGGCCGATGATGTCGGCGCCGTCGGTGTGATAGTCGAGCCCGACCTGGCCGATCTCGTTGCCGCGCAGCGTCGGATCGTCGAGCCGTTTGCCCTGGTCGGTGACGTCGCCCATCACATGCCCGAAATGGTTCTGCGGCCACGGATCGCCCAGATGGATGCCGATGCCCCAATAAAGCATCGTCAGGTCGTCGTCGGAATATTTCGTGGTGTCGAGGGTGCGGATGCGCACGAAGCCGCGTGGTCCGTCGATCAGGTCGCGCGCGATGCCTTCGATCTTGCGCTTGAGGCCATCGAGCGGGAATTGCGCCAGGCCGATGTCGAGCAGGTTGCCGGAATGCGCCTTGGCGACGCCCAGCGCGTGATCCAGCTCGCGGGCGTCGGCGTCGGAGAGCTCGACGGTCCAGGCGCGCTCGTCCTGCACGTCGTCGTGGTGCCAGTCGATATGGGTCTCGAGCGGGCGGGGGGTCAGTTTGGCGTCCATCGCGCTATCTCCGGAAAGATGACCACTCCAACAAACTCGTCATGGCCGGGCTCGTCCCGGCCATCCATAGACACGACTGCATCAGGTGGGCGTATGGATCCCCGGGACGAGCCCGGGGATGACGATCGTGGCGGGCGGGAGCGCATTAAGCCCGAGCGCCCTGCGGTCCGCGCACCAGCTTGCCGGGCAGTGCGCCCGTCGCTTCGCCATGGCGGTAGATCACCTGGCCGCTGACGATCGTCGCGTCATAGCCATGCGCGCCCTGCAGCAGGCGCTTGCCGCCGGCCGGCAGGTCGTAGGCCATGCTCGGCGCCAGCACCGCCAGCCTGTCCATGTCGATCACGTTGAGGTCGCCCTTCATGCCGGGCGCCACCACGCCACGGTCGTTCAGGCCCACGGCGCGCGCGGTGTCGTGTGTCTGGCGCTTGACGAGATAGCCGAGGTCGAACCTGCCGTGGCTGCGGTCGCGGCCCCAATGGGTCAGCAGATAGGTCGCGAAGCTCGCATCCGAGATGATGCCGACATGCGCGCCGCCGTCGCCCAGGCCCATCACGCAATCCTTGTGCGCGATCATCTCGCCGCAGCAATCGAGATTGTAGTCGGCGTAGTTGGCGAAGGGCGAGAACAGGAAGGCGCGGCCGTCGTCCTCCAGGATCAGGTCGTAGGCGATCTCGGCGGCGCTGCGGCCCGTGCGTTCGGCCATCGACGCGATGGAGGTTTCCTTCGGCGGCTCGTAGTTCGGCGGATCGCCGAGCGGGAACATGCGCTCGAAGTTCATGATGCCGCGCGCCAGCGGATGTGCCTTCTCGCGTTCGGCGCTTTCGGCCAGGATCGTGGCGCGGAACGACGGATCGCGCAGCGCGGCGACCTTTTCGGCGAGCGGCTTGTCCTTGATCGCCTGGAACGCGGCGTGGGCGATGAACGGATTGATCGTGCCCTGCAGGCCGAGCAGCACGCCGATGGGGCGCGGTGCGACCTGGGCCTTGATCGGCAGGCCGGCGGCGCTGGCGTCCTCGATGTTGCGCAGGATGCGCTTCCAGCCGTCGCCCGACGACAGGCCCTGCGCGAGGGAAAGCGTCAGCGGCCGGCCCGACGCCTCGACGATGCGGCGGATCATGCCGAACTCGGTGGCGAGATCGGGCTGGTTGAAGTCGCTGATCATCTCGATCACGCCGGTGCCGGCGTCTTTCAGACCGAGCGCGATGCCGGTCAGCTCGGCTTCCGTGGCGCGCAGGGACGGCGTCGGGTCGCCCTTCACCGTCTTGTGGTTCAGCGTGCGCGAGGTCGAGAAGCCGAGTGCGCCGGCCCGCATCGCGTCCGCCGCGATGCGGCGCATCTCGGCGATATCGCCCTGGTTCGCCGCTTCGAGGTTCGCGCCGCGCTCGCCCATCACATAGACGCGCAAGGCGCCATGCGGCAGCTGCGCCGCGACGTCGATGTCGTGCGGCACCGCTTCGACCGCGTCGAGATATTCGCCGAAGCTTTCCCAATTCCACTTCAGGCCTTCGTGCAGCGCGACGCCGGGGATATCCTCGACGCCTTCCATCAGCTCGATGAGGCGGTTGTGGTCGGCGGTGCGCACCGGCGCGAAGCCGACGCCGCAATTGCCCATCACCACCGTGGTCACGCCGTGCCAGCTCGACGGGTTGAGCCGCGCGTCCCAGGTCGCCTGGCCGTCATAATGGGTGTGGATGTCGACGAAGCCCGGCGTCACCAGCTTGCCCTTGGCGTCGATCTCTTCACTGCCGCGCCCGAGGCCCGGGCCGACCGCCGCGATGGTTCCATTTCGCACCGCCACGTCGGCCTCGCGCAGCGCGGCGCCCGTGCCGTCCGCCAGCGTGCCGCCGCGAATGACGAGATCGAACTCCATGACAACTCCCCGAACTTGCAATGTTTTGTTGGATGAACGGTTTGCCTCGGGAGGCCCAAAGTCAAGGCGCCGTCCGGCGTGGAACCGTCCGGAAAAACGGCACGAAATTTCACGCGCTCGCGCCCCGATTGCGGTATTATCGTGGCTCGGGGGTGGCGGCGCTGGACCCTCGCGGTCCGTGGCGTCTTTGCCAGTTCCAGAAAGCACGGTTGGGCCGGGGACTTATCGCAGGTGCGAAGCATCGCTGAACAGGCGTGGGCAAGGGCGCGCGACGGCTTCTCGTCGAGCGTGCTCGGCATCACCTCGCAGGGCCCGCAGCCCCTCGACGGCGGGTTGTCGCGGGGCGCGCGTCTGCGCATCACCGCCGGCGCGCTTGTCGTAGCGGCAATGTGCGGCTGGCTCGCGGGGCCGCCCTGGGGCGCGCTATTCGCCCTGCCCGCGCTGATGATCGCCGGCCTGTTCGGCGGCACGGTGCTGGCGACGCTGGCGCTGGCCGCCAGCGTGCTCGCGGCGTGGAAGCTGTGTCCGGGCCTCGATCTGCCGGTCTTCGCAGCGGCGGCGTTCGTGCAGACGGCGCTGTCGCTCCTTTTGCGCGCCTTCTTCCGCGAGAGCCGGCGCTGGGGCGTGCGCTATCGCCGCCTGCTCGGCGTGCTGGCGTCGGCCGTCACGGTCTCCGACGCGCAGGGACGCATTTCCCGGCCGCATCCCGAGCTCGGCCGTCTCGTCGGCATGCCGTGGCCCGCGCATGCCGGCTTGAAGTGGATGGCGTCCATCCATCCGGACGACCAGAACAAGTTGATGCCGCCGGGGCCGCTCAAGGACGTGGTGGTGCAGCGCGCCGAGATCCGCCTCAAGGATCCGAAAACCGGCGACTGGCGCTGGCACCTGATGCGCGCCGTGCCGCTGCAGGGCGAGAGCGGCGAGGTCGAGGAATGGATCTCCACCCTGACCGACATCCACGAGCGCAAGCTGGCCGGCGAGCAACGCGACATGGTGATGGGCGAGGCGCGGCACCGGCTCAAGAACCTGATGACCATCATCGACTCGCTGGTGAAGAGCTCGCGCCGCCGCGGCGAGAGCGATCCCAACGTGATCGCCTACGAACAGCGCATCAGCGGCCGCCTGCATGCGCTGAGCGCCGCGTCCGATCTCGCGCTGGCGGGCAACTACACCACCATGGCGGTGCGCGAGGTGGTGGCGGCGACGCTGGCGCCGTTCCTGGAGACCGAAGGCGCACGCATCTCGTTCGGCGGGCCGGACTTGTTGTTGAACCAGGCGACGGGCGGCAGCCTGGCGCTCGGCCTGCACGAGCTGGCGACCAACGCGATCAAGCACGGCGCGCTGCGCGTGCCGGAAGGGCGCGTGTCGTTCACCTGGACGCTGGAGCACGGCCGCCGCGTCGAGATGGTGTGGCGCGAGACCGGCGGCCCCGCGACGGGCACGCCGGCCAAGAGCGGCTATGGCGCCCGCGTGATCGGCTTCATCACCTCGCGCGAGCAGAACGGCGCGGTGACGATGGAGTTTCCGCCGGAAGGCTATGTCTGCCGGATCGGGTTCGCGCTGGCGGAGGTGGCGGAGGAGTAGTGCAAAAAATCACCTCTCCCACTTGTGGGGCGGTGATGGATTACTTCGGAGCCTTCCGGGCCAACGCGTCCGCCAGCTTCGGCGCCAGCACGTCCGCGGTGTAGGGCTTGCTCACCACCGGCACGCCGGCGAAGCGCTCGGGGAAGGCGACGTTGCGGCCATAGCCCGTCGCGAACACCCACGGCACGCCCATCGCCGCCAGGCGGTCGGCCACCGGAAAGCTCGACTCGCTGCCCAGGTTGACGTCCAGCACCGCGTAATCCGGCGTGAACTTCTCCAGAAGCGCCAACGCGTGCGACGCCGAGGCCGCGATGTCGACCGATTGGGCGCCCAGCTTCTCCAGCGTCGCCTCGGCGTCGAGCGCGATGATCATGTTGTCCTCGACGATCATCGCGCGGCCGGGGAAGTGATATTCGTTCGCGCCCGGCTGCTCCGCCTTCTCCGCGCCGCGCCGGCGCACCGGCATGTTGGGCGGCGCCTTGGTCACGAAATTCGCCGGGATCAAGAACTCCGCGCGCACGCCGGACAGCTCGTACTTCACCTGCGCCTCGCCGTTGAGGTCGAACGGAATCGAGCGCTCGATGATCGTGGAGCCGAAGCCGCGCCGTGTCGGGGCGCGCACCGGCGGGCCGCCCTCTTCTTCCCACGCAACCTGCAGCGCGCCGCCCGGCTGCTGATCCCACTGCACCTTCACCTTGCCGACGCTGTCGGCGAGGGCGCCGTATTTCGCCGAGTTGGTGAGAAGCTCGTGCACCACCAGCGCCAGGGTCGAGAAGGCGCGCGGATCGAGCAGCAGCTCCGGCCCTTCCAGCACGACGCGGTCGGCCTTGGCGGAGAGATAGGCCGCGGTCTCCGCCGTGAACAGCGTGCGCAGCGAGGCCGGGCCCCAATTGTCGATGGTGATCTGATCGTGGGCGCGCGCCAGCGCCTGGACGCGCCCGCCGATCACGCTGGCGAAATCCTCCATCGACATGCCGCTCTCGCGACCTTGGGTGATGAGCCCACGGATCAGACCCAGGATGTTGCGCACCCGGTGATTCAGCTCGGCGATCAGCAATTCCTGGCGCTCGTTCGACGCCTTGCGCTCTTTTGCCGTCGCGTCGGCCAGGCGCAGCACGACTTCGAGCAGCGTGACGCGCAGGCCTTCCGCCAGGCGCAGCTCGAGCGGCGTCCACGGTTTGCATTGGCCCCGCACCGTCTCGGTCCACGCCTCGAAGCTCTTGCGCGGGGTCAGGCGCGCGCCGTTGGGGCCGTATTGCGCCGGCTTGGTCGGATCGCCGCCCCAGGTGATGGTGCGCGCGAACTCCTTGCGGAAAAACAGCACATAGTCGCGCGCCATGCGGCTGATCGGCAGCGCCAGCACGCCGCACGCCCGCTGGCGGAAGTCGCGCGCCGCCGGCGTCAGCCGGTCGAGCGCGTGGGTGCCGTAGACATGGCCATCGGCGCGCGCGATAAGCGCATCGACCACCGCGAGCACCTCCTCGCGCGTCGGCGTGGTGCCGGAGAGCGCCAGCTCGCCGTTGATCGTCAGCGCGATGCCGTCGAACGGGATGAACTGCGAGAAGGCGCCCAGCTGCATCGCCAGCGCCGAGGGCGTCAGCGCGCTGCCGCCCACCAGGTTGACGAGACGGCCCTGGTTCTCGCGCGCCTCGCTTTCGAGCTCGGCATCCTCTTCGCGCTCGCGGCTTTCGAGCAGCAGCGCGAACATCTGGCCGAACAGCTCGGCGGCCGAGCGCCGCTCGTACGACACATGCCGCGTGCCCATGTGATGACAGGCGAACAGGCCCCACAGCTTGCCGTTGCGCAGGATCGACACCGACAGCGACGCGCCCACGCCCATGTTCTGCAAATACTCGATATGGATCGGCGAGACCGAGCGCAGCATGCTCATCGACAGGTCGACCGGCTCGCCATGCGCGGCGTCGGACACGATCGGCGACGGCACGGCGCCGATGTCGGGGATGATGCGCAGCCAGTTGCGGGTGTAGAGGATGCGCGCCTGCTTGGGGATGTCCGAAGACGGATAGTGCAGGCCGAGGAATTTCACGAGGTCGGAGCGCACCGACTCGGCGACCACTTCACCCGCATCGTCCTGGTCGAAGCGGTAGACCATCACGCGGTCGAAGCCGATCAAGGCGCGCAGCTGCCGCGCCGCCTCGGTGAGGAATTTCTCCTTGTTCGGCGCGCCCTGCAGCCGCCCCAGCATGGTGCGCACCAGCGAGATCGGCTCGATGGATTCCGGCGGCGCGCTCGGCTCCGCCTCGATGAAGATCGCCTGCGCCGTCACATGCACCGCGACGTCGTAGAGCTTTCCGCTTGTCTCCAGCGCGATGCGGAACAGCCGCTCCACCGCGTCGGGCCCAGCGAGAAGCTGAAGGCGCCCGCGGATCGAATGGATCGCGTCTTCGGTGAACACGGCGTTGAGCGGTTGGCCCAGCAGTTCGCGCGCCGGCGTGCCGAGATACGCGGTCGTGTTCTCGGATGCGTGCAGGATCGTCCAATCGCGCGCCACGCCGAGCAGGAAGCCGAACGGCTGGATGTTGCCGAGCAGATGGATCGGCTCGCGGTCGCAATTGGTGAGATCGACGGGCTCGTTCGGGGTCACGCCAAAGCCGTCCCGGCACCAAGCGCCACCTGCTGCATCGCGATCTCGAACAGCGAGAACGCCGCCACCGCGCCCGCCTTGGCGACGTGCGGCCGGCGCCGCACGCAATCGGCCTCTTCCAGGCGCTTGAGGAAGGTCGGCCACAGCCGCCCGCCCTCGCCATGGCGCAGATACCGCATCGGCAGGCCGTCCGGCACGCGCTGCCGCAGCACGCTGGCGCCGAGCCGCGAACCCTCCAGCACATAGGCCGCACCCATCGCGGCCGCATCGTCGCCGAACAAGGGCGGGTCGAGCGGCACGAAGCCGGCACCGAGCTCGGCGAGGTCGGCCCGCAACGCCCCGGCGCGGGCCCGCTGCGGCCAGTCGGGCAGCACGTCGCCGATGCCGACCTCTTCCAGCTCGCGCTCCATGGGCAGCAATGCCGCGGCGTGCGCCGCCAGGAACCGGGCATAGCCGCCCGGCGTGTCGAGGCGCATCAGCGCCGCGCTGTCGTCCAGCCGCTGGTGGATCACCGCGGTGGCGCTGCGCAGGAATTGGCGGACGGACAGGACGTCGGACGACAGCATGCGAACCCTAGAGTGGCCCCGGCAACGCAACGCGGACTCGCAAAAAGGGTTCCTTTTGCGGGCCCGGCGGCCAAACCTTCGCCACGCTCGCCGCCTACAACGCCGAGGCGTGCCGCAAAGGGGTTGTCGCATGGTCCTTCGCCGGTTGTTCGCTTTGGTGCTGGCGCTCCCGTTGCTGGGCGCCGCCGCCGCGCCGCCCGCGCCCGATCCGGCGTCGCGGTTCCTCAAGAGCGCCGCGGCGCTCGAGAACCCCGGCGTGCGCTTCGACCGCGCCTATACCCGCCTCGCCTATCCGATGGGCGACGTGCCGTCCGGCCAGGGCGTATGCGCCGACGTCGTGGTGCGCGCCTATCGCGGCATCGGCATCGATCTGCAGAAGCTGGTGCACGAGGACATGGCACGGCACTTCTCAGCCTATCCGCACATCTGGGGCCTGAAGGCGCCCGATCCGAACATCGACCAGCGGCGCGTCTTGAACCTGCGCGTGTTCTTCGCGCGCCAGGGCGCGGCGCTGAAGCTCACGCGCGATGCGCGCGACTACAAGCCCGGCGACCTGGTGACGTGGAATCTCGATCCCGCCGGCTCGACGCCGCATATCGGCATCGTGATGCCGCGCCGAACCTGGGACGGCGCCCGCCCGATGATCCTGCACAACATGGGCGGCGGGCAGATCTATCAGGACATCCTGTTCGCCTACAAAATCACGGGGCATTACCGGTACGGAATCTAGCCATCCCCTCGGTGTCATGGCCCGCGACTGCGGGCCACCCAGTTGGGTTCTGCACATAAGAAAAAGGTTCGCGAGATTTGATCTCGCGAACCTTCAAATTTCACACCGCTGTCACCTGGGTGGCCCGCATTCGCGGGCCATGACAATTGGCTACCCCAACCGCCCCAGCGCCTGCATCACCTGGTCCGGCTTCTCCAGCGTCACCATGTGGCCGGCCTCGGGGATCGAGACGAGTTCGCTGCCCGCGATGCCCTTCTTGAAGCCGTGCGCATAGGCCGGCGGGATCAGCTTGTCGCTGTCGCCCCACACCAGCACCGTCTTCGCCTGGATGCGATAGAGCCGCTGCGCCAGGCCGCGCTCCGGGATCGGGAACAGGATCTTGCCCGCCATGCCGAGCTGGCGCGCATTGGTCACCAGATAGGTCTGCAGGAATTTCGGATCGCTGAGCGTCAACCCCGCGGTCAGCATCTTCGTGCCGGCCTCCACGTCGTGGAACAGCAGCTTCGGCATCTCGAACGGCATGGTCGCGAAAAGGTCGGGGATCGGATGATCGTCGCGCCACAGCCCCGCCGGCGCGATCAGGCCGAGCCGCGTCACGTCGTGCGGCGCGATCGCCGCCATCTCGGCCGCGATCATGCCGCCCATCGAATGGCCGACCAGGATGGGATTCTTCAGGCCGAGCGCCTCGACCACGTCCCAGGTGTGGAGCGTGAAGTCGAGCATGTCGCGGATCTCGCCGCACTCCTCGCTGTCGCCGTAACCGGGCAGCAGCGGGGCGTAGACGTGATATTTCTCGGCCAGCTTGTTGAGGAACGCGTCGGTGGCAAGCGCGCCGCCTGCGCCGTGCAGGAAAACCAAAGGCTCGCCCTTGCCGCCTTCAAGGTAGCGGACGGGGACGTGGTGCGACTTGACGGTTTTGAGTTCGAGAGACATCAGCGCGCCGCTCCCACCACTTCCATCGCCTTCTTCTCGGTCGGCAGGTTGCCCGCCTTCACCTGGCTGATCGGGTGGCACCAGAAGCGGTCGTCGTTCTCGTATTCCGGGAAGACGTTGCGCAGCTTCGGCATCACCTTCTCGGCGAACAGCTTGGTCGAGTACATGCACTTCTCCTTCGGCATGTTGCCGACATGCATAAGGCAGAAGATGTTGCCGACATGCAGCGTCTTGGCGAGCTCCTCGAGTTTCTGGCGCACCGTCTCCGGCGAGCCGGCGATGACGTGGCCCTGCTCGGTCAGGTCTTTCCAGGTCAGCGTGGAATAGCCGCCGACGGGTGGCGCGTATTGCGACAGCGCGCCGGTCTGGATGGTCTTGATGGTGCGATAGCCCGGCGCATCCGCGAAACCCGGATAGACGTGCAGGCAGCGGTTGTAGAAATAGTCGACATGCTCCTTGTAGAGCTTCTCGGCCTCGGCGTCGGTCTCCGCAACGCAGATGGTCTGCGCGAAGCCGGCGCGATAGGGCGACTTGTCCGGCGCGCCGCGCTCCTCCACCCGCCGCCAATAGCCGTCCATCAACGCCTTGGCGCGGATGTAGCCGCTGAACGACAGATAGGAATACGAATAGGTGTTGTCGATGCAGAAATCGTAGGTCTCGACGCTGCCGCCGCCGGGGATGTGGATCGGCGGATGCGGCTGCTGGATCGGGCGCGGCCAAATGTTCACATGGCGCAACTTGTTGTAGCGGCCGTTGAACGCGAAGGGGTCGCGCGTCGTCCACGCCTTGATGATCAGGTCGTGCGCTTCCTGGTACTTCTCGCGGGTCAGCGCCGGGATCTGGCCGTAGCAGAAATTGGTGTCCATCGAGGTGCCGACCGGGAAGCCGGCGATCAGCCGCCCGCCCGAGATGCAGTCGAGCATCGCGAACTCTTCCGCGACGCGCACCGGCGGATTGTAGAGCGCGATGGAATTGCCGAGCACGACGAGGCCGCAATCCTTGGTGCGGCGGCTGAGCGCGGCGGCGATGATGTTCGGGCTCGGCATGATGCCGTAGCCGTTCTGGTGATGCTCGTTGACGCCGATCGCGTCGAAGCCGACTTCGGCGGCGTATTCGAGCAGATCGAGATAGGTGTTGTAGACCTCGTGGCTCTTCACCGGATCGAACAGGCGCTGGTCGATATCGACCCACACCGAGCGGTTCTTCTCCCGGAAATCGTCCGGCAGATAGGGCCATGGCATCAGGTTGAACCAGGTGAATTTCATGCGCGTCTCCCGGTGTTTTTAATATCGTTGGGAGCGATCCTGACGAAATGTCATGGGGTTGGCAACGCGCTCCTCTTGTCATCCCCGGCCGAACGAAGCGAGGGGAAGGGGCGGCAAATACCATGGCGGTATTTCCTGCCTGGGTCCCCTTCCCTTCGCGATGCTAACGCATCGCTCAGCCGGGGATGACAGGGAGGGCAAATCCATGCGCCGGCGCCGCCGCAAGCGGCGACGGCAGCGTCAACGTCAGCCCCTTCGCATCGCGCTCCACCGCAACGTGCGCGCCGGTTGCGAGATGCGTTGCCGTAGCGACATCCGGCAGGTCATCGCCTTGGATCGTGACCGTCGTTCCCGCCGGCGTGCCCAGAAGATGCGCATACAGCGCGCCCTTCCGCTGCGTGAAGCGCACCGGCGTGCCGTCGCTCGTCCGGCCCTCGAACCGCGTCCACGGCCGCGTGCCGTAGACGCCGTCGCCATTGGCGCGCAGCCAGGCGCCGAAGCCTTTCAGCCGCGCGATCTGCTCCGCCGGAATCTGCGCGTCGACGCCGCGTGGGCCGACGTTCAAGAGCAGATTGCCGTTCTTCGCCACCGCGTCGATGAAGCTTCCCACCAAACTCTCGACCGTCTCGTAGTCGGCATCGGTGTCGTTGCGGTTGAAGCCGAAGGAATGGCTCATGCCGCGCGTCGCTTCCCATTTCTTCTCCTGGATCGCGGCGAACGCGGCGTATTCCGGCGTGCGAAAGTCGCAATGCGGCGGCAGCTCGGGAATGATGCCCTTGCGCCGGCCCTTCTTCATGCGCTCGCGCAGATAATCGTCCATCGCGCGACGCGCTTCGGGCTGCGCCAGTTTCGCGCGCTCCGGCGTCATCGGCAGCCAGCGGTCGTTGAGCACGCCGTCCGGCACCGCATTGTAGTAATCGGCGAACAGCTTCAGTTCGTCATAGAGATCCGTCGGCCAGGAGATGTCGTTCCACAGGATCGAGGGCTTGTAGCGGTCGATCAGCTCGCGCGTCTGCGCGTCGGCATAGGCCGGATAATCGCCCTGCGGCGTCGAGCCCATGAAATCGGCCATGGTGCGCAGCGGCTCGCGGTTGAACGTCCAGTCGATGCCGCCGGAATAATAGAGCCCGAACTTCATGCCCTGCGCGCGCACCGCCTCGCCCAGCTCGCCGACGATGTCGCGCGGGCTGACCCAATCCTTCTGGTGCGGATTTTCGATTTCGCTCGGCCACAGGCAGAAGCCGTCATGATGCTTGGTGACCAGCACGACGTATTTCGCGCCGGCATCGGCGAAGGCGGCGGCCCACGCGGCCGGCTTCCACTGCTTCAGGCCTTCGAGAAAGGGCTCGCGGAACGTCTCGTAAGGCGCATCGCCGTAAGTCGCGGCGTGGAATTTGGCGCTGTCGCTTTCGGGGACCTTGATGGCGTTCCAGTACCACTCGCAATAGGGCGTCTGGGCGACGGCGATGTCGTACTGGTTCTGGAATGCATCCGAGATCGTGCCGGATTTCGAGGCGAAGGCCGGGATCGAGAACAGGCCCCAGTGGATGAAGATGCCGAACTTGGCATCCTCGAACCAGTCGGGCACGGGATGGGCGTTGAGCGAAGCGAGCGTCGGCGCGTAGGTCATGACGCAACACTAACAACGACGCCGTACCGGAAGCCAAGCTCCGATTTCCCACGCGCCCGTTTTTCACGGCGTGATGGCGGCGACCACTTGCACGAGCACCAGCCCGGTCGCCATTACCGCGGGGAAGACCCCGAAGAACACGATGGTCGAGGCCAGGGCCATGTCGGGCCCGGCGGCGCGGGCGGCGGCCTTGCGGGCCAATCTTTCACGGCGAAGCATGATGGTCTCCCTCATTCGGTGAAGAGAGGCTGCGCCTCGCCGGTGGAACCGGTCCTGAAGGCCGCATTCATTTTCGGTTCAGGCTCGGAGCCTGCCGGCCATCCCTCACCCTGAGCTTGTCGAAGGGTGACGTCTCCGATGCTGGAATAAACCGCGCCCTGCCGCCGTCTCTCCTGCGGCACGGGGCGGGATTGACGAACGCGGCCCGACCCGCAAATCCTGCCATCGAGGGAATCCATGAACCTGTCGCCGTCCCGCCAGTTCGCCGTCAGCCTCGCGCTTTGCGCGATGCTGCTGCGCGCGCTGCTGCCGGACGGCTGGATGCCGGCCGCCGCGGGCACGGGCGCGTTCTTCGAGATCTGCTCGGTCGACGGCATGCACACCGGCGGAAGCAAGGCGCCGGCGCAGCAGGATCAGCAGCAGCAGCATGCGCCCTGCGCCTTCGCCGCCGTCGGGCATCTTTCGCCGCCGGCGCTGAGCGCCATCGCGCTCGCAGCGCCCACCGTCTTCTTCCACGTCGCGCGTGCCGAGGCCGCCACGCTCGCGCCCCGCACCCCACCTTATCGGCCCAACGCCGCGCGCGCCCCGCCTGCTTTCTCCTGAGTGATGCGTAACCCGCGTGCGTTTTCGCGCGCGCGGCTCTCCTTCATCTCACGAGAAAGATACAGCCATGACCTTCATCCTCCGCACCGGCGCGCTCGCGGCCCTCGCGACGCTTGTCCTCGCTTCGCCGGCCCTGGCCCACGGCATCGTCGGCGACCGCTTCTTCCCCGCCACCATCGCGACCGACGATCCCTTCGCCGCCGACGAGCTGGCGCTGCCGACCGTCACCCTCGGCAACCACGAAGAGGACACCGATTTCGAGTGGTCCAAGACGATCTTCCCGCACGTCGCGGTGTCGCTCGCCGGCGGCTACATCAACGCCCATCCGCCGGGCGGCCCGAATGCCAGCGGCTGGGACAATTTCGAGATCACGCCCGCCTGGCAGTTCCTTACCCTGCCGGACAGCGAAACGGTCGCCACCGCCGCGATGAGCATCGAGATCGGCGGCAGCGGCTCCAAATCCGTCGCCGACAGCGGCACGACCTACACGCCGACGCTGCTGTTCGGCCAGGGCTTCGGCTTCCTGCCGGACGATATGGCATTGCTGCGGCCGTTCGCCGTCACCGGCACCGTCGGCTATGCGGTGTCGCACGACGCCAAGGCCGTCGAATGGGGCGGCGCGCTCGAATATTCGTTCCGCTATCTGAAGGACAACGTCCGCGACGCCGGGCTCGGCGATTTCGTCACCCATCTGACGCCCATCGTGGAGTTCGCGATGGAAAGCCCCACCGATGCCGGCGGCACGACGGGCACGATCAATCCGGGTATCCTGTGGTCGGGACAATACAGCCAGCTCGGCGTCGAGGCCGTCATCCCGGTCAACGGCGCCAGCGGCTCCAATGTGGGCGTGGTGATGCAGCTGCACTTCTATGTCGACGACATCTTCCCGCATTCGATCGGCACGCCGATCTTCGGAGGCAATTGATGCGCGCCCTCACCGTCCTTGCGACCCTCGCCGCGCTTTCGGGCGCGGCGGCGGCGCACGCCTTCCTGCAGAGCGCCGCGCCGGCCGCGGGCGAGAATGTCCGCGCGCCGTCGAGGATCGTGCTCCATTTCAGCGAACCGCTCGAGCAATCCTTCAGCGCCATCGTTGTCACCGACGAGGCAGGGCATGACGAAAGCACCGGCCCCATCACCGTCGACGGCACCGAGATGGATCTGCCGCTGAAACCGCTGACGCCCGGGCGCTATCGCGTGAGCTGGCACGCCGTGTCGGTCGACACCCACCGCACCGAGGGGAAGTACAACTTCCTCGTCCTGCCGTGATCGCGCTGTTCGCGTTCAGCCGCACGCTGCATTTCGCCAGCCTGATGAGCGTGTTCGGCGCGGCCGCGCTGCTCCTTCAGGCGCGCGGGCTGGGCGTGGACGGGACGGGCCTGCGCAAACTCCTCGGCGCCGCGGCGTTCACCGCCTTGGCGACCGCCGTACTGTGCCTGTGCGGCGCGGGCGGCGAGATGTCCGGCGACCTGACTGCCGGCTTCGAGCCGCAGGTGATGGGCAGCGTGATCGCCGGCACCTATTACGGCCACGTGTTCCTCGTGCGCATCGCGCTTCTCGTCGGCGTCGCGTTGCTGTCGCTGGCGGACGGCGCGTTCCTGTGGAAGGCGCTTCTCTCCGGCGCGGCGCTG
Source organism: Rhizomicrobium sp. (assembly GCA_035551495.1). Classification (GTDB taxonomy): domain Bacteria; phylum Pseudomonadota; class Alphaproteobacteria; order Micropepsales; family Micropepsaceae; genus Rhizomicrobium. The sequence continues at coordinate 33,803 of DASZMT010000032.1, read as the reverse complement.
GCGGCGCTCGGCCTCACCAGCCATGCCGCCGCCTCGGGCACGCCGCGCTACGAGCTGCTGCGCGCCGCGAACGACTCGCTGCATCTCCTCGCCAGCGCGTTCTGGGTCGGCGGCCTCGTGGTGCTCGTACCGGAAGTGTGGCGGCGCACGCCGCAGCTCGTCGGGCTGCTCACGCTGTTCTCGCGCTGGGGCGTGGCGTCGGTGGCGGTGCTGGTGATCGCCGGCACGCTGAACGGCGTCTTCATCCTCGGCCAGGAGGGCATGCCGTGGAATGGCACCTATGTGACATTGCTCGCGGCCAAGATCGTGCTGGCGGCGGCGATGGTCGCGCTGGCGCTGACCAACCGCTTCGGCGTCCTGCCCGCCCTGGCGCGCGGCGAGGAAGAGGCAGCCGAGACCATCCCGCTGACGGTGTCGGCGGAACTTGGCGCCGCCCTCGCGATCCTGGTGATCGTCGGGTTCCTCGGGCTGACGGCGCCGATGCAGATGTAATCGCTATTGTCATCCGCCGCGCATACGGCGGACCCAGTTGGGTTCTGCACATAGCATGCAAGTTCGCGAAATCGTATCGCGACAGGCCAAAATCCCTACCACTTTCACCTGGGTCCGCCGCATTCGCGGCGGATGACAATTTTGTTTGTGGCGTCGCCGGACTCGCAATTAGTTTCATTTGAAACTATATTCCGTCCCGCAATCTGAATCGCGAGACGGCCATGCCGCAGCTCTGGGACAACCCGATGGGGACCGACGGATTCGAGTTCGTCGAATACACCGCGCCCGACGTGACGCAGCTCACCAAGCTCTTCGAGCGCATGGGCTTCCGCGCCGTGGCGAAGCACCGTTCCAAGGACGTCACCCTGTTCCGCCAGGGCAATGTGAACTTCGTCGTCAATGCCGAGCCCGACAGCCACGGCGCCCGTTTCGCCAAGGCGCACGGTCCGTCGGCCTGCGCGATGGCGTTCCGCGTGCACGACGCGCCACGCGCCTATGAGAAGCTGATCGGCCTCGGCGCCAAGCCGTTCGCGACCGCGGTCGGTCCAATGGAGCTGAACATCCCGGCGATCGAAGGCATCGGTGGCAGCGCGATCTATCTCGTCGACCGTTACGGCGATCGCACGATCTACGACGTCGACTTCGTGCCGACCGACAAGGCGCTGGGCTGGGAGCATCCCGGCGCGGGGCTGACCGAGATCGATCACGTCACCCACAACGTCTTCCGCGGCAACATGGATCAGTGGGCCGGCTTCTACGAGAAGTTCTTCAACTTCCGCGAGATCCGCTATTTCGACATCGAGGGCAAGCTGACGGGACTGAAGAGCCGCGCCATGACCAGCCCCGACGGCATGATCCGCATCCCGATCAACGAAAGCTCCGACGACAAGTCGCAGATCGCAGAATATCTCCACGAGTATCACGGCGAAGGCATCCAGCACATCGCGCTGGGCTCGGCGGACATCTACGAGTCGGTCGAGAGCCTGCGCGACACCGGCGTCGCCTTCCAGGACACGCCCGACACCTATTACGAGCGCCTCGACAACCGCATCAAGGGCCATGGCGAGGACGTGCCGCGCCTGACGCGCGAACGCATTCTGATGGATGGCGAGCACGACAATCTGCTGCTGCAGATCTTCACCCAGAACGCCATCGGTCCGATCTTCTTCGAGCTGATCCAGCGCAAGGGCAACCAGGGCTTCGGCGAAGGCAACTTCAAGGCGCTGTTCGAGAGCATCGAGCTCGACCAGATCCGCCGCGGCGTCCTCAAAGATCCGAGCGAAGCGAAGGATAGCGCCGCATGAGCCGCAACTGGATCGAATTCCCGCTGCGCGAAGGCGAGACCTCCAAGCAGGCGCATGCGGACCTGCCGGCCGGCACCTATGAGCGCGAGATCGGCCGCGACGGCTTCTTCGGCCCCGCGACGCACATCTATCACAAGCATCCGCCGACCGGCTGGACGCACTTCGAGGGCCCGCTGCGCCCGCGCGCTTTCGATGCGGTGGGCACGCTGGCCAACGGCGAGCCGCACAAATTCGTGCCGCTGCTGAGCAATGCGAGCTGCAAGATCGAGATCTGGTCGGTCACCGCCGCGATGCCGATGCTGGCGCGCAACGCCGACGGCGACCTGTTGTTCTTCATCCATGAAGGCGCCGGCGACCTGTTCTGCGACTTCGGGCATCTTTCCTATCGCGACGGCGACTACATCATGCTGCCGCGCGGCACGATGTGGCGGCTGGAGCCCAGCGCGCCGACCACCGTCCTGCGCATCGAAGCGACGAACGGCAGCTACAAGCTGCCGGATCGGGGCATCCTGGGGCCGCATGCCTTCTTCGATCCGGCGGCGCTCGAGACGCCGAAGCTCGACGAGGCCTTCCGCGCCCAGCGCGACGGCGAATGGCAGGTCAGCGTCAAGCGGCGCGGGCAGATGTCGCGCATCACCTATCCGTTCAATCCGCTCGACGCGGTCGGCTGGAAGGGCAACCTGACGGCCGTGAAGCTCAATTGGCGCGACATCCGCCCGGTGATGAGCCACCGCTATCACATCCCGCCATCCGTGCACTCGACCTTCGTCGCCGACCGCTTTGTCGTCTGCACCTTCGTGCCGCGCCCGATCGAGAGCGATCCCGGCGCGCTGAAGGTGCCGTTCTTCCACTCCAACGACGATTTCGACGAGGTGATCTTCTATCACGCCGGCGATTTCTTCAGCCGCGACAACATCAAGCCCGGCATGGTGACCTGGCATCCCAACGGCTTCACCCACGGCCCGCATCCCAAGGCCTTCGCGGCCGGCGCCAAGGGCACCAAGACGATGACCGACGAGGTCGCGGTGATGATCGACGCGCGCGATCCGCTCGACATGAGCGACGAGGCGGCGGCGACCGAAGTGAAGACCTATGCCGAAAGCTGGACGGTGAAATGAAGCTCGCCTCGCTGAAGCACGGCCGCGACGGGCGGCTCGTCGTGGTGTCGAAGGACCTGAAGAGCTGCGTGGCGGTGCCGCAGATCGCGCCGACGCTGCAGTTCGCGCTCGACGGCTGGGCCGATCTCGCGCCGCAGCTGGAGGACGTCTACGCCCTTCTCAACAAGCGCCAAGCCGACGGCGCGCACGACTTCGATCCGCGCGATTGCCTGTCGCCCCTGCCCCGCGCCTATCAATGGGCCGATGGCTCGGCCTATGTCACCCATGTCGAGCTGGTGCGCAAAGCGCGCGGCGCCGAAATGCCGCCGTCGTTCTGGACCGATCCGTTGATGTACCAGGGCGGCTCGGACGGCTTCGTTGGTCCCACCGACGACATCGTGGCGGGCTCGGAAGACTGGGGCATCGATTTCGAGGCCGAGGTCGCGGTGATCACCGACGACGTCCCCTATGCAGCGGATGTGGGCGAGGCAGCCGGACACATCAAGCTCGTGATGCTTGTCAACGACGTCAGCCTGCGCAACCTGATCCCGGCCGAGCTTGCCAAGAATTTCGGCTTTTTCCAGTCGAAACCCGCGAGTGCCTTTTCCCCCGTCGCGGTGACGCCGGACGAACTGGGCGGCGCGTGGCGCGACAACAAGGTGCACCTGCCGCTGCATGTCTGGCACAACGGCGCGCGCTTCGGCGAGCCGGACGCCGGCGTCGACATGACCTTCGATTTCGCCCAACTCGTCGCCCATGCCGCCAAGACGCGCGCGCTGGGCGCCGGCACCATCGTCGGCTCCGGCACGGTGTCGAACAAATCGGGCAATGTCGGCTCCTGCTGCATCGCCGAGCGGCGCACGCTGGAGACCATCGAGAGCGGCAAGCCGACCACGCCCTTCATGAAGTTCGGCGACCGCGTGCGCATCGAGATGCGCGACGCCAACGGCCAATCCATCTTCGGAGCGATCGACCAGAATGTCGTCCAACACCAACGCTGACTTCACGCTCTATGGCTATTTCCGCTCCTCGGCGGCGTTCCGCGCCCGCATCGCATTCAACCTGAAGGGCATCGCGCCCGAGCAGCGTTTCGTCCACTTGCTGCGCGACGGCGGCGAGCAGCATTCCGACGCCTACAGGGCGGTGAACCCGCTCGAAGTGATCCCGGCGCTGGTGCATGACGGCCACACGATAACCCAGTCGCTGGCGATCATCGAATATCTCGACGAGGTCGTGCCGGAGCCGCCGCTGCTGCCCAAGGATGCGCCCGGCCGCGCCCGGGTGCGCGAGATCGCCTATGCCGTCGCGTGCGACATCCATCCGGTGAACAATCTGCGCATCGGCCAGCACCTGCAGAAGACCTTCAACGCCAGCGCCGACGACGTCGTGACCTGGCAGCGCCACTGGATCACCATCGGCTTCGACGCCATCGAGACGATGCTGTCGGGCTCGAAGGACACCGGCGCGTTCTGCCATGGCGACGTGCCGACGCTGGCCGACATCTGCCTGATCCCGCAATGCGCCAATGCGCGGCGCGCCAAGCTGGGCATCGGCGCCTGGCCGGCCATCGCGCGGATCGAGGCGCTGGCGCTGGCGCATCCCGCGTTCGCGGCCGCCCTGCCGCAGAACCAGCCCGATGCCGAGTAGCGCCGCCCTCAATTTCAAACGTGGGCGCGAGCGCGAGGCGCGGCTCGACCTCGAGCGCTTCCTGCCCTACCGGCTGTCGGTGCTCTCCAACCGCGTCTCCGACGCCATCGCGCGGGAGTATTCCGACCGCTTCGGCCTCTCGATCCCCGAATGGCGCATCATGGCGGTGCTCGGCGGCACGCCCAGCCTCTCGGCGCGCGACGTCGCGGAGCGCACCGCGATGGACAAGGTGCAGGTCAGCCGCGCCGTCGAATGCCTGGTGCGCGCCCGCCGCGTCGCCCGCACCGCCGACGCCGAAGACGGCCGCATCCAGCGCCTCGCGCTCACGGCGAAGGGCCGCGCGATCTATGACGAGGTCGTGCCGCTGGCGCTGCACCTGGAAGAGGTGTTCCTCTCCGCGCTCAGCGCGTCCGAACGCGCCCAGCTCGACGCCCTGATGGCGAAGCTTTCGCGACAGGCGCGCCTGTTGGGCGACGGCGGCAAATAGGGCAAGCTTGCTGGCATGCCCGCCAAGCGCCCCGTCCTTCTGATCTCCGGACCGCCCGGCGCGGGCAAGACGACCGTTGCGAAGGCGCTGGCGAAGGCCGCGACGCGGCCCGTCGTGCACATCGAAGGCGATGCGTTCAATGCTTTCCTCCCGCTCGATGTGAAGCCGCCGATGATGCGGCGCCAGCGGCTCAGCGCCATGCAGGCGATGATGGCGGCGGCGCGGCCGTTCTCGCGCGCGGGCCAGGATACCATCGTGGATTTCTCGATCGGGCCGTGGTTCCTGCCGGGCGTGATGCCGTTCCTGCGCGACACGCCGCTCGATTACGTGATCCTCTATCCGCCCAAGGCGATCTGCGCCGCACGCGCCGCCGCCCGCAAGGACGGCCGCATGCCGGACTACGAACCTTATGCCGAGTTCTACGATGCCTTCCGCACCGCCAAGGGCTTCGAGGACCATATGATCGGCGAGGACCTCGGCGTCGCCGCGCTGGTCAATCGCATCCGTCTCGGCCTCGGCAAGGGCCGTTTTCGCGTATCCGCAAAGGGAAGACCATGAGCATCCGCATCGGCATCCTGGGCGCCGCCAAGATCGCGCCGCCCGTCGTCATCAACCCGAGCAGGGACAATCCCGACTTCGAAGTCGTCGCCGTCGCCGCGCGCGATCCGGCGCGCGCCAGGGCCTATGCGGCGGAGCACAGGATCCCGCACATCCCCGCCGGCTACGACGCGCTGGTGCGGCACAAGGACGTCGACCTCGTCTACAATGCCCTGCCGCCCGGCGGCCATGCCGAATGGACCATCGCCGCGCTCGAGGCCGGCAAGCATGTGCTGTGCGAGAAGCCCTTCGCGATGAACGCCGGCCAGGTCGCCCGCATGAACGGCGCCGCCGCGCGCACCGGCAAGACGCTGGTCGAGGCGTTCCACTACCGCCACCACGCGGTGATGCAGCGCGCCGTCGCGATCCTGCGCAGCGGCGAGCTCGGCCGCATCACGCGCGCCGACGCCTTCTTCGACGTTCCGATCCCGTATCGCGAAGGGGAATTGCGCTGGACGCGCGAGCAGGGCGGCGGCGCGCTGATGGATCTCGGCTGCTATCCGATGCACGCGCTGCGCTCGGCGCTGGGCGGCGAGCCGGCGGTGAAAAGCGCGGCGTGCACGATGGAGCACGGCGTCGACGTCTCGACCAAGGCCGAGATGGATTTCGCCGGCGTGCCGGCGACGCTGTCCTGCTCGATGAAGCCCGAGCGCTTCGGCGCCACGCTCACCGTGACGGGCGAGAACGGCACCCTCGAGATCGCAAATTTCGTGGCGCCGCAAATCGGCTGCCGCTTCACCGTGACGCTCGGCGGACAGGCGCGGCAGGAGCCGACCGACGGCCCGGCGACTTACGTCGCGCAGCTCGCCGAGCTCGGCGACGTGCTGTTGCGCGGCAAGAAACAGCTGATCACCAACGCCGACTCGCTTGGCAACATGGCGGCGATCGACGCGGTCTACGCGAAAGCGGGCATCGCGCGCGATTTCGCATAAATTTTGTCAATGTTCGACGCACAAACGAAAACGCCATCGCCGTGGGGCGATGGCGTTCAAACCTGTGGCAGGATTGCGGCGATTCAGATGAACGCGCTCAGCACGATCGTGCCGACGGCGGCGGCGGCGGCATAGCCATAGATCTCGGCCCAGCTGCGCATCGGCTTGATGCGATCGCCCCACGGCACCATGCGCAGGGAATCGGACTGGGTGCGGCTGAAGATGAAGTCGGAGCGCCGATAATCGGCATGCGCGCAGATCACGCGCGGACGTGAAATACCCATTGCTGACATGGCTCGGTTTCCGTTCTCGTCTCTGCCCTCCTCGGGGAAAAGAACGCGGATGCGACAGAGCGGTTCCGCAACCGCTGTGCTGCCCGGGTACGGACTGTGACATCGCTGCCGCAGCACCGATTCGCGCGTCCGGCGGCGCCGGAGTAGGCTTGGCGCCTCGGATCACAGAAGGTGAGCCTCATGCCGCGCAGAACGCGCCTCCTCGTCGCCACCGCCGCGATTCTCCTCGCGGCGTCTCCCTCTCTCGCGCATGAGCGCTGCGGTTGTCGCGGCGAAGTGCTCAATGGCCGCTTGAACACAGCGGACTTCGATGGCGGCGTCGGCGATCGCACTGGCGACGGTGGCGCATATGGCGGCGGCGGATACGTCATCGCCTATGGCGACGCGAGCAGCGCGTCGGGCGCCTTTGCCGCGGCGCGCGCCTCGGCCTTCGCGTCAGCCTCGAGTCACGCCTTCGCGCATGGCGGCGGCCATGGCGGTGGAATGCACGGCCACGGTGGCGGCTCTTATGGCGGCCATCACTGAGAGAGTTGGATGGTAGGCCGGGAGGGGATCGAACCCACGACCATTCGATTAAGAGTCGAACGCTCTACCAACTGAGCTACCGGCCCATCCAACAAGGCGGCGGGCTATAGCAGAGCGGTTTTGGTGTGTAAAGCGCGCCCGCCCGAAGCGCTCACAGCTTGGAAAAGCCGGGCTTCGGACGGATGGCACCGATCCTCACCACCGCGCGTAGCGATGGCCGTGACGGTAGTAGTACCGGCTGTGAGAGCGGTGATTGCAGCCCACGCCGCGCGATACGGCGTTGCCCGCAAGGCCGCCGAGCACCGCACCGCCCAACACGCCGCCGATGCTGCCATGGGTCGCCGCCGCGCCGATCGCACCGCCGCCGACCGCGCCGAGCACCGTTCCCGTCCGATGTCCGTGGCCGCTGCAGGCGTCCGCCAGAGCGCCGCTGGTTCCAAGGCCGAGCACAAGCGTCGCCGCCGCGGCCATGCCGATGATGCGTTTCATGATGAACTCCTGCGAATGCTTCCCGCGCTCGCGCGCGTCGCAGAAGAAACGGTGTGGCGAAAAGTTTGTTCCTGCGGAGTTCCAGCCTTCGCGCGCAGCGAGAAGCCTGTCGCGCCGTAGCTCGAAGAGCGAAGGCGGACGGGTTGCCGCTTCGGCTCGGCAGGCCGCACGCTTCAGATGATGCCGCCGGAGTGCCGCGGGATCTCGACCTGCCGATGCACATGCACGCTCATCAGCAATCCGAAGCCCCACATCACCGAGAACATCGCCGAGCCGCCATAGGACACCAGCGGCATCGGGATGCCCACCACCGGGATAAGGCCCATCACCATCGAGGCGTTGATCATGATGTAGAAGAAGAAGTTCAGCGTCAGGCCCATCGCCAAAAGCCGACCGAACTGGCTGCGCGCGCTGCCGGCGATCTGCACGCCGTAGCCGATGATCACCGCGAACAGGATCAGAAGCGCGATGCAGCCGGTGAAGCCGAACTCCTCGGCGAAATTGGTGAAGATGAAATCGGTCTGCTTTTCGGGCAGGAAGTTCAGCTTGCTCTGCGTCCCGCCGAGGAAACCCTTGCCGGTGACGCCGCCCGAGCCGATCGCGATCTTCGCCTGGGTGATGTTCCAGCCCGCGCCCAGCGCGTCGGATTCCGGGTTGAGGAAGGTCAGCACGCGGCGCTTCTGATAGTCGTGCAGCACGAAGCGCCACGCCACCGGCACCGCCGCGGCGATGGCCGCGACCGTCGGCGCGATCCACCACCAGGACAGTCCCGCGAGGAACAGCAGCGACGTGCCGTCGCCCAGGATGATCAGCGTGGTGCCGAGGTTCGGCTGCAGCACCACGAACACCGCCGGAATACCGATGATCGCGAGCCCCAGCGCGAGGTTCAGCGGCTTGGAGACGTCCTCGACGCTCTTGCCGTGCAGGAAGCGCGACAGCGCCAGCACCAGCGTGACCTTCATGAACTCCGACGGCTGCAGTCCGAGCGGCCCCAGCGTCACCCAGCGCTCGGCGCCCTTGCCGACATGGCCCGCGATCACCACCGCGATCAGCATCAGGAGCGATGCGCCGTACAATGGATAGGCGAACGACAGCCAGCTGCGGATGTCGACCATCGCCGCGACCACCAGGATCATCAGCCCGATCGCGACCTTCCAGCTCTGCGACAGCGCCCAGGGATGGATCGAGCCGCCGGCCACCGAATAGAGCATCGCAAGGCCGATGAACGCGACGATGCTGATGAGAAGCACCAGGCCCCAGTTCACCTCGAACAGCTTGTCGGCGGCGGTCAGCGTGCGGCGCGCGGCGGCATAGGGGCGGGTCGTCATCCGCGGTCTCCGAGCGGCGCCGGCGCGCCGGTCATCGCGGCGCTGGCGGGATAGGTGGCGCGCAGGCGCAAGGGATCGCGCTGCTGGGCGAAGCGCAGGACGTTCTGCGCGATCTTCACCTGCGGATGGCCGTCGGAATGATGCTCGACGATGCAGGCGATCGCATAACGCGGCTGATCGACCGGCGCGAAGGCGATGAACAGGCCGTGGTCGCGCATCTTCCAGGGCAGCGCGCCGTTCTTCTTCACGCCCGAGGCGCGCTCGGCCTTGGTGATGACGCGAACCTGCGCGGTGCCGGTCTTGCCGGCCATTTGCATGCCGGGCTCGGTGATGGCGAAGCCATGGGCGGTGCCGCCCTCGTTCACCACCGCGTTCATGCCCTCGCGCACCATGGCGAAGGCCTCGTCGGAGAAGGGAAGCGGATCCGCCAAAGGCCGCGGCTGGGCCGTCGAGCCCACGGTGTGCACGATGCGCGGCATCACGGCGCGGCCGCTGGCGATGCGCGCGGCCAGCGTCGCGAGCTGCAGCGGCGTCGTCAGCACATAGCCCTGGCCGATGCCGGTGACGAGCGTCTCGCCGAGCTGCCACGGGATGCCGAAGCGCGCCTCTTTCCACGCGGCGTCGGGGATGAAGCCGGCGTTCTCGCCCGGGATCTCGATACCCGTGGTGGCGCCGAGGCCGAGGGCGCGCGCCGCGGTCGCCATCCGGTCGATGCCGAGCTGCTTGGCGACCTCGTAGAAGTACACGTCGCAGGACTGCGCGATGCCGCGCTTCAGGTCGACGCCGCCATGGCCGCCCTTCTTCCAGCAGTGGAACTGGTGATTGCCGATGGTCATCGCGCCGGTGCAGTTGACGCGCAGGTCCTTGAAGCCGTTCTGCACCGCCGCCAGCGCCATCGCCGGCTTGAAGGTCGAGCCCGGCGGATAGGAACCCGACAGCGCCTTGTTCATCAGCGGCTTGTGGTCGTCGCCGTTCAGCGCGTCCCACTGCACCTGGGTGATGCCGACATTGAAGAGGTTCGGGTCGTAGCCGGGCGAAGACGACAGCGCCAAGACGTCGCCGGTCTGCGCGTCCAGCACCACGCAGGCGGCGCTCTCGTCGCCCATCTGCTGGTCGGTGAAGACCTGCAGCTCCTTGTCGATGGTCAGCCAGACGTCCTGGCCCGGCACGCCGGGATCCTTCGACAGCTCGCGGATGATGCGGCCATAGGCGTTGACCTCGACACGGCTGACGCCGGCGGTGCCGCGCACCTCGTCGTCGAACGCCTTCTCGATGCCGCGCTTGCCGATGCGCGAGCCGGGCAGCGCCAGCATCGGATCGTCGTTGTCCTTGATGTCGTCCGGGCTCACCGCCGCGACATAACCCAGGATATGCGCGAGCTCCTGGCCGTAAGGGTAGTCGCGCGTCTGGCCGACGTCGGGCTGCACGCCCGGCAGGTACGGCAGGTGCATGTTGATGCGCGCGAACTCCTCCCAGGAGAGGTTCTCGGCCACCGGCACCGGCACGAATTTCTTGTTCATCGCGATGTCGTGCATCACGCGCTTCTTCTGCGCGTCGGTCAGCACGATCAGCTTGGAGATGGTGTCGAGCGCTTCGTCGACGCCCTCCGTCGCCTGCTCGGAGACGATCAGGACGCGGTAGTTGCGCCGGTTGTTGGCGAGCTCGACGCCGAAGCGGTCCATGATGCGGCCCCGCGGCGGCGAGATCAGGCGCTGGTTGATGCGGTTGGCCTCGGCCTGGGTCTTGTACTGGTCGCCGTTCTTGACCTGCAGCTGGTAGAGCCGCCCGCCCAGGATCGCGAACACCACGCCGACGCCCGCCGACATGCCGAGGCTGCGCCGGGTGAAGGTGGCGTAGCGGCTTTTGTCCTTGCGGTCGAACAGCGGCATCAGAAGTCGCTCCGCAAGGGACCGACCAGGCGGTGATGGATGCGCACCAGGAGGAACACGGCGAAGACGTAGAAGATCACCGTCACCGCCAGCTCGCCCATCACGGGGCCGATCGGCTGCAGGTGCCAGAAATAGACGTCCACGATGCCCCAGGCGCTGGCGCAGGCGACAAGTGCCGCGAAGGCGAAGCCGGTGATCGCGCCGATGCCCGAAAGGCCCGCCAGCATGTCGCGCTGGTTGTCGATGAAGGCGTAGGCCGCGACATAGGACGCCGCCCACACGCCCGGCGGCCCGCCCGACAGGAAGTCCTCCAAAAGGCCGAGCGCGAACGCCCAGAACGGCGACATCAGGTCCGGCCGTACGATGCCCCAGAAATAGAGCGGCATGAAGGACAGCAGTGCCGGCGGGATGTGATTGCCGAGGAACGAGATCGGGAAGTTCGCCGTCAGCGCGCCCGCGATTCCGAGCATCACGGGAATCATCCCCGCGAAGAAGCGTCCGTTGACGAAGCCTCCGGTTCGCTCCATCGCCCTACTCCGTGCCCGTGCCGGGATCGTTGCTGTCGGGCGCCGCCGGCGGCGGTTGCTGCGCGGTGCTGGTCGCGGGAGCAGGCTTCGGCCCCGCGGGCTTGGCCGCGGCGGCGGGTATGGGCGGAGCCACGGCGGGCTGCGTGCCCGGCGCGGGCATCGGCGGCGGCGGGGGCGCGGGCGGCAAGCCGGCGGCGGTGGCCGGCAGGTCCTGCGGCTTCACATCCGGCGGCTGTTCCTGCTTCAGCTTGAAGTCGACGATGTTGACGTCCTGACTTGAAGAGGCATCGGCCAAAAGCGCGATGCGATAGCCGCCGCCGGAGTCGAGAACCACCGTGCCGACCGCGAGCCCCGGCGGCAGCAGGCCGCCGTCGCCCGACGTCACCACCTGCATGCCGGGCTTCAGCACGATGTTCTGCGCCAAAAGGTCGAGTTGCGGCGCGCTGGAATTGTCGCCGGTCAGGATCGCCTGGATGTTGCCGGGCTCGATGGTCACCGGGATGCGGCTGTTGAGGTCGGTGAGCAGGATCACCCACGCGGTGTGGTCGCCCGCCAGGAAGATGCGCCCGATCATGCCGCGCTGATCGATCACCGCCTGGCCGGGCTTGACGCCCTGCGCCTTGCCGGCGTCGAGGATCATGGTCTGGAGGAACGGCCGGTTGGAGCGGCCGATCACCTGCGCCAGGACGCTCGACAGCGTCGGATCGGGCACCGCGTGCAGCAGCAGCTGATAGCGCTTGACGCGGCCGTCCAGCACCACGGCGGCGTTCTGCCATTGGCGCAGCCGCGCGTTTTCGTCCTTGAGGCGCAAATTCTCCTGGTAGACGTCGAAGATGTTGCCGATCGAGCCCAGCCAGCGGTCGAGGCCGGCGAGCGGCTGGCGCACCACCTGCAGCGCCGGCGCGGCCCAGTCGGTGACGTTGGCGCGGGCGCGGTCGAACAGGTTCGACTGCGCCTTGCCGATCAGGATCAGCGCGATGGCGAAGGCGGCCAGCAGCGCGATGGGCAGCTGCGCGCCGCCCCGGCTCCTTGCGATCTTCCACCCGCCGTTGGCCATCTGCCCGACACGACCTTGCTAGTTACGCACCAACCGGAAACGTGAAACTCAAACCCAAAACGCAAAACTCGAACCCAAACCCAAAACCAAAACGTCATGGCCGCCCTCGTGGCGGCCATCCATACACACGCCTCCCGCAGGGGTGTTCCTGGATGGCCCGGACAAGCCCGGCCATGACGGTAGAAGGAATTGAGAAAGAATCTCCAAACTCACCACCTCAGAACGCGGTCGACAAGACGTGGCGCATGCCCTTGGTGTTCTCGAGAACCCGGCCGGTGCCGAGCGCGACGCAGGAGAGCGGATCGTCGGCGATCGAGACCGGCAGGCCCGTCTCCTCGCGCAGCACCTGGTCGAGATTGGCGAGCAGCGAACCACCGCCGGTCAGCACGATGCCCTTGTCCACGATGTCGGCCGCCAGCTCCGGCGGCGTCGCCTCGAGCGCGACCTTCACGGCCTCGACGATGGCACCCACCGGCTCGGCGAGCGCTTCGGCGATGTGACGCTGGGTGATGGTGATCTCCTTCGGCACGCCGTTGAGGAGGTCGCGGCCCTTGATGTCGAGCGTCACGCCCGAGCCGTCGGCCGGGGGCGCGGCCGAGCCGATCTCCTTCTTGATGCGCTCGGAGGAAGCTTCACCGATCAAGAGATTCTGATGGCGGCGGATATAGGCGATGATCGCCTCGTCCATCTTGTCGCCGCCGACGCGCACCGAGCGCGAATAGACGATGCCGCCGAGCGACAGCACGGCCACCTCGGTGGTGCCCCCACCGATGTCGACGACCATCGAGCCGGTCGGCTCGGACACCGGCAGGCCGGCGCCGATCGCGGCCGCCATCGGCTCCTCGATCAGAAACACGCGGCGGGCGCCGGCCGACAAGGCCGACTCCTGGATGGCGCGGCGCTCGACCGCCGTCGAGCCCGAGGGCACGCAGACGATGATCATCGGATTGGCGAAGGAGCGGCGGTTATGCACCTTGCGGATGAAGTGCTTGATCATCTCCTCCGCGATCTCGAAGTCGGCGATCACGCCGTCGCGCATCGGGCGGATGGCCTCGATGTTGCCCGGCGTGCGGCCGAGCATCATCTTGGCGTCGTTGCCGACGGCGCGGACCTGTTTCTTGCCGCCTCTGTTGATGGTCGCGACGACCGACGGCTCGTTCAGGACGATGCCGCGGCCTTTCACGTACACCAGCGTGTTCGCGGTCCCGAGATCGATGGCCATATCGCTCGAAAGGGCGCCGAGAAGACTGCCGAACATGCTTAACCTGTCCATTCCTTGTTGGGCAGGCCGATCCTTGCAACCTTTGTTCCCGCGAGAAGCACCCCGGCGGCACGAGCCGCCGGGGCATGTGTCTCATCGCGCGACAGTGAGGGCTTCGGGGGCCTGCTTTTGTCGTTTCACCAGCAATTTGTTGAGCGCATTGACATAGGCGTAGGCGGCGGCGACCAGCGTGTCGGTATCCGATCCCTTGCCCGTGACGGTGCGCCCGTTTTCCTCGAGCCGCACGCTGACCGTGGCCTGCGCATCCGTGCCTTCCGTGACCGCGTTGATCTGGAAGAGCTGCAGGCTGGCCGTGTGCGGATAAATCTCATGAATGGCCTTGAAGATCGCGTCAACAGGCCCGTCGCCCGTCGTCTTGACCCTTTTCGCCTCGCCGTCGACCAGGAGCGTCAGCTCGCAGCCGGGGAGGAGATTGGTTCCCGTTTCGACCCGAAGATCCTTGACCGCGATGGCGTCGTGGCCGCGCACGATCTCGTCGTCCACCAGGGCGACGATGTCTTCGTCGAACACGTGCTTCTTCTTGTCGGCCAGGTCCTTGAAGCGCTTGAAGGCCTCGGCGAAGTGCGTGTCGTCGAGCGTGTAGCCCATCGCCTCCAGCTTGTCGCGGAAGGCATGGCGGCCGGAGAGCTTGCCCAATACCAAGGACGTGGCGTGCACGCCGACGTCCTCGGGGCGCATGATCTCGTAGGTCTCGGCGTGCTTCAGCATGCCGTCCTGGTGGATGCCGGATTCGTGGCTGAAGGCGTTCTTGCCGACGATCGCCTTGTTGTACTGCACCGGGAACCCGGTGACGTTCGACACCATCTTGGAGGCGCGGGTCAGCATCGCCGTCTTGACGCCGTTGGTGAAGGGCATGCGGTCCTTGCGGACCTTGAGCGCCATCACGATCTCTTCCAGCGCCGCGTTGCCGGCGCGCTCGCCGATGCCGTTGATGGTGCACTCGACCTGCCGCGCGCCCGCCAGCACGCCGGCGAGGCTGTTCGCCACCGCCAGGCCGAGGTCGTTGTGACAGTGGGTGGAGAACACCACCTTGTCCGCGTCGGGCACGCGATTGCGGAGCATCTGGATGATTTCGAAGTATTCCTGAGGCGTCGAATAACCAACAGTATCGGGCACATTTATGACCGTGGCGCCCGAATGGATCGCAACCTCGACCGATTTGCACAAAAAGTCGGGCACGGTGCGCGTCGCGTCCTCCGCCGACCACTGGACCTCGTCGGTGAACTTGCGCGCGCGGGTGACCGAGGCGCCGATCGCCTCCAAGACCGCGTTCTCGCCCATGTTCAGCTTGTGCTTCATATGGACGGGGCTGGTGGAGATGAAGGTGTGGATGCGCGGCCGCTTGGCGCCCTTGAGCGCCTCGCCGGCGGCATCGATGTCCTTGAAGCCGGCGCGCGACAGGCCGCAGACGCTGGCGTTCTTCACGATCTTGCCGATCTTGCTGACCGCCTCGAAGTCGCCGGCCGAGGAGATCGGGAACCCGGCCTCGATGACGTCCACGCCCATCTCGTCGAGGAACGCGGCGATCTCCAGCTTTTCTTCGATGGTCATGGCGGCGCCGGGCGATTGCTCGCCGTCGCGCAGCGTGGTGTCGAAAATCGTGATCTTGGAATTGGTACTCATGGCAATGCAGTCCTTCCGTTCGCCGCATTGGCGGCTTCTGATTTTCTCCTTTCGCCTTGTTCCCCTAAGCGGTGTGCGCGAGACGACCTCGCGCCACTTGGCGCCTAGGGGCAGCTAAGAAGAAGCAGAAGCGCGTGCGACGAACCGAGGGGAGGACGTGGCACCGACGTCTCGCGCGCGCGAAGGCATGCGGAAAATCCGCCTTTTGCCTTCTTTGCCGCGCCAACCGTCATTGCCGTTCGCCGTTCCGCCCGCCGTATTTACGGTTCGATAACTTTGCCCGACTCGTGGTTAAGCGCTGGTAAAAGCTCTATTTTCGCGACCGGACGCCTCGTTTTACGCTAATGGGACGCGCGCGTGCAAGCTTTTGTGCGTGCCGCGGTGGGGAACACGATTGATAGAATTGCAAGACATTTCAAAGATTTACACTGAGGCCGCGGCGCCCTCCGTGCGGGCCCTTCGTTTCGGTGTGCGCGATGGCGAGTTCCTGGTGCTGGTGGGCGAATCCGGCTCCGGCAAGACCACCACGCTCAACATGATCAACCGGCTGATCGAGCCCTCCGCGGGCCGCATCCTGGTCGACGGCGAGGACATCCTGACGCTGGACGCGGTGAGCCTGCGCCGCCGTATGGGATACGTGTTCCAGGGCGCCGGCCTGTTCCCGCACATGACGGCGGGCGAGAACATCGCGGTGACCCCCAAGCTGCTCGGCTGGCCCAAGGCCGACATCGACGCCCGCGTCGACGAGCTTCTGGCGCTTGTCCGCCTCGCGCCGGCCGAATACCGCGCCCGCCTCCCCAAGGAATTGTCCGGCGGCCAGCAGCAGCGCGTCGCGCTGGCCCGGGCGCTGGCCGCCAAGCCGAAGATCATGCTGATGGACGAGCCGTTCGGCGCCCTCGACCCGCTGATCCGCGACGACCTCGCCGACGACTATCAGAAGATCCATGCCGCGCTCGGTCTGACCACGATCTTCGTCACCCACGACATGACCGAGGCGATGCTTCTCGGCGATCGCATCGCGGTGATGAAGGACGGCGCGCTGCTGCAGATCGGCACGCCGAACGAGCTGCTTGCCAATCCCGCCGACGACTTCGTCAAAGCCCTGGTCGACACACCGAAGAAACGCGCCCGCCGGCTTGCCGAAGCCTTGAGGGCGGCGCCATGAACAGCTTCGACGAAGCCTGGGCCAACCTCCCCGATTTCCTGAGCTGGCATGTCCTGCTCAGCGTCAGCGCGCTGGCGCTTGGTCTATTGATCTCATTGCCGCTGGCGATCCTCGCCGCGCGGTCGCGCTGGCTGCGCGGCACGGTGCTGAGCTTCGCGAGCATCATCCAGACGATCCCGAGCCTTGCGCTGCTGGCGCTGTTCTTCCCGGTTTTGTTGATCATTTCGCATTTCACGCAGGATACGTTCGGCTTCGGCTTCCGCGCGCTCGGCTTCCTGCCGGCGCTCTTGGCGCTGACGCTTTATTCGATGCTGCCGGTCCTTCGGAACACGATCACGGCGCTGGCCGGCATCGAACCGGGCGTGAAGATGGCGGCGCGCGGCGTCGGCATGACGCCGTGGCAGTCGCTCACCCTGGTGGAGCTGCCGCTGGCCGCGCCGATCATCATGGCCGGCGTCCGCACCGCCGCCGTCTGGGTGATCGGCACCGCGACCCTTGCCACGCCCATCGGACAGACGAGCCTGGGCAACTACATCTTCACCGGGCTTCAAACCGAGAACTGGGTGTTCGTGCTGTTCGGCGTGGTCAGCGCCGCCGGCCTCGCCGTGGTGATCGACCGCCTGCTGGCGCTGGCCGAAGACGGCTTGGCGCTGCGCTCGCGCCCGCGCATCGTCGCGGCGGCCATCGGCCTCGTCCTCGTGATCGCGGCCAGCCTCTACCCGATGTTCGGCGGCGCGGAGAAGACGGTTACCGTCGGCACCAAGAGCTTCGACGAGCAATACATCCTCGGCCATCTGATCGCCGACCGCCTCGAAACCAATCGCATCGCCACCGCGCGGCGCGACGGCCTCGGCTCGACGGTGATCTTCCGGGCGCTGGCCGCGAACGATCTCGACGTCTATGTCGACTATTCCGGCACGATCTGGGCCAACGAGATGCATCGCGCCGACGCCCCCGGGCGCCAACAGGTGCTGGCGCAGATGACCGGTTACATGAAGAAGACCTATGGCATCCGGCTGATGGGCGGCCTCGGCTTCGAGAACGCCTATGCCTTCGCGATGCGGCGCGACAAGGCGCAGGCGCTGCACATCAAGACCCTCGCCGACCTCGCCGCTTATGCGCCCAGGATGAAGATCGGCGGCGATTTCGAGATCTTCTCGCGCCCCGAATGGCGCGCCGTGGTCGCGGCGTACGGCCTGCACTTCGGCACCCAGCGGCAGTACCAGGCGAATCTGATGTACAACGCCCTCGTCGCCGGCGACGTCGACGTGATCTCGGCGTTCTCCTCCGACGGCCGCATCGCGCAATATGGCCTGACGGTGCTCGCCGACCCCAAGCAGGCGCTGCCGCCCTATGACGCGATCCTTCTGGTCTCGCCGGCGCATGCCAACGACGCCGCGCTGCTGAACGCGCTCAAGCCGCTGCTCGGCGCGATCGATCTTTCGACCATGCAGCAGGCCAATCTCATGGTGGACCGCCCCGACGACCAGAAATCGCCTGCCCAGGCCGCGCAATGGCTGGCCCGAAAGATCGCGCTCCGAAAGACGCCGCAATGACCGACAGCTTTGCCGACACGTTTGCCGAAAACGGCTATCTCGTGATGCCCGGCCTGCTCGAGCCGGTGCTGGCGGCCTATCTGTGGCAGTACCTGCGCATGAAGGGCGTCTACGGCCTGATCACCCACCGCGACCGCGCCGTGCCCAAGGCGATGTCGGCCTATAGCGACGAGGCGTTCGAGGCGCTGCTCGAGACCGTGCGCCCGCGCATCGAGGTGGCGACCGGCCTCAGCCTGCACGCCGCCTTTTCCTATGTGCGGCTCTACCGCCGCGGCGACACCTTGCGCCGCCACCGCGACCGGCCGGCCTGCGAGGTGACGGTGAGCATCAATCTCGGCCAGATCCCGGACGTGCCTTGGGCGCTTCATGTCTCGGCCAAGAAAGACGACGCCGGCCACGCCGCGATGCTGATGCCGGGCGACGGGTTGATTTATCGCGGCATCGAAATGTTTCATTGGCGTGACAGTTACGAAGGCCAGCAGCTCGGCCAGGTGTTCCTGCACTACGTCGACCGCAACGGTCCCCATGCGGAGCACAAATACGATCGCCGCGCGCGCCTGATGCTCCCCCGCAAGGGCAATTACGAGCCGCATGACGTTTGAGCCAATGTGTCATTCGCGACGGATGACATTTGGAGCGGGGATTAATTCAACGTCAGGGATAGAGCGCGAAAACGCCGCGCGCACCACTTTCCGCTTCCCCGCTCTCGCGCGCCGTGGTTCTGTGCCGCCGCGTTCCGCCTTCCGGCGGGGCGTTCGCCCGCGTTGATCGTCAACCCTTCGAGGCCGTCCGGATATGAAAATCCTGCCGCCCGTCTCGATCGAGGCGCGCCGCCTCCTGCCCAGCAAATGGGACGTGCTGGCGGCCATCCTGGTGCTCGGCTTCATCGTGCTGTTCGCCGATGCGAGCCGCGCGCTGATCCGCCCCCTGTCGTCGCTCGGCCAGGGCTATCTGCCGCTCGATCCGTGGCGGCTGCCCGAATATGCGATGTTCACCGCCCTGCGCATGCTGATCGCGCTCGGCGTCTCGCTCGTCTTCACCTTCAGCTACGCAACCTGGGCCGCCAAGTCGCAGCGCGCCGGCACGCTGCTCGTGCCCCTGCTCGACATCCTGCAGTCGGTGCCGATCCTGGGCTTCATCTCGGTGACGGTGGTGTTCTTCCTGAGCCTGGCACCGGGGCGCATCTTCGGCGCCGAGCTGGCCGCGGTGTTCGCCGTGTTCACCAGCCAGGCCTGGAACATGGCGTTCAGCTTCTATCAGTCGCTGCGCACCGTGCCGCCCGAGATGATCGAGGCCGGCCGCATGTTCGGCCTCAACGGCTGGGCGCGCTTCTGGCGCATCGAAGTGCCGTTCGGCATGCCCCCGCTGATCTGGAACATGATGATGTCGATGTCCGGCGGCTGGTTCTTCGTCGTGCAGGCCGAGGCCGTCAGCGTCGGCCACACCACCTTCATCCTGCCCGGCATCGGCTCCTACATCGCGAGCGCCATCGCGCAGAAGAACCTCGCCGCCATCGGCTGGGCGATCCTGACCATGCTGATCGTGATCCTGATCTACGACCAGCTGCTGTTCCGCCCGCTGGTCGCCTGGGCCGACAAATTCCGCATCGACAACGAGGACGACGGCGAATACCCCGAGAGCTGGGCGCTGGACGTCATGCGCCGCTCGCAGCTGATGGACTGGCTGGCCAAGCCGTTCCACGCCTTCATGTCATGGACCTACAAGCTGACGCCGCCCGCGCGCAGCCGCGCCGGCGTGCTGCGCGACCGGCTGCCGAGCCAGGCGTCGGACGCGCTGTGGTACATGCTGCTCGGCGCCATCGCGCTGGCGGCGCTGCGCCAGATCTGGCTGATGCTGGGCGGCACGCTGACCTGGGGCGACATCGGCACCGCGCTCGGCCTCGGCTTCCTCACCATGCTGCGCGTCACGATCCTGATCGCGCTGGCCAGCGTGATCTGGACGCCGATCGGCGTCTATGTCGGCCTGCGCCCCAAGCTCGCCAACATCGTGCAGCCGGTGGCGCAGTTCCTCGCGGCGTTCCCGGCCAACCTGGTCTTCCCGGTCGCGGTGTTCGTGATCGTGCATTACAGCCTCAACGCCGACATCTGGCTGTCGCCGCTGATGGTCTTGGGTACCCAGTGGTACATCCTCTTCAACGTCATCGCCGGCGCCATCGCCATTCCGCGCGAGCTGCGCGATGCCGGCACGAACTTCCAGGTGAAGGGCTGGCTGTGGTGGCGCACCATCGCGCTGCCGGGCGTCTTCCCCTATTACGTCACCGGCGCGATCACCGCCTCGGGCGGCTCGTGGAACGCCGCCATCGTGGCCGAGGTGGCGAGTTGGGGCAGCCAGACCGCGCGGGCCCACGGCCTCGGCGCCTATATCGCCGACGCGACGAGCGCCGGCGACTTCCACAAGATCGTGCTCGGCATCGCGACGATGAGCTTCTACGTCGTGATCGTGAACCGGCTGTTCTGGCGCCCGCTCTACTGGTACGCCGAGCGGCGGTACCGGATGACGTGAGGGCGCAATGGAAGCATTCGCTACAAGTAAAACTTGTCATGCCCGCGAAGGCGGGCATCCAGCGGTTCGCGCGGGGCTGCTTCTGGATTCCCGCTTGCGCGGGAATGACAGTGTGGGTGCGGTGAGAGCAGCGCGATAAGGAGCGACCCGATGTCAGACGACCTTCTCCTCGACGTGCACGAGGTCCGGCGCTCCTTCCCCAAGCCCGGCGGCGGCGAGCTCTTGGTGCTCGAGAACGTCGAGCTCAATCTCAAGCAGGGCGAGATCGTCGGCCTGCTCGGCCGCTCCGGCTCGGGCAAGTCGACGCTGCTGCGCCTGATCGCCGGCCTGGCGCGGCCCCAGGGCGGCTCGCTCACCTACATGGGCGCGCCGATCGACGGGCCGGCCAACGGCATCGCGATGGTGTTCCAGAGCTTCGCGCTGTTCCCCTGGCTGACGGTGCTGGAGAACGTGCAGCTCGGCCTCGAAGCGCTCCATATCCCGGCGGAGGAGATCCGCAAGCGCGCCCTGGCCGCGATCGACCTGATCGGCCTCGACGGCTACGAGAACGCCTATCCGCGCGAGCTGTCCGGCGGCATGCGCCAGCGCGTCGGCTTCGCCCGCGCCATGGTGGTGCATCCCAACATCATGCTGATGGACGAGCCGTTCAGCGCCCTCGACGTGCTGACGGCGGAGAACCTGCGCACCGACATGCTGGAGCTGTGGTCCGAAGGCCAGCTGCCGATCAAGGGCATCATCCTGGTCACGCACAACATCGAGGAAGCGGTGCTGATGTGCGACCGGGTGCTGCTGTTCTCGACCAATCCGGGGCGCGTCGCCGGCGAGATCAAGATCGACATTCCGCGCCCGCGCAGCCGCACCGACGCACGCTTCGAGCATTACGTCGACCAGATCTATACCGAGATGACGGCGCGCCAGAGGAGCGCCCGCGGCGCGGGCGTCGGCCTCGGCATGATCCTGCCGCACGTTTCTTCGAACCTCGTCTCCGGCCTGATCGAAGCGGTCGCCGCCGATCCGTACAACGGCAAGGCCGACCTGCCGGACATCGCCTCCGATCTGCAGCTGGAGATCGACGAGCTCTTCCCCGTCGCCGAAGGGCTGCAGCTGCTGCGCCTGGGCGAGCTCGAAGGCGGCGACATCAAGCTCTCGCACATGGGCAAGCGCTTCGCCGACGCGGCGCTGAACGAGCGCAAGGAGATCTTCCACCGCGCGCTTCTGGCCCAGGTGCCGCTTGCCGCGCTGATCCGCCGGGTGCTGGACGAGCGCGCCACCCACACCGCCCCGCGCCGCCGCTTCGCGGACGAGCTGGAGGACCACATGACCGAGGACGCCGCCGACGAGACGCTGCGCACCGTGGTCAGCTGGGCCCGCTTCGCCGAGCTGTTCAGCTACGACGACGAGACCGGGATGTTCAGCCTGGAGAACCCGACATAGGTCGTAAATTCCTTTTATAGGAATTCAGTCTTTACTTCAGAAAATGTTCCTGCTACGTTCCTTCCGACATCAATGAAGGAACGCACATGAACACCCCCTATTTCGCCGCGCGCGCCCGCCGCGCCCGGCTTCTCGCGGCCGTCGCGCTGCCCGCCGCGGCTCTCCTGGCCACACCGGCCCACGCCACCACTCCGGTTGCGGTCGAGGCCGTGCCCACCATCGCCGACATGGTCGCGCTCGGCTCGTCCAGTTCGTCCACGCCCTATCTCGTGGTCGCGGGCGCTCAGGGCGGCGTCTTCGTGTGGAACGGCGCCGGCGCGGCCACCACCGACAACTGCACCACCTTCGCGGCCACC
The DNA here is from genome assembly GCA_035551495.1 of Rhizomicrobium sp. GTDB lineage: Bacteria > Pseudomonadota > Alphaproteobacteria > Micropepsales > Micropepsaceae > Rhizomicrobium. Next base: position 11,200 of record DASZMT010000032.1, on the reverse strand, counting down.
GGCGTCGGCACCGGCCGCTGGGAGCGCCAGAACTACGCCGCGCAGGACGCCATCCCCGTGTCGTGGTGCGACACCCTCGCCCATGCCGACGCGGCCGCGGTGGCGCAGGCCAAGTCGCTCTATGTCGATCAGGCGGTGACGCTCGCGGCCAACACCACGCTGTCGGCGCGTCGCATCACCGGCCAGGAGAAGATCGCGCTCGGCGGCTTCACGCTCGCCATCAACGGCTTCTACGATCCGGCACCCTACCAGGTGTTCAACGCGTCCGACGCGGCGAGCCTGACCTTCCGCAAGCCGCCCACGATGTGGACCGGCGAGAATTTCGGCGCGGCCGGCGACGGCACGACCGACGATTCGGCGGCGGACAATGCGGGCCTGCTCATGCTGCGCAACGAGCATGGCGGCAATTTCGTGTGGCGCCCCAATCGTGTCTACAAGCATGCCGCGCAGGTGGCCTTCGACATGTCGGCGGGCCAGTGCTCGACGGCACCGCACTACTATTGCTCCCCGTTGATCACCGGCTTCGGCGCGGCCGTCACCACCTCGGGCGCCTTCACGGCGCTCGATATCGTGGGCGGCGATCTCAACGCGGGCTCGACCATCGAAGGCGTGACCTTCGACATGAACCCGAACAACTCGCAGATCGCCGCGGTCCGTGGCATCGCCACGGCGCATGGCCACTGGGAGAACAACGACATCATCTGCAACACCGGCGGCATCGGCTTCGAGCTGGAGAATTCGACGACACCGACCATCACGCCCGATAATGGATCGTTCTTGAACACGCTGGCGTTCAACAACATCTCCTCGATCGGCCATGCCTGCGCCGCCGGCGTGATGTCCCTCGGCGACAGCAACGCCACGAACCTGCTCTACAACACCATCTCGGACTCGACGATCGGCGTGGAGGTGATGTACGAGAACGCCACTGCGGGCGGCGCCCTCTTGCCGGCCGGCTTCAACGTCGAGGGCAACACCTTCGAAGGCGATCCGACGGCGGTTTCGGTGATCGGTGCCAACGGCGAGGCAGCGCCCGCCGGCCTCTCGGTCGTCAACAATTGGGTCGACAGCGGCGATACCACCGCGTTCTTCAACTACAACTCCGCGACCGGCGGCATGCTCGATCCGGCGGTGTTCCCGGTGGTGTGGATGAACCGCGACGAAGGCGGCGGCGCGACCATCATCGGCAACTCGGGCGTGACGCCGTTCGCGCCGCTGCGCGCCGACACCTGCTCGCCTCTGTGGAGCGGTCCGGCGCCGAAATGCACGATCTACTCGAACCAGGGCGGCTCGTTCATCAACGGCAACAACAGCTACGACATGCCGAACCTGCCGGTCACCAATCCCGGCGCGGGCCATGGCTGGTACTACGACAGCACCACCCATGCGGTGACCGAAGGCCACTGAGCCATCAAAGGCCATTGCGCCCAAGATCCCGCGACGCGACGGGGACGCGGGCCGGCGAAAGCCGGTCCGCGTTTTCGCGTCAGATCAGGGCCGCCTCGCGATACGGCGTCAGGTCCATGTCGGGATAGCGCGCCTGCACGTCGCGCAACGTCTGCGCGTTCCAGTAATCGCTGCCGGCGGGCGGAAAGCCGAACAGGTCGCGCTGGCGCGGCGTCATCTTGCTCATCGCCTCGTCCCACGTCTTCTTCTCCGAATGGTCCGGCCAGGCGAGCTTGCCCTGCCAGCGCCAGGCGCGGGTCTTGAAGTCGGTGAGGATCGCGAAGCGCGCGCGGTGCTCGCCGGTGAAGTTGGAGCCGCGGTGGAACACGTCGGTCTTGTAGACCATCAGGCTGCCCGCCGGCCCCTCGATCGAGACCTCTTTGTCGAAATAGGTCCCGAACTTTGTCCGCGCCTCGCCGATCGGCACATCCTTGGTCTCGCCGAGCGGCACGACCTTGGTCGGCGCATCCTTCGACGTCACGTCGGAGAGCAGGATGAAGGTCGTCATCTGCGCGTTCTTCTGGTCCTCGCGCGGCACGACGATGGTGTGGTTGCGGTAGTCGCGGTGGTGGAACTGGTCGTAGTTGATGGCGCCGGAGTACTTCGCCCACAGCTCCGACTTGTAGAGATCGATCTCCTTGGTGCCGTGGAAGCGTTCCGCCGCGTCGATCAGGTCGGGATAGACCGCCAGCCGGTTGAGCTCCCAGCGGTCGAACGGGAAGAGCTGGATGCCGGCGAATTGCGACTTGTTGTACTTCGGATATTTCTCCGGATCGGCGAAATAGTCCTCGGGCCTGGGATGGATTGTCCACAGCGCCTCGCGCGCCGCCGCCAGGCTGTCCTTGTCGATGAAGCCCTCGAACACGGTGTAGCCGCGGTCGAAGATCTCGGCGATGTTCTTGTCGGGGACGCGCATGGGACGCCTATCGGGTTGAGGACGGAGCCGATTTTCGGGCGCAATCGCGCCGCCGTCAACGCACCGGCCGCACCTTCGCCGCCGCCGCTTTCGCGCGCGCCCGCGCCTCATCGGTGTCCTTGCCGCGCGCCAGCGCGACGCCCATGCGGCGCGTCTTGAAGCTCTCGGGCTTGCCGAACAGGCGCAGCTCGCTCTCCGGCACGGCGAGCGCCTCCGCCACGCCCTCGAACGCGATGCCCTTCGCCGCCATGCCGCCATAGATCACCGCCGAGGCGCCCGGCGCCTTCAGCGACGTGTCGACGGGAAGTCCCAGGATGGCGCGGGCGTGCAGCGCGAACTCGCTCTGGTGCTGGCTGACCAGCGTGACGAGGCCGGTGTCGTGCGGCCGCGGGCTGACTTCGGAGAACCACACCTCGTCGCCCTTCACGAACAGCTCGACGCCGAAGATGCCGCGCCCGCCGAGCGCCGCCGTCACCTGCCCCGCCATGTCGCGCGCCCGCAGCTGTGCCGCCGCGCGCATCGCCTGCGGCTGCCACGATTCCACATAGTCGCCGTCGACCTGCAGATGCCCGATGGGCTCGCAGAACGCCGTGCCGCCTTCGGCGCGCACGGTCAGCAGCGTGATCTCGAAATCGAACAGGATCTCGCCCTCGACGATGACGCGCGCTTCCTTCACGCGCCCCGCCGTCAGCGCCTTCTCCCAGGCGCCCGCGACGTCGTCCGGCCCTTTGAGCTTGGACTGCCCCTTGCCCGACGACGACATCACCGGCTTGACGAAACAGGGGAAGCCGATGCGGGCGCACGCCGCTTCCAATTCGGCCTGCGAGGAACAGAACGCATAGGGCGAGGTCGCCAGCCCCAGCTCCTCCGCCGCCAGGCGCCGGATGCGCTCGCGGTTCATCGTGATGTGCGCGGCGCGCGCGGTGGGGATCACCGTGGCAAGCCCGTCCTCCTCGATGCGCAGCAGCGCGTCGGTGGCGATGGCTTCGATCTCCGGCACGATCAGCGCCGGCCGCTCGGCCTCCACCAGCGCGCGCAGCGCCGCGCCGTCGGTCATGTCGATGACATGGGCGCGGTGCGCCACCTGCTGCCCCGGCGCGTGCGGGTAGCGGTCGACCGCGATCACCTCGACGCCCAGGCGCTGCAGCTCGATCACGACCTCCTTGCCGAGCTCGCCCGCGCCCAAAAGCATCACGCGCAGGGCGGTGGGCGAAAGGGGCGTGCCGAAGCGCATGCTCATCGTTTGACCTCTCGTTTGCAGTCCGTCCGGTTCCCTACGCCCATCCGGTTCCCCGATATGACGAACATTTCAAGCACGGCCGCCACAGGATCGCCACATGAAGTTCCGGTTCGCGCCACACACCGCACGTTTCCATTTCAGTGTCTCGGGCGGGGCGCTCCACCAATTTCAAGACATGGAGGGATTCCATGGCCGACTATGAGATTCGCCTTTTCCATGCCGACGGCTCGCTTGCCGTGGTGCATGTCAGCGTTCACGAATCCGACGAGGAAGCGCACAGCCACGCGCGCCGCGTGAAGTCCGATCATGCGCGTTACGAGCTGCACCGCGGCGGCGCGGTGATGAAGGAGCGCCGCTGAGCCTCATGGCGAAACCGCGGGCAGCGGACCGGACGCCAGCACGTGGAAATCGCCGGTGGCGAACAGCGTGACATGGTCCCCGGCCCGGTCCGCGGTGGATACCAGCACGCGACCGTCATCGACTTGACGCACGCCCGTCACCGTGCGGGCGGTCAGCAGCCTGCGCGGCGCCGCATCGCCCGGGCGGTAGAGATAGAGCGCATCGTCGTCATGCGTGTCGATCTTGCCGTCGTGGTTGGTGTCGGCGTCGGTCATGGTCAGCAGCAGCGCGGTGACCGGGCCTTGCGGTACCCCCTGGGTCTTGGGTCCGTGCACGAAATGCACCGCCTCGATGGCGCGCGCGGTCCCGGCGAACAGATAGCGCGCCTTCGCCGTCTCGAGGTCGATCGACAGGATATTCACGCCGACCGGCGACGCGCCGCCACCGCTGCTGCCCAGCGCATAGGGGTTGCGCGCGCCATCCTCGCGATTGAGCAGCATCAGCCCGTCGCGCCAGCCATCCGGCACCGCAACGTCGCCATCCTGGTTATCTTCGTGCAACGCATCGAGCTGGTAAGTCACGTCGCTGACCGGCACGGGCCCGTCGTCGTGCCGGCGCACGATCTCCCGCGGCAACCACCACGCCTGGCTCACGACGAGGATGACGAGCACGGTCAGCCCGATGAGGGCGATCAGCACCGTGTTGATCCGCCCCAGAAGGCGGAAGAAAGGATTGCTGTCCATCGCGCGGCCCCTCGTTCAGCGCACGCAGGCTAACACGGCCTTTCGGGCGAAATCGCGGCGCGTCAGAGCGCGAACGTCTCGCCGAGCAGCGCTTCCGACAGGCTCCACAGCCGCCGCGCCGCGTCGGGATCGATGGCCCAGGGGCGCACGCCGTTCATCGCCGGATCCTTCGCGTCCTTGGCCTCGGCGACGTTGCAGTCCTCGCAATAGACGCCGCCGCCCGCGTTCAGGAGCGGCGAGGTCGCGGCCCACACGCTGGTCGAGGCGCCGCCGGCCACCGTCTTGAAACGGTCGATCGGCTTGCCGGTCTTCTCGTCGATCCAGCCCATCGCCTTGATCTCGGCGTCCGACATGTCGCGCTGCAGGTTGGTCATGATGCCGCCCGGATGCACCGAATAGGCGAAGACGCCGCGCGGCTCGAGCCGCCGGTTCAGCTCCACCGCGAACAGCGCGTTGGCCGTCTTGGACTGGCCATAGGCTTCCCATTTTTCATAGGGCGTCGTCTCGAAGTTCGGATCGTCGAACTTGACCGGCGAGCGGCGGTGGCCGATCGACGACAGCGCCACCACGCGCGTGCCCTTCGTGAACGCCGGTGCCAGCCGGCAGGCAAGCTGGAAGTGCCCCAGATGGTTGGTGCCGAACTGCGACTCGAAATGCCCCATGATGCGGCGCTCGGGCGTCGCCATGATGCCGGCATTGTTGATCAGGATGTCGAGCGCGATGCCGCGTTTCACGAACCCTTCCGCGAATGCTCGCACGCTCGGCCAATCGGCCAGGTCCATATCGGCAACCTCGACCGCGCCGTTGCCGGTCGACTTGCGGATATCGGCGGCGGCCTCTTCGCCGGCGGCCCGCGAGCGCACCGGCAGGATCACGCGCGCACCGGCCCCGGCCAATGCCCGCACCGTCTCCACGCCGATGCCCGACGATCCGCCGGTGACGATGGCGGTCTTGCCCGCAAGATCGACACCCTTGACGACCTCGGCCGCCTCCGAGCGATAGCCGAAGGGCGAGGCGACGGGTTTCTGTTCGAGCGGCATCTCAAAATCCTTCTTCGGTCAATCGCGCCATGATAGCCGCGCGCCGCGCCGGCGTCACGCCCGCCGCGTCTTCGAGATAGGCGTCGAGCGAGCCATGCGCCGCCGTCATGCTGTCGAACGCCGCGCGCAGAAAGCTTTCCTGCACGCCCAGAATGGTGCGCACCGCCGCGTCGCTCACGCGGCGGCCTTCGCGGCCGAGGAAGGCGCGCATCGGCGCGGCGTCGGCAAAGCGCGCCTCGACGCTATCGTTGGTCGCGAGATAGTTCGCCAGCATGCCGGCCTCGTCGACGCCGAGCAGGTGATGCGTCAGTGCGACCGCCACGCCGGTGCGGTCCTTGCCCGCCGCGCAATGCACCAGCACCGCGCCGTCGCTCTGCGCCAGCACGGCGAAATATTCGCGCAGCAGCGCGGCGAACATCGGATCGGCCGGCATGTCGCGATAGATCTGCGTCAGCGCGGCGGCCGCTTGCTCGGCGCTCTCGCCCGCACGCGCGAAGGCGATCAGATGCGGCGGCAGCACCATGCCCTCGCCGCCGTCATGCGTCACCACCCGCGCCGCGAAGCCCGGCCAGCGGCGCGACGGATGGGCCTCGCGCTCCGCCGGCCGGCGCAGGTCGACGATCGCCGCGATATCGAGCGCTTTCATCGCATCGAGGTCGCTGTCGCTGGCATGCGGATAATGCGCCGAGCGGTACAGCCGCCCGCGCCGCATATATCCATCGCGCGCGGCATAGCCGCCGCAATCGCGGAAGTTGTGGATCGAGTCGAAGGTGGGGGTGCTCATGCTCCGACCTTCGGCAACCGATGCGACACGGCCATGACGGCGCTAGTTCTTCGCCTGATCGACCAGTTTGTTCTTCGAAATCCACGGCATCATAGCGCGCAGCTTGGCGCCGACCTCCTCGATCGGATGCGCCGCGCCGCGGGCGCGCGTCGCCTTGAAGCTCGCCTGGCCAGCCTTGTTCTCCAAGACCCAGTCGCGCGCGAATTTTCCGGTCTGGATGTCGTCGAGGACGCGCTTCATCTCCTTCTTCGTCTCCGGCGTGATGATGCGCGGGCCGGTAACGTATTCGCCGTACTCCGCCGTGTTGGAGATCGAGTAGTTCATGTTCGCGATGCCGCCTTCATAGATCAGGTCGACGATCAGCTTCACCTCGTGCAGGCACTCGAAATACGCCATCTCGGGCGCGTAACCCGCCTCGACCAGCGTCTCGAAACCGGCGCGGATCAGCTCGACGAGGCCGCCGCACAGCACCGATTGCTCGCCGAACAGATCGGTCTCGCACTCCTCGCGGAAAGAGGTCTCGATCACGCCGGCGCGGCCGCCGCCGATCGCGCTCGCATAGGCGAGGCCGAGGTCGTGCGCGTCGCCGCTCGCGTCCTGGTGGATCGCGATCAGGCAGGGCACGCCGCCGCCCTTCTGATACTCGCTGCGCACCGTGTGGCCCGGCCCCTTGGGCGCCACCATCAGTACGTCGAGATCGGGCCGCGCCTCGATCAGCTTGAAATGCACGTTGAAGCCGTGCGCGAAGAGCAGCGCCGCGCCCTGTTTCATGTTGGCATGGAGGTCGTCCCGATAGATGTCGGCCTGCAGCTCGTCGGGCGTGACCATCATCATCACGTCGGCCCACTTGGCCGCCGCCGCAACGTCCATCACCTTGAACCCGGCGGCTTCGGCCTTCTTCGCGCTGGCGCCCGGACGCGCCGCGATCGCAACCTCGCTCACGCCGCTGTCGCGCATGTTGAGCGCATGCGCGTGGCCCTGCGAGCCGAAGCCGATGACGGCGACCTTCTTGTTCTTGATGAAGTTCAGATCGGCATCCCGATCGTAGTAGACGCGCATGACGTGTTCCTTTGGGTGTTAGTCGAGAGATTGTTCGAGGCCCTGCTTCAATTCGGGCACGCGTTCGGTGGCGATGGCGAGATAGGCGTCGGCGAGGCCGCGCAGCGGCTTCAGCGCCACGCAATGCGACACGGCGAATTTGTAATCGGTGCCCGCGCCGGCCTCCGCCACGACATAGTTGGCGGGTTTGCACGGCGCGAAGGTCGGCGCGTCGGCGTTCGGCATCAGGCTCGCCCACGCCGCACCGGCATCGGCGAGCGCGTGGCGCTCCTTATCCGACAGGTCGAACGTGCGTTCGAGGTCGAGCGTGCCGTGGTCGAGCCGCTTCACCGTCATTTTCGCCGCCACCACGCGGATCGCAAGCACCGGCTGTCCGGCGGGCGCGATCATGACGCGCGTGCCGGTGGGCGGGGCGCTTTCGTTCATCGCGGCGAGCAGGCCGCATACGGCCTTTGCCGTGCTGCACAGCGTTGCGACCGGTGCCGGCGGGAGCGCGGGCGGCGCCGGCGGCGCGTCGTGCTGGCAGGCGGCGAGGCCTAAAGACAAAACGAAGACTGTCATTCGCCGCGACCGCGGCGAACCCAGTTGAAGTCTGCGCTCACCCTGAGAGGTTCGCGAAGACGTCACCTGGGTGGCCCGCATTCGCGGGCCATGACAATTGGAGAAAAGCCTCACTTCGCCTCCGAACCCGAGGCATACCATTTCTGCACGCGTTTGGAGAACTCCGCGATGGCGTGGTCCATCACCGGCTGGCGGTGCATGCCGATGGATTCGTAGACCACGAACGCCGCATAGGCGCGCAGCGCATCCGCCCCGCCGCCCTGCTCGCACAGCTTGAGCGTCGGCTCCACGTAGGCGTCGTAATCGTTCTCCGGACCACCGGGCGCGTGCACGCCCATCGGATCGAACGCATTCCACAGCTTGCGCCCCTCGAGGAAGCGCCACGTCGCCCCGCACTCTTCTAATTTTAGGGGGCGCACGTCGTCGTTGGTCATCCTGTCCATCACATCGCCTCCGGTCCGCGGGAGATCGCCGCCACGCCCGTGCGGCTCACATCGACAAGCCCGAGCGGCCGCATCAGGTCGACGAACTGGTCGATCTTGCTCGGCGCGCCGGTGATCTCGAACACGAAGCTGGTATGCGTCGTGTCGACGATATGGGCGCGGAAGATCTCCGACATGCGCATCGCCTCGACGCGCTTTTCTCCCGAGCCCGCCACCTTCACCAGCGCCATCTCGCGCTCGATGCCCGGCGCCGAGGTCGTCCAGTTCACCACGCGGTGCACCGGCACCAGCCGGCGCAGCTGCGCCTCGATCTGCTCGATCACCTCCGGCGTGCCCGACGTCACCACGGTGACGCGCGAGGTATGCGCGGCGTGATCGACTTCGGCCACGGTCAGGCTCTCGATGTTGTAGCCGCGCCCCGAAAAGAGCCCGACGACGCGTGCCAGCACACCCGCCTCGTTGTCGACGAGCACGGCGAGCGTATGGCGCTGTATCTCGGAAGGTTTCATCTGCGCTTGAGCCATTGTCTTTGAAACTCTTCCGCCGAAATGACCTTGCCTTCGAATTGCGGGTCGCCGTCCAGTTCGCTCAGCGGCGGCACCGCCGTCTCGCCCAGCCGCGTGCCGCCGCGCTCCTCGCTGCCGTCGGCGAAGCCGCGCCGGCCGTCGGAATAAATCTCCACCTTGCGCGTCTCATAGCGGTCGGCGTCGAGCTCGCTGTATAGATGCACAGGATCCTCGGGATTTTTGTGGTTCCACTTGACGTAGATGTAGCTGTGCGCGCTCACACCAGCATCTTTCCTTCGTCGGAGACCTTGGTCTCCTCTTCCTGCGCGTCGCACAGGATCATCTCGTTGTGCGCCGCGCCCGACGGGATCATCGGGTAGCAGTTCTCCGCCGGATCGACGCGGCAGTCGAACAGCACCGGCCGCTTCACGTCGATCATCTCCTGGATTTTCGCATCCAGCTCATCCGGCTTGTCGGCGCGCAGGCCGACGCCGCCATAGGCCTCCGCCAGCTTCACGAAATCGGGCAGCGCCTCCGAGTAGGAGTGCGAATAGCGCCCGCCATGCAGCAGCTGCTGCCACTGGCGCACCATGCCCATGTACTCGTTGTTCAGGATGAAGATCTTGATCGGCAGGTCGTACTGCACCGCCGTCGACATCTCCTGCATCGTCATCTGCACCGAGGCCTCGCCCGCGATGTCGATGACGAGGGCATCGGGATGTGCCATCTGCACGCCCACCGCCGCCGGCAGGCCGTAGCCCATGGTGCCGAGGCCGCCGGAGGTCATCCAGCGGTTCGGCTGCTCGAACTTGAAGCGCTGCGCCGCCCACATCTGGTGCTGGCCGACCTCGGTGGTGATGTAGACGTCGTGGCCCTTGGTGAGTTCGTACAGCCGGTCGACGGCGTGCTGCGGCTTGATCAGCGTCGTGGAGTTCTTGAAATCCAGGCTCTTCTTGGCGCGCCAGCCGTCGATCTCGCTCCACCAGCTTGTGAGCGCCGCGGCATCGACCTTCTTCTTCTGGCTCTTCCAGAAATGCAGCATCTCGCGCAGCGCCTTGGTGGCGTCCGCCACGATGGGCACGTCGACGCGCACGTTCTTGTTGATCTGCGCCGGGTCGATGTCGAGATGGATCTTCTTCGAATGCGGCGCGAACTTCGCGATGTTGCCCGTCACGCGGTCGTCGAACCGCGCGCCGAGGCAGATCATCACGTCGCAATCGTGCATCGCGTTGTTGGCTTCATAGGTGCCGTGCATGCCGACGAGGCCGAGCCATTCGCGTTCCGACGCCGGATAGGCGCCGAGCCCCATCAGCGTGGAGGTGACCGGAAAACCCGTCGTCTTCACCAGCTCGCGCAGCAGGCGCGACGCCTCCGGCCCCGAATTGACGATGCCGCCTCCCGTGTAGAACAGCGGCTTCTTGGCGCCGGCCATCAGCTCCAGCGCCTTCACGATGCTCGACAGCTCCGGCTCGGTGCGCGGGCGATAGGTGCGATGGCGCACCGCGTCGGGCATCACATAAGGGCCCTTCTTGAACTGCACGTCCTTGGGGATGTCGACCACGACCGGCCCGGGCCGCCCCGAGGTGGCGATCTGGAATGCCTCGTGCAGCACGCGGCTCAGCTCGTTGACGTCCTTCACCAGCCAATTGTGCTTGGTGCAGGCGCGCGTGATGCCGACCGTGTCGGCCTCCTGGAACGCGTCGGTGCCGATCAGGTGCGTCGCGACCTGGCCGGTGAGAACCACCAGCGGAATGGAATCCATCAAGGCATCGGTGAGGCCGGTGACCGCGTTGGTGGCGCCGGGACCGGAAGTCACCAGCACCACGCCGGGCTTGCCGGTGGAGCGGGCATAGCCTTCCGCCGCATGGGTGGCGCCCTGTTCATGGCGCACCAGGACATGGGTAATGCCGTTATCGGCGAAGAGCGCGTCATAGATGGGAAGCACCGCGCCGCCGGGATAGCCGAAGATATGCGTGACGCCCTGGTCCTTCAGCGCGCGCACCACCATCTCGGCGCCTGTCAGCGAAACGCGTTCGCGTTTGGCATCGCGGGTTGCCGTCAATGTATCGTCCTTCTGCATCGTCCCCTCGAAACTCTCGAAATCAAAGATCAGGTACCAAAGA
>DASZMT010000031.1:0-62742 GCA_035551495.1 Rhizomicrobium sp. | reverse complement strand
CATCGTATCGAGAACGCATTCTGTCGGCTCAAGGACTTCCGCCGCATCGCGACACGCTACGACCGGCTTGCCAGAAACTTCCTCGCCTCCGTCTGCCTCGTCGCTGCTATCGTATGGTGGGCTTTATGAGTCTGGGCCCTAATTGCGCTGAGGGCGCTTGGCGATCCGGTCGATCTCGACGAGGTCGGCCAGGATGCCCGGCATGTCCTTCAGCTTGATCATGTTGGGACCGTCGGATGGCGCCTTGTCGGGGTCCTGGTGGGTCTCCATGAAGACCGCCGCGACGCCGGCGGCCACAGCGGCGCGTGCGATGTAAGGCGCCATTTCGCGGTCGCCGCCGGTCGAGTCGCCCTTGCCGCCGGGCGACTGCACGGCATGCGTCGCGTCCATCACCACCGGAGCGCCGAACTTCGCCATGATCGGCAGGGCGCGGATGTCGACCACCAGCGTGTTGTAGCCGAAGGAAGCGCCGCGCTCGGTTGCCAGCACGTTGGGATTGCCGGCCTCGGTGATCTTGGCGATCACGTTCTTCATGTCCCAGGGGGCGAGGAACTGGCCCTTCTTTACGTTGACGACCTTGCCGGTCTGCGCCGCGGCGACGAGAAGATCGGTCTGGCGACAGAGGAACGCCGGGATCTGCAGCACGTCGACGGCGGGCGCGATCATCGCGCAGTGTTCGAGCTGATGCACGTCGGTGAGGACGGGAAGGCCGAGGGTCTCGCGAATCTCGGCGAAGATCGGCGCGGCCATCTCGAGGCCGAGGCCGCGGCCGGCATGGTTCGAGGTGCGGTTCGCCTTGTCGTAGCTGGTCTTGAAGACGAGGCCGACGCCGGCCTTGGCCGCCATCTCCTTGAGCGCCGAGGCCATCTCGAGCGCGTGCTGACGGCTTTCCAGCGCGCAGGGCCCGGCGATGATCGCGAGCTTGCGGGCGTTGCCGATTTCGACGTTGCCGACTTTGACGACGGGATTTGGGGCGACTGCGTTGGGCTGGGTCATGCGGCTCCTATGGAGCAGCGCGGGGTATTTTTCAAGAATCGTCGTTTCCGCACCCCCTTGTCATCCGCCGCGAATGCGGCGGACCCAGGTGGTACGCCGCGAAATTTGCAGGAGGAGCGCAGACGGCAACTGGGTCCGCCGCATTCGCGGCGGATGACATGTAGATTACGGAACCGTGTAGCGCAGGGCGCTGACGCCGGCGAGCGGCGACAGGACGTCCATCACGTCCCAGAATGCCGTCGAGTCGATGCGCACCACATCGCCGGGCCGGATCGCAGTCGAGTCGGTGGCGGCCATGCGATGCTCGGTGTTCTCGCCCTGGTGGCGGACGTAGATGACGCTCTGCACCGCTTTGGGCGTGTAACCGCCGGCGAGCGCGATGGCGCTCGACGCCGTGAGGCCGTTGGCGAAAGAATACTGACCCGGCTTGAGCACTTCGCCGACGACGTAGAACGGGCGGTAGTCACTGATCTCGACAGCGACCTTGGGATCGTTGAGATAGCCCTGCGCCAGCGCGTTGGCGATCTGCGTCTCAAGCTGGTGCGCGGTGAGGCCACCGGCCTTCACCTGGCCGATCAGCGGCAGGCGCACCGTGCCAGTGGCATCGACCTGGAAATCGCCGGAAAGGTCGGTCTCGTCGAACACCGTAATGTGGATTTTGTCGCCGACGCCGAGGCGATAGTCGGCGCCCCCATAGGCCGTATCGGTATCGGCGCGCGCGGCCACGCTCGCGACGAGCATCGCGGCGGCGGCGAAGACGATCTGGAACGCCCGGTTCATGCAGCGGACTGTACGCGCGCGGGCTTTCGAAATCGCTACGGCTTTAGGGACGCGGTAAACCAGCGGTTAAGCCAACCAAGGGCGATAAAGATTTGTGCATCCGATCGGGTGTCCCGCTGCATCTCACTTTGGCACAGACACGAAGATTGGCGGAGACGGCGATGACGGCGGTGCTTGCAGCCTTGGGGCGGACGGGATTGGGCGCGATCGCCTTCTGGGCGGCGCGCGGCACGGGTTTTGGGCCGGATGGCGCGCTTCTGGCGGGCTTGGCGGTGGCCGGGGCTCTCAATATTCATGCGCTGGCGTCATTGAACCTCGATAACCTGCTGCCTACATCCCAGCAAGTCATCGGGGAGGGTTAAGACATGGCAGCCATGGAGGCCGCGGCATCGCCCGTGCTGATGGGACCCGCCATTCCCGACGTCCTGCCGCCGTTTTTCAAGCGGTTGCGCATGGCGCAGGAGAACCAGTGGTCGATCATCCCGCGCCAAGCCTATGAGGAGCCCGTCTGGGTCTCCAAGTCGATCTTCGGCACCGGCTACTTCGTCAGCGATCCGGCGGGCGCCAAGCGCGTTCTGCTCGACAAGGTCGCGAGCTATCCCAAGGCACCGATGGAGCGCGAGGCGCTGGGCGCGGCGTTCGGCGACGGTATCCTGGTGAGCGACGGCGAGAAATGGAAATCGCACCGCCGCACCATGGCACCCTCCTTCGACTTCAAGAGCCTGGTCTCGTATGCGCCGGCGATGGTGGAGTGTTCGGAGAAGACGGCGGACGCCTGGGACGCCAAGGGCGCCGGCACGGTCGTCGACGTCGCGCAGGAGATGACGCATCTGACGCTCGACATCATCTCGCGCGCCATGTTCTCGACCGAAGCCGATCATCTGGGCGGCATCGTCGACGGCGCGATGCGGCGCGGACAGGACATGATGACCTTCGGGATTCTCGACATCCTGCCGCTGATCGGGGCGTGGCACATGAAGAAGCGGCTGGCGGAGGTGCGCGGCACGTTCCGCGAGATGGACGGCGCGATGCATGCGCTGATCAAGCGCCGCGCAGAGACCACCGGCGGCGGCACGCGCGATCTGCTCGACCGGCTGGTAGCAGCACGCGATAGCGAGACCGGCAAGGGTCTGAGCCAGGAGGATATTCGCGACGAGGTCGTGATCATCTTCCTCGCCGGGCACGAGACCACGGCGCTGGCGATGACCTATGTCTGGTATCTGCTGTCGCAGCACCCCGCCGTCGAAGCGAAGTTGCATGACGAGCTGAGCAGCGTGCTCGGTGGCCGTGCGCCGACGCATGAGGATATCGCGAAGCTGCCCTACACGCGCATGGTGATCGAGGAGTCGATGCGGCTCTATCCGCCGGCACCGGGGCTTTCGGGCCGCGTCGCGCTGGAAGAAGACGAGATCGCCGGCACACGCATCCCGAAGGGCGCGATGGTGCTGATCGCGCCGTGGATCATCCAGCGGCACCGCAAGCTGTGGAGCGATCCCGACCGGTTCGATCCGGAGCGTTTCTCGGAAGGCGCGAGCGCGGGGCGGCATCGGTTTGCCTACATGCCGTTCGGGGGCGGTCCGCGCATCTGCATCGGCATGTCGCTCGCGATGACCGAGGCGGTGCTGATGCTGGCGACGCTGGCGCAGCGCTTCCGGCTGAAGCTCGTCACGGGCCAGGACATCGTGCTGCAGCACCGCGTGACGATGCGGCCGCGCGACGGGATCCGGATGATCCTGGCGCCGAGATAGCCGCGTTCACCTGAGCGTGCGCTTGGCCCCGATGAGGATCTCGTAGCCGCGCTCGATTGCGAAACGCTCCAACGGCCACACGACCGGCGAGCCGACGCGCTTGGCGAGGTGAATCACCCTGCCCTCGCCCAGCCAGACGCCGACATGCGCGCCATAGGCATCTTGCGTCGGGCCGAACAGCAGGAGATCGAGCGGTTCGAGCGGGCCGGTGACGCGGACGGTCTCCTGTGTGTCGTCCCACAGGTTGCTGGAGCGGAAATTCGAGATCGTCCGGCCGAAATGGCGCAGCAGTGCATAGGCGAAGGCCTGGCAGTTGGCGCCCTGCGAGATATCGCGCGCGGCATGGAGCGCCCCGACATATGGGACGGACCAAAAGTGCGCAGGGATGTCGTGATCGTGGATCGGCGGCGTCGGCCCTATGCCATCGCCGGCTGGCATAGCGCGGCCTTCACCGCTTCCGCAAGGCTGTCGAACTCGTAGGGCTTGCGCAGGATCGGGAAATCGCAGCCCACGCGCTCTGCGGCGCTCGAATAGCCTGTGGCCAGCAGGACCGGCAGGCGCGGATATGCCTCGCGGATCGCGCGCGCCAGCGCCAGGCCGTCCATGTCGCCCGGCATCACGATGTCGCTGAAGACGAGGTCGACCGCGATGCCCGAGGCGAGGACCGCCAGCGCCGCGTCGGGCCGCTCGGCGCGCAGGACGATGCAGCCGAGCTGCTCCAGCAGCATGGCGGAGACATCGCCGACCTGGGCATTGTCCTCGACGACGAGGACCGTGGCGTCGGTCTTGAACGGTGCGGCGGCCGGACGGGGCGCGGCGTTGTCGCTTGCAGATTTCGCGGTCCGCGGCAAATAAAGCGAGACCGTGGTGCCGCGCTCGACCTCGCTCGTCACCTGGACGTCGCCGCCCGACTGGCGCGCGAAGCCGTAGACCTGCGACAGGCCCAGCCCGGTGCCCTTGCCCACCTCCTTGGTCGTGAAGAAGGGCTCGAACACCTTGGCGAGGACCTCGGGCGCGATGCCGCTGCCGGTATCGACGATGCTGACGCGCACGAAATCGCCATGCAGCGCGACGGGCGCTTGGGCGCCGAGCGTGACGTTGCGCGCGGTGAGCGTAAGCGTGCCGCCGTGGGGCATCGCATCGCGGGCGTTGACCGCAACATTGACCAGCGCGAGCTCGAACTCGCCGACATCGATCTCGACCGGCCAGATATCGCTCGCGATGTCGATCTCGAGCTTGACCGCGCCGCCGATGGCGCTGGTCAGCATGTCCTGGAAGGCGCTGACGCGGCTGCCGAGATCGACCACCATCGTGTCGAGGCGCTGGCGCCGCGCGAAGGTGAGGAGCTGGCGCGTCAGGTTGGCGCCGCTGCGCGCCGCGGCCTCGATGGCGTCGAGCGAGCGCATGTCCTTGGGATCGGAGAGGCGTTTTCGCATCAACTGCGCCTGGCCGCTGACGATCATCAGCATGTTGTTGAAGTCGTGCGCGATGCCGCCGGTCAGCTGGCCGATCGCTTCCATCTTCTGCGCCTGGGCGAGCTGGTCGCGGGCCTTTTCGAGCGTGAGCTGCGCCTCGCGGCGCTCGGTCATGTCGCGGGTGATCTTGGCGAAGCCGAGCAGGTTGCCGTCCTCGTCGCGCACGGCATCGAGCACCGCGAAGGCCCAGAAGCGGCTGCCGTCCTTGCGCAGGCGCCAACCCTCGGTCTCGTAGCGGCCGGCCTCGGCGGCGACCTTCAACGCGCGGCTGGGAATGCCGGCGGCGCGGTCCTCCGCGCTGAAGAAGCGATCATAGTTGGAGCCGACGATTTCGGCGCGATCATAGCCCTTGATGCGCGCGGCGCCGGCGTTCCAGCTCGCCACCGTGCCCTTGGGATCGAGCATGTAGATCGCGTAGTCGGTTACACTCTCGACCAGCAGGCGGAAATTGCGCTCGCTGTCGCGCAGCTGGGCAAGCGCCCGCTGGGTCTGGGCGCTGCCTTGCGAGACGCGGCTTTCGAGGCTGATGTTGTTCTGGCGCAGCAGGTCTTCGGCTTCGCGGCGGCGCTTGAGCTCGGCTTGGGCCGAGCGGTAAAGGCGGGCGTTGTCGAGCGCGGTCGCCGCCTGGCCGGCGATGCCGACCGCGACGTCTTCATGATAGCGCGCGAAATGGTCCGGCTCGGGGTGGCCGAAGAATAGCCCGCCCATCACCTCGCCGAGGCGCGAGAGTACCGGCACGGCAAGATAAGAGCGCACCGGCAGATGGCCCTCCGGCATGCCCTTGTGCGGCGCGTTCTGGCCGTAGCGCGGATCCTTGGTGATGTCGGCGGAGCGAACGACGCGCTCGCCCGCGAAAGTCGGCGCGAAGATGCCGGTGTTGCGCGGCATCGGGAATTTGGCGAACGCCTCGCGCGGCACGCCGGACAGCGTGTAGAGCAGATAGCTTTCGCCGGTCTCGTTCGTGACGTTGTAGAAGAACGCGCCGAAGGCGGCACCGGTCAGCTCGGTGGCGGCATCGGTGACGACCTGGACGGCACGATCGACATCGAGTTCGGCGGCGACGTCGGCGCCGACACGCAAAAGCCGCCGCAGCGCGCGGGACTCGGCGCTGTCTTCGTTCATTACGCCACTATCGGCCATCGAACCCCTACGCGTGCCATGCCAGCCGACACTGTAACGCCGATTAAGGCGTCGGGTTCCAGAAGTACAGACGTCTGAAGTCGGATGAGAGCGGGGTACACCGCTGGCAAGATCGGCTCGTGCTCAAGATACCTGCATTCTTGTGATTCGAATACCGAGAGTCTCGCAAACGAGCGCGCGTGCGGGGCACGCCGGCTCTAGGCTATGATATCGGCGAGGTGGGGGCGTGCGATGGAAGCTGGGTCTTGGAATTGGCTTGAAGTGGCCAGGCTGTCTGCCGGCCTGCTGACGCCGGTGGCGGTTGGCTTTCTTGGCGTCTACCTAAATCGGGTATCGAAGCGCTTCGAAATGCGCCAATGGCAAAGTCAAAAGCTTACAGAGAAACGGCTTGCCATCTACGACGAACTTGCGCCGACGTTTAACGACCTTCTCTGCTTTTTCACCTATGTGGGAAGTTGGAGAGACATCAACCCGCCCGTCGTCGTTTCGTGGAAGCGCGTGATCGATAAAAAGGTAAATCTTGCTTCGCCTCTCTTTTCCCCGAATTCCATGCAGCCTGTAACGCGCTCATCGCCGCTTGCTACAAGACGTTCAACGCGTGGGGACAAGACCCAAAACTCAAGACGCAGTTTTCCCGGCGGAAAGAACACCGCGCGGAGTGGAACGCAGAATGGGAGGATTGCTTCGCCCCCAACGACGCAATCGATCCACGAGCCGTCCAAGATGCTTACCGGAACGTGATGCAAATATTTGCGCGCGATATCGGCGTAAATCCGGAATTTGTTTTGCCCAAATCCAGCAATATTCCAGGCGGAATTCGATAACGCCTACACCAACCGGCTCTTCTGCACGGCCGCGGCGATGAAGCTGGTGAACAGCGGGTGCGGGTCCAGCGGGCGCGACTTCAGCTCGGGGTGGAATTGCACGCCGATGAACCAGGGGTGATCCGGGAATTCCATGATCTCGGGGAGCTTGCCGTCGGGCGACCAGCCGCTCACTTCGAACCCGTGCTTGCCGAGCTCTTTGGCATAGTTGGTGTTCACCTCGTAGCGGTGGCGGTGGCGCTCGCTGATCTCGGTGGTGCCGTAGACCTCCGCGACGCGGCTGCCGGGCGTCAGGCGCGCGGTGTAGGCGCCCAGCCGCATCGTGCCGCCGAGGTCGCCGTCGGCGGCGCGGGTCTCTTTCTGATTGCCCTTGGTCCACTCGGTCATCAGGCCGATGACGGGATGCTTGGGATGGCCGATCTCGGTCGTGCCGGCGCCTTCGAGGCCCGCGAGGTCGCGCGCCGCCTCGATCACCGCCATGTGCAGGCCGTAGCAGATGCCGAAGAACGGCACGTTGCGCTCGCGCGCGAACTTCACCGCGTGGATCTTTCCTTCGGTGCCGCGCTCGCCGAAGCCGCCGGGCACCAGGATGCCGTTGACGCCCTCGAGGAAGGCCGGCGCGTCGGGGCGCTCGAAGATCTCGCTGTCGATCCAGTCGAGATGGACCTTCACGTTGTTCGCGATGCCGCCATGCACCAAGGCCTCGGAGAGCGACTTGTAGCTGTCCTTGACCTGCATGTACTTGCCGACGACGGCGATGCGCACCTCGCCTTCGGGATTCTTCACACGCTCGACTACCTGCTGCCAGCGCGCCAGCTCGGGCGGCGGCGCGTCGTCGATGCCGAACACCTTGAGCAGCTGCGTGTCGAGGCCGGCGGCATGATAGGCCATCGGCACGCGATAGATGGTGTCGAGGTCGAGCGCGGGGATCACGCGCTCCATCGGCACGTTGCAGAACTGGCCGATCTTGCGGCGCTCGTCGTCGGGGATCGGATAAGAGGCGCGGCACATCAGGATGTCGGGCTGGATGCCGATGGCGCGCAGCTCCTTCACCGAGTGCTGGGTCGGCTTGGTCTTCAGCTCGCCGGCCGCCTCGATATAGGGCACCAGCGTCAGGTGCACGAAGGCTGTCTGGCGGTAGGGCAGATCGTTGTGCAGCTGGCGGATCGCCTCGAAGAACGGCAGGCCCTCGATGTCGCCGACCGTGCCGCCGATCTCGACGAGGAGGAAATCGAGGTCCTCGATGCCGGAGAGGACGAACTCCTTGATCATGTCGGTGACGTGCGGGATCACCTGCACGGTGCGGCCGAGATAACCGCCCTTGCGCTCCTTCTCGATCACCTGGCTGTAGATCCGGCCCGAGGTGACGTTGTCGGCCTTCGAGGCCGAGACGCCGGTGAAGCGCTCGTAATGGCCGAGGTCGAGGTCGGTTTCGGCACCATCGTCGGTGACGTAGACTTCGCCGTGCTGGAACGGCGACATGGTCCCGGGATCCACGTTCAGATAGGGATCGAGTTTCCGCAAACGGACTTTGTACCCGCGAGCTTGCAACAAAGCTCCGAGTGCGGCGGACGCAAGACCTTTTCCAAGGGAAGAGACCACGCCGCCGGTTATGAAGATCAACCGCGCCATGGGAGGCCACCATAAGCAGGTCGCGCGGAATGGAACAAGGGAAAATTCGGAAAATCACATGCGTGTTTTTCCGTGGGCAAAACAAGGCGTTGAGCAGCGGCACGGATGTCGCAGATCTCCCCGCGGAAAAAGGGACATGAGCGCGCGATAGAGTCGATTCGCGGCTAGAGTCCGGCGATCGGGCGGGGGATGGCATGCGTTGGGTTGTGACAGCAGCGGTCGCGGCGGCATTGCTCGCCACCCTGCCCGCGCCGGCCGTCGCCGCGCCGCCGGCACCGTATCTGATCCGCTACGATTCCTGGTCGGCCGAGGATGAGCAGGGCTACAGCGACTTTGTTCAGGCGCTGGGCGAAGCGAAGTGCCATTCGGTCAACGAATGCCTGCACGATCCGGCCAACCCGTTCCGCGCCTCCGATCCACCGGGCACGGTGATCGATTCCGACTGCGCCGATTTCCCCTATGTGCTGCGCTTCTACTACGCCTGGAAGAAGGGCCTGCCGTTCTCCTATGAGAGCGCGGTCGAGCCGCGCGGCGCGGCAAACGACTTCCGCTACAGCCCGAACGGCAACGTGGTGACGGCGCGGCGCGAACTCAAGAGCGGAACGACCGGCGGCCTCGAAATCCTGGAGCAGATGCGCGACGACGTGTCGTCGGCGAGCTATCGGCTGCACCCCGACATGGACGGGCCGGTGGTGCCCGATCTCTACCCTGTCGCCATCGACCGCGCGTCGATCCGGCCGGGGACGATGATCTACGACCCGGCCGGGCATGTCGCGCTGGTCTATCGGGTCGACAATGACGGGCGCATCCATTTCTTCGATTCCCACACCGACTATTCGCTGGCGCACTCGGTCTACGACCTGCGCTTCGCGCGCGCGGTACCGGGCGCCGGCGCAGGATTCAAGAACTGGCGGCCACAGGTGCTGGTGGGCGCGCATCGCGCCGCAGACGGATCGCTGGAGGGCGGGCATATCGCGGTGGCACGCAACGCCGCCCTGCCCGGCTTCTCGACCGAGCAGTTCTTCGGCAACGGCCCGCGGCCGGCCGATGCCGCCTGGGCGAGCGGTGCCTTCACGCTGGAGGGCGAGACGATCGACTATTACGATTATGTGCGCGCCAAGCTGTCGACCAGCGGCGAACTCAGCTACGACCCGATCAAGGAAATTCACGAGATGGTGCAGTCCAACTGCTCCGATCTTGCCTATCGCGCCCAGGCGGTGGAGATGGGGATCGCGGCGGGGCTGCAGAACCGGCCGCAGCCGCAGCGCCTGCCGCCCAACATCTACGGTACCGAAGGCGACTGGGAGACCTTCTCGACGCCGTCGCGCGACGCGCGGCTGAAGACGGCGTTTAGGGAGACGCGCGACGCGGCCGAGCGCTTCGTCATCATGTATGTGCGCGGCGGCGATCCGCATCTCGTCTACACCGGCGGCGACATGGCCGGCGACATGCTGGCGGTCTATCGCCGCGATACGGCGGCGTGCTCGGTCAGTTATCAGCGTACGGACGGTTCGCGCGTGACGCTGTCCTATGAGGACGCGCGCAAGCGGCTGTTCGCGATGTCGTTCGATCCCTACCACTGCGTCGAACGGCGCTGGGGGGCGTCAGACGCGGCGGAACTGTCGACCTGCCGCGACGGAGCGGCGAAGCAGGCGTGGTATGCGGCGGAGCAGCGACTGCGCAACCAGATCGACCGCACCTATGAGGCGCGGATGGACTTCACGCTCGACGAGGCGAAGGCGCAGGGCGCCGAAAATGCTCCGGACACGGACGTTCTGGCGTTCCTGACGCGCGTGCGCGACGCACGGCCCGGAGTCTCCGCAGGCTTTTAATGCGGCGTCGGCACGCCGCGGCTGGGCGCGATCGGCTTGAGCGGCAGGTTGCCGGCCGGCGCCGGGTTGTCGAGAAACGACTTCTCGTTGCGGCCGTGCAGCGCCATCAGGTTGAGGCCGAGGCAGGTCACGAAGAACACCGCCGCCAGGATCGTCGTGGTGCGCGTCAGCGTGTCGGCCGCGCCGCGCGGCGAGAACAGTCCGCCGAAGCCCGAACCGCCGCCGCCCATGCCGAGCGCCCCGCCCTCGGACCGCTGCAGCATCACGCAGACGACCAGCGCCACGGCAACGAAAAGCTCGAGAAGGACAAGAAGGGCTTGCACGGACAAATCTCCCGGCGGGCAGCACCCGCTATTCAGGGGGCGCTCAATAGACGAAACCGGCCGGGATGGAAAGGCTCAGAGCGGACCGCCCAGGGTCAGCAGGTGCATGAGGCCTTCCAGCACACGAGCCTGTCCGGCGTTTGGGCGCGGCCCAGGGCTGGGCCGCCGAAACAGGAATTTGAAGATCAATTCGGCCATGCGGCGCCCCAGGCAGGCCGAAGTCTCCACGGCTCCGGTTGGCCTCGACTCTAAGCGACGCCAGGGCATCATTTTGTGACAGCGGCAACATTTGGGAACTTCGGGTTTCTACGTATGCTTGGCCGGCACATCCCGATTGTTGCGCAAACCCTATCCGCTTCGACAACATAATTGTTTGTCGATTTTCATGCGTTTTTGCGCACGGGGCGCGGGTGGCAGGGCGATCGGACATAGACGGGAGGTGGGGTGCCAGGCGCCCGGATCAAGGCGCACGGCGCGGGGCGCGGACGGCGTGGGTCTACTTATCCAACAGGCTCGGTGCCGGCTCCGTTGAATCGAAAAGGGCTTTGCGTACGGCTGCGAGGATAAGTGCGCGTGATTTATTTTTCGGACGCACGGAGGGTAGCCCAGTTTGTCATCCGCCGCGCCTTCGACGCCGCCTGCGGCGTCGCTCAGGGTGACGTGCGGCGGATGACACCTGGGAGATATTCGAAGGTTATCTACCGCGCCGCGGCGGAGGCCTCGGACAGGTTCCGGGCGCGGATGATCGCCACGGTCGCGTCGATCTCGGTCAGGATCTCGGTGGTCGAGCGCTCGGAATAAAAGACATGGTTCAGGCTGAGCGCAGCGTGCCCAAGAAGGTGCATCGCGGCGTTGCGGTCGACGCCCGCGAGCAAGCCCTCGACGGCGGCCATGACGGAGTCGCACCACTCGACGGCGGTCTCGAGGTCGGTATCGCGGCAGCGCTTGACGATGCCCTTGGCAAGCATCGCGATCTTCTGGAGCTCCTGGGTGTAGGTCATCGCGCCCGGGATGTGCTCTTGCATCAGACGCCACAGGATCGCGATCTGGAAGGCGTCGCGGCGGATCTTCTCGGTGTTGAGCAGCTCGCGCGCGGCGCGCAGTTCGACGTCGAGGCGGGCGCTGGTCTCTTCCGGCGTGAGGCGGTCCTTGGCCTTCATCTTCAGCGAGTTCGGCGGCTCGAACATCTCGACGTGCGACGGGCGCACCGTGTCCTTGCGGCGGTCGGGCCCGACATATTCGGAGGTGACGACGAAGCCCTTGCGGCGCTCGACATGGGCCTCGATGCGCTGGCCGAGCAGCGTGGTGGAGAACGGGCGCAGGATGAGATCGTCGGCGCCCGAGTTCACCACTTTGGTCACCAGCCCCGCCGACTTCTCCCAGGCGGTGACGATGATCACGATGAACGGATTGAAGCCGGCCGCGCCCTGGCGCAGCTCCTGGATCATGCGGCACAGATCGCTGTCGGCGCCCTGGCTCTCGCACAGCGCCAAGTCGGGCGGGCGGCGGCGGATCGCCTCGGCGAAGGTGTCGAGAGTGGCGACGGTCTCGATCTTGCGGAAGCCGAGCGTGAACAGCGCCGCCCGCGTGGCCGTGCGGTTCGCAGCCACCGGATCGTAGATCAACGTCTCTGTCGTATCGAAAGAAAGCCGGCCCATCGGGCGCGTCCGCCACACCTGTTTTGACAAGTTAGCAATGCCACGGGCCGCGTTAAGAAACGGTGGTAAGGAAGGGTTAAGACGAACACCGCGCGGCGTCGACAATTTGAATGAAATCGGACGCCTTGAGGCTGGCGCCGCCGACCAGCGCGCCGCCGACATCGGCCAGCGCGAGGATCTCTTTCGCGTTCGAGGGTTTTACCGAGCCGCCGTAAAGAATACGCAAAGGCGCCGCCAGGCACGCCTTGATGTGCGCGTGCATCTTCTCGATGTCGCCGGTCGTGGCGGTCTTGCCGGTGCCGATCGCCCAGATCGGCTCATAGGCGATGGCGGTGTTCTGCGGCGTCGCGCCCGCGGGGACACTGCCGTCGAGCTGGCGCCTGCAGACACGATGCGCATCGCCGGCGTCGCGCTGGTCCTCGGTCTCGCCGACGCAGATGATCGCAAGGAGACCGGCGCGCCACGCCGCCTCGGCTTTCGCGGCGACCATCGCGTCGGTCTCGCCGTGAACCTGGCGGCGCTCGGAATGACCCACGATGACCGCGGTGGCGCCCGCGTCTCTCAGCATCTCGGCCGAGACGTCGCCGGTGAAGGCGCCCGAGACGTCCGCGTGGCAGTCCTGGCCGCCGATGGCGATGCCGCTGTTCAGCGCGGCGGCACGGGCGACGAGCGTCGCGGGCGGGCAGATCAGGACCTCGCAATGTAGATCTTTGGGCGGGCTCTTCACGCCCTTCGCCAGCGCCTCGATCTCGCCCAGAGACGCGGCGAGGCCGTTCATCTTCCAGTTTCCGGCAATCAGCTGACGCATCAACGCAAAATCTCCACAAGCAAGACCCAGGCGGCGATCACGGTCGAGACCAGCGACACGACCACGCCCGGCACCATCCAATACAGCGCGAACGGACTGCCCAGAAGGAGAAGCACGCCCGAAACGAGAAACGGCACGCAGCACGCCACCGCGAGCGCCACCCGGGCGGCGATATAGCCCGCGCCGCGATGCCCCTGCATCCGATGCAGGCCGAACAGAACCAATACCGGTGCCAGCGCCATCCCGGCGCCGACCGCGACCGCCTCGGCACCGAACAGCCAACGCGGCTGACCCGGCACCAGTGCCAGCGAGGCGACGATAAGGACGCCGCTGGGCGCCACCAGGGTCTCGGCGGCGCGGCCCACGAGGCCGGGCTCGGACAGGATACGCTGCAAATTGATCGAGATGGCGACCATCACGAGCCCGGCCAGCGCCGCCGCGGCGCCCACCTCGGCCGCGAAAAAGCCCGTCCAGTCCCCCATTTTATGCAGCCTTGCCCGTCGCTTGCCGTTGTGGCACGCCCTTCCCTATCATCCGCCGCTTTTCGCCGCCACGCCTCAACCGACCGGACCGTCCATGCTCCAGGAAATGCGCAAATACACCAGATCGGTGATCGCCTCGATCTTCATGGGCGCGCTGGCGCTCAGCTTCGTGGTGTGGGGCATCGCCGACGTGTTCCGGGGCAATGTCAGCACCGACGTCTACAGCGTCGGCTCGACCGCGGTCCCCGCGGCGGCGTTCAGCCGCGAATACCAGGATGCCCAGCGCCAGGCGGTGCCGCCCGGCCAGACGCTGACGCCCGACCAGCAAAAGCAGATCGGACAATCGGTCCTCAACGAGATGATGCTGCGCACGGCACTCGACCGGCTGGCGAACGCGTACGGCCTGACCGCTTCGGATGCGCGCGTGGCGCAGCAGATCCAGGCGATCACCGCCTTCAACGGACCGCTCGGCACCTTCGATCACGACCGGTTCGTGCAAGTGCTGCAGCAGCACGGCTACAACGAGAAAGACTTCACCGAACGCTCGCGCCAGGACGTCGCGCGCTCGCAGCTGGTGCGCGCGATCGACGCCGGCTTCGCGCTGCCGGCGGATTACCCGCATGCCTTCTTCGCCTATATCAACGAGGCGCGCGCCGTGGACTACGTCGTGGTGGGCTCCAGCACGGTGCCGCAGCCGCCAGCGCCGAGCGACGCGGTGCTCGGCGCCTATGTGAAGGCGCATGCCGAGAGCTTCAGCACGCCCGAATACCGCTCGGTCAGCTATGCCGGGATCAGCCTCGCCGACGTCACGTCCACCATCCAGGTGACCGACAAGCAGATCCAGGACGAGATCGACGGCGACAAGGCCGACTACGTCGTGCCGGAGCGGCGCGACCTGGAGCAGATCAAGTTCGCCAACGAGGCCGATGCCAAGGCCGCCAAGGCCGCGATCGACGGCGGCAAGACGTTCGATGCGGTGGCGGCGGACCACAAGCTGAAGGATGCCGACTACAAGCTCGGGAGCGTGACCAAGGACGATCTCGATCCGGCACGCCAGGCGCTGTTCGCGCTGCCCGAGGGCGCCGTCAGCGCGCCGATCAAGAGCAGCTTCGGCTGGGTGCTGATGCGCGACGCCAAGATCACGGCAGGCAGCGCCAAAAGCCATGACGAGGTCAAGACGGTGCTGCAGAAGAAGCTCGCGCTTTCCAAGATGACCGACATGGCGAACGCCTACACCGATGCCATCGCCGGCGGCGCAAGCGTGCAGGAAGCGGCGCAGAAGGCGGGGATGAAATTCGTCCATGTCGCGGCCATCGACGCCCAGGGCCTCGCGCCCGACGGCACGCCGGCGCTGAAGCCGGCCAATCCGGAACTGCTGGCGGCGATGTTCAAGGCCGAAGTCGGCGACGAGAACAGCGATCCCTTCCAGACCCAGGACGGCTCGTTCTATGCGGTGAAGGTCGACGGGATCACGCCGCCCAGGCCAAAGCCCCTCGACGCGGTGCGCGCGCAAGCGCTGGCGCGCTGGTCGGCGGAGCAGAGCGTCGCGGCGTTGCGCGTCAAGGCGCAGCAGCTGGCGGGGCGCGGCAATGCCGAGCATTCGCTCGCCGGCGTCGCCGCCTCGGTCGGCGCGCCGGTGCAGCAGACGGGACCGCTGATGCGGTCCGGCAAGACGGAAGGGATTTTCACCGCCGACGTGACGAAGGCGATCTTCGCCGCCCCGGCCGGTGGGGTGATCGCGGTGCGCACCAAGGACAACAGCTATGTCGTGGTGCGCGTGACGGGCATCCGCCACCCGCTGCCGCCGGACAACGACATGGGCTATCGCGCCGGCGTGAACCAGTTCTCCGAAGAGGTCGGCGCCGACGTGACGCTGACGCTTGCCAAGGCGGTGCAGAAGAAGGACGGCACGACGATCAACCAAAAGCTGGTCGACGGCACGATCGGCGGCCAGGGCACGGCGGGACAGTGAGCACGCCGGAGCCCGACTTTGCCGCCTTCGCGCGCGGCTACGATGAAGGCCGTCCGCAAATCCTCTATACGCGGCTGATCGCCGACCTGGAGACGCCGGTTTCCGCCTATCTGAAGCTCGGCGAAGGCCGCGAGAACGCGTTCCTGCTCGAGAGCGTGCAGGGCGGCGAAGCGCGCGGGCGCTATTCCATCATCGGGCTCAAGCCCGACGTGATCTGGCGCTGCCGGGACGGCAGATGCGAGATCAACCGGTCGGCGCGGGCCGATGCGAACACCTTCAAGCCCGACCCGCTGGCCGGCGATCCGATTGCGAGCCTGCGCGCGCTGATCGCCGAATGCCGCATGACGCTGCCGGCCGGCGTGCCGCCGATGGCGGTGGGGCTCTACGGCTATCTCGGCTACGACATGGTGCGGCTGATCGAGGATCTGCCGAACACCCCGCCCGATCCGCTCGGCCTGCCCGATGCGATCCTGCTGCGCCCGACGATCACTGCGATCTTCGACAACGTCCGCGACGAGATCCTGATCGTCACGCCGGTCTGGCCGGCCAAAGACGATAATGGGAGCACGGATGCCCGCGCCGCCTATGCGCGCGCCAGCGAGCGGCTGCAGGATGCCGTGGACGATCTGGAGCGCCCTGGCCCGGCCGCGCCGCGCGCGCCGGAGAATCTGCCGGCGGTGTCGCAGATCGACTCCAACATCTCGCATGCCGACTATCTGAAGATCGTCGCGCGCGCCAAGGAATACATCCTGGCCGGCGACGTGTTCCAAGTCGTGCCGAGCCAGCGCTTCCGCCGGCCGTTCACCCTGCCGCCCTTCTCGCTCTATCGCGCGCTGCGCCGGCTCAATCCGTCGCCGTTCCTCTACAACCTCGCCTTCCCGGGTTTCTCCATCGTCGGCTCGAGCCCGGAGATTTTGGTGCGGCTGCGCGACGGCATCGTCACCATCCGCCCCATCGCCGGCACGCGCCCGCGCGGCAAGACGCCCGAGGACGACGTCGCGCTCGCCGACGAACTGATGGGCGATCCCAAGGAGCGCGCCGAGCATCTGATGCTGGTCGATCTGGGACGCAACGACGTCGGCCGCGTGGCGAAGACCGGCGAGGTGAAGGTCACGGCGAGCTTCTTCATCGAGCGCTACAGCCATGTGATGCACCTGGTGTCGAACGTCGAAGGCAAAATACGCGACGGGCTCGACGCGGTGGACGCGCTGGCGGCGGGATTGCCGGCCGGCACGCTGTCGGGCGCGCCGAAGATCCGCGCCATGGAGCTGATCGACGAGTTCGAGAAGGAGAAGCGCGGCGCGGTCTATGCCGGCGCGGTCGGCTATTTCGCGGCGGACGGCTCGATGGACACCTGCATCGTGCTGCGCACCGCGGTGGTGAAGGACGGGACGATGTACGTCCAGGCCGGCGGCGGCGTCGTCGCCGACAGCGTGCCGGAGGCGGAGTATCAGGAGACCGTCAATAAGGCGGCGGCGCTGATGCGCGCGGCGGAGGAAGCGGTGCGCTTCGCCACCGCCGGCAAGCGCGGACAGTAAGCCGCCGGCGCGCCTCTATTGCGGACGTTCCTGGCCGCCCGACGAGCGCTCGTCGAGATTGCGCATGAAGTCCTGGCCGTCCTGATGCATCTGCGCCCAGCGGTGCTTGGGCAGGCACAGGCGCGAGCTCAGCCGCGAGCCGATGATCGGCTGGTTCTTGCAGACGATCTGGTCGCCGTCATTGCCCGAGGCGGTCTGCGGCGCAGCGGGCGTCGCAGCCGGCACCGTGGCGTTGTTGTCGATGGCGGCAGGGGCGCTTTGCAAGCTGACAGCCGCGGTGCTGGCAAAGGCCGTGCTGGCGAGAAGGATGCCGGCGGCCAAGGTGAGCGGGAATGCGATCCGATCCATGGTGAACCTCCCCAAAAGTCCGGACCAAGATTAGCACATCAGCGCGCAAGGCGAGAAGGGCCTCGCGCCAGGCCGCTTTCCGTTCAAGGCCAAATCGGCACCTGCGCGACGCGGGCCGTTACTGCGCGCCAGCGGCATTCATACGGGCTTTGGCTTGGCGCCGGGCCCTGCGGCCGCCCACTTCCGATAGATAGGCTTCGTAGATCCGGCGATTTGCGTCGCCATAACTCGTCTTGCGCGCGATGAGATCGCCGACCGCCAGCTCTTCCTCGTAGAACTGCGCCTGCAACCGCGGCACCAGCTTCGGCTTGTATTGCTGGTTCCAGGCGATGATCTTCTGCCGGCAGACCGCGCGCCGCGCATCGAGCGCGCTGAGCGCGGCCGCCTCCGCCGGCGTCGGCAGATTGGGATTGGACAGCATGGCCGCGTTGATCTCGGTGACGTCGCCGATGAAGGTCTTGCCGCTCAGCACGGCGGCTTCGGGGCCTTGCGCCTCGGCCACACAGTTGCTCTCGATGGCTTCGTGTTCGTGGCGCGCCGTGCCGCAGCCGGCGACCAGGATCGAAAGCGCAAATATTTGTGCCGAAATGATTTTCCGCATTTTCCACGCCCCCAATAATCGACAAGTCAAGAATCGCCCGTAGCGAATCTATACCGTTATAGGTTGCCCTGAAAATATGCGCTCTAACGTGCCAGCGCGAGACGCGCTTCGCGCTCCGTCTTGAGCTGCATCGCTTCGCCGAGCGGGATCAGGACGAAACCGCGGGCACTGGCCCGTGCCGTCCAGGCGGCGATGGCGGACAGCGTGACGTCGTGGGGATGGCCGATGGCGATGGCGACGCCTTGCGCGCGGGCGCGGGCCTCGAGCGCCTGGAACTGGGTACCGACGGCATCCGCCGTCTCCTCGTCGTCGAGGAAGATGTCGCGGCCGGCGCTCGCCACGCCGAAGGCGCGCGCGACGGAGACCACCTGCGTGTCGGGCGTGGTGCGCGAGTCGAAGAAGAACAGCTTGCGGCGCGCGAGATCCTCGGCGACCGGGATCAGCGTGGCGCGATCGGCGGTGACGCGGCTGCCCATGTGGTTGTTGATGCCGATGGCCTGCGGCACCCGCGCCAGCGCGGTGTCGAGGCGGCGGGTGATCTCGGCCGGCGCGAGACCGATGGTGAGCGCAAGCGGACCCGGATCGTGATCGCTCTGCGCCTCCATCGGCATGTGGAGCAGAACGTCGTGACCCATGCGCGCCGCTTCGCTCGCAAGGAAGGCGGTGGCGTCGGCGTAAGGCAGGAAAGAAAGCGCCACGGGCCCCGGCAGACGGATGGCGCGGTCGGTGCGCGCGAGATCGGCGCCGAGATCGTCGATCACGATGGCGACTTTCGGCGGGCCGGGCAGCGGCGGCGCGCTGTCGGCGGCGGGCGCGGGATCGGGCGTGCGCTCGGTCAACCAGGCGGGAAACGGATGCGCGCTGACGGGATAGAGGACCTGCGGCGCGAAGCGGCTGGGCGCGACATCGCCGGCCAGGCGCAGGAAGGCGAAGGGCTCGGACGGCGCGCTGCTCGCCTCGGCGGGCACCACGCCGTCGGGCACGATGATGCCCGCGAGCGCCGGCAGGCCCTGCAGTGCGTGATGGCCGCCGACGATCACCGCCACCAGCGCAAGCGCGCAGAACGCGGCGTCGGCGCCTTGCAGGAGCGCGCGCGGCGGCCGCGGCGCCCTGCGGCGGCGAATCGGTTTGAGCCGATACATACGCCTGTGTAGGACGCAGTTGGGATGAGTCAACGACATCACCTCCCCTTGTGGGAGGTGTCTCTTAGCGCTTCAGGTCGACCGTCACGTCCGCAGACAGGCCGGGGCGCAGGCGAGCAACGTCGGGTTGGTTCGGCAACAGGTGGATGCGGACAGGCAGGCGTTGAACAATACGCGTGAAGTTGCCGGTCGCGGGCTCGAACGGCAGCAGCGAGAACTCGCTGCCCGACCCGGGCGCGAAGCTTTCCACTTCGCCGTCGAGCGTTTCGCCGCCCAGCGCATCGACCGTGATGTGGGCACGCTGGCCGGGGAGCATGCGGGCGGTCTGCGTCTCCTTGAAGTTCGCCTCGATGTAGAGCGTCTTGAGCGGCACGACGGTGAGAAGCTGCGTGCCAGGCTGGACGTATTCGCCGATCTGCGCCTGGCGGTCGCCCACCACGCCGTCGACCGGCGCACGGATCACGGTGTGCGCGAGATTCTGCTGCGCCAGCGTCAGCGCGGCCTGGGCGCGCGCGCGCGATGCGAGGAGCTGGCCACGCGTCTGGTCGACCACGGCGAGTTGTGCTTGCGAGGCGGCAAGGCCGGCGCGCGACTTGTCGGCATCGGCGGCGGCGCCGAGCGCGGTGGCGCGGGCCTGGTCGGCCTGCTGGCGCGAGATGTCGCCGGCGGCGGCGAGCGTCTCGAAGCGCTTGCGGTCGGCGGCGGCGCGGACGTTCTCGGCGTCCGAGGCGCGGATCGCGGCCTGCGCAGCGTCGGCGTTGGCGGCGGCGAGATTGCGCTGCGCGCCGAATTGGTCGAGCGCGGCCTGCGCGGTCTGGACGTCCGCCTGTGCCGACGACAGGGCCTGACGGTAATCGTCGTCATCGAGACGGATCAGCGGCTGGCCGGCCGTCACATGCTGGTTGTCGCGCGCCAGCACCGCGGCGACGAGGCCGTGCACCTTGGGCGCGACGATGGTGGAGTCCGCTTTCAGATAGGCGTCGTCGGTCGAGACGCTGGAGGGCGGCAGTGCGATCCACCATGCGCCGGCGAGCGCCAGCACGATGGCGGCGCCCGCGATCAGCAGGGCGCGCTTGGGCAGCGCACGCAGGCGAGACTTGACCGGCGCGGAGTCGGCGAGGGTTCCGTCGAAGGTGGTCGTGCTCATGTTTCGAATACCAGGCAGGTGGTGGTTGCGGTGGCGTGGCGCTCGATGCCGGCGGTCATTGCGGCTTCTCCGACGCGAGCGCCACGTCCGTCAGGCCAAGCCGCGCCTTGATGCCGGCGCGCGCCGAAGCGAGCAGTTCGTCGGACAGGTCGGGATCGGAGATCGTGCGCGACAGCGCCACGGCGCCGGCCATCGCCGAGAGGATCGACGGCGCAAGGCTCTTCGCGTCGGCGATGCCAGCCTGCGTCATAAGCTCCGCGATCAGCGCCGAGAGGCCTTTCACGCCCGACTCGAACAGCGCGCGGAACCGCTTGGACTGGCGCGGCATGTCGGAGTTGAGGGCGGTGATCGGGCAGCCATTCTCGATATGGTCGCGGTGCGAGGCCGCGACGTAGAAATCGATATAGGCCGCCAGCGCATGCTTGGGCGGCAATCCCTCGATCACGCGCGCCATGCGGCGCTTGGAGCGCGCGAAGATGTCGCCGAGCGTCTCGGTGAGGAGCGCGTCCTTCGATTTGAAGTGGGCATAGAAGCCGCCATGAGTCAGGCCCGCGGCCTTCATCACCCCGGCGACCGAAAGCCGGTCCGGCCCCTGGGCGCGCAACTGGGCAGCGGCGGCCTTCAGCAGCGTCTTGTGGGTCTCGTCCTTGTGCGTATCGGCGTAGCGCATCTTGCGCCTCCTTGTTCGAGGATTATATGATGCACGTAATTCAATCCGTCAAGGGGTGCCATGTCCGACGCCGCAACCGCCCTTCCCGTCCCGAACGTCTCACCGATCGCGAGCTACAGCCATAACCGCAAGCTGTTGATCTTCGGGATCATGGCGTTCGGGCAGTTCATGGCGCTCCTGGATACCCAGATCGTTGCGGCGTCGCTCAATTCGATCCAGGCGGGGCTATCGGCGGGGCCGGACGAGATCGCCTGGGTGCAGACCGCCTATCTGATGGCGGAGATCGTGATGATCCCGCTCGCCGCGTATCTGAGCCAAGCCCTGTCGACGCGCTGGCTGTTCACCGCGAGCGCGATCTTGTTCACGCTGGCGAGCCTCTTGTGCGGCATGGCGTGGAGCATCCAGTCGATGACCGTGTTCCGCGCCGTCCAGGGGTTCGTCGGCGGCGCGATGGTGCCGACCGTGTTCGCGACCGGCTTCACCCTGTTCAGCGGCAAGCAGCGCGCGATGATCCCGGCGATCCTGGGCATGGTGTCGACGCTGGCACCGACGCTGGGCCCGACGGTCGGCGGCTGGATCACCGACCAGATGAGCTGGCACTGGCTGTTCTTCATCAACATCGTACCGGGCATCTTCATCGCCGTCGCGCTGCCGATCCTGGGCAAGGTCGACGAGCCGAATTTCGCGATGCTGAAGCGCATCGATTGGCTGCATGCGATCTCGCTGGCGGTGTTCCTGGGCTGCCTGCAATACGTCTTGGAGGAAGGGCCGCGCTATCAGTGGCTCGAGGATCCGACGGTGATGCTGGCGGCGTGGGTCTCGTTTGTCGGCGCGCTGGTGTTCTTCGAGCGGTCGTTCTTCTCCACCATGCCGGTGTTGAAGCTGACGCCGTTCAAGCGGCCGACCTTTGCGATGGCCTGCGTGCTGAATTTCGTGATCGGCATCGGGCTGTACGGTGCGACCTATCTCACGCCGATCTTCCTGGGGCGCGTGCGCGGCTATTCGAGCCTCGACATCGGCACGACGGTGTTCGTCACCGGCGTTTTCATGACCTTCAGCGCGCCGCTGGCAGCGCGCCTCACAACGGTCGTCGACCAGAGGGTCGTGATCGCGTTCGGGTTCAGCCTGTTCGCGCTGGCGTGCTGGCTGTTCTCGGGCATCACGCCGCAATGGGGCTTCTGGCAGCTGTTCCTGCCGCAGGCCGTGCGCGGCTTCGCGATGCTGCTGTGCATCGTGCCGGCGGTAAGCATGGCGCTGAACGGCGTTCCGCCGGCCGATCTGCGCTTCGCGTCGGGACTGTTCAACTTGATGCGCAACCTGGGCGGCGCGGTGGGCATCGCGATCGCGTCGACACTGTTGCAGAATCTCGGCCGGCTGCATGGCGAGCGCTTCGGCGAGGCGTTGCGCGACGGCAATACCAGCCTGCTCGCGGGCGTGATCCAGCGGCTGAGCGCGCAAGGCGCCGATGCGGCCCACGCGCAGCTCGTGATGAGCGGCGAGATTACGCAATTCGTGACGCAGCAGGCGCTGACGCAGGCGTTCCAGGACATCTTCTATCTGCTGGCGGCGTGCTTCGCGATCGCGCTGGCGATCGTGCCCTTCGCCAAGGTGCCGCCGCTGTCAGACGACGCGGCGCCGGTGGAGGCGCATTAGGCGTTCGCGAACGCGCTCACGATGCGGATGAAATCGGCGCTCGCCTCGATGGAGGGGATGTGGCCGATATCGGGCAGCACGACGAACTCCGCGTTCGGGATCACGGTCGCGGCATCCTCGCCGCACTCGACGGGGATCAGCCGATCTTCCTTGCCCCACAGAAGGAGCGTCGGCACGGCGATGGTCGCGAGCTGTTCGCGGGTCGGCTCGCGCTTGCCGAGGCCGCTGGCGAGCATGATCGCGGCACGCGTCGGGTCATGCGAGGCGTGATTGTCGGCGAGCGCGGCGCTGGCTGCTTCCCACTCCGGATCGAAGAAGCCGCTGGCATCGGGCGGCGGCGGACGCTTGACGCAGATCGCGCCGCCCACCAGCACGAGCTTGGCGATGGGCGGCAGACCGTACTCTTTCGCGTGATAGGCATAGGCCGCGACATGCCAGCCGCCGAAGGATTCGCCGACGAGCGTGATGGTCTTGAGGTTCAGCGCGCGCATGAATTCGCCGAGATGACGGCACAGCGCCTCGGTCGTGTAGTCTATGGCGGGTTTTTCTGACGGTGCGAAGCCGATCACCTGCAGTGCGATCACGCGGTTGGTCTTGGCGAGGCCCGGGATCACCGGCGCCCACTCGAACGGCGCGGAGCCGGAGAAGCCATGCACGAGCACGATCGGATCGCCGGAGCCGGCTTCCCAATAGCGGATGCGATGGCCGAGGATCGCGATGTCCTTCGGCGGCGGCATGTCGAGGATGAGCCGCTTTGCCATGGCGCGAGCGTGCCGCCGCGCCACGGCGCCGTCAACGCACCGCGATGATTTCCAATTCCAGCGGCGGTTTGCGGCCGGGAACGTCGACGCTTTCGCCGGCGCGAGCACCGATCAGGGCTTCGGCGATGGGCGAGGCGAACGAGATGCGGCCCTGCGCCGGATCGGCTTCGTCGACGCCGACGATCTGCCAAGTCTCGGGCGGGCCGTCGTGGCGGCGGATGGTGACCTCGGAGCCGAACGCCACTTCGCCGCCCTGGGGCTTGTGATCGACGAGCTGCGCGCTCGCGCGGCGCGCGGTCCAGTAGCGCAGGTCGCGCAACAGGCGCGCCTTCTCTTCTTCGGACGGGCCGCCGGTGAGCGCTTCGTCGAGCTCGAACAGGCGCTGATCGATCAGGCGCAAACCGCGCGGCGTCACGAAGTTCGGGCCGGCCGACTCGATCAGATCGGGCGGCGCATCGGCGGGCTGGTCGTCGCGTTCGCGGACAAAGGCTCTGGACATGCCAATGATAAGACGGGGAACCCGGCTTCGTTCCGCTATTCCAATGCGTCGTGCAGAAGTTCCAGCGCGCGCTTCGCGAAAGCGCGCATGTTGGCGGCCCGATCCGACTCGCCGGTTTCCAGCGTCAGCGCGTGCGTGACCGGCCCGCTGAGCGCGATGCAGGTGTGGCCAGCGGCGTCGCCGTAGGGATTGCCGGTCGGGCCCGCGGCGCCGGTCTCGGACAGACCCCAAGTGGTGTTGAAGCGCACGCGTTGCTGGCGCGCGAGGAGCGCGGCGTACGGTTCGCTGGCGGAACGCATGCCGGCGACGCTCTCGCGCGGCAGATCCATCAGCAACACACGCGCTTTGGGCGTGTAGACGACGGCACCGGCGAGGAAATACGCGGACGCACCGGGCACGGCGAGCAGCGCAGCGCTGATCAATCCGCCGCTCGACGATTCTGCAACGGCGACGGTTTCCTTGCGGGCTTTCAGGCGGGTGCCGACGGCCTCGGCGAGCGGTAGTAGGTCTTGCATCCGTTAAGCATAGCGGTTTCGCGGCAAGTTCCCAGGGTTGCTCTTGGCCTTGCGTTAACGCTCGGGCAAGATACGGCTACACCGATCATAAAAGGCGTTGGGAACCAGTCGCGCATGAGTCAGTCGCCACTGAATCAGAGGGGCGGACGAAAGCCCGTGCGCGCGAAGGCGGTCGCGATTCCGCAAGCGCCGCCGCTCATCCCGCACCTGACACTCGAAGACACGTTGCACGCCATCGGCATCCGCGTGCCGAAGCGGCGGGCGGGCGATACGCACGCGCATGGCGTGCTGTGGCGCTGGTTTGCGTTCGAGGCGACGTGGCTGTCGGTGAGCAATGCCATGGCGAGCGCTCTGTTGTTCGTCGTGGCGATGACGATGACGGCGCCGGGCATGACGCTGGCGGTCGATCTGCATCTGGCGGGCGCGATCTATGCCGTGCTGAACGACGGGTTGCCCTATTTCGCGGCCGCACTGGCGCTGGCGGGGCTGTTGAAGGCGGCGCATGCCTATCTCGACCGTCGGGCGCATGTCGCGACGCGGATCGTTGGCTACGTCTGCGCGCTCGTCCTGCTCGCGGCCGCGCTGTGGATCGTGGTGATGCTCGGCTATGCCGCGATCCTGCCGGACATGTTCAAGCCGGTGCTGGCGATCGCGGGTGGCGACGCGACGGCGCGGGTGGCGGCGGCGAACGCGGCGCTGATCTCCTATTTCGAGCCGATGGTTATCGGCGGCGCCGGGCTTCTTTTGCTCGCCAAGCAGTTCAAGAGCGGCGTAACGCGGCGCGCGCCGCCGATCCGCAAGCGCCTCGCGCTCGGCGGCATCACGGTGGCGGGCGCGGTGATGCTGGTCGCGGCGCATGCCGGCTGGCGGCACCATCAGGGCAGCGACGTACATGACGGCATGAGCTTCGCGGTCGGCGGGACACAGCTGTCGAATACCGATCGCGCCTTCGGTTCCCTGTTCACGCCCGAGGTGAAATGCCATGTCTCGAGCCTCTATGGATGGCGCGACGATCCCTTGACGCCCGGCAAGAGCGAGCTGCACCAGGGCGTCGACGTCGCGGTGAAGGAAGGCACGCCGGTGCACGCGATGGCCGATGGCCAGGTGATGTTCGCGGAATTCGACGCCGGGCTCGGCAATTTCGTGGCGCTCAAGGCAAACGGCGACGGCGCGCCGACCATCGTCAACGGACATATGAACAGCCTCGCGGTGCATCAGGGCCAGATCGTGCATCGCGGCGACGTGATCGGCTTTGCCGGCAGCACGGGCAAGTCGACCGGGCCGCATGTCCATCTGCAGCTTTGCCCGTCGGCCTATCTCGCGCATGGCGGGTTCGCGTGCGGCGGCTCGACCAACCCCTATGAGAACTGGCCGACGCTGTCGGCACTGTCGCGCATGGCCTGCGTGGACGGGCCGGAGCCGTTCTGAGCTTGCCTTCCGCGACGTCCGATCCGCACACTCGCGCCCGCTGATGGGAGTCGGGCGATGGATCTCAAATGGAGCGCTGCGGACCTACGTTTCCGCGATGAGGTGCGCAGCTTCCTCGCCGGCGCGCTGACGCCGGAGCTGCGCGCCAAGGGCGGCAAGCTGACCAGCGTCTATGCCGACTACGACACCGGGATGGCGTGGCAGCGCATCCTGCACGCCAAGGGTTGGGTCGCGCCGGCATGGCCCGTCGAATATGGCGGCTGCGCGTGGAACGTGGTGCAGCGTTACATCTGGGCAGCGGAGACGGCGGCGGCCGGCGCGCCGCCGGTCTCGCCGATGGGGATCGGGATGTGCGGGCCGGTGCTGATCGGCCACGGCACCGCGGAGCAGAAGGCGCATTACCTGCCGCGCATGCTGTCGGGCGCGGATTTCTGGTGCCAAGGTTATTCGGAGCCAGGGTCGGGATCGGACCTCGCCTCGCTGCAGATGCGCGCGCGGGAAGATGGCGACGACTTCGTCTGCAACGGCCACAAGATCTGGACCACGCACGCGCATGTCGCGAACCGCATCTTCTGTCTGGTGCGCACGTCGCGCGAGGAGATTCCGCAGCGCGGCATCACGTTCCTCTTGATCGACATGCACGCGCCGGGCGTCGAGGTGCGGCCGATCATCATGCTGAGCGGCGAGCATATCCAGAACGAGGTGTTCTTCACCGATGTGCGGGTGCCGAAGGCGAATGTGGTGGGCCGGATCGGCGACGGCTGGACGGTGGCGAAATACCTGATGCAGTTCGAGCGCGGCGGCGGGGTCAGCGCGCCATCGCACAAGGTGCGGCTGGCGCGCATCCGCGACATCGCGCGGGCGGAAAGCATCGACGATGACGGCTTTGCGCAGAAGATCGCGCAAGCGGCGATCGACGTCGAGGCGATGGAGGCGGTCGAGCTGCGCGTGATGTCCGCGCTCAGCGGCGGTGAGGCGCCGGGCGCGGAATCCTCGATGCTGAAGATGGTGTCGACGGAACTCAGCCAGCGGCTGACGGAACTGGCATTGGAAGCGGTAGGCTATTACGCGATGCCGTATCAGCCCTTCGCGGTGGCACCGGGCGGGCCGACGCCGGACTATCGGCCGCTGCCGAACGAGACGGCGGGGCCGGATTATTCGTGGACGGTGGCGGCGAAGTACCTCAACGACCGCGCCGGCTCGATTTATGCCGGAACGAACGAGGTGCAGCGGAATATCCTGGCCAAAGCGGTGTTGGGGCTCTAGCGATCTGCGAACACACGCCCTCATCCTGAGCCTGTCGAAGGATGGCCGCGGGCACGGACCGAGACGTTCACCCTTCGACAGGCTCGGGATGAGGATAGAGGGAGTTTTCTTCGCATGGACTTGCAGCTCAAAGACAAAGTGGTGTTCGTCGCCGGTGGCAGCCGCGGCATCGGGCTCGGCATCGTCGAGACGCTGCTGAAGGAAGGCGCGCGGGTGGCGATGACGGCGCGCGGCGCCGACGCGCTGGAGACCGAACGCAAGCGGCTCGCCGGCCTCCACGGCGACAAAGCCGTGTGGGCGATGGCGGGCGACATGCGCGACAGCGCGGTGATCGCGCGCGCGCTCGATGGTGCGGAAGCGGCGCTCGGACCGATCTGGGGCGCCGTCGCCAATGTCGGGCTGTTCGAGACGCCGCCCGGCTTCGACGTGACGGACGAGAACTGGTCGGGCGGATTGACGCAGAATCTCGACTCCGCCTATCGCCTCGCGCGCGCCGCGCTGAAGCGCATGACGCCGCGCAAGGAAGGCGCGTTCCTGTTCATCTCGTCGATCGCGGGGCTGGGCGCGCTCGGCACGCCGATCACCTACGGCACGTCGAAGGCGGCGATGAACCATCTGTCGAAGGAGCTGTCGAAGATCGTCGGCGCCAGCGGCGTGCGGGTGAACACCATCGCGCCGGGCAACATCATCTTCCCGGGCGGCGACTGGGAGGCGCGCTCCACCGGCGAGCGGGCGGAGGCCTGGGCGCGCTGGATCAAGCGCGAGGTGCCGATGCGCCGCTATGGCAAGCCGGACGAGATCGGCGCGGCGGCGGCGTTCCTGCTGAGCCCGATGGCGAGCTTCATCACCGGCGCGGTGCTGCCGGTGGATGGCGGTCAGACGCGGTAGGGCGCGGAACTGCCATCCTTCGGCACTTACCCGATCTTGCCCAACGCCCTCGTGAACAGACTCACCGTCGAGGCGTGCAGGAAGTCGCCTGTCTGTTTCGGCGCGCGACCGGCGCAGGCGCGGGCGTAGGTGCCTTCGAGGATCGCGCCGAGCTTGTAGCAGGCCAGCACCTCGTACCAGTCGGCGTGCGTGACGTCGCGGCCGGTGCGTTCCGCATAGCGTGCCACGATCTCGGCGCGGGTGGGAAAGCCCACCCAGGAGGCTGCGACCGGACCGGTCTCGGCGCCGTCTTCCGGCCACATGCAAAGCACCCAGCCGAGATCGACCATCGGATCGCCGAGCGTGGTGAGCTCCCAATCGACCATCGCGGTCATCTTCGGGCTGTGACGGTCGTAAAGGACATTTCCGAAATGGAAATCGCCGTGGATGATGCCGGGCTTGAAGCTGGACGGGCGGTGCGCGTCGAGCCAGGCGCCGATGGCGTCGACGCCGGGAATGCCGGCAATGCCCGGCCAGCCCTCGAACTCGGCATAGGATTCGAGCTGCGACTTCCAGCGTCCGACCTGACGCTCCAGGAAATTGTCGAGCTTGCCGAGACTGGAAAGACCCTTGGCGGCATAGTCGACCTTCGACAGCGCGGCGATGGCGTCGACCATCTCGAAGCCCATGGCGCGGCGGATGGCGGGATCGTTCGCGTGCAGCGGCGGCATCTCCTCGCGGGGCGTGAAGCCGTCGACGGGCTCCATCAGGTAGAAGGCGGCGCCGAGCACGCTTTCGTCGCCGCAGGCCGCGATGAGATCGGGATGCGGCACATCGGTGCCCTTCAGCGCGGCGAGGACGCGCGCCTCGCGCCGCATGGTCTCGTTGGAATTGGCACGCAGATGCTTGGGCGGGCGGCGCAGGACATAGGCGCGGCCGTCGCGGGTGAACTTCAAAAGGATGTTCTGCGTGCCGCCGCCAAGCAGCGCCGCGTCTTCGATCGCGCCGCTGCCGAGCCCCTGCCCGTCCATCCATGCCGTAAGGGCATCCAGCGACAGAAAGCTCTGCCAGTCGGTGTCGCCGCGCGGAACGACGGTTTTCGCGAGTTCTTCAGCCATGCGGCGATGCTGGCAGGTTCGCAGGCGCCGTGACAAGATCGTGGGATGGATATCGACGCACTGCGCAAAAGTTTTCGCGACGACGGTGTGGTGGTGCTGCGCGGCGTGCTGGACGACGCGGCGCTGGCCGATGCGCGGGCGGCATACGACTGGAGCCTCGCGAACCCCGGACCGGCGGCGAGCCGCATCAAGCAGCATGGCGACGCGCTGTTCTATCAGGACCTCTACAATCCGGGCTGCGCGGCAGCGTATCGCGCGATGCTGGAGCGCTCGCCGCTGACGCGCATCATCGCGGACATCTGGCAGACACCGGACGTATGGTTCATGTACGAGCAGGTGTTCCTGAAGGAAGGCGGTGAGAGCCGGCGCACGCCGTGGCATCAGGATTCGTCCTATCTCGCGGTCGACGGCGACGACCTGATGGTCGCGTGGATCACCTTCGATGCGGTGGACGCGGCGGACTCGCTGGAGTTCGTGCGCGGCTCGCATCGCGGCACGCTCTACAATGGATCAAGCTTTGCGCTGGGCGACGACACCGCGCCGCTGCATGCCGGCGACGCGCTGCCGCGCCTGCCGGACATCGAGGCGGAGCGGACACGCCACGATATCGTCGCGTTCGGCGTCGAGCCGGGCGACGTGGTGCTGTTTCATCCCAAGATGCTGCATGGCGGCGCACCGACCCATCCGGGCGGACGGCGGCGGACGCTCACCCTGCGTTATTTCGGACGCGATTGCCGGTACGACGCAAGGCCCGGACCGACGGGGCCGCGGCTGTCGCAGGGGCACGGATTGAAGCACGGCGATCCGCTGCGCGATCCGGGATTTTTGAAGCTGGCGTAGCGCCCTCACGTCTCCATGCTTGGGGAGGTGAACCGCGATCAGACCGGATACGGCAAGACCCCTTCGAGGACTTCCTGCTCCAGCGCCGGCGCCTGGCCGGGCTGCCAGGCCTTCGCGCGGAAGCGGACGCGGTAGGCCAACGGCCCGCCATCGTCGGTTGCGCTGCGCTCGATGGGCGGCGGGATGCAGACGAATTCCGTCTCGAGCCTGTCGGACGATGCGCGCACCGCGCTGTAGCCGTGGCCCCCGAAATCCAGGAACGACAGATGCGGCGCGACTTCCGGATTGGATTGCGCCAGTGCCTGTTTCACATCGCCCGTCTTGTCGTAGGCCAGAGCCGCCTTTACGCCGTGCAGCGCGGAGAAATTCGCCATCAGCTCCGGCGCCGTCCCGGCCGGGCGCCGGACCATGAGCGCATGCAGTTTGTCGCTGTCGGGGGTCTTGATGAATCCCTCGCCAGATCCAGGCGAGGAGATCGACGTGCCGACGAATTCGAGCGCCACCGGCTCATAGTCCTGGGGCGGCAGCGACTTCGACAAAAGGCCTGCGAGGGAGGCGTGGCGGTCGCCGCACACCGACGTCAGGCCGGTGATGCCGTTGGCCTTGACGAAGTCCAGGATTTCACCGCGCTCGTGACGGTACGCTGCCCAGTCGTCGACCCAGAACATGCCGTAGTCGCGTCCCGGCCAGACGCCCAATTCCTTGGGCAGGTTTTTGAGATCGAGCCGCGCATCGAGCGAGCCCTGGCTGTTGCCCCAGATCTTCCAGGTTGCTTTCGAGTCGCGAAGTTGCTCCAGGAACCAGGTCTTCTGCTCTTTTCCCAGAATGGATTGCGGGTCGCTGTCCTTGCGATAATTGGGGAGGCTCTTGTCCCCGAACACGATCGTCTCGGGCGGATGGCCGTTGTTGTAGGTCCTTCCAGCATCGAGGATTTCCATGGCCTCCAACGGAACCAGCCCGAGAAAATCGGGCGTATCGAGCGCCGGCGACGTCCGGTCGTCGCTGAGGACGTTGTTGGCGCGGAAGCTGCGGTTGTCGGTCAGGACGATGTCGACGTTCTTGCCCCAGCGCAGCCGGCGGAAAAGCCTGAGGCTGTTGATCGCGGCGAGATTGTTGGGCTCCTGCACCAGGCTGTAAGGGTCGAGCTTGGTGGCGTCCGTGTCGACGACCTTCGGCGCGTCGAACCGGTTCCAGTCGGAATTCTGGGCGGGATCGCCGGCTTTCACGACCCGCGCCGGCTGATATTCGAACCACGCCTGCGTCGCGGCGACCTTGCGCGTCTGTGCGCCGACCACGCTGTTCTCGTCGACGGTGAGGCCCTGGAAGCCGCGCCAGGAGAACTCGTGATTGTCCCACATGCAGATGAACGGCCAGTTGGCCCGCGCGTCGGCCAGATCGGGATCGGTGAGATAGCCTTTATAGGCGGCGCGATAGTCGGCGAGATCGATCGGAATGTGGTAGTCGGCGATCTTGCGTCCGGTGGGATAGCGGACGATGTCGCGGATCTTGCGCCCGTAATACGGCTTCTTGCGATCTTCCGGATACCAGATGAGCTCGTAGATGAAATCGCCGAGGTGCAGGACGAATTCGAGCTGCTCGGCCTCCGGCTTCTGCCGGTCGTCGTGCATCATGCGCCGGTAGGCATTGTTGTAGCCGGTGTTCTGGTCCTGGCAGCTGACGAAGGCGAATTGCACCGTGCGATCGTCATCGTCCGCGGGCGCGGTGCGGGTGCGGCCGATGCGGCTGCCCATGCCGTGTGGATCGGTGAAGCGGTACCAATAGGTCGTCGACGGTTTCAGGCCGGCGGCAAGCACGCGCACCGTCCAGTCGTTGTCGGCCAGCGGCACCACGGAGGCCGTCGCGACGACATTCTGGAAAGACGCGTCCTGCGAAACCTCGACGGTCAGTTTCGAGGCGGCATGTCCGGGCGCAGGAGGATTGCGCGTCCACAATATCACGCTGTCGAATGTCGGATCGCCCGACGCCACGCCCTCGGGATAAAGGTCGCGACGCTCCGTCCAGGAGCGTTTGGAGGCGCGCGCCGCGCTTGCGGAAAACGCCAAGGACGCGCCCATCGCCGCGGCGGTCGCCGCAAACGCGCGGCGGCTCAGTCCCGTAGATTTTGTATTCGTCAACGCGTTCCACTCCCCAGAGGCGCGCGTTAGTTCGTCATATTTTCTGGCGGAAAGACACGGCCGACACGACAAGTTGATTGCGGCCGACTTCAGCGGTTGAGGATTTCCAGCGCCTGCTCCGCTAGCCTCGGCGTGCCGTTCACCGCAGGTCTGTCGCTCGGCGTCACGCCGGCGAGGGTGCGGCGGTAGACGCCCTGGCTGATCGACGCCAACCGGAAAACGCCGAACGCGACGTAGAAATTCCAATCCGGAATGGAGTCGCGCCCCGTGCGGCGGCAATAGGCGTCGCGGTATTCCGCTTCCGTGGGGATACCGCTGGTCTTGAAGTCCACGCCTTGCAGCGTGCCCCAGCTCGCGCCCTCCGAATGCCAAAGAAAGCCGTTGTAGCCGATGTCGGCGAGCGGGTGGCCGATGGTGCACAGCTCCCAGTCGAGCACCGCGATCAGGCGCGGCTCGGTCGGGTGGTACATCACGTTCTCGAGCCGGTAGTCGCCATGCGCGATCGCCGTCGAGGGATCGGCGGGGATGCGGGCGGGGAGCGCTTCGATGAGCGTCTCCATCGCGGGGATGCTCTGCGTCTCCGCGCCGCGATACTGCTTGATCCAGCGCGCAACCTGGCGCTCGAAGTAACCGCCGGGGCGGCCGAAATCGCCGAGGCCGGCGGCCGCGTAGTCGACCTTGTGCAGCTTGGCCAGCGTCGCGTTCAGCTCGTCATAGACGGCGGCGCGCTCCTTCGGCGAAAGATCGGGCAGCGTGGCGTCGCGAAAGATGCGGCCGTCGAGGAAGTCCATCACGTAGAACGACGTTCCGATCACGCTGTCGTCCGTACACAGATGGCGCATGCGCGGCACCGGCACGCCGGTGTCCTGCAGCGCCTTCATCACGCGGTATTCGCGATCGACCTGGTGCGCGCTGGCGAGGAGCTGACCCGGCGGCTTCTTGCGCAGGACATAATGGAGTTCGCCGCGCGAGCCCTGCGTGGTGAGCTTGTAGGTCGGATTCGAGGCACCGCCCTTGATCTGGCGCACGACCATATTCGCGCCGAAGCCGTCGATGCCGGCTTCGAGATAGCTTCGCAACGCCGCCTCGTCGAAGCGCAGCGCGGGGACGACCTCGCCGATCTGCGTCTCGCTCATTGCGGCTTCGTCTGGGCGTTGAGCTGGGCGAACAGCGAGCCGTTCGCCATGGCGTCGCGCGTGCCTTCGGGGTCCAGCGTGGCGGCCTTGTCGAGCTCGTAGATCTCCGCCGGCACGTACCAGTGCAGCTTGTCGGAGTGGTAGGCCTCCCACACCGCTTTCGCGACCTCGACCGGCGGGATGGCGCGGAACATGCCCTCCTTCGGCGCGGCGGCGGCGACGCCGGGCGGCAGGATCGGCGTGTCGATCAGGCCGGGCAGCACGTCGGCGGCGCGCACGCCGAGCATCTTGAACTCGACCGCGAGCGCTTCGGTGAGGCCTTTCACGGCGTGCT
This sequence comes from Rhizomicrobium sp., assembly GCA_035551495.1. Classification (GTDB taxonomy): domain Bacteria; phylum Pseudomonadota; class Alphaproteobacteria; order Micropepsales; family Micropepsaceae; genus Rhizomicrobium. The sequence continues at coordinate 29,074 of DASZMT010000031.1, read as the reverse complement.
TGGTCGCCGAATAGACCGCGATGCCGGGCATGCCGTAGGTCGCCGACGAGGACGAGGTCGTGAAGCACAACGAGCCGGGCGTCGCCTTCAGATACTTGATGCCCTCGTGGATGCCGATCAGGACGGAGACGAAATTGGTGTTCACCACCGCCATCACGTCCTCGAAGGACTGGTCGGCGAAGAAGCCGCCTTTGCCGATGCCGGCGTTGTTGTAGAGGATGTCGAGCGTGCCGCCGGTCTCCGCCGTGAAGTCGGCGAGCGCCTGAGCGAACTTCGGGCGCTGCGTCACGTCGAGCAGACCGGTCTTGCAATTGTCGGCGCCGATCTCCTGCTCCAGTGTCTTGAGGCCGGTCTCGTTGACGTCGTAGCCGCCGACAAACCATCCTTTTCCAGCGAATAACTTTGCGGTCTCGCGGCCCATGCCGGAGGCGGCGCCGGTGATGAAGATGGATTTGCGGCCGTTTGCTTTGGGCATGGTTTGCTCCGGTTTGCGCGGCGCAGGTTAAGCGTGGGCGGGGCGCCGTCAACCGCGGAACACTTGACGCTACGCAACCTCGCGCGGGCGGCGCAATCGTGCGAACATCGACGCCAGGGAAACAACAGGAGAGCGGCTATGTCTGCATACAAATTGCTGATCGGCGGAAAGCTGGTCGATGGCGACGCCACGATGGACGTGATCAATCCGGCGAACGAAGAGGTGCTGGCCACCTGCCCGCGCGGCTCCAAGGCGCAGCTCGACAAGGCGGTCGCCGCAGCCAAGGCGGCGTTCCCGGCCTGGGCCGCCAAGCCGATCGCCGAGCGCAAGGCGGTGCTGAACGCGGTCGCCGACGTGATCGAGAAGAACGCGGCGGAGCTTGGGCGCCTCCTGACGCAGGAACAGGGCAAGCCCTTGGCCGATGCGATCGGCGAGGCCTATGGACTGGCGGCGTTCTGCCGCTATTTCACCAGTCTCGATCTGCCGGAGAAGATTCTGGAGGACAGCGGCACGCGCAAGGTCGAGATGCGGAGGAAGCCGCTCGGCGTGATCGGCTGCATCGTGCCGTGGAATTTCCCGCTGATCCTGATCGGCCTGAAGATGCCGGCGGCGCTGCTGGCCGGCAACACCATCGTCTTGAAGCCGGCGCCGACCACGCCGCTGGCGACGCTGCGCCTCGGCGAGCTGATCGCCGACATCGTGCCGGCGGGCGTGATCAACATCATCACCGACCAGAACGACCTCGGCGGCGAACTGACCAAGCATCCCGACGTGCGCAAGATCTCGTTCACCGGCTCGACCGCGACCGGCAAGAAGGTGATGGAGGGCGCGGCAGCCACGCTGAAGCGCATAACGCTGGAGCTCGGCGGCAACGACGCGGCGATCGTGCTCGACGACGTGGACCCGAAGACGGCAGCGCCGAAGATCTTCGACGGCGCGTTCCAGAACTCGGGCCAGGTGTGCATCGCGATGAAGCGGCTCTATGTCCACGAGTCGATCTATGACGAGATGTGCGACGCGCTGGCGGCGGTGGCGAAGGCCGCCGTGGTCGGCGACGGGCTGCAGCAGGGCACCAAGATCGGGCCGCTGCAGAACAAGATGCAGTTCGAGAAGGTGAAGGAGATCCTCGATGATGCGCGCAAGCACGGCACGGTGATCGCGGGCGGCGAGGTGCTGGACAAGGGCTATTTCATCCGGCCGACCATCGTGCGCGACATCACCGACGGCACGCGCCTCGTCGACGAGGAGCAGTTCGGGCCGGTGCTGCCGGTGATCAAGTACTCCGATCCGGAGGACGCGCTGGCGCGGGCCAACGCCTCGCCCTACGGCCTCGGCGCCTCGGTGTGGTCGAGCAACATGGCGCGGGCACATGCGCTGGCGCAGCGCCTGGACGCGGGCACGGTGTGGATCAACAAGCACATCGACCTGGCACCGCACATCCCGTTCGGCGGGGCGAAGCAGTCGGGGTTGGGCACCGAGATGGCCGAGGAAGGGCTGAACGAGTTCACCCAGATCCAGGTGATCAACGCGGCGGTGTGAGCTTCACTCCCGCAACCCACTTTGTCATGGCCCGCGACCGCGGGCCATCCAGGTGAAAGCGGCAAAGCATCAAGAGGTTCGCGAGATCGCATCTCACGAACCTTTTTCGTTTGTGCAGAACCCAACTGGATGGCCCGCAGTCGCGGGCCATGACACTGTTGGTTGATAGGAACTCCAAAAATAAAGCGGACGACGCTGTCGCGCGGTGCCGACACGATCGGCGCGCGCGGAACGTGTCCGCTCCAGTCTACAACTACACGGCAGGCCGGTTGCCGATCGCATCCGATCGGACAGGCTCGGCGCCCTCGCTTCGACCACCTGCGGCTTCAGGATTTCTCCAACGGGTGCCTGCGACTGCACACCCTCGCCCGTCTGTGACTCGCAGTTACGCCTCGATCATCGTGCGTACTTCCAGGATTACGGGAGGGAGATGGGGATGCGAGGAGAGGGTTCAATACCAATGGTTGCATTTATTTGTGACTAAATGTCAGGGTTGTTCACGCAGGTTGCGGGATTGCCGGCTTTTGGCCTTGAGCGTAGACTCAGTCACTAGCCGGAGTTTGATTTGATCCGTGCGCCCCATTCGCTTTGGAGATGAACCGGTACGCGCCATTTTTGGCGTGCTGATCCTGATTTCAGCTCTTGGCGTGAATCTATACGCCCAGAAAATAAAAGACGTAGCGTCGGGCCTGACGCTTCTGGAAATCGACGTTGCGCAAGCCATGCTGATCGTGGTCGCGCTCGCTCTCCTCTTCAGATGGAAGCCCAGTGCCTAAAGAATCCGGGCCAGAGCAACTGATCTATTCTAGCGCCTGATCCAGATCCGCGATCAGGTCGTCGGCGTCTTCCACGCCGACACTCAATCGTACCAGCGAATCCGAGATGCCGATGCGTTCGCGGGTCTCGGGCGGGATCGAGGCGTGGGTCATGATCGCCGGATGCTCGATCAGGCTTTCGACGCCGCCGAGGCTCTCGGCCAGGGTGAAGAGCTGCGTGCGCTCGAGGAAACGGCGCGTCGCCGACAGGTCGCCCTTCAGCGTCGCCGTCACGATGCCGCCGAACGCGGACATCTGGCGCTTGGCCAGCGCGTGCTGCGGATGGCTTTCGAGGCCGGGGTAGATCACGCGTTCGATCTTGGGATGCGCTTCCAGATGGCGGGCGATCTTCAGCGCGTTGTCGCAGTGGCGCTCCATGCGCAGCGCGAGGGTCTTCAGGCCGCGCAGCGCGAGGAAGCTGTCGAACGGGCCGGCGATGGCGCCGACGGCGTTGTGCAGGAAGCGCAGGCGCGATGCGAGGTCGGCGTCGTTCACGATCACGCAGCCGCCGACGATGTCGGAATGGCCGTTGAGATACTTGGTCGTCGAATGCATCACGATGTCGATGCCGTGCTCCAGCGGACGCTGGACATAGGGGCTCGCGAAGGTGTTGTCGGCGACGGTGAGGAGGCCCTTGCGCCTGGCGAGCGCCGCGATGGCCGACAGATCGGCGAGGCGCAGCAGCGGATTCGTCGGCGTCTCGACCCAGATCATCTTGGTGTTGGGCTTGATCGCGGCCTCGATCGCGGACACGTCGGCGAGATCGACGAAGCTGAATTCCAGACCGGCGGTGCGCTTCCTCACCTTGTCGAACAGGCGGAACGAGCCGCCATAGAGATCGTCGCTGGCGATTACATGCGCGCCGGTGTCGAGCAGTTCGAGAATGGTGCCGATGGCGGCGAGGCCCGAGGCGAAGGCCATGCCGTCGCTGCCGCTCTCGAGGTCGGCGACGCAGCGCTCGAAGGCTTGGCGCGTCGGGTTCTGGCTGCGCGAATACTCGTAGCCCTTGTGCACGCCGGGGCTTTCCTGCGCGTAGGTCGAGGTCGCGTAGATCGGCATCATCACGGCGCCCGTGGTGGGATCGGGCGACTGGCCGGCATGGATGGTGCGCGTCGCGAAAGCCAGACGGTTTTTATTATTCGAAGATTGGGAGTCGGTCATTGGGCGCCCAGGCGGATGTGGTTGATGAGGTCGATGCGGGTGATCAGTCCGACGAAGGTATCGCGATCGCAGACCAGCACAACCTCGTTGTTCTCGAAGATCGGAAGCAGCGACTTGAGCGGCGCGTCGACGGAAAGCGTCTTCGGCTGGGCCGTCATCGCGTCCTTCACCAGCGTGCCGAACTGGGTGCGCGGCGCACCCTCGCGCTCGATGGCGTTCAGGATGTCGCTCTCGTCGACGATACCGACCAGCTTGCGCTCGACGAGCACCGGCAGCTGCGAGACGTCGGACGAGCGCATGCGGTGATAGGCGGTGAGCAGCGTGTCGTCCGGCCCCACCGTCACGGTCGCGCCGGTGTCGAAGCGGCGCGAGATCAAATCGGCGAGATTGCCCTTGAGGCGCTGATTGGAGAGCCCCTGCTCGCTCACCCAGTGGTCGTTGAACATCTTGGAGAGGTATTTGTTGCCGCTGTCGCAGACCAGCGTCACGACGCGCCTGGGCGCCGTCTGGGCGCGGCAGTATCTGAGCGCGGCGGCCAGAAGCGTGCCGGACGACGAGCCGGCCAGGATGCCTTCCTTCAGGAGCAATTCCCGTGCCGCTTCGACGCTCTCTTTGTCGGTGATGGAATAGGCGTGGCGCACCAGCTTGAGGTCGGCGTTGGGCGGGATGAAGTCCTCGCCGATGCCTTCGATGGTCCACGAGCCGGGCGTGATCGTTTCGCCGGTGTTGATCAGCGGCGCCAGGATCGAGCCGACCGGATCGGCCAGCACCATCTCCGTCTTCGGCGAGACGCGCGCGAAGAAGCGGCCGAGGCCCGTCAGCGTGCCGCCGGAGCCGACGCCGCACACCATCGCGTCGACGTCGTGGTCCATCTGGTCCCAGATCTCGGGGCCGGTGGTGGTCTCGTGGGCGTGCGGGTTTGCGGGGTTGGCGAACTGGTTGATGAAGTGGCCCTGCATCTCGGTGGCGATGCGCTCGGCCATGTCCTGATAATAGTCGGGATGGCCCTTGCCGACGTCGGAGCGCGTCAGCCGCACGTCGGCGCCCAGCGCGCGCAGATGCTGGATCTTCTCGCGCGCCATCTTGTCGGGAACGACGAGGATCAGGCGATAGCCCTTCAGCGTCGCGACCTGGGCGAGGCCGAGGCCGGTGTTGCCGGCGGTGGCCTCCACGATAGTGCCGCCCGGGCGCAGCGCGCCCGACTTCTCCGCCGCCTCGATCATGGAGAGGCCGATGCGGTCCTTGATCGAGCCGCCGGGGTTCTGGCTCTCCAGCTTGGCGAAGAGGCGGCAGGGGCCGGCGTCGAGATGGGTGAGCTCGACCAGCGGCGTGTTGCCGATGAGGTCGAGCGCGGAGCGGACAGATGTGGGCGGGGAAACGGTCATGGGCCGGACGGTTGAATTTGCCCGCGCAGCTTAGACCGGAACGCGCGTGCCCGAGCCGGGGTCGCGGACATTATAAGAAGCTGTCCTGGCCGGTGCGGCGTCTGCATTTAACTGTCGCGTCGGGCGCCCTGCCCGCAGCCTTCGGGCGCGCCGGGCCGCCGCAGTTTCACACGGGATCGATCTTCGCTAACACTCGAAGGCAAGAATCATGATGGGAAGACCATGACCGTGCTGAGACGCCTGATCACGCCGCTTGCCGTGCTGGCCGCGCTGACCGCGACCGCAACCCTCGCGAGCGCCGACGAAGGCATGTGGACCTTCGACAATTTCCCCGCCGCGACCGTCAAGGCGAAGTACGGCGTGGACATCGACCAGGCGTGGCTCGACCGCGTGCGCGGCGCCTCGGTGCGGCTGTCGACCGGATGTTCTGCCTCGGTCGTTTCGGGCTCCGGCCTGGTGCTGACCAACCATCACTGCGTGCGCGACTGCGCCCAGGACCTGTCGACGCCGACGTCGGACTACATCAAGGACGGCTTCTCGGCGGCCAAGCGCGAGGACGAGCGGCTGTGCCCCGGCATGCAGGCCGAGATCCTGGACACCATCACCGACGAGACGGCGCGCGTCGGCAAAGCCACCGCCGGCAAGACGGGCGACGATTTCAAGAAGGCGCGCGACGCCGAGATCGCGGCCATCGAGAAGGAAGGCTGCGCCGGGCGCGAGACGACGTTCCGCTGCCAGCTCGTGACGCTCTATCAGGGCGGCCAGTACAAGCTCTACGCCTATCGCAAATATTCCGACGTGCGGCTGGTGTTCGCGCCGGAGGAGATCACCGCGTTCTTCGGCGGCGATCCGGACAATTTCAACTTCCCGCGCTACGACCTCGATTGCTCCTTCGTGCGGCTCTATGAGAACGGCAAGCCGGTGGCGACGCCGCAGCACCTGACGTGGCGCACGACGGCGCCGGCCGACGGCGAGACGGTGTTCGTCTCGGGCAACCCCGGCACGACGCAGCGCCTGCTGACCGCCGAGCAGCTGGAATCGCTGCGCGACTTCGTGCTGCCCGACACGCTGCTGACGTTCGGCGAGCTGCGCGGCCGGCTGATCCGCTTCGCGGAAGAGAGCCCGGAGCACCGGCGCATCTCCGAGGATCTGCTGTTCGGCATCGAGAACAGCTACAAGGCGCTGCATGGCGAGCAGGAAGCCCTGGTCGATCCGGCACTGATCGCGGCGAAGAAGACCTATGACGCTGAGCTGAAGGCGCGCGTCGGCAAGGACGCCAAGCTCGGCAAGGCGATCGGCGATCCGTGGACCGAGACGGCCAACGCGCAGATCGCGCGCAAGGCGTTGAGCCGGCCTTATTTCTACATGGAGCAGCGCGCCGGCTTCGGCTCGGACCTCTACCGCTTTGCCCGCGTGCTGGTGCGCGCGGCGCAGGAGCGCGTCAAGCCGAACGGCGACCGCCTGCCGGAATATGGCGACGGGCGCCTGCCGCTGCTGCAGAAGACGCTGTTGGACGCGCGGCCGGTCTATCCGGAGGTCGAGCAGCTGGCGCTGGAGTTCTGGCTGTCCAAGCTGCGCGAGAACCTGACGGCGGACGCGGCAGGCACCAAGACGTTCCTCGGCAAGGAATCGCCGGAAGGGTTGTCGTCGCGCCTGGTGGCGGGCAGCAAGCTGGCCGATCCGGCCGTGCGCAAGGCGTTGTGGGACGGCGGGATGGCCGCGATCAACGCCTCGGACGATCCGATGATCCGCTTCGTGCTGGCGACCGACGGCGCGAGTCGCGCGATCCGCAAAGCATACGAGGACAAGGTCGCGACGCCGTCGGACCGCGCGGCGGAGAAGATCGCCAAGGCGCGCTTCGCGATCTTCGGCACCAAGACCTATCCCGACGCGACGTTCTCGGCGCGGCTGTCCTACGGCCATGTCGAGGGCTGGACGGACAACGGCACGACGGTGCCGCCCTTCACCTATTTCGGCGGGCTGTGGGAGCGGGCGACGGGCGCCTATCCGTTCAGCCTGGCGCCGCGCTGGGCGAACGGCCAGGGCAGCGTGAACCCGAAGACGGTGTTCGATCTCGTCGCCGACATCGACATCGTGGGCGGCAATTCCGGCTCGCCGCTGATCGACGCCAAGGGCGACGTGATCGGCGCGGTGTTCGACGGGAACATCGAGAGCCTGGGCGGCGCGTTCGGCTTCGACGACAAGGTCAATCGCGGCGTGGCGGTCTCGACCGCGGCGATCACCGAGGCGCTGCGCAACGTGTACAAGAACGAAGCGCTGGTGGCGGAGCTGACGGGGAAGTAGGGCTGGTTGTCATTCCCGCGAAAGCGGGAATCCAGCGGCACCGGACGCGCTTGGGACTCTGGATGCCCGTCTTCGCGGGCATGACAGTTTTCTTAGACGTACTTCGGAATCGGCCCGACCTGCTTGGTCGTGTCGTCGCCGAGGTCGAACATCACCTCGTCGACATAGCACCAGCCCCAGCCTTCCGGCGGGTCGTAGCCTTCGATGATCGGGTGCTTGGTCTTGTGGAAGTGCTTGGTGGCGTGACGGTTCGGCGAAGAGTCGCAGCAACCGACATGCCCGCAGGTCCGGCAGATGCGCAGATGCACCCAGGGCGAATTGATCTTCAGGCACTCTTCGCAGCCCTTGGCGCTGGGCGTCACCTTTTGGATGCCGTCCAGATGCGAGCAGCTGCCGGCCATCACACTTTCTCCGCTGCGTTGGGGCCGCCGTCGGCCAGGTAGGCGTGGATCGCGCTGATCACCTGGGCGCCCTCGCCCACCGCGGCGGCGACACGCTTGATCGAGGCGCTGCGCACGTCGCCGATCGCGAAGATGCCGGGATGCGTCGTCTCCAGCGGATGACGGTTGTCCTGGCCGGTGCAGACGAAGCCCTTGCCGTCGAGGCGCACGTCGCAATGCGTCAGCCAATCGGTGTTCGGGTCGGCGCCGATGAAGAGGAAGACGTGCTGGATCGGGCGCTCGGTGGTCTCGCCGGTCTTGTGATTGGCCCAGCACACCGATTTGAGCGCGCCGGCCTCGCCTTTCAGCGCGGTGATCTCGCAATAAGGCACCAGCTCGATGTTCGGCTGCGCCTTGATGCGGTCGATCAGGTAGCGCGACATGGTCGCCTTCAGGCCCTCGCCGCGCACCAGCATGGTGACCTTCTTCACCTTGCTCGCGAGATAGACTGCGGCCTGCCCCGCCGAATTGCCGCCGCCGACCAGCACGACCTCCTGCCCCGCGCAGAGCTGCGCCTCCATCGGCGAGGCCCAGTAGTGGATATGCGCGCCGTCGTATGTCTCCATGTCGGCGACGGAGAGCTGCTTGTAGCGCGCGCCGCTGGCGACGATCACGCTGCGCGCCTTGGCCACTTCCTTGTTGGCGAGGCCGATGCGGAAGATGCCGTCCTGCCGGTCGAGGCTCTTGACCTCGTCGGGGATCGCCATCTCGGCGCCGAATTTTTGCGCCTGGTTGTAGGCGCGCGCCATCAGCGCCATGCCGCTGATGCCGGTGGGAAAGCCGAGATAGTTCTCGATCCGCGCCGAGGCACCCGCCTGGCCGCCGAAGGCGCGGCAGTCGAGCAAGAGCACGCAGAGGCCTTCCGAGGCCGCATACACTGCGGCGCTGAGGCCCGCGGGGCCGGAGCCGACGATGGCGACGTCGTAGAGGCGGTTCGGATCGAGTTGCGAAACAAGCCCGAGGCAGCGCGCCAGATCGTTCTCGCTCGGATTGCGCAGCGTCTCGCCGTTCGGGCAGAGCACCAGCGGCATCTCGTGCGGCGCCACGCCGGCCCGCTCGATCAGCGCCTTGGCATCGGGGTCGTCCTCCGGACACAGGATCGTATAGGGATGGCCGTTGCGGCGCAGGAACGCGGCGAGGCGCAGCACATCGGCGGAGCTGGCGCGTCCCAGGATGATCGGGCCGCCGGCGCCGGTCTCCAGAAGGCCCATGCGGCGCAGGATCAACGCACGCATGATGCGCTCGCCGAGCTCGGCCTCCTCGACCATCAGGTCGCGTAGGCGCGGCGGCGGGATGACGACGGCCTCGACCTCGCCGAGCGCGGTGGAATCGACCAGCGCGGGGCGATTGGAGAGCTGCGCCAGCTCGCCCATGAAGTGGCCGGGGCCGTGGGTGACGATCAGCTGCTCGCGGCCCAGGCTGTCGCGCTGTTTGATCGCGACCTCGCCGGAGAGCAGCAGGAAGAAGCCGGGCGAGACCTCGCCGGTCTTGGCGATCAACGCGCCCTTGGCGTAGCGGCGTTTCTCGCCGAAGCGCGACAGCCGTTCGATCTCCGGCTTCGAGAGCTCGGGGAACATCTGGTCGCGGCGGGTGTCGATGACGGTGGCGGTCGGGAGCTGCGGCATGCGCCTATCTGACGGGACGCCGCGCGCCGACGCAAGCTACCAATCGAGGAACGGATAGTGGTTGTTCTGCAGCCAGCGGGCGCGCGCGAGGTGGCTTTTCACGACGCGCGCGGCGCGGACCGGATCGCGATCGGCGTCGATGCCGAAGATCGCGCGCGCCATCTCGCGGTCGGGCACGCCGGCGCAGTCGCCGTCCAGCAGCCAGCCATAGATGTAGATATTGCGACGGTCGTAGGCTGTGACCGTGTCGTCCTGCGGGCACGGGCCCCAGAGCCGCACGACGTTCGAGGGCGCGCGCGGCAGAATGGCGGGCAGCTCGCGGTCGATCAGCGGCGAAGACGGCGAACCGGTGGTCTGCTGCAGGGTCATGGCGGCCTCCTGCAGATGAAACTATACTAACTCGATAGAGTTTCAAGAAATATTTCCCCTTGCGCCGAATCCCCTGTGGTGGGAACCCGCAGCCGTGCCGGGCGCTATCGAACAATGAGACATCCTTCTCGCGCCGCGTGGCTCTTCGCTTCGGTCTTGACCGTCGCCGCGCCGTGCGCCGCCGCGCCGGCGGAGATCGCGGACACCATCCATGCGACCAAGCCCTACGGTACGGGCACCTATGGCCTGCTGGTCGTGACTGCCTACACCGCCCAGCTGTGGACCGATGCACCGCGCTGGAGCATGGATGCGCCCTTCGCGCTGACGCTGCACTACGACATGGGCTTTTCGACCGACGACATGGTGTCGCGTTCGCTGCGCGAGATGAAGCATGTCGATCCGGCGGCGGGCGACGCGGCGTTGACGGCCTATGGCCAAAAGCTCGCCAAGGCGTTCCCGCCCGTGGCATCGGGCGACCGCATCACGGCGCTCTATGTGCCCGGCCAGCCGGCGCGGTTCTATCGCGACGGCGTGGAAACGACGCGGATCGACGACGCAAAGCTCAACGCGGATTTCTTCGGCATCTGGTTGTCGCCGAACTCGTCGGCGCCGAGCCTGCGGGCCGAGCTGCTCAAAGATTCGTGCGCGATCACGCCATCCGCCGGCGGATCAGGTCGATGAAGGCCCGCAGCCGCGCCGGGATATTGTGCCGGCTCGGATAATAGAGGCACAGGCCTGGATAGGCGGGCGACCAGTCTTCCAGGACCGCCTGTAGCCGGTGGGCGCGCAAGTGCCCGGCCGTCACGACGTCGGAGAGATAGGCCAGGCCCTGCCCGGCCAAGGCGGCTTGGAGCATCAACTCCTCCTCGTCCAGCGTCAGCGCGCCTGGGACGTCGACGGCAAGAGCTTCGCCGCGCTTTTCGAATTCCCAGCGATAGATGGTGCCGTTCCCGGTGCGGCGGCGGATGCAGCGGTGCCGCGCCAGCTCGGCCGGCGTCTTTGGCGGCTTGCGCGTCTTGAAATAGCCGGGCGCGCCGACGACGAGCGAGCGGATCGGACGGGTGATCGGCACGGCGATCATGTCGGGCGGGACGAATTCCGCGAGCCTTACGCCGGCGTCGAAGCCCTGCCCCACGATGTCCACCATCGCGGCCTCCGTGACGATGTCGACCGACACTTGCGGATGGCGGCGCATGTATTCGAGCACCAGCGGCGCCAGGATCATTCGCGCGGCGCCGAGCGTCAGGTTCAGCCGCAAGGTGCCGGCCGGTTCGGCGCGGCGCTCGTCGATCCGTTCCATGGCGCCGCGGATCGCCGTCAGCGCGGGCGCGATCTCGCCGACGAACTGCTCGCCCTCCGCCGACAGCGCGACACTGCGCGTGGTGCGGTTGAAAAGGCGCACGCCCAGCCGGGCCTCCAGCGCCGCCACCGCGTGGCTGAGCGCCGAGGAGGACATGTCGAGCTCGCGCGCCGCGACCCGGAAACCGCCATGGCGTGCAACCGCCACCACGGCTTCGAGCTCCAGTTGGCTGGCCCGCATTGCGCGATTTTTTGCATCAGTCTGCGCCATTCTGATCGGCTTATCAGATCAGTCGCGTGATGTCACATCTGCGGTCGTCAAACCGGAAGGAGACATCCATGCGCACCATCGACACGATCTATATCGACGGCCAGTTCGTCACACCGCACGGGACGGAGCTGTTCGACCTGTTCAACCCGGCCACCGAAGAGAAGATCGGCCAGGCCCGCCTGGGCGACGCGGAAGACGCCAAGGCCGCCGTCGCCGCCGCCAGACGGGCGTTCCCGGCGTTCTCGCGCACCTCGAAAGCCGAGCGGATCGCGCTGCTGCGCCGGCTGCACGACGCGGTCGCGGCGCGGACCGATGCATTGGCCGCGGCGATGATCGAAGAGTATGGCGCGCCGCAAGCCTTCGTCGGCTTCTCCGCCGCGCATGCCGCCAGACTGTTCCTGGACATGGCGCAGACGCTCGAGGAATTCGACTTCACCCAGGCCGTCGGCGGGGCGGAGGTCACGCTGCAGCCGGTGGGCGTCGTCGCCGCGATCAGCCCGTGGAACAGCAATATCGGCTCGATCTGCAGCAAGCTGGCCACCGCGCTGGCCGCCGGCTGCACCTTCGTCATCAAGCCCAGCGAGATGAGCGCGATCCAGACCCAGGTCCTCGCCGAGGCGCTGCACGCGGCCGGCGCGCCGCGCGGCGTGTTCAATATCGTCAACGGTCGCGGCGACGTTGTCGGCGCCGCGCTGTCATCGCACCCGGACGTCGCCAAGGTGAGCTTCACCGGCTCGACCGCCGTGGGACGCGCGATCATGGGTGCAGCGGCGGAGACGATGAAACGCGTCACGCTGGAGCTGGGCGGCAAGGGGCCGAACATCATCCTGCCCGACGCCGAGGTGGAGAGCGCGGTCGCGCACATCATCGCGGCCGGCTTCCTCAACAGTGGCCAGGCCTGCATCGCCGGGACCCGCGTGCTTGCGCCGCGCGCGCGCCTGCCCGAGATCCTCGCGCGCCTCAAGACGGCAGTCGCAGCGCTGAAGGTCGGCCCGTCGACCGACCCGGCCGTCAACATCGGACCAATGGTCAGCAAGAAGCAGTGGGATCGGGTGCAGAGCTATATCCGCCTCGGCCGCGACGAAGGTGCCGAACTGCTGAGCGGCGGCGAGGGCCGGCCGGCCGGGCTGGAGCGGGGCTGGTTCGTGCAGCCGACCATCTTCACCGGCGTGAACAACGGCATGCGGATCGCGCGCGAGGAGATCTTCGGGCCGGTGCTCTGCGTCATCCCCTATGACGACGAGGACGAGGCGATCGCGATCGCCAACGACAGCCCCTATGGCCTGCAGGCCTATGTCGAGAGCGCCGACCGGGCGCACGCGCGGCGCGTGGCCAGGCGGCTGGACTGCGGCCGCGTGGTGATCAACGGCGCGCCGCATGCGCCGCTGGCGCCGTTCGGCGGGTTCAAGCAGTCCGGCATCGGCCGCGAATATGGCCGCTACGGGTTGGAGGCGCATCTGGAGGTCCGGGCGATCCTCGGCTGAGGTCGCGGCGCGGGGGCTGAGCGCCCCCCGCGCGCCTTCCATGCTTGCGGCCTGCTGCGGCTTTGCCAGATTCGGACAGACCTCTATGATGCACCGGACCGCCACGACAAGATCCGATGCTCCTCCTGATCGATAACTACGACTCGTTCACGTACAACCTGTTCCACTACCTCGGGCAGCTGGGGGCGGAGGTTGTCGTCAAGCGCAACGACGAGCTGACGGCCGCGCAGGCGCTGGCGCTGAAGCCGGAAGCCATCGTGCTGTCGCCCGGACCCTGCACGCCCAACGAGGCGGGCATCTGCATGGACCTAATCCGGCTGGCCGATGGGCGCTATCCGATCCTCGGCGTGTGCCTGGGCCATCAGGCGATCGGCCAGGTCTATGGCGGCAGCGTGGTGCGCGCGCCCGAGCCGATGCACGGCAAGCTGTCGCGCATCCATCACACCGGCAAGAGCGTGTTCCGCGGCCTCAACAACGATTTCCAGGCGACGCGTTATCACTCGCTGACGATTGCGCCGCAGAGCATGCCCGCGGCGCTCGAGGTGACGGCGACCAGCGACGACGGCGTGATCCAGGGCGTGATGCACAAGACCCATCCCGTCCACGGCGTGCAGTTCCATCCCGAGAGCATCGCCTCGGAGAACGGCCACGCGCTGCTGCAGAACTTCCTCGACATCGCCAAGCAGGCGCGGACCGTGCCGGCATGAGCGGCGCGGACTTCGCGTCGTTGCTCAAACGCGTGGCGGGCGGCGAGACGCTGGACGCGGAAGGCTCGGCGCGGGCGTTCGGCGCGATCATGGCGGGCGAGGTCGGCGAGATCCGCATCGCGGCCTTCGCGACGGCGCTGGCGGTGCGGGGGCCCACGGTGGACGAGATCGTGGGGGCGGTGCGCGCGATGCGCGGCGCGATGACCTCCATCGAGGCGAACCCTTATGCGATCGATCTGTGCGGCACGGGTGGCGACGGCATCGGCACGCTGAACATCTCGACGGCCTGCGCCTTCGTGGTGGCGGCGTGCGGCGTGCCGGTCGCCAAGCACGGCAACCGCAACATGTCGTCGCAGAGCGGCACGGCGGACTGCCTCGAAGCCTTGGGCGTGAAGATCGACCTGACGCCGGCGGCCGCTTCGCGCTGCCTGCGCGAGGTGGGACTGTGCTTTCTGTTCGCGCAGACCTATCACCCGGCGATGCGCTTCGCGGCGCCGGTGCGAAAGGAGCTCGGCTTCCGCACGATCTTCAACCTGCTTGGGCCGCTGTCGAATCCGGCGCGGGTGCGGCGCCAGCTGGTCGGCGTTTACGACAAGGAATGGTGCGTGCCGCTGGCGCAGGTGCTCGGCAAGCTTGGGGCACAGCACGCCTGGGTGGTGAACGGCGACGGTCTCGACGAGATGACGGTGGCCGGCGCGACGCATGTCGCGGTGCTGGAGGACGGCAAGATCACGACGCGCGAGGTGACGCCGGAGGATGCCGGCGTGGGCCGCTGGGCATTGTCAGAGATCGCGGGTGCGGATTGCGATCACAACGCTGCGGCGCTGCGGCGGCTGTTCGGCGGCGAGCGCGGCGCCTATCGCGATATCGTGCTGATGAATGCCGGCGCGGCGCTGATCGTCGCCGGCAAGGCGAAGGACATGCAGGACGGTGCCCGGCAGGCGGCCGAAGCGCTGGACAGCGGCGCCGCAAAAGCGAAACTCGAACAGCTGATCCAAGTATCGAACGCATGACCATCCTGGACGACATCGCCAAATATAAGCGCGAGGAAGTCGCGGCCGCGAAGGCGCGTCTCTCCATCGGCGAGATCGAGACCGCGGCGCGCGCGGCGCCGATGACGCGCGGCTTTCGCGCCGCGCTGGAACGGGCGCGGGCCGAGGGCCGGGCCGGCCTGATCGCGGAGATCAAGAAGGCGAGCCCGTCGAAGGGCCTGATCCGCGCCGATTTCGATCCCCCTGCCTTGGCGCGCGCTTACGAAGACGGCGGCGCGTCGTGTCTTTCGGTGCTGACGGACACGCCGTCGTTCCAGGGCGCGCCGCAGTTCCTGATCGAAGCGCGCGCGGCGTGCGGTCTGCCGGTGCTGCGCAAGGATTTCATGCTCGATTCCTATCAGGTGGCGGAGGCGCGGGCCTGGGGCGCGGACTGCATCCTGATCATCATGGCAATGGTGAGCGATCTGACCGCCAAGACGCTGCTGATGGACGCGGCGCATTGGGGCATGGACGCGCTGGTGGAGGTGCATGACGAGGCGGAGCTCGAGCGCGCGCTGGCGCTGGGGGCGAAGATGGTGGGCATCAACAACCGGGATCTGAAGACCTTCGTCACCGATCTTGGCGTGACGCTCCGCCTGTTGCCGCGCATTCCACGGGACAAGCTGGTGGTGGCGGAGAGCGGGCTCGGTACGAAGGGCGATCTCAAGCGGCTGGCGGATGCGGGCGTGTCGACCTATCTGATCGGCGAGAGCCTGATGCGCGAAGCCGACGTCGCCGCGGCGACGCGGCGGCTGATCGGATGACCAAGCTCTCCCATCTCGACGAAGCGGGCGCAGCGCGGATGGTGGACGTGTCGGCGAAGGACGCCACCGTGCGCGAGGCGCAGGCCGAGGCGCGGATCGTGCTCAATGCCGAGGCGTTCGAAGCGGTCGTTGGCGGCACGGCGAAGAAGGGCGATGTGCTCGCAGCGGCGCGCATAGCGGGCATCATGGCGGCGAAGAAGACGAGCGAGTTGATCCCGCTCTGCCATCCCATCGCGATCAGCGGCGTCGCGATCGATTTCGCGCCGGGCGATGGCGCCGTCCGCATTGCGGCGCGGGTGAAGACCACCGGACCGACGGGCGTCGAGATGGAGGCGCTGACGGCGGCGAGCGTCGCGGCGCTGACGATCTACGACATGATCAAGGCGGTCGACCGCGCGGCGGTGATCGAGGGCGTGCGCCTGGTCGCGAAATCGGGCGGCAAGAGCGGCGATTATTCCGTCGCGGAAGACAAAGCGCCGGCCAGGCCGGCTTATCGCTCGACAGGGGCGCGGACGAAGGTGACGCCGTCGACGCTGATGGGCGAAGTGGCCGCGCCGCGCGCGCCGGCGCGCGATGCCGGGCCGCAGCGCGAGGCGTTCCGCGCCTTCATGACCTCCAACCGGCTGCGCGCGACGCAATGGGCCAAGGATGCCGGCGTGCCGGCATCGGAGATCTATTCTTTCCTGACCGGCAAGACGCGCGCGATCCCGCAAGACGTCGTGCAGAAGCTGGCGCGCGCGGCGCGAACGCGGCCCGAGGACATGTTCAAATGATTTCCGTCGACGACGCCGTCGCGCGGATCGTCGCGGCTTTCGCGCCGGTGAGCGTCGAGACGGTCAGGGTCGGCGACGCCGCGGGGCGTGTGCTGGCGCAGGACGTGCGCGCCAAGGCGAACCAGCCGCCGGACGATGTGTCGTCGATGGACGGCTATGCGGTGCGGGCGAGCGACGCGGCGGCAGGCGCCACGTTGCATGTGATCGGCAGCGCGCCGGCCGGGCATCCTTTCGCGGGCAGCCTCGGCGCGGGCGAGGCGGTGCGCATCTTCACCGGCGGCGCGGTGCCCGGGGGCGCGGACGCCATCGTGATCCAGGAAGACACGCGCGCCGAGGGCGACCGGGTCGTCATCAATGAAGCGGCTGCGCGTGGACGCTACATCCGTCCGGCGGGCCTCGACTTCAAGGCGGGCGACGTGCTGGCCATGGCGGGCACGCGGCCGACGGCGCGGGCGCTGTCGCTGGTCGCGGCGGGCGACGTCGCCGAGGTCGTGGTGCGCAAGAAGCCGCGCGTGGTGTTCGTTGCGACGGGCGACGAGCTTTCGCGTCCCGGTGAGCCGCGCAAGCCGGGCGGGATCGTGGCGTCGTCGGGCTATGCGCTGGCGGCGATGATCGCGGCATGGGGCGGTGACGCGGTCGATCTGGGCATCCTGCCCGATACGGCGGACGCGGTTGCGAGCATCGCGGACAAGGCGGCGGGCGCGGATCTCGTCGTGACGCTGGGCGGCGCCTCGGTCGGGGATCACGACCTGGTTCAGCGCGCGCTGGGGCCGCGCGGCTTTGCGCTCGATTTCTGGAAGATCGCGATGCGGCCGGGCAAGCCGCTGATCTTCGGGCGGCTGGGCGGCGTGCCCCTGCTCGGCCTGCCGGGCAATCCGGTGTCGACGCTGGTGTGCGCGACGTTGTTCCTGAAACCTGCGTTGGCGGCGATGCTGGACACGCGGCACGCCGCCGTGGTGGTGACCGCAAAGTTGTCCGGCGATCTGAAAGAGAACGACGGGCGGCAGGATTATCTGCGGGCACGGATCACGCTGCACGATGGCGAGCGCGTCGCCGAAGCGTTCGCGATGCAGGATTCGTCGATGCTGGGTGTGTTCGCGCGGGCCGATGGGCTGATCGTCCGGGCACCACACGCGGCCGCGGCGAACGTGGGCGACATGGTTGAGGTTCTGCTGCTCGACTGACAAAAAAAGAGCGGGCCGAAGCCCGCTCTCTCTTTCGCACTTAGTGGTGATGGCCTCCACCGTGGCCGCCACCGCCGTGGAAGTGGCCGCCACCGCCATGGAAATGGCCGTGCCCACCGCCGAACCCGAAGCCGAACGTCACGCCCGGGCCATAATAGCCGGGGCCGTAATAGCCGGGGCCGTAATAGCCGGAGTCGTAGTAGTAGGGATCGTAGTAGTGCGTGTGCCAGCAGTGCCAGCGGTTACATACGACCCGCGCATCGGCCGGCGACGCGGTCAGCGCGGCCGTACTGCCGATGACCGCCGCCGCCATCGCGGCGCTGGTGAGGATTTTCTTGAGACTCGTCATCGCATACCTCCAATCGGAGCAATGCTCCTCCGGCCTATAAAACGAATGGGCGCACGATTGGTTCGCGTGGGAAACGGCGCGCAAAAAAAGAGCGGGCCGAAGCCCGCTCTCTCTTCACGCTTCACATTGAAGTGACGCCGC
The DNA here is from genome assembly GCA_035551495.1 of Rhizomicrobium sp. GTDB lineage: Bacteria > Pseudomonadota > Alphaproteobacteria > Micropepsales > Micropepsaceae > Rhizomicrobium. The sequence continues at coordinate 10,958 of DASZMT010000031.1, read as the reverse complement.
TTAGAACGTCACCCAGAGGCCGTTGCGCCAATAGCCGCGGCCGTCGTGATGGTCGCGCCAGTGGTAGCCATGGTTGTGATGCATGCGCCAGTCGTCGCCGTAGAAGCGAACGCCGATGCGGCCCGGATAGTGGTAGCTGCCGTTGTCCTGCCAGCAATCGCCATAGCGGTTGCAGACAGTCCGTGCGTCGGCAGTGGTCGCGGTCGCGGCGAGCGCCCCGATACCCAGCATTGCCGCCACGGCACCCGTGGTCATGAGTTTGCGAATGGTCATGGTTTGAACTCCATGTCTAAAGTTTCTAGGTGCTCCTCACCGGCGATGTTAACGGGCGGCCAGAGAGTCCCGTTCCGGGGAACCGTGGAAATTCATAGATGTTGTGCGTTGACGCTCTCAAAGAACTAAAGTAGAACGATTCTCCATGTTTCGGATTTGTTCGCCAGTGCTTCGGTCGAACCAATCAAGTACCCCTTGAAAAGGACATGGAAAACCATGCTGACGCGCAAGCAATACGAGCTTCTCATGTTCATCCATGAGCGCATCCGGGAATCCGGCGTGCCGCCGTCTTTCGACGAGATGAAGGACGCGCTGGACCTGAAGTCCAAGTCGGGCATCCACCGGCTGATCACGGCCCTGGAGGAGCGCGGGTTCCTGCGCCGCATGGAGAAGCGGGCGCGGGCGCTGGAGGTGATGAAGCTGCCGGAGAACGTGTCGGAAACGCTGCGTCCGGCCACCACGCGAAGTCAGTCGATGCGCGCGGCCGGTCCGCGCCATGGCGGCCGCAGCGGCGAGAACCGCATCCCGACCGATGCGCGCATGGCGGGCGGACCCCGCCGCGCCATGGGCGATGGCGAAGGCTCGGTGAGCGTGCCTCTGGTAGGCCGGATCGCGGCCGGCACGCCGATCGAGGCTTTGCAGAACAAGATGGCCGACGTGCCGGTGCCTGGCGGCATGATCGCGCGCGGCGGCGACCACTATGCGCTCGAGGTCACGGGCGACTCGATGATCAACGCCGGCATCCTCGACGGCGACACGGTGATCATCCAGGAATCCGACGTGGCGAACACGGGCGAGATCGTCGTGGCACTGGTCGACAACCAGGAAGCCACTTTGAAGAGACTTCGCCGGCGCGGCGACTCCATCGCGCTGGAGGCGGCGAACCCGGCTTACGAGACGCGGCTCTACGGCGCCGACCGGGTGCGTATCCAGGGCAAGCTGGTCGGATTGATCCGCCGGTATTGAGGGCGCGGCGGGGGCATCGACCACGGTCGCTGTCCCCGCGCCTCTTCCACCGTTTCGGTCTTGAGCTGCGGCATCAGCCACACCGCATAGCCGCCGGCATGCGCGACGTCGAAGCTGTCGATCGTCAGGCGTGGGCCGGTGCAGCGATGGCGCGTCGGCACAGCGCTGACCACGATGGCGGCGCTGGCGCAGTCTTCCGTCAACGCGTCGACGCGGGCGATGTCGGCGATCGTCAGGCCTGAGGCAGTGTGCGCGATGCAGCCCAGCGCATCGCAGCGCACGCCGTCGGCGGGTGTGGCGACGGCGTCGCCGGCCTGACGGACGTCGCCGTCGCGCTTGAGCCATTCGTCGGCGGAGTATGTGTCCTTGGCGGCGCGAAACAGCTTGAGCGTCCCATCCGGCGCGCGGATCGCGGCGGTGAGGCCGTCGCGGGCGATCAAGAGGTCGGGCTGCGGCGCGGCGTAGGCGACGGCGATGCCGATCAGCATCGGCGCTATGCCGAGCCAGCGCCACGATCTGCGCCACAGGCCGATCCAGAGCCCGCCCAGCGAGACCAGGATCAGCGCGCTTACCGGCCAGGCGGGCATCACCGACACGGCGCCCGGCAGGCCCGAGACCCAGCGCCCGATGGCGAGCATGAATTCGATGCCCCAGCCGAGGACCCTGAGCGGCCATTCGTCGAGCCCGAACGGCATCAGCGCCACGGAGAGCGCCGCCGCCGGCATCGCGATGAAACCCATCACCGGCATCGCCAGGAGATTGCCGAGCACCGCGTAATGCGTCGCGCGGTCGAAGTGATAGATCGCGTAAGGCACGGTCGCTATCGAGCCGACGAGGCTGGTCGTCGCGATGCCGCGCAGATAACGGCGGACGGTGGCGAAGCGGCGCGGCGCGAAATCCTCGGGACGTGGACGCGACTGTTCCCACTCGGCGACGGCGATCAGGCCGACCACGGCGGCGAAGGACATCTGAAAGCCCGGCTCTATCAGGCTCTCGGGGCCGAGGAGGAGGATCACCGTGGCGGCCAGCGCCAGCGCGCGCATGGAAAGCGCCGGGCGGTCGAACAGGATCGCGATCAGGCTGGCCGCCAGCATTACGAAAGCGCGCGTCGAGGCCGAGGTGGCGCCGGAGATCATCAGGTAGAACGCCGCCGCGACCAGCGCCGCTACTGCCGCCCACTTCTTGATCGGATAGTGGAGCGCGAGATGCGGAACGGCCGCGAGCAACGCGCGCACCACCCAGAACAGGCCCATGCCCACCAGCGCCATGTGCAGGCCGGCGATGGCAAGGACGTGCGCCAGGCCGGCATCGCGCAGCGCCTGCTCGTCGGCATCGGAGATGGCGGCGCGGTCGCCGGTGATCAGCGCCGAGGCAATGCCGCCGGTCGAGCCCGGAAGGACCTGATGGATGCGCGCGGTCATCCGTGTGCGGAGGGTCTCGACGAAGAGATGCCAACGGTCGAACGGCGCCGGCGCGGCGGCCGGCGCGAGCGGCCTGGGGCGGCCGTAGGCATAACCGACGCCGCCGAGGCGCAGATACCACGCGGCGCGTCCGAAATCGTAGGCGCCGGGCGCGGCGGGCGCCGGCGGCGGCATCAGCACCGCGGTGACGTGCACCCAGCTGCCCGGCGGCGGCAGGGGCGTATCGGCCTTCACCGAGATGCGGACGCGCGCCGGTGTCGTCTCCGGCGTCAGTTTCTTCGACCGGATCGCGCCCAGCACGAAACGGATGCCCTTGCCGTGCAGCTCGGCGGACTCGATCCGGCCGTCGAGGCCGATCGGCCCGACTTTGTGGCTGAGGACCGGCGCGGCGACGATCTCGGTGCGCGCCTTGGCCAGCGCAAAACCAAAAGCAATGGCGGCGACGGCCGCGAGCGCGACGCGCAGGGCGGCGTGCTGCGTGCCGCCGATGCCGAAGATTGCGGCCACCACCGCCAGAACGGCGAGGCCGGCCCAGGCGAGCGGCGGCTCGAACGGCAGCGCGAAGTAGAGCGCGATACCGGTTCCCAGCCCCACGGGCAGCCACAGCGGCCAGCGGTCGCGCTCCGCCAGCGCGGCACGCCCAAGCGCCGCCGCCCACCCAAAAGACAAGGGCTGGAGGCGCCGGATCGGCGCCAGCAAGGCCACTACCCCCACGGGATTCCGTTTGCTAGAAGCTCCACAAAAGCCGCAAACGCCGGCCCCTCCCCCAGCAAAGCACCGCCCATGACCGACAGCAAGAAACCCGTCCTGCGCTTCGCCCCCTCGCCCACCGGATATCTGCATATCGGCGGCGCCCGCACCGCGCTGTTCAACTGGCTCTATGCCCGTCATACCGGCGGCACGTTCCTTCTGCGCATCGAGGACACCGACCGCGAGCGCTCCACGCCGGAAGCCGTCGAGGCGATCCTGAACGGCATGGCCTGGATGGGCCTCGATTGGGACGGGCAGACCGTCTACCAGTTCGCGCGCGCCGACCGGCACCGCGCGGTGGCGCAGCAGCTGCTGACCGAGGGCAAGGCCTACAAGTGCTTCGCGACGGCCGACGAGCTGACGGCGATGCGCGATGCGCAGAAGGCCGCCGGCAAGCCGATGCGCTATGACGGCCGCTGGCGCGACCGCGGTCCGGCCGAGGGCGGCGACAAGCCCTATGTCGTGCGCATCAAGGGCCGCGACAGCGGCGAGACCGTGGTGCACGACAAGGTGCTGGGCGACGTCGTGTTCCAGAACGACCAGCTCGACGACATGATCCTGCTGCGCTCCGACGGCACGCCGACTTACATGCTGGCAGTGGTGGTGGACGACGCCGACATGGGCGTGACGCACGTGATCCGCGGCGCCGACCACCTGAACAACGCGGCGCGCCAGCTGCAGATCATCGAGGCGATGGGCTGGCCGGTGCCGGTCTATGCCCATGTGCCGCTGATCCACGGGCCGGACGGCGCCAAGCTGTCGAAGCGCCACGGGGCGCTGGCCGTCGAGGCCTATCGCGACATGGGCTATCTGCCCGAGACGATGCGCAACTATCTGCTGCGCCTGGGCTGGAGCCATGGCGACGACGAGATCATCCCGACGGCGCAGGCCATCGAATGGTTTAACCTGGAGAGCATCGGCAAGTCCGCGGCGCGGATGGATTTCAAGAAGCTCGACAACCTCAACGGCCATTACATCCGCGAGACCAAAGACCGTGTGCTGACCGCCGAGGTCGTCGCCCTGCTCGAGCGCCAGGCGCCGCCGCGCGTGCTGAGCGAGGCGGCGCGCGAGCGGCTGACCGTCGCGATGCCGGGGCTGAAGGAGCGCGCCAAGACCATCGTCGAGCTCGCCGGCGCGGCGGAGTTTCTGTACACGGACGGTCCGCAGCCGCTCGACGCGGCGGCGGAGAAATTGTTGACGCCGGACGCACGCGCGATGATCGCCGCCGTGCTGCCGGCGCTGGAGGCGACAGACTGGTCGCCCGCCGCGCTGGAAGGCGCGGCCCGCGGCCACGCCGAGACGACCGGCCTCAAACTGGGCCAAGTGGCGCAGCCGCTGCGCGCCGCGGTGACCGGCAAGACCTCGTCTCCGCCGCTGTTCGAGACCATGGCGCAGCTCGGCCGGGCGGAGACCCTAACCCGGCTAAGGGCTTATTCTTCCTGACAACACGCGCCTTGGCAGGTGACGCGTTAACCGGTCCGGTCTATGGTTGCTGCAGTGCGATATACCCCTATCTCCCCAAGGAGCCCGCGATGAGAGAGAGCAAGATCAAGCCCGTCGGCTCGGCCACGCTCACCTACAAGGACAAGTCCTATGAGCTGCCGGCGTTCGGCGGCACGGAGGGGCCCGAGGTCCTCGACATCCGCAAGCTGTACGGCGACGCGGACGTCTTCACATACGACCCCGGCTTCACCTCGACGGCGAGTTGCGAGAGCGACATCACCTTCATCGACGGCGACAAGGGCATCCTTCTCTACCGCGGCTACTCGATCGACCAGCTGGCGGAGCATTCGACCTTCCTGGAATGCTGCTACCTGCTGATGCATGGCGAGCTGCCGGGCAAGGACCAGTTCGCGAAGTTCGACCGTTCGATCACCATGCACACCATGGTGCATGAGCAGCTGGCGCAGTTCTTCCGCGGCTTCCGCCGCGACGCGCACCCGATGGCGATCATGTGCGGCGTGGTCGGCGCGCTTTCGGCGTTCTATCACGACAGCACCGACATCAACGATCCGCGCCAGCGCGAGATCGCCAGCCACCGGCTGATCGCCAAGATGCCGACGCTGGCGGCGATGGCCTACAAGTACTCCATGGGCCAGCCCTTCGTGTATCCGCGCAACGACCTCGGCTACACCGAGAATTTCCTGCGCATGACGTTCAGCGTGCCGGCCGAGGAGTACAAGGTGAACCCGGTGCTGGCCAAGGCGCTGGACACCATCTTCATCCTGCACGCCGATCACGAGCAGAACGCCTCGACCTCCACCGTGCGGCTCGCCGGCTCGTCGGGCGCCAATCCGTTCGCCTGCATCGCGGCCGGCATCGCCTGCCTGTGGGGCCCGGCGCATGGCGGCGCCAACGAGGCGGCGCTGAAGATGCTGGAGGAGATCGGTTCGGTCGATCGCATTCCGGAGTTCATCGCGAAGGCCAAGGACCCGAACGACAATTTCCGCCTGTCGGGCTTCGGCCACCGCGTCTACAAGAACTACGACCCGCGCGCCAAGGCGATGCAGATCCAGTGCCACAAGGTGCTGGACGAGGTCGGCCATGGCGACGACCCGACGCTGAAAGTCGCGATGGCGCTGGAGAAGATCGCGCTGGAGGACGAGTATTTCGTCAAGCGTAAGCTCTATCCCAACATCGACTTCTATTCGGGCATCACGCTGCGCGCGCTGGGTTTCCCGGCGAGCATGTTCACGGTGCTGTTCGCCCTCGCCCGCACGGTGGGCTGGATCGCGCAGTGGAACGAGATGCTGGAAGACCCGCACCAGAAGATCGGCCGTCCGCGCCAGATTTACACGGGCAAGAGCCAGCGCGATTACGTGCCGATCGTGAAGCGGTAGGCGCGTTCGGATTGCAAATGGCCCGCGCAGCGAAAGCTGCGCGGGCTTTTTTGTTACCTTGTCATCCCCGGCCAAACGCGAGCGACAGTTGGGCTCACCCCGCCGGTCCGCCCGCCGGCGGCATCGCGTTCCAGAAGTTGCGCATCTCGCCGCGTGGGTCGTTCTCGACGCGCATATTGCTGTCGAAGATCATCGTCGCGCGCGTTGCCGCATCATAAGACGGCCAGTGCGGGATCTCGGCGTTGTTCGGATCGCCCGTCGCGGCGAAGCTGCACCACGTGCTCGCCAAGCGCTTGCACATCAGTGCGCCCTCGGCGCTGCCGACGCCGACGATCGGGTCGCGGACGTTGTGGAACGAGGCCGAGACGTCGATGCCGTGCACCGCGCCGAACTTGCCGCCGAAGCCGGGGCTCGGCCATTCCCACAGATACATATAGGCCGGCGCCTTTCCGAGCGCCGCCTTGCGTTCGCCCTGCGCATAGGCGGAGCGGCGGAAACCGGAATCGGTGAAGATCTGCGCCTGGATCAGATACGGCGTCTTGTTCGGCCACGCCTTGCGGTACATCGCGATGATGGCGTCTGCCTTGTCGCCATAGCGCTTGGCGACGAGGTCGTGCAGGCCCGCCGCGTCGAGATCGAAATTCGTGAGGCGCAGCGCGGCGTCCTCCACCATCGTCGAGATGATCACCGGCACATCGGCGCTTTCGGCCGGCGCGGCGGGATCGAAGGGATGGTGCGGGAAATAAGTGCCGTCGAGCACCGGGCCGAACTGGCCGCCGCTTTCCATCGACACCGCCGTCTGTGCCACGAGGATATCCTGCCACGGCACGTCCTGGATCGTGGCGGCGTTGCCTTTCGAGATGTTGAGCTTGGCGAGCAGCGCGGACGCGAGCTTGGCCGAGTCCTCGCGCGTCGCCAGGCGCAGCGCCGAGCCGGACTGCACCGCGGCGCGGTGGAACAAGCCCTTCGCGGCCGGGTTGCCCAGCATCACGCTCGTCTTCGCGCCGCCGCCGGACTGGCCGAAGATCATCACGCGGCTGGGATCGCCACCGAAATTCGCGATGTTGTCGCGCACCCATTCGAGCGAGGCGACGAGATCCTGGATGCCGCACACGCCGGCATCGGCGAACGCCGCGGGCGCGCCTGCGTCGACGAGGTTGAGATAGCCGTATGCCGCGAGCCGGTGCGTGACCGTCACGACCACGACATTGCCGAAGCGCGCCAGCTGCGCGCCATCATAACCCGGAAAATTGCCCGAGCCTGTCGTGTAGCCGCCGCCGTGGAAGGAGACGAGCACCGGCCGTTTGGCGTTGTCGTTCACGCCGGGCGTCCAGACGTTGAGGTGCAGCACGTCCTCGTCCATGCCGCCGGGGCCGACATGGCAGTCCCACTGGATCATCATGCCGTAGTCGGTGCGCAGATCGGCGGGCGTCTGCGGACAGGCGGGGCCGAGGCCGATGCAGTTGCGCAACCCGGTCCAGGGTGCCGGTTTCTTGGGCGGCATGTAGCGGTTCTTGCCGCCGGTCGGCGCGCCATAGGGAATGCCCTTGAATTCCTTGATGCCGGCATTGGTGATGCCCTGCACCTTGCCGGACGTCGTCTCGACCACCGCGAAGATATCGCCCGTGGCGCCGCCACCGAGGGTTGGCGCGGATTTGGTCGCGACGGGCGCATCGGCGTGTTTCGGCGGCGGCTTGCTGTCGGCGGCGGCGGCGAGCGTGGTGCCGGCAATGAGCGCGCTGCCCGCGCCGAGCATGGTGCGACGATCCAAAGTCATGAGCGTCCTCCCGTATTTTTTGGCCGTATTTTTCGGGAAGGCTACGCCCGGCGCGCGGAAGCGAATATGCCCCTGCGACAACCGGGGATTTGGGCGGATGGTTGCGGCTAAAGCCTGCCGTCGTCGTCCGCGAATTCGCCGGTGATCGCGGGATCGCGCGCCTGCGCCGCGGCGATATCGGCCGCTGCGCCGGCGGCGTCGCCGCCGTGCTGCTTGGCGAGACCGCGCAGGTAATAGGCGTCCCAGTCGTTCGTATCCAGGCTGATCGCGGTGGTGCTGTCGGCGATCGCGCCGGCGAAATCCTTCGCGCGCAGGCGCACCACGGCGCGGCTGGCGAAGGTGGCGGCGTCGGACGGCTCCAGCGCGATGGCCTTGTCGCAGTCCGGCATCGCCGCATCGACGCTCTCGCCCATCTGCACGCGCAACCGGCAGCGGACCGCATAGCTCTCGCCCGCCGACGGCTTGGAAACGATGGCGGCTTCGATGTCCTGCCGCGCGTCGGCGTAGCGATGCTGGGCCATGTCGTAGATGGCGCGACCGCGCAACGCCCAGGAATAGCCGGGCTTGTCGCCGAGCGCCCGGTTGAAATCGGCCATCGCCTCCGGATATTTCCGCAGCATCAGGTAGACCTCGCCGCGATTGACGAGGGTCGGGACCTGATCGGGGAAGCTATTTAGCACCTTGTTGTAGTCTTCGAGCGCGTGGGGATAATCGTGCAGGGCCTGATAGGCGCCGCCGCGGTTGTTGATCGCGGCCAGCTGGGTCCAGACGTCGCGCACTTCGTAATCGATGATCATCGTGCAGCCCGCGACCTGCTGTTGCAGCGTGAATTTGTTGTCCTTGTTGTTGCAGCGCGCATAGTGCTCGTCGCGATGATCGGCCGACGCAGGGCCTGCGGCCAGCAGCGTGACGGCGAAGGTGGCAGTGAGTATGGCGATGGTGTTACGCATGATCTTCTCCATGCCGCCCGGCGCCGAGCAGCGTAAAGCCAGGCGTGCCGGGAATCCAGAATCAGCATGCTGACGACCGCGAGATGCCGGCAATATCGCGCTGTTTTAACAGATGCATCCGTTCCCCGGCACGGCCCAACGCCGCGGCGCTGCAGGAGAGTACGAGGTCTGGCTTCAGCGCGGTGGTCTTGGTCAGGCCATCAAAGGGGGCTGGAATGCCCCGTCCACGAAAGCTAGCATGTCGTCGATCTTGCGCTGTTCCAAATTTTCGCGGAAGCGAACCACACCGTCGGCGCTGATGAACAAGTCTTTCAGCGACGTGCCTTTCTCGACGATATGACGCACGTCTTGCGCCCAAGGGTACTGCGCATCGACCCTCAGCGGAAACAGCTTCCCAATCCGCTTTTGCGACTTAAGCCAACTGAGAAGCTTTATGCAGGCAACGCGCGCGCGCCTGGGGCCGAGCTCGCCAACCAGCTTCACCATAGACGGAGCACCTGCCTCGCCAGTGTTGACGAACGCGACCAGGGCCTCGACTTCGCTAAGCATCAAGCCGTCCATCAGTAATTCTCGCGAATGAACTTATTGATTGCGGCCCTTGACGAAAAATCTGTCGGCACGCCGAGCGTTTTCTGAAAATCATACTCCGCCGAGTAAGCGCGCATCTCCGACTCATAAACGTCGCCAGCTTCGAATTTATCCAAGTAATCTAGCGCATGCGTACCTTCGTGAACGACGTCACTCAAAATACTCGTCGATGATGCCCGAACATAAGTTTGTTCGCCATATGCAAAAGCGGTTGGCGCGTCACCAGTGCCACCAAGTCTTGTGTAGGCCTTCTCAAAAAGGCCATCCCCTAGAACATTAAGGCCAATGTCCCGGTTTGCAATCGCCTCGGCAATTCTTCCGCTTTGGTTGGTGACACCCGACAGACCATCGATAATCGTATCGCGAGACAAGTTTTCAACCGAAAGGCCCGAACCGGATGCCCGGCTGGAGGAAAGTACGGGATCCAGTCGATCCGCAGCGTTGACCGTGAAGTCTGTCGCTTCCGTCGCAAAACGCAGGTCGCCGACAGCCGAAGCCGCGCTGAATTCCTCGGCACCGGGGATAAACGCCGCGACCGTCGTCCCGATGCTGAAGGTCTTGTCCGCGAAGTATTCCGGCAGCGCGCCTGTGCTCACCGCCGTCTTGAATTGCGTAACCTGGTCGTCATACCAGCCGCCAAGCGCCTTGGCGTCGCTGCCGACCGTGGCGTTGAGCATGTAGTTGTCGAAGAACTTGGCGAACGGCGTCAGCACCATCTGCGCGGCCGCAGTGGGACTCTGGACGGCGATCTCCGTCAGATTGAGCAGGCCATCCGGGATGCTGGCGATATCGCGATCCAAACGATATTGGAACCGTCCGACATCCTGGATCGCGTCGGACGTGGCATCGGCGCCGTGCTGCAGGCGGGTGACAAGGCCGTCCGTTCCGGTCGCGCGGCCAAGCTCGTGCGCCTTGTTCCAGGCCCAGCCGCTCCCCTGTTGGATAAGGCCGCCGAGCTGCTGCTCTTTGTGCCAAACCCAATCCACGACATCCGTCACCGGCGTATCCGGCGCCTCACGCTTGCCGTCGACGATCATGATCTCGCTGCCGTTGCCGTCGTTCGTGAACCATACGCCGGAATTGGGATCGGTCGTGTGCGCGGTGTCGGTGAGGAAGCGATCGCCCTCCTCGACGTGAGTCTGGACGTCGGCGGGATCTTGACCTTGCCGTAGCGCTTCCGCTGCCCCGTAATCATCGGGCGGCGGCGTGAAGCCGGCAGACGCCAGGATCGTGTTGGCGTTGATGCCATCGATCGCCGCGTCGATCTGATCCATCGTCATCGGCGGCGGCGCGAGGCTCAACGCCGGCATGGCGATTTGTGTCGACCGCGCCACAGGGGCGGGCGGCATCGCCGGATCGGCGATGCCGTTCGCGAAAACGCTTGAAACGGTGA